>JASBTJ010000057.1 GCA_030148485.1 Gammaproteobacteria bacterium | reverse complement strand
GCCGCCAAGAAGGAACCTGGCAGCGAGAGGCCAGCGCCATCAGGCGCCACAGCCAAGAAAGATGCTCCGTGTTTTCGCGTTCTGACCAACCTTTCTTCCTCTGGATTGGCTTCGCGGCCCACCAGCAGGATACCGCACTTCACTTGCGCCGCATCAGCGGCCCACCGATTCACACCTGACCGCAGGTTTTACCTGCACAACAGATGATTAAGAAGCCGGCACAAACGTCGTGATATGAAGCCGGCGGTAGTATTGCAATATCACGCGCGTTTGCTCTACGTTTGTTCTCTAGCTGGCTAGATCCTACCAAGGATGGAGGGAACGAGCGATGGCGAAGGGTCTTTACAGAGGATGCGCGGATTGTCCGCTTTTGGCAAACCTACCTACAGGTGCTTGAAAAATATCGGATTCCGGAGCGTTCCAGGCCCTGGTATCGCAAGCGGGTAGAGGCCTATATCGAGGCCCACAAAGGTCGCCGGCTCGCTGCGCACGGTCCCGCTGACGTAACGGCATGGATTCAGGCCGTCGGTCGGAATCGGCTGTTGAGTCCATGGCAATTCCGCCAAACGGTGGATGCACTGTATTTGTTGTTCGCCAAGATGTTGACTGCCCCTTGGGCGGGACAGCTTAAAATTTATGGGGCCACCCATTGATTCACGCCATTGACTCATGAGTTGCCCACATTGCCAGCTACTGAGCACTGACGTAGTTTTGCGACGATGAGGCACCCTCTCGCACGCTTGCTGTTGTTGCTCCCGGTTGTGTGGTGCTTGAGCGGTGCGGCCAAGGCCGCCACCTATGCCATGCCCACGCCGGGCGATGACCTGATCGGTTACTCGCAGCTGACCAAGGCCAGCCGGGACGAGACCTTGCTGGATATCGCCCGTGCTCATGACCTGGGGCAGGAGGAGATCCGCATCGCCAATCCGGAGGTGGACCGCTGGTTGCCGAAGGACGGCGAGCCGGTGTGGATACCGACGCACTTCATCCTGCCCGACGCGAGGCGACAGGGGTTGGTGCTGAACCTGCCGGAGCTGCGCATCTACCACTTCCGGGCCGCGACGGACGGCGGCCCGGCGGTGGTGGACACCTATCCGGCCAGCGTCGGCCGTATGGATTGGAAGACGCCGCTGGGCGAAACCCGGGTGGTGCGCAAGCAGCGTGATCCCAGCTGGCATCCACCCGCATCGGTCAAGCAGGAGGCGGCCGCGGCGGGGCATAGCGTACCCAAGGTGGTACCGCCGGGACCGGACAACCCGCTGGGCGCCTATGCGCTGCGACTGGGCCTGCCGGGTTACCTGATCCATGGCACCAACAAACCCTACGGGGTTGGGATGCGGGTCACCCATGGTTGCGTGCGACTGCTGCCGGAGGATATCGAAGAACTGTTCGGGCGGGTGCCGGTGGGCACGCCGGTGCAGATCGTGAACCAGCCGGTGAAGACCGGCTGGGAGAACGGCGTGTTGTACGTGGAGGTCCATCCGCCGCTGGACGAGGACGACACCGCCAAGGCCGATCTGCTGCGCTTCACCCTGGAGCGGGTGTACGCACAGCTGGCCCGGCGGCCGGCCGTATTGGACGGCCGCGCGCTGCGCGAGGCGGTGGCACAGGCACGGGGGATTCCGGTGGCGGTATCCAAACCCGGACAGGAAGGACGACCCATCGGCAGCTCCTGGCTGCCATGAGCCGCCGTCCATAGCCAATCCGGGTCCACCCCGCCCGACTCACGGGGCGGGATGGGTGTTGCCGCGTTATTTGTACATCGACTTCTTGAACATGCGATCGATCTTGGCGTCGGTTTCGTCGGACTTGGCCTTGGCGCTGTTCGCCGCATCCATGGCGGCATTGGCTTTGGCCTGCGCGTCGGCGGCGTCGGCCTTGGCGGCCGCCGCATCCGCCGCCGCCCGTTCGGCGATGGCGCGCACCTGGGCGAGCTCGCCACTGAGGTCCGGCTGTTGGGCGGTGGCGCAACCGAACAGCAGGCCGCTCGCGGCCACCAGCGCCAATATCTTGATTGCTGTGGTCTTCATGGATTGCTCCTTGTTGCTGATGCAGTAACGAATACCCGGGGCTGTCAGGCCCCGCTCCAACGGTCAGGTCACCGGACTTCCACCATCATGCCGACGTCCACCCACAACAGTAGCGTGTCGACCTGGGCGTCGGTGAGAGCCACGCAACCTTTCGTCCAATTCATGGCCTGGTGCAGTTCGGGGTCCGCACGCCCCAGACCATGGATACCGATATGACCGCCCAACGGAGTGTTCTGCGGCGGCGCTTCACGGCGCTGATGGGCCGCCACGATGGCACGATGCTGGTCGGCGTCGATGATGCCATCGCGCAGCGCCGCCCGCGCCCGCGCCGGGTCAGGATAACTAAGCCCGATGAAACGATGAAATTCGGCCTGGCGATCGATGCGGGTGATGCGAAACCGCCCCAGCGGGGTGGTATTGTCGCCACGTCGCTTGTCCCGACTGGCGCCGTAACGACCGATGGACACGTCGTGCAGGGTCAGTAGAGGCCGCTCGTCGTCCATCACGGTCAGTGTCAAGGCATCGGTGTCTACCAGCACCCAGCGCTGGGCATCGGCCGCGAACGGGAGCAAGGCGAGCACCATCACCAGCAAGCCACCGCGTAATGGTGCGGCGGCGGTCAACATGGGCAGGCCGGGCGCACCCAGGCGCCCGCTGGCATATCGGAAAAATCCGCCATAACAGGTTGTCCGAACAGCGGAAACACACGTCTGCGTGTCATCCTGGCGACAGATCATCGCTTGTAGTCTGGCACATCCGGATGCGTTGGCGATTGACGGGACGCAAGCCGGCGTCACACACATGACACAACCACCCGGCAGGCTCTATGCTGCGCGCCCCTGGCCCGCAAACCACCCTTACGCCCACCGCCTGACGCGATCATGCAAGACCATCTCTCACTCCACTTTCTGGGTACCGGCAACGCCCAATCCATGGACCTCGGTTGCGCCTCAGCCGTACTGGAACGCGACGGCGCGCCGCTGCTGGCCATCGACTGCGGACCGGATACGGTGCGTCAGTTCGCGCACAGTTATGCCGGGGCCACTCCCCAGGCGATCTTCATCACCCACGCCCACATGGATCACATCGGCGGCCTGGAAAACCTGTTCTACAAACTGTGGTTCAGCGAACAGCCATGGCAGCCGGTCAAGCTGTTCGTGCCGGTCAAGCTGGTGGACCTGTTGCACAAACGGGTCGGTGACTATCCCAATGTGCTGGCCGAGGGCGGGGCCAACTTCTGGGACGCATTCCAGCTGATACCGGTCGGCGAACGGTTCTGGCACGCGGGGCTGCGCCTGCACGTGTTCCCGGTTCGCCATCACGAATTCCAGGCGGCCTACGGCCTGTCGCTGTCGGGCCGTTTTCTGTTCACCGGGGATACCTGCCCGATCCCCGAGGTACTGAATCACTTCGCCTGCCATGGCGAGGCGGTGTTCCACGATTGCGCCCTCAAAGGCAACCCGTCCCACACCGGGGTGGACGATCTCGCCCGCAGCTACAAACCGGAGCTGTTGGCCCGGCTGGTGCTGTATCACTATGAATCGCGCCAAGCCGGCGACTACATGGCAAAACTCGGCTATCGCGTCGCCCGACCCGGGCAGCGTTTTGCGCTGGGCCCGGCCTGTCAGGCGGGGGACATCGTCGACCGCACTGCCTGCCCGGCATCCAGCTAGGGAAGTTCTGAGACAATCAGAGGTCGCGGCACAGGGAGGTGCCGCCAAAATCGGTCACAGCAAGTGACCGATTTTGAAGCAAGCGGCAAACCGCGTTTGCAGCGCAGCGTGCGCTGAACAGTCCAGGATGGACTTATCCAGCGCTTTCCTAAAGATCGCCGTTCACCCCGGCATCGACGATGCTGTAGATGCTGTCGCGTACCTTCTGCGCCATGGGCTTCAGGTCGTCCGGCAGGTCCACCGCGTGCAGCATCATGTCCATGTTGGTGGTGACGATCCAACCCTTGCCGTTCTTGTCTTCAACCACCGCGATACGACAGGGCAGGAATCCGGCAAAGATGATGTCGTACTCCACCATCTTCTTGGCGATCAAGGCGTCGCAAAAGGCCAGGATCTGCATCCGCTTGGAGTCCTGACCCAGCGCCTTGACCTGCTCCGACAGGGGCAGATCGGCAACCATCTTGAAGTTGAGCATGTTGGCGCGCAGCTTCATCGAAGCGATGGCGTCGTCGATGCTGACGTCCTCCGCCAGCGGGAAGGCTTGAATGCTGGCGCGCACCATCTCGCGCGCCATGGCGGGGTCGACAGCTGAAGCGCTGTCATGCTCGCTTGCCGCAACGGCGGCAGAAGAAACCCACAGACCGCACAACAGCCAGAACAGGGACTTGTACATGGCACCTCCGGATTGCAATGAAGCTACGAATATACCTACCGACGCCACCCACGATACCAGCGACAGCACCGCGCGCAACCGACCCATCCTGAGTGTAGCGGATGTCCCCGCCGGCGGATTCAACGGCCGCCGTCCGCCCCACGCCATGCTGCCAGCTTACGCCACACCCAACCGTCCGGGCCGCTATAGCCGGTGCGCAGGAAGTTCAACGTGTGGGCGTGATTGAGCGTCCAGGACATGCGATCAAAGGCGGCGGGATGGCCGCACAGCAGCAATTTGTCGCCGACACGCAGGCGTTCGTCGTCCGGCGGCAGGGCGATCCGGTCGTCGCCGCGCCGGCGCATCAATACGATGGCTTGCAGATTGCGCTCCGGACACCAGGGGTCGCGCATCAAGGTGGCCAGATCGATATGCTCGCCCCGCGCCAGACTTTGAGACACCGCCCAGGCCTGGGTGTCGTCGATCACGATCTCGCAGATACCGGGGACGCGGTCCTGCACCAGGGCGCTGATGCGACTGACCAGCTCGCAGGCCCAATCGTCGGTGTGATATTTGGCCAGGTTGACGAATTCGTACAGCATCGGCGTGGCCAGCAGCACCCGGATCTTGTTGGCGATGAGCAGCCCCTGACTCATCATCATGTCGGCACCCACCCGGTCGAACAGCTCGCGGTTGTCCTCCAGATTCTGGCGCGCGATCACGAACAGATCGGCCTTGAGATCCCGAGCGGTCATGATGATGGACAGGTTGTTGGCGTCGTCGTCGGTGCCTGCCACCAGGCCCCGGGCCTGCTCGATACCGGCCTCCAGCAGGGTGTCCGCCTCGGTGCCGCGGCCGATCACGCAACCTTCCGGCGGGGCGCCGGTCGCGCCCGGCGTGGCCTCCACCACCACCGCCTTGATGCCTTCCTGGCGCAGTCGTTGGTGAATCGCCTTGCCCAGACGTCCATAACCACAAATGATCCAGTGGCCGTCCTTGGGCGGGTAGACCGGCTCGGTGAGCGCCGAATCGGCGACCCCGGTCAACCAGCTATGCAGCAGGTACAGGCAGGGCGAGTTGAGGGCCGTGGACAGGTGGGTGGCAAAGGTATCGAAGGGGTCGATGATGTAGTCGGTGCCGAAGGACGCCATGTTCGCTTCGATGTCGTGGGAATCGGCCCGGCAGATCACGCGCAGCTTGCGATGCAGCAATTTGGCGGTGATGGCGATCTTCAGGTTGACCTTGTTGTCGTTGGTCAGGGCCACCACCCCCTCGCACAAAGGGTGTTCCAGGCCGGCCTCGCGCAGGTGAACAGGCCGCTGCGCGTCGCCATGCAGGGCGGGCACGGCCTCGCGCAGATTCTGTAGCTGAATCAGGTTGACGCGGTGTTCATTATTGTCGATGACCACCGCGTGATAGCCGCGCTCGGTCAGGGCACGCACCAGATCGCGCCCGGTCTCGCCGTAGCCGCAGACCAGATAGAACGGCTCACGCATACGCCGGATGCGATGGGCGAATCGCCGCTCCTGTATGGCGTTCTGGAAGGTCCGGTCCTGGATCAGCGCCAACAGGGTACCGATGGCGTAGATCCACGCGATCACCGAGGCGTACAGCGCAAAGATCACCCACATCCGCTGGGCGTCGGTGAAGGGATAAGGGATCTCGCCGAAACCGATGGTGGTGGCGGTGTAGCTGATGAAGTACATGGCGTGGAAGATGCTCATGTACGTCACATCACCGGCACCGTCGCGGCCGGGGATCAGCGTCAGCCCCAGCACCGCCACCGCGTAGACCACCACCAGCGTCAGCAGCGGCTGACGCATGCGACGCAGGATCAGAAAAATGATGTTGTCCATCGGACGACCGCCGCCGTCAGCGGCGCAGCATCACGGTTTCGATCACCAGCAGCACCACCGAGATGACGTTCGCCAGCATGGCGCCACCGGACAGCGACACGATGCTGGCGGTAACCGTTGGCGTCAGCCCCACGTCGCTGGCGTGCACGGCATAGGTCCAGACCAAGGCGGCGCCGATCAATTGCAGCATCGCCACCAGACTGGTGGCCAGCAGCACCGCGCCCATCTGGCTGCGATCACCGAACTTGAGCACCGTGGCGATCAGATTGACCACAAGCACGGCAAACAGCTCGTACACATGGTGATGATTGGGATCGTCGATCTCGCCGACGAAAAATCCGAAGTTGAGCGTCAGGGCCAAGACGATAAAAAAGCCAAATACGACCTTTTCGGGGTTCATTGCGTCTCCTGCGGGGATGGCGGCTTGTTGTTCTGCAGGCACTATAGCCAAATGGCGGGCGTGTCCCCAACACACCCCTGGATTGTTACCTTTGGTAGCAACTGGTAACGTGCCCGATCATGCGTCGTTCCACCCCCAACCACCGCCGCGACCGCGCCGTGCTGTTGACCGTGTTGACCTTGGTGCTGTTCGCCGAGCCCACGGTGAGCTGGTCCCTGGGTGCCACCCCGGCGTGGTATCTGCCCTACCTGTTGTGGTTCGGTCTGATCCTGCTCGCCGCCTGGCTGAACCGCGGGCAACGCGATAACGACGATGACCGCTGACCCGCTGCTGCTGGTCGGCGCCGGGCTGGTCTATCTGGTGGTGCTGTTCCTCATCGCCCACGCCACGGACCGCGGCCTGGTTCCCGCACACTGGGTATCGCACCCGCTCACCTATGCCTTGTCGCTGGGTGTGTACGCCACCTCATGGAGCTATTACGGCAGCGTCGGCTTCGCCGCGACCAACGGCTATCAATACCTGACCATCTACCTGGGCGTGACCCTGGCCTTCGTGATGGCGCCAGTGTTGCTCAAGCCCATCCTGCGCCTGAGCCACGAGTACCAACTTGGCTCCTTGGCCGATCTGTTCGCCTTTCGCTACCGCAGCCAACTGGCCGGCGTACTGGTCACGCTGTTCATGCTGGTGGGCACCCTGCCCTATATCGCGCTGCAGATCCGGGCGGTCACCGAGTCGCTGCATGTGGTCACCGACGAGACCCCACCCCACTTGCTGGCGCTGGGGTTCTGCGTGGCATTGTTCCTGTTTGCCGTACTGTTCGGCGCCCGGCATGTGTCGCCCCGCGAGAAGCACCGCGGCCTGGTGGCGGCCATCGCCTTCGAGTCGCTGGTCAAGCTCATCGCCCTGGTGTCGGTGGGGCTGTTCGCCCTGTTCGGCGTATTCGACGGCATGGACGGTCTGAACCGATGGTTGGTCGCGCACCCCGAGGCAGTGGAATCGCTCTACGAACCCCTGCGCAGCGGCCCCTGGCAGACGCTGCTGTTGTTGGCCTTCGCCGCCGCCTTTCTGCTGCCGCGCCAGTTCCACATGGCCTTTGCCGAAAACCTGCAGGCGCGCAACCTGAACACCGCCAGCTGGGCCTTCCCGCTGTTTCTGTTGCTGCTGAATCTGCCCATCCCCCTGGTGCTCTGGGCAGGACAGCAGCAAGGACTGACGGTGGACCCGGATTACTACGTACTGGGATTGACCCTGCTCGACGGTCCGGCGTGGCTACCGGTGCTCGCCTTTGTCGGTGGCGTGTCGGCGGCCAGCGCCATGGTAATCGTCACCACCCTGGCGCTGGCGTCGATGAGCCTGAACCACCTGCTGCTGCCGGCCAGCTACCCGGATCTGAACCTGAATATCTACCGCTGGCTGCTGTGGGGCCGTCGCCTGTTGATCGGCCTGATCATCGCCGCCGGGTTCGGGTTCTACGCATTGCTCGAACATACCCATGGGCTGGTACAACTGGGGCTGATCTCGTTCGTGGCCGTGGCGCAGTTCCTGCCCGGCGTCGTGGGGCTGCTGTACTGGCGCCGCGCCACGCGGGCCGGCTTCATCAGCGGACTGCTGGCAGGGATGGTGATGTGGACGTTGACATTGTTGGTGCCGATTCTGACGTCATCCGGTATTGTCGCGGCGGACGACGGCCTGACCCGCTGGCGAGAAAGCGCCGGGCTGGACCAATGGACCTTCGCCACCTTCTGGACGCTGGCGCTCAATAGCCTGCTGTTTGTCGGCGTCTCGCTGCTCACCCGTCAGTCGCCCGGGGAACAGTCCGCCGCCCGCGCCTGCTGTACCGAGAACACCCTGCCCTTGTCCGGTGTGGTAGCGGCCCGCTCGCCCGATGCCTTTCGCACCCAGTTGGCCGACACCATTGGGCGCGAGGCCGCCGACAAGGAGGTCCGTCAGGCCCTCTGGGACCTGGGCATGACCATGGACGAATCCCGACCGTCGGAACTGCGCCGACTGCGGGAACGCATCGAACGCAATCTGTCCGGCCTGCTCGGCCCGCAAATGGCGCACATGATCGTCGCCAGCCGCCTGGAACTGGACGCAGACGCCAAGACCGCGCTGGCGGATTCGGTCCGCTATGTGGAAGATCGCCTGGAGGCGTCGCGCTCGCAACTCGACGGCCTGCATGCCGAGTTGGACAAGCTGCAACGCTATCATCGCCAGATCCTGCTGGATCTGCCGCTTGGCGTTTGCACGCTGACCCACGATCACCAGATCGTCATCTGGAACCTGGCCATGGAGATGCTGTCGGGCGTGGGCGGCAGCCAGGCAAGGGGAGCAGGGTTGGATGCCTTGCCGCAACCCTGGCGCGATGTGCTGAGCGGTTTCGCCCGCGCGGCGGATGCCCACACACACCGCTTGGATGTACAGATGCACGGCCGCCGGCACTGCTTCAATCTGCACAAGGCGCGTATCGTGGAGCCCGGACCCGGCCTGCAGTCACCCGGTACGCCACCGGGACTGGTGATCCTGGTGGAAGACCTGACCGACATCGAAACCCTGGAGGCCGAACTGGCGCACAGCGACCGGTTGGCCTCCATCGGACGCCTCGCCGCGGGTGTGGCGCATGAGATCGGCAATCCGGTCACGGGGATCGCGTCGTTGGCCCAGAACCTGCGCCACGAAACCGACCCGACGGTGATCCGCGAGAGCATCGACGACATCCTGGTGCAGACCCGCCGTATCACCAGCATCGTGCGGGCGCTGATGAATTTCAGTCGCAGCGGCGAAAGCCACTGCATGGAGACGGTGCGACTGTGCGATGTGCTCGAAGACGCGCTGAAGCTGGTCACCCTCACCCACAAGCACAAACAGCTCCATATCGACGCCGATTGCGCCCCCGGCCTGAAGGTGGCCGGCGACCGTCAACGTCTGGGCCAGGTATTCGTCAATCTGCTCACCAATGCCGGTGACGCATCGCCCACCGGCGGTCGCATACAGCTGCGCGGTGAGACCAACGCCGAGCGGGTCACCGTGCATATCGTCGACCAGGGCGGCGGAGTGCCGGAGGATCTGAAAGCCGCCATCTTCGATCCCTTCGTCACCACCAAGCCCAGCGGCGAAGGCACCGGACTGGGACTGGCGCTGGCGCAGAAGATCGTGCTCGACCATGGCGGCGACATCGCGCTGCATGCGGAAAACGGGGGCGGCACCCGTGTCAGTGTCACCCTGCCCCTGCTGAACGAGGCCTGACATGCAACACATCCTCATCGTCGAAGACGAAGCGGTGATCCGCCGCGCCCTGCGGCGCCTGCTCGAACGCAACGGCTATGCCGTCGCCGAGGCCGACTCCGTCGAGCAGGCACGCGCCGAGCACCCGCTGCACGACTTCCACCTGATCCTCAGCGACGTGCGCCTGCCCGGTCAGCCGGGCACGGCGCTCATCGAACTGGCCGGGCAGGTCCCGGTACTGCTGATGACCAGCTACGCCAGCGTTCGCTCCGCCGTGGAGGCCATGAAAGCCGGTGCGGTGGATTACATCCCCAAGCCCTTCGACCACGACGAACTGTTGCTGCTGGTGGGCAGGATTCTCGACCGGCACAAACAGGCACGCACCCAAGCCGCCATGCAAACGGTGCTCGACAATCACTATCCGGTGGACGGCATGATCGGCAGCTGCCCGGCCATGCAGGACGCCTTCACGCGACTCGCCAAGGTGGCGCCCACCGATGCCACGGTGTTGATCCTGGGCGAGTCCGGCACCGGCAAGGAACTGGCCGCACGCGCCATCCACGCCCGCAGCCGCCGTGCGGACGGTCCCTTTGTCACCGTCAACTGCGCCGCCATCGCGGAACAGCTCATCGAGTCCGAGTTGTTCGGCCATGAGCCCGGCGCCTTCGCCGGTGCCGACCAATCACGCCAGGGGCTGGTGGAAAGCGCCGAGGGCGGCACCCTGTTCCTGGATGAGGTCGGTGAACTGCCGCTCAACGCCCAGGCACGGCTGTTGCGGGTGCTGCAGGACGGTGAGGTGCGACGCCTGGGCGCCGAACGCAGCCGCAGGGTGGACGTGCGGGTGGTGGCGGCCACCCACCAGGCACTCAAGCGTGACGTCGCCAGCGGCGCGTTTCGGGATGACCTGTATTTCCGTCTACGGGTGGTGGAACTGTCGTTGCCGCCGCTGCGCGAGCGCGGCGACGACATCGGCCGTTTGGCCGGATATCTGCTGGACAAGGTCTGCCGGCAGCTCAATAAACCGGCCATGACGCTGGATACCAGAGCACTGAAGCGGATACGACAGCACCCGTGGCCCGGCAATGTACGTGAGCTGGAAAACTCCCTGGAGCGGGCGGCGATCCTCTGCGAAGGCGGCAGCATCGGCGCCGATCAGCTGGGTCTGGAATCCCTGGTCCGGCGCACCGCCGACACGGCCGCCGAACTGTCGCTGGAAGACTATTTCCGCCAGTTCGTGATGGAACACCAGGATAGCCTGACCGAGACCGAACTGGCGCGCCGCCTCGGCATCAGCCGCAAGGCACTGTGGGAGCGGCGTCAACGCTTCGGCCTGCCCCGCGCCAAGAAGGGCAAGCGCTAGTCGGCTCGGACGTCCCCGCCGCGATACACATCGCCTGGGCTGACCCAGGCCGCCAACGGCACCGACCCGACGCACGCTGTAGCAGGCCGCTACCCGGGGAAACACTTTCGTTACCATTGGTAACAGCATCAACCATGGCACGTTACCTAACACCCCGGAAAGACCAGCTTAGCTCACCCGAAAATCAGCGATAACATACTGTTTATTTTGACTTTTTAGTGAAACCACCGACACAATCGCCGCGCTGTAGCCCACACCCAAGATGGGTACGGCGCCCAGCCAGGGGCTAGTGACCCACGCGCGTCGACGGCCACCCCGCGTCCAGCCGCTCGGGACCCGCCGCACCGCCCCTGGAACAACTCATTCAAAACCGTGGAGTGATCGTGACATGAGCAATCCAGCCGCAGCCTATTGGCGGGAGAATATCCGCCTGGTGTCCATCCTGCTGGTCATATGGTTCGTCGCCTCCTACCTGTTCGGCATCATCCTGGTCGAGCCCCTCAACACCATCAAGATCGGCGGTGCCGGGCTCGGTTTCTGGTTTGCCCAGCAGGGATCCATTTATACGTTCCTGATCCTCATCTTCGTGTATGCCAGAAAGATGAATGCACTGGACCGTAAATACGACGTGCATGAAGACTGAGGAGCCGACCCATCATGACTGATCTACAACTGTGGACCTACGGGGTCGTCACCGCGACCTTCGTGCTGTACATCGCCATAGCGATCTGGGCCCGCGCCGGCACCACCGGCGAGTTCTACGTCGCCGGCAAGGGCGTGCATCCCATCGCCAACGGCATGGCCACCGGCGCCGACTGGATGTCCGCCGCCTCCTTCATCTCCATGGCCGGACTGATCGCCTTCAAAGGCTATGACGCCTCCGTCTACCTGATGGGCTGGACCGGCGGCTATGTGCTGCTGGCGATGCTGCTGGCGCCCTATCTGCGCAAGTTCGGCAAGTTCACCGTGCCCGAGTTCATCGGCGAGCGTTATTACTCGCAGACCGCCCGCATCGTGGCGGTGATCTGCCTGATCGTCGCCTCCATCACCTATGTCATCGGCCAGATGAAGGGCGTTGGCGTGGCATTCGGCCGCTTCCTGGAAGTGGAAGCGGAAACCGGCGTGCTGTTCGGCATGGCCATCGTGTTCGTCTATGCGGTGCTGGGCGGCATGAAGGGCATCACCTACACCCAGATCGCCCAGTACTGCGTATTAATCTTCGCCTACACGGTGCCAGCCGTGTTCATTTCGATGAACATCACCGGCAATCCGATCCCACAGCTGGGCCTGGTGAGCACCATGGGCGACGGCTCCGGCACCTATATGTTGGACAAGTTGGACCAGGTCGTCACCGAGCTGGGCTTTGCCGCCTACACCGAGCAGAAAGGCAGCACCTTGAACATGGTGCTGTTGACCCTGTCGCTGATGATCGGCACCGCCGGGCTACCGCACGTCATCATCCGCTTCTTCACGGTGCCCAAGGTACGTGATGCGCGGGCGTCCGCGGGTTGGGCCCTGGTGTTCATCGCCATCCTGTACACCACCGCCCCGGCGGTGGGTTCCATGGCACGCCTGAACCTGATGAACACCATCCAGCACGGCCCGGTGGGCGAGCCCACCGCCAACCTGGAGATCGCCAAGGTGCCCCAGTGGATGACCAACTGGAACACCACCGGTCTGCTCAAGTGGGAGGACAAGAACGGCGACGGGCGCATCCAGTACTACAACGATGCCAACGAGACCTTCGCAGCCAAGGCCGAGGCGTTCGGCTGGAAAGGCAACGAGATGACCAAGGTCGACCGGGACATCATGGTGCTAGCCAACCCGGAGATCGCCAATCTCCCCAACTGGGTCATCGCCCTGGTGGTGGCCGGTGGTCTGGCGGCGGCACTGTCCACCGCGGCCGGATTGTTGCTGGCCATTTCCTCGGCCATTTCCCATGACCTGTTGAAGGGCGTGTTCATGCCCAACATCTCGGAGAAAAACGAGCTGATGGCCGGCCGTATCGCCATGGCCGGCGCCATCGCCGTGGCCGGGTATCTGGGCATGAATCCGCCAGGCTTCGCCGCCCAGGTGGTGGCATTGGCCTTTGGCCTGGCGGCATCGTCCATCTTCCCGGCATTGATGATGGGCATCTTCAACAAGCGGGTTAACCGCACCGGCGCCGTGTTGGGGATGCTGACCGGTCTGCTGACCACCCTGGTATACATCTTTGTGTACAAGGGCTGGTTCTTCATCCCGGGTACCGCCAACCTGCCCAACACGGTGGACTACTGGCTGTTCGGGATTCAGCCCGAGTCCTTCGGTGCCGTGGGCGCGTTGATCAACTTCGTGGTGGCCATCGTCGCTTCCAAGTTGACCGCGCCGCCGCCTGCACATATCCAGCATCTGGTGGAAGACGTGCGCGTACCCAAGGGTGCGGGCGTCGCCACCGGCCATTAAGCTGGGGTAGTAACCGCAGGCCCCGCCTCGGCGGGGCCTGTTTTCCAAGTGACCCGTCAGGCCACTTGGACGTCGGCCGCTTCGACGGCCAAGGTCCAAGACGCTTGCCAACCACCGCCCTATCGACGAGCAATCCGGCATGGAAATCGAACTGATCGAAATCCGCGATTTTCTCGCTGCCCGTCCGCCCTTCGACCGATTGCCCGACGCCCAGTTGAACAGCCTGCCGCGATCAATCCAGGTGCGCTATCTGCGCCGCGGCCGTGACTTCCCGCCGACGGACGTGGACGGCAGCTTCCTGTATGTGGTGCGCAGTGGCGCCATCGCCTGCCACGCCCTGGACGGTCGCCTCACCGGCAAGCTGGCCGAAGGGGAGCTGTACACCGACGCCTGCCAGTTGGTGACACTGGGACCACGCGGCCGTGCCCACGCCGAAGAAGACAGCCTGCTCTATCTGTTGCCCTGCGACACGATCAAGCGTCTGGGCGAGACGCATCCGGATTTCGGCGCCTATCTGAGCGACTCGCTGCGCCAGCGACTGCGACAGGCGGTGGCGGACACTCGCAACGAAGACGGCAGCGTGCTCGCCAGCCTGACGCTGCCGATTGCGCAGCTTCCGGCGCGCGACGCCGTACGAATCGGGCCAGACGACAGCATCCGCAGCGCCGCACAGCGTATGACCGCACAACGCCTCTCGTCGGCCTTGGTGATGGACCAGGAGCGATTGCTCGGGGTGTTGACCGACCGCGACATCCGCCACCGCTGTGTCGCTGAAGGCCTGGACCCGAATGCACCTGTTGCCCGCATCATGACGCCGGACCCGACCACCATCACCCCCCAGACGCTGATCATCGACGCGATCAATCTGATGTCCCGCCTGCAGATCCATCACCTGCCGGTGCTGGCGAACGGCCAACCCGTGGGTATGGTGACCGCCACCGACCTGACCCGCTATCAAAGCGGCAACAGCGCCTATCTGGTCGCCGATATCGCCAAGGCCGAGTCGCTGGCGCGACTGGCCGAGATCAGTGCCCAGCTGCCGGACCTGCAGCGCCAACTCGCCGGCAGCGGTGCCAGCGCCCAACAGATCGGCGATGCCATCTGCGCCATCACCGACGCCCTCACCCGACGCCTGATCGCGCTCGCCGAAGCGGATCTGGGACCCGCGCCCATCGCTTACGCCTGGCTGGCCGGCGGCTCCCAGGCGCGCCGCGAGCAGACATCCCATTCCGACCAGGACAACGCCCTGCTGCTGTCGGATGCTTACGACCCGGCAAGTCACGACGGCTATTTCAGCGCCCTGGCCCGCCAGGTCAGCGACGGACTCGACGCCTGCGGCTTCGTCTACTGCCCGGGCAATGCCATGGCGACCAACCCCGACTGGTGCCAACCACTGTCCGGCTGGCGACGTCACTTCGACCGCTGGATCGATCGACCCGAACCCAAGGCGCTGATGCTGGCCAGCATCTTCTTCGACCTGCGCGTGGTCCACGGCGACCGTGCCTTGTTCAGCGATCTGCAATCCCACGTGCTGCCGCGCAGTCGGGACAACCGGATCTTCATCGCCCATCTGGCGGCCAATGCCTTGACCCACCGCCCGCCACTCGGCTTTTTCCGCACCTTCGTACTGGTGCATGACGGCGAACACGACGACACCCTGGACCTGAAGCATCGCGGCATCGTGCCCATCACCGATATCGCCCGCCTGCTGGCGTTGTCCGCGGGCATCGGCGCCGTGAACACGCGCGAGCGCCTGATCGCCTGCCGCGACGCCGGCGCCCTGGGCCGGGAGATGGCCGACAACCTGCTCGACGCCCACGAGTTCATCGCCCTGCTGCGTATCCGGCACCAGGCGGCGCAGATCCGCCGCGGCATACCGGCGGACAATTTCGTCCCACCCGGTGACCTGTCGGAACTGGAACGCGACTATCTGAAAGACACCTTCAAGGTCATCCGCGGCATGCAGGAACTGCTGGAAACCCGTTACCAGACGGGGCGCTTGCGGTGAGTTGGCTCGACCGATTCACCGGTCCCGAACGGGCACGCCAGCGCGCGCTGAGGCAGGTGCGGCCCGGACCGCTGCACGACCTGTTGGCGCAGCCCTGGCCGGAGCGCACACGCCTGGCCCGTAACGCGCGACTGATTGCGCTCGACATCGAAGCCACGGGGCTGGATCCGATCAAGGACCATATCGTCAGCATCGGCCTGGTGGAAATCGTCGATATGGCGGTGCTGCTCGAAACGGCGTTGTACCAGGTGCTGCGCGCCGACACGCCGATGCCGCAGGACAGCGCCGTCATCCATCAGATAACCGATGATCGATGCCGTGCCGGACTACCCCTCGCACAGGTTATTCCGGAGATTCTTCAGCGGTTGCAAGGCGGCATCCTGCTGGCCCATCACGCCTGGGTGGAACAGGGCTTCCTGAGCACGGCCTGCCAACGGCTTTACGGTGCGCCGCTGGTGGTCCCGACCATCGATACCCAGGCGTTGGCGCAACGCCTGATGCGCAACCGCAACCAGTTTGTCGCCGGCACCAGCCTGCGCCTGTTCAACCTGCGCAGCTATTACCGACTGCCTCGCTACCGGGCCCATAACGCCCTCAGCGACGCCCTGGCCACCGCCGAACTGTTTCTGGCGTTGGCCGCCGACATCCAGCCCGACGGCGACTTGCGCCTGGGTCAGGTACTGATGCACTGAGGCCGGCCACTTGAGCGTCCCGCCCGAACTTGCCATGCTGGCGGAATTCGCCAACGCTCGGCCGCCCTCGGCAAACCGACATTGTTAACGATTTGAGGAGAGACCCATGTCCGAAGTGAAGGTCTACGACGTCCCCGCGGACTTCGCCGCCCAGGCCCACGTCAACGCCGAGCAGTACCAGCGCATGTACCAGCGCTCGGTGGACAACCCCGAAGGCTTCTGGGGCGACATGGCAAAGTCCGAGCTGAGCTGGTTTTCCGACTGGGACAAGACCCTCGACTGGTCCTTCGACAAGGACGACCTGCACATCGAATGGTTCAAGGGTGGCAAGTTGAATGTCAGCGTCAACTGCCTGGACCGTCACCTGGAGACCCGCGGCGACCAGACCGCCATCCTGTGGGAAGGCGATGACCCCAGCGAAAGCAAGCCGGTCACCTACAAGGAACTGCACGCGGACGTGAACCGCTTTGCCAACGTGCTCAAGGATCGGGGCGTCAAGAAAGGCGACCGGGTATCCATCTACATGCCGATGATCCCCGAGGCGGTGGTCGCCATGCTCGCCTGCACCCGCATCGGCGCGGTGCACTCCATCGTGTTCTCCGCCTTCTCGCCGGACGCCCTTGCCGACCGCATCCTGGATTCGGACTGCCAGTGCCTGATCACCGCCGACCAGTCCATTCGCGTCGGCAAGAAGCTGCCGCTCAAGGCCGCCGCCGACAAGGCCTTGGCCCGTTGCCCCAACGTGCATACCAACATCGTGGTCAAGCGCGGCGGCGAACCGGTGGCATGGACCGAGGGGCGCGACCTCTGGTACCACGACGCCATCGCCGCCGCCGACCCGATCTGCGAGCCCGAGCAGATGGATGCCGAGGACCCGCTGTTCATCCTCTACACCTCCGGCTCGACAGGCAAACCCAAGGGCGTACTGCACACCACCGGCGGCTATCTGCTGCAGGCGGCCATGACCCACAAGTACGTGTTCGACTACCAGGACGGCGAGGTCTACTGGTGCACCGCCGACATCGGCTGGGTCACCGGTCACAGCTATATCGTCTATGGCCCGCTGACCAACGGCGCCGTCAGCCTGATGTTCGAGGGCGTGCCCACCTACCCGGATGCCGGCCGCTTCTGGCAGATCATCGACAAGCACAAGGTCGCCAGCTTCTACACCGCGCCGACCGCCATCCGCGCCCTGATGGCCCAGGGCGACGAGTTCGTGAAAAACACCAAGCGGTCCAGCCTGCGCCTGTTGGGCACCGTGGGCGAACCCATCAACCCCGAGGCCTGGACGTGGTACCACAAGGTGGTGGGGGACGGCCGCTGCCCCATCGTGGATACCTGGTGGCAGACCGAGACCGGCGCCCACATGATCACCCCGCTGCCCGGCGCCACCCCGCTCAAGCCCGGTTCGGCCACCTTGCCGTTCTTTGGCGTGCAACCGGTCCTGCTGGACGACCAGGGCAAGGAGATCGAAGGCAACCCGGCCGCCGGCAACCTGGCCATGAAGTTTCCCTGGCCGTCGCAGATGCGCAGCGTCTACGGCGACCACAAGCGCTTTTATGAAACCTATTTCGCCCTGTACCCCGGCTACTACTTCTCCGGCGATGGCGCGCGCCGGGACGAGGACGGCTACTACTGGATCACCGGACGGGTGGACGACGTACTGAACGTCTCCGGTCACCGCTTGGGCACCGCCGAGATCGAATCGGCGCTGGTGTTGCACCCGAAAGTGGCCGAGGCCGCCGTGGTGGGTTATCCGCACCCGATCACCGGTCAAGGCATCTACGCCTATGTCACCCTGATGGCCGGCCTGCAAGGCGACGATGAACTGAAGGCCGAGCTGATCCAGCTGGTACGCAAGGAAATCGGCCCGATTGCCAAGGTGAACATCATCCAGTGGGCACCCGGGCTGCCCAAGACCCGTTCCGGCAAGATCATGCGCCGGATTCTGCGCAAGATCGCCGCCAACGAGATCGACACCCTGGGCGACACCTCCACCTTGGCGGACCCGGGTGTGGTGGACAACCTGATCGACAACCGCGAAAACCGCTGATCACTGCCCCTTGTATCGCGGCGGCGCAGCCGCGCCGCCGCTGCCCGAGTCACCCATGACCCTGAACCGATTCCACAAGACCGTGTTCGCGCTGATCGCGGTCATCGCGCCGCTGTACTGGCTGACCCTCACCGCCGACGGGCAACGTCGTGTGGACAGCGTGCTGTTGCACATCGCCGGCGAACCGGCCATCGAGATCAACCTCAAGGCCATGGATGGTCAGCTCACCGAAACGGAGTTGAAGCGGGTATTCCCCGACCATGAATGGCATTGTCGGGATCAGGCCAGTCCGTTCGGCCAACGGCTATGTGTCGCCGCCATCGGCACCTTCAACGGCTTGCCGGCCCACTATGTCACGGTGTTCTTTGGCGCCAATCATGCCACCGCGCTCAAGCTGGCCTATCGGTCGATCTATCATGACCAATTGCTGGCGCAACTGGTACGGCAGCTCGGTGACCCGACCCCGTCCGGCGCGCCACCGGACAAGGCCGTGCTGCGCTGGCAAACGGCCCATAGCAGCGTGGTGATCAAGCAAACACTGTTGGAACAGGACGAACCGGCACTGCTTTGGCTACCACGATGACCACCGTTTGACGGCATCCATCCCGGCATGTCCGAACCACCGGCTTTTAAAGACCGAGGGAATTCGGCCGATTCAGGCAGGCGTAAGCAGTCGAGTCACCGTTACGAACCGGAGTTCCAGGTCATGCCAAGCGGGCATGCAATGCTACATCCTTCTATTTGCCCGCGCTTCATGAGGATATTGCGCAGCGGCAAACGGCCACCTCGGGCCCTGCCGTTTCGGTCGGGCCTACGGGTCCCATGCGCGTGAACATCCGCCGTCGGCTTTGGCTGCTGTTTCTCGGCACCTTGACATTGCTCACCCTGCTGGGCAGTTACACCCTGTCGGTTCACCGCGACAGCCTCACCCGGGTGGCCGCCGCCAGCGAGGCCAGCAACGACATCAGCGACGCACTGCACGACCTCAGCCTGACCTTGCAGGCGGGCGCCGGGCTGATCCGGCTGTTACCGGCGCCGGGCGCAGACAAACCCGACATCGCCGAGTTCGACGCACTGCAAATGCATGCACGTATGCATCTCGCCCGGTTGCGCAGCCATCTCGGCACGAAGCCCGAGGCCGTGCGGCTGTTGGCCGACTTCGACCAGGCCTATGACGGCATGATCGATGCCGTGCATGCGATTGCCGACGGCAACCCAAATTCGCTCGTGTCTGCCCGACGCCTCAGCGGCCTGGCCAAGCATCTATTCGATGCACTGGAGGACTTCGCCGGATGGGAAAACCGACAGCGCAAGCAGGCCCTCGCACGCGAATCCCGACAGGACGAACGCCACCTGTTGTTGCTGGTGCTATCCGGCAGCCTGATCACCCTCGGCCTGTTCTGGCTGCTCGACCGCAACATCGGGCGTCCGGCGGAACAGGCCACCCTGCTGGTCAACTACGACCCGCTCACCGGCCTGCCCAACCGCACACTGTTCCGGGATCGGCTGAACCATGCCATCAGCCGCGCCACCCGCACGGACAGTTCGTTGGCCCTGCTGTTCTTCGATCTCGACCATTTCAAATCGGTCAACGACGCGCTGGGGCACCATATGGGCGACGAGCTGCTGCAACAGGTGGGGGATCGACTGCGCCTGTGCCTGCGCGACAGCGACACGCCGGCCCGGCTCGGTGGCGACGAGTTCGCCGTCATTGTCGAACAGTTCACCGACGAGAACGGCATCATCCAGGTTGCGCAAAAGATCATCGATACCATGCAGCAGCCTTTCACCCTGGCAAAGCAACAGGCCTATGTGTCGGCCAGCTTGGGGATCACCCGTTATCCGCAAGATGCCTCGGGTGCCGCCGAATTGTTGAAGAACGCCGACGCTGCCATGTACCTGGCCAAACGGCGCGGCCGCGGACGTTACCACTTCTTTACCGAAGAGTTGAATCAGGCCGCACGCCTGCGACTGATGCTTGAGAGTCAACTGCGGAACGGCCTCGAACGCGGCCACTTCAGCCTGCACTACCAACCCCAGGTGTGTCTGCGCAGCGGAAAGCTGATCGGCGCCGAGGCACTGTTGCGGTTCAAGCCGCAAGACCGCTATATCCCGCCTGATATTTTCATACCGGTACTGGAGGAAACCGGGCTGATCCAGTCAATCGGTCAATGGGTACTGGAGCAAGCCTGCCGCTACGGTGCAACGCTGCGCGGGCGTCACGCACGCGACCTACGCATGGCGGTAAACCTGTCCGCACGGCAGTTGCAACAACCGGAATTCGTCGACGACGTGGCGCGGACACTCGCCGCTTCCGGGCTACC
>JASBTJ010000056.1 GCA_030148485.1 Gammaproteobacteria bacterium | reverse complement strand
AGCTCTGAAAAATTCAGAGCTTCCGCGGCACAGGGAGGTGCCGCCAAAATCGGTCGCTGCAAGCGACTGATTTTGAATCAAGTTGCAAACCGCGTTTGCAGCGCAGCGTGCGCTGAGAAGTCCAGGATGGACTTATTCAGCGCTTCCCTAGAGCAGTCCCGAGTGTCGACACAGGAACAAGGAGCGAACGATGTTCAGCCGCCTGGCCTATCTACGCGAACACATGGACACCAGCATCTGGGTCATTCCCCTGGGGATGTGCGTGCTGGCAATCCCGCTGGCGATTCTGACGATTTGGCTCGACCGGACGCTGCCGGCCGGGGTCGCCGGACTGGGCAGTTTCGGGCTGGACGTCGGCTCCGCCCGTCAAGTCCTGGGCGTCATCGCCGGTTCGGTGATCAGCGTGGGCGGCGTGGGCTTCTCGGTGACCATGGTGGCTCTGACCCTCACATCGGGCCAATACGGTCCGAAAATCCTACGCAATTTTCTGGAGGACAAAACCAGCAAGATCAGTCTGGGTCTGTTTCTGAGCACCTTCATCTACACCCTGGTGGTGCTTATCGGCCAGCCGCCGGAAGGCAAATTACAGCTCACCGTCCTCACCGCGCTGACCCTATCGCTGGCGGCACTGATGGCATTCATCCAGTTCATCCACCGCACCGCAACCGACCTGCAAGCGGATCAGATCGTGCAGCGTATCGGCACGCAATTGCAGGGCGCGCTGCGCGACGAGGTCGCCGCCTCCGCGCCGCTACCACGTGTGACCGACACCCTTGCCTGGCGCCGTGTCGCCCGCACCAAACGCGGGCTTGCCGTGGCGGCCCGGGACAACGGTTACGTCCAGAGCGTGGACCTGGACGGACTACGCAACTGGTGCGCGAAACACGATTATCAACTCTTGCTCAGGGTACGGGCAGGCGACTTCACGGTACCCGGACTGGACATCGCGCGGCTTTACGGCGTCGACGGCGATCCGGTCGACGCGGCGCTGGACACGATCAACGACGCCGTGGTCACCGGCCCAATCCGTACACCTGTCCAGGACCCCGAGTACGCCATCACCCAGCTCATCCAACTGGCGGCCCGCGCCCTGTCGCCGGGCATCAACGATCCCGGGACCGCCATCACCTGCATCGACTGGTTCAGCCTGGCGTTCTCCCATGCGGTCGACGACGAGCTGCCGGGATCCGTGGTATGCGACGATCAGGGCACGGCGCGCCTGCTGATTCGATCACGACACTTCGACGCGCTGCTCAAGAGCACTTATGCCCCCTTACGTCAATACGCCCGCGGCAATGTGCCGGTGGTCATCCGTCTGCTCGAGTCGCTGGGACGCCTGGCGGGGCTGACCCATCGGCGCGATCGGCTGGCCGCCCTGGCGCACCATGGCGACCTGCTGTGGTCGGAGGCCCGTGCCGCCGATCTGGCCCCGGACGACCTGGCCGACGTGCGCCAGCGACACCGTCGATTACGGCGACTGACAACGCCAACTGGGCAAGTACTGCGGTCCGTGTTGTGAAAGTGTGCGCCCACTACGCACATCGCGCCGAAAATCCAGGTATATAGTGATCTCAAGGGGGCGACTACAGCCACCGCTATAACAAGAATCGAACATCGAGCACCGAGGAGTTCATGCCCTATATCCGGCTTTACACGGGGAATACCCTGAAGCAGCAGTGGGAGATATCTGATCAACCCCTGACCATCGGCCGCGCCGATGACAATGTCGTCACCCTGCCCGACGCCGGCGTTTCCAAGTACCACGCCCGTATCGAAAGGCACGGAAAGCACTATGTGATCATCGACGAGAACAGCGCGAACGGGGTCTACGTCAACGGTACCAAGGTCAGCGAACACAACCTGAAGTACTGGGACGAGATACAGATCTTCAATCATCAGCTAAAATTCATGACGTCGGCCAAGCCGCAAGGCGAGGAGGACGGTGCCGGGCCGCGTGTCGGCGAGCCGGAACAGGAACGCACCATGGCGGTGGATATCCACAACCTGGGCGATCTGGCGGCACTTAAACAACGCCTCACGCGCAGCTACCTGACGCCGGCGGATTCCGCCGACCACGAGCCAAAGCAGATGGTCGACCGTGCACCGGTGACCATCGGTCGCGGCAAGGACTGCGACCTGCACGCGGGCCGCTGGCCGGCGCCTCGGATCGCCGCGCGAACGGAACCGCGGGAGGACGGCATCTACCTGATTCCCCACAGACGTGGCAAAGTGATGGTCAACGACGCGCGGATCACCGAACCGACCGCGCTCCAGGACAATGACAGGGTCGTCATACGTGGACTTGCACTCCGCTACTGCCGTCGAACGGTCTTCAAGGCTTGACCGTCCCACCGGGTTGAACATACCCGGTTACACGCTCCAGCGGCTTATCGCCGAAGGGGCGACAGCTTCCGTGTATCTGGCAACCCAGAATTCGGTAGGCCGCACCGTCGCCTTGAAGGTGCTGGACAAGCTCGACAATGTCGAACAGTCGGCCCGCTTTCTCGCTGAAGGCGAACTGATCGCCGGTCTCAGCCACCGCCACATCAACACCCTGTTCGATGTGGGTCGGGTCGGTGACCATCACTACCTGGCAATGGAATACCTGGACGGCGGCTCACTGACCGAGCGCATCGAGCGGGGCCTGCGCCTGAGCACGGCGCTGGACATCGTCGAGCATCTGGCCGCCTGCCTGGCGTTCCTGCACGACCGGGGGATCGTCCACCGTGACGTCAAACCGGCCAACATCCTGTTCCACGCCGATGGCACGCCGAAACTCACCGACTTCGGTATCGCCAAGCAGCTGGATCGCGACCAGCAACTGACCCTGGACGGCACCGCGCTGGGCAGCCCCTACTATTTGAGCCCGGAACAAGCCACCGGCCAACCCATCGACGGGCGCAGCGACATCTACAGCCTGGGCGTGGTGTGCTTCGAGATGCTCACCGGCGATAAGCCGTTCAGCGAAAACTCCCACGTCCAGACCATTGTCGCGCACATCAACCAGCCGGTACCGACGCTGCCAGAGCATCTGGCCGCCTACCAACCCCTGATCGACCGCATGATGGCCAAGGAGCCCGAAGGCCGCTTCGGCTCAGCAGCGGAGCTGCTCGGCTTCATCCGCGGCCTGCGCCTCGCCAACCCGGAACGTCCGCCGGTATTCTGGCAGGCGCCGGCCTTTGCGCTGGCCAGTGTGGCACTCTTGCTGGTGGTACTGATCACTACCTTTGCCTTGTGGCCTGCGTCACCCCCGGCGCCTACCCCGGCCATCGCCAGCACCGCCGACGCCGTCGCCGAACCGGCCGCGTTGGCGCCGCCACTGGAACCCCCGGCAGCGACGCCCATCCCCGTCATCACCCCGGAAACCCCGGCCGCCCCGCCCGAACAGGTCGAGCCGGCCGCCCCGGCGGCACCCGCCAACCCGATCGCCGACTGGCTTGCCAGCGCGGAGACCGCGTTCCAGCAAAACCGGCTGACCTTGCCGGCTGACGACAACGCGCTGCGATACTACAAACAGGTGTTGGAAACCGCGCCTGACCACCCCACCGCCAAGGCCGGCATAGAACGCATCGTCGCCCGCTATCAAGGAATGGCCAATCGCGCCTTGGACCAGGGGGAACCCGTTCGCGCACAGCGCCTGGCCCGTCGCGGTCTGAACATAGACCCGGGCCACCCTGGCCTGCAGCAGACCCTGAGCAGGGCGGAGACCATGCTGGCGCGGAACGAAACACCCCCCCCGGCGGCGCAACAGACGGCGGCGCGCCCCGCCGCCGCGGAACCGAACCCGGTCGACGGCATCAAGGACTGGTGGCGGCGGAATTTTATGCAAGGCAGCGAAGAGTAGCGCGCCACCCGCTTAGCCGGCCCGATCTCGCCCTCATCCCCCCAAGGCGTCCTATCACGGCCGAAATTCCAGCAGGTCCCCGGGCTGGCAATCCAACGCGGCACAAATCGCGTCCAGCGTGGTCAGACGAATCGCCTTGGCCTTACCCGTCTTCAGAATGGACAGATTCTGCTCGGTGATACCGATAAGCTGCGCCAGTTCGTTGGATTTCATCTTGCGCTTCGCCAGCATCACATCAAGATTGACCACAATCGCCATTAACCAAAACCTAGATCGTCAGTGCTTGTTCATCGTGCAGCTTAATCCATCACCCAGGCAACCATCAGAACCACACCTCCGATGATCAGGGTACTCAGGTCCGAGACACCCAGGTTCAATACCAGCATGCGCTGCCCCGTCCCGTTGGCATACGTCAACACGGCACTGATCAGCGGCGTATAAAACACGCCCGCCGTCACCCAGGCGAGCAATGCGTACCCCAAGCGGCGATAGCAGGTCACGTTGGCGGCGGTAAAGATTGCGCCCTGGGCATACAAGCCACAGAGCGACCGCAAGGTCATCAGTGCGAACAACCCCACCGCCGCGGGTAGACTTGTAATCAGAATTGCCAAGACGATCTGGATCGGGTGCAACACGCCGACCGGCGCGGCCGGAAGATCTGCCCTGAAGCCTTCCGGCAGCTGATTGAATAACGCCCAGCAAACAATCACGGCGGCCGGTACGACAGGGATAAGGGCCGACAGTATTCGCCGGTAGATCCCACTGGCACGCCGGATTCGGGCAAGGTCGTTTCGCATCATCGCTTCCTCACGATACTCAGAACTCATACACCACCCCCAACAATGCCCGGTACTGATCGCGCTCCCCAAGCGGCGAAACAATCGGGCTGTCAGCGGCATCTCCGAGCAGACGTTGGTAGCCCACTTCACCGCGCAGTGACAGGTGCCGGGACACGCCATAGTGCAGGCCAAGCACCAGTCCGGCGTCTTTCACTCCGGCCTTGGCATCGTATCTCGGGAGACCGCTGCGGGCCGCCTGGGTCGCGGTAACACCGTAATAGCCTTCGGCCAACACGTCGTCCACCCACGTCACATAGGCACCAGGCGCGACGGTCAAACGCGGACCGACACGCACCTGATATGCGGTCTGCAGGCTGACTGGCAGGCCGTCACCTGCGTTCCCCGCATCCTGCGACACCGCGCTGAGCATGGTGCGCCATTCGCCAAGCCTCGCCGCCACGAATCCGCCTGCGCCGACGCTGTCATCGATATCACCCAAACCGGCCAGATCGGCGTGATCATCCGCATCCCGACCACGGTTGAAGCGAACCATCGGCCCCACCGACAGCCGAAATACCTGCCTGCCTCGCACACTATGAACCAGATTCAACGCATGCCACCCCGCGCTCCCATACCCGTCGTTCGGATTCACGGTGGCGCCACGAATAAAGCCCAGCCCGGCTTGTTCGAGATCGACCAAGGGCTGCGCCACCACCGAGTAATCCCCGGCACCTTCGTAGTCCGGCTGCGCCCCGACCGCTATGCCGGCGTAGCCGTGAAGCGCGATCATGGCGGGCAATCCGACGCCCAGGCTGATGGTTCGCTCCTCTGAAGGGTCTTGCCCCGATCCGGTCCGGGCATGGCCTGAGACAGCAAGCAGGAGGGTAGAGCAATATGCGGCGAATCGTACGGGAAGTTTCATGAGCATGGACTCCGAGACGAAAGGACTAACTCGGAATCCTAGCCATTTATTATCGTAATTCAATAATAATTTATTTATACACGATCATTTTTGTCGATTGGGGGCACCCACCGAGTCTCGTTAATGGCTACCGACCTCTGCACCGTTCCCTTGGGCCAGGAAATTCACCACAGCTTCGATGACCTGCTGATCGCGCAGGATCCGCCGATGCCCCAGGGAAGACGTCAGCATCAGCCGGGAGCGCGGCCAATTGTCGTTGATCGCCTGCGCTTGTTGCCACGGCACCTCCCGGTCGTCACGGTCATGGATCAACAAGGCGTCGACAGTCAGCGTTTTCGCATTCTCGGCCGCCGACGTCTCATGCCACACCGCATCCCCGTAGTCGCGTTCAAAACGCGTACGCAGACCAGTGGTGATGCGATCACTCAGCGCCAAGGCATCGGCGTAGCTGTCCACCATCCAGTCCGTGTGCGACGGGGGACTGATGCAGGCCACACGCTGCACCTGTAGCCCCTGAGTCAAGTCCATCATCAAGGCCGCACCACCCAATGAGTGCGCTATGGCACCGTGCAATGGGCCGTATAGGTCTGCCACGTAGGCGAGCGCCGCGGCCATGCGATAGAGGTCGGTGCGGCTACCCGGAGACTGGCCGTGCGCCGGCATGTCGAACGCCACCACCCGGAAACCGGCGGCGACCAGCGGGTCGACGAACGCCCACAGCTGGGTGGCGCGGCCATTCCAACCGTGGCCCAGCAGGACCACCGGCCCTTCCCCCCAGCTGTAGGTGGCCAACGGCTGTCCCTCGAACGTGCAGAGCCGACGCTGCGCCTTGGCCCGGTAGCCCTGCTCGCGGCGGGACTCGGGAAAACGCTGGGTACGAAACCACATCCAGTACGCCAGACGGCTGCCCAGGGCCGGTGCCGCCCGGTCCAATAGCCGGAATCCACAGCGCAGGGCCTGTAACTGCGCCGGGGCGCTATGCCGGCCGGCCGCGGCGCGGCGTGGCGCGGAACCTGGTTGCTGCGGATCAGACGACTGTGGCGCGACCATGCGTCCTCCTGGGTTCGGGTATGGAGCAGACCAACGGTACATAGCGATAATGAACCCGTGACGGTCCTATTGCTAACACTCTAGGCCAATGCAACCTGCCGGCGCCTGGGTCCCGGTCTCAATCCGGATGGGAGGCCAGCGCGCTTGTTCGCTGGGACCGCCCTCCACCTGCTACCGGCCCCCAGCAGCCGGCCAGACGACAAAAATGGCCGCCCCGCTGATCGGGGCGGCCTTTGGCTGGAGCGCAACCGATCAGCCTTCGGCAGCGGTGATCTTCTCGTATTTGGCGCGCAGCTGACCTTCCGTTTCCTCGTTGTCCGGGTCGGTGATGATGCAATCGACCGGACACACTTCGACGCATTGCGAGGTGTCGTAATGTCCCACGCACTCGGTGCACAGATCGGGATTGATCTCGTAGATCTCTTCACCCTGATAAATGGCGCCGTTCGGGCACTCGGGCTCGCAAACGTCGCAGTTGATGCATTCGTCGGTAATCAAAAGGGCCATGATCTACTCCTGCTGGGATACCGCTTAAACCATTAAAATATCAAGAGAATTTGTCTTGCAGCGCACGTTGCACCGCGGGATGGACGAACTCTGACACATCGCCGCCGAGACGTGCAATTTCCCGCACCAGCGACGAGGAGATGTAGGTGTACGTCTCAGCCGGCGTGAGGAACAACGTCTCGATCTCCGGCGCCAGCTTGCGGTTCATGCCCGCCAGCTGGAATTCATATTCGAAATCCGACACCGCCCGCAGACCGCGCAGGACCACACTGGCGTTCACCTCACGGGCATAGTGCATCAACAAACCGTTGAAACTGGTGACCTGGACATTGTCGATGTCCGCCAATACGGCCCGCGCCATGCCCTCGCGCTGGCTCAAGCCGAATACCGTGTCCTTGGTGGTCTGGCGCGCGACGGCGACGACAACCCGATCAAACAGCCGCGCGGCGCGCTTGACCAGATACTGGTGCCCGTTGGTGATGGGATCGAAGGTCCCGGGGTATACGGCGATCCGCATGCGGCCGCTCCCGTGATGTCAGCCCGTTCGGAAACAAGCCGGATATTGTATCAGGCTGACGCCGACTCGTGCACGACGTGCGCCAGACGAAAGGCCGCCTGACCGCCCACACCGTCGCGGTGGATATGCCAGCCCGGCGGCATATCCGGCCAGTCGTGACTACTGTCCTGTTCCAGATAGATCCAAGCGTCGGGCGCCAGCCAGCCGTGCTGTGCCAACAACGGCAGGATACCGGCCAGCAGACCCGCGGCGTAAGGCGGATCCACAAAGATGATGTCGAAGGGCCGATCCGGCGCATCCACCAGTAGTCGCCTGGCATCGCCCTGGAACACCCGCGCCCGCTCTCCGGCACCCAACAAAGCCACATTGTCCCGCAGCTTCTGAGCCACGGCGCGCTGTTGTTCCACAAGCAGCACGGCGTCGGCGCCACGGGACAAGGCCTCCAGCCCCAGGGCCCCACTGCCGGCAAACAGGTCCAGCACCCGGGCCCCCGGCAGATGCGGGGCCAGCCAGTTGAACAGGGTCTCGCGCACCCGATCAGCCGTGGGCCGCAGCCCCCGCTGGTCGGGAAAACCGAGTCGTCGACCACCGAACTCGCCGCCGATGATACGTACCCGGTTGGCCGGCCCGCGCGCCACCGTTCAGTCGCGCTCGGCGGCGCCGTTGCCCACTTTCACCACCAGCAGGTCGTCTGGATGAACACGGCGTGCGAAGGCATCCTTGACCTGGTCGGCGGTGACCGCATCGATACGCGACACCAGCTTGTCCAGCCAGTCCAACGGCAGATCGTAGAAGCCCATCATGGCGATGTACTGCACGATTTCCTTGTTGGAATCGATCTGGAGCGGAAAACCGCCGGTCAGGTTCTGCTTGGCAGCCTTGAGCTCGTCCGGGCCCGGTCCGTTGGCGATGAAGGCCTTGAGGGTATCGCGCATCACCCCGATGGCTTCGTCCGCCTGATCGTTCCTGGTCTGCGCGCCCATCACAAACGGGCCAACCTGACGCATCGGCGCGAAATAGCTGTACACGCTGTAGGACAAGCCGCGCTTGTTGCGCACCTCTTCGCCCAGCATGGATACCAGTCCGCTGCCACCGAGGACATGGTTGCCGACGTACAAGGGGAAGTAGTCCGGGTCATGGCGGGCCATACCCAACTGGCCGATCAGCACATGGGTCTGGCTGGACGGAAACCGCTGGCTGGCATCAGTCTGAGCGAACCGGCCCGGCACAGGCAGCGCCGGCGCGTGCTCGCCGGCCGGCAGCTTGGCGGTGACGTCTTTCGCCAAGGCTTCCGCCTTGGCCCGATCCAGGTCACCCACGATGGCGACCACGGCATTGTTCGCCACGTAATAGCGCTGATGAAACGCCAACAGTTGCGGACCGTCGATCAGCCGCAGCGCGTCCTCGGTGCCGTCAGGATCATGGCCATACGGGTGATCGCCGTACAGCGTTGCCCAGAAACGCTTACGCGCAATCGTGCCCGGGTCCTGGGCGGACTGCTTCAACGCCACCAGCATCTGGCCACGAATGCGGTCGATATCGGCAGCGGCCATGTGCGGGCGCGCCAGCACATTCGCCATCACGTTCACGGCCACGGTGAGCGCGGCGGGATCCGTCAGGCTGCGCAAGCTGACCCAGGCCATGTCGCGCTCGGCACCATTGCCCATCTGAATGCCATGGGACTCCAGTGCCTCGGCGAGCTGATCGGCATTCCAGTCCCCGGCCCCTTCGCTGAGCACAGCATTGGCAAACGTGGCCAGCCCGGGCTTGTCGCCATCGCGGGCGCTGCCCGCGTCGAACACCACCCGAACATCCACCATGGGTAGGCCCGGCGCGGGCACGAACAACACCTTGGCACCATTGGGCGTTTGCCAGGATTCGATCTTGGGTGCGGCCAATGTCGCCGTGGGCAACCACACCAGCAGGCCTAGCCAGACGATCAGCGATTTACGCATCCTTGTTGTCCTCCGGCCGGGTGTCCGCCTTGGGTTTGAGTTCGGCGACGGTCAGGTTGTCGTCCACCAGATACTTGCGGGCAACCGCCTGGATTTGTTCAGGCGTCACCGCCTTGATGCGATCCAACTCCTGCTCGGACAGCCGCCAGTCCAGGCCGACCGTTTCCAGCAGACCAATCTGCATCGCCTGGTAGAACAGCGAATCCTTTTCGTAGACCTTCTGCGCCACCGCCTGGGCGATGACCCGCTGAAGTTCGGCCGGATCCACCGGTTCGTCCTGCAGGCGTTTGATCTGCTGACGCAAGGCGGATTCGATCTGCCCCAGGTCGTGGTCCGCAGTGGGCGTGCCATCGAGCACGAACATGCCGGGCAGCCGCGAATAGGCGTCATACCCGGCGCCGGCGGAGGCGGCGATTCCCTGGTCACGGACCAGTTCCTTGCTCAGGCGGGCACTGGCGCCGCCATCCAGAATGGCCGCCAGCACGGTCAGGGCGTAGGGCTCCCAGGGTTGATCCGCGCTACCCACCATCGGCGTCTTGTAGCCCATCATCACGTAGGGCTGCTTGGCGGGCACATCCACCACCACCCGGGTGATGCCTACCTGTGGTGGCTCGACGAATGGTTTTTGCGGTGCCAGATCCACCTGCGGGATCGGCCCGAAATACTTGTCCGCCAGCGCCTTGACCTGTTCAGGCTGAACGTCGCCGGCGATCACCAGCGTGGCATTGCCGGGCGAGTACCAACGGCGGTACCACGCAGCCAGATCGGCCAGTTTGAGGTTATCCAGATCATTCATCCAGCCGATCACCGGATTTTGATAGGGCGATGCCCGCCATGCCACGGCATTGAACTGTTCGTACAGTAACCCGGTGGGCTTGTCCTCGGTGCGCAGGCGGCGCTCCTCCTTGACCACCTCGGTCTCTTTCTTCACCTCGGTCGGATCCAGCACCAGGTTGGCCATGCGGTCGGCTTCGAGCTTGAGGGCTATCTCCAGGCGGTCGGCGGACAGGGTCTCGAAGTAGGTGGTGTAGTCACGACCGGTGAAGGCGTTCTCCTGCCCCCCGTTGGCCGCGACGATGCGCGAGAATTCCCCGGCCGGCACGTCCTTGGTGCCTTTGAACATCATGTGTTCGAGCACGTGCGAAATACCGGTGATGCCGGTGTATTCGTAGCTGGAACCGATCTTGTACCAGAGCTGGGAAACCACCACCGGCGCCCGATGGTCTTCCTTGACGATCACCTTCAAACCGTTGTCCAGCCGGTATTCGGTGACCTGCGCGTGGGCCTGGGCAGTAAGCCCGAGCAAGCCAAGCGCGATGTAGCGCAGTGCATTCTTCATGGGTCCTTGTCGCTCCGTACCGCTGGGTGCGGCTTGATCGTACGAGGTGTTAGCATTCGCAGGCGGCACCGGTCGAGTGACCGGGTCCGCAGGATTCTTCCAGAGCCCGCCGTTATTGTCCAAGTTGTGGCTTGATTGACCGGGCGCCCCGCAGCGGGTTCCCCAGGGATGCGTGATGTTCGGATTCGGTAAAAAGAAACCCCAGACCCCCGAGGTGGAAGCGACGGACGAGGCAAAAAGCCCGGGGCTGTTCGCACGTCTGAAAGCGGGACTTAGTCGCACTCGGCAGAATTTCAGCGACGGGCTGGCGGACCTGGTGATGGGCCGCAAGCAGATCAACGACGACCTGCTGGAAGAGCTGGAGACGCTGCTGCTCACTGCCGACGTCGGGGTGCAGGCCACCCGGCGCATCATCGACGACCTGACCGCCAAGGTGAAACGTAAGGAACTGGCGGACCCGGCCGCCCTGAGCGACGCCCTAAAGGGACAGCTGGCCGCCCTGCTCGGCCAAGCGGAAAAGCCCGTCCGGCAACCGGCACCGGGCAAGCCGCAGGTGATCCTGATGGTCGGCATCAACGGCGCCGGCAAGACCACCACCATCGGCAAGCTGGCCAAGCGCCTGCAACAGGAGGGCCAGTCGGTCATGCTGGCCGCCGGCGACACCTTCCGCGCCGCCGCGGTGGAACAGCTGCAGACCTGGGGTGAGCGCAACAAGGTTCCGGTAATTGCCCAACACACCGGTGCGGACTCCGCGTCGGTGATCTTCGACGCGCTGGAGGCCGCCACCGCCCGTGGCGTCGATGTGCTGATCGCGGACACCGCCGGACGACTGCACACCAAGTCGAACCTGATGGAAGAGCTGGCGAAGATCGCGCGGGTGATGAAGAAGATCGACCCGGACGCCCCCCATGAAGTGATGCTGGTGGTGGACGGCGGTACCGGCCAAAACGCGCTGAACCAGGCGGAACAGTTCCATCAGGCCATCCCCTTGACCGGCATCACCATCACCAAGCTGGATGGCACCGCCAAGGGGGGCATCATCTTCGCCATCGCCGACAGGGTGAAGGTGCCGATCCGTTTCATCGGCGTGGGTGAAGGAATCGAAGACCTGCGACACTTCGATCCGGACGATTTCGTCCGAGCGCTATTCGAGGCCTGATCGACCGGCCGGCCCGCGCCCGGCCGCGCCCCGCGTCGACAAGTCCGTGCCGGGTCACGGTTCGCACCCGGAAAACCCGGCGGGGTGGTGTTAACATCGACCCACCCGGTCGATTGCCGGGCCACGACATAACAACGACGCGACGCGCGAACTCGACCCCGACGGGCATGATCCATTTCGACAACGTCAGCAAGCGCTACCCCGGAGGACACGAAGGCCTGTCGGGCACCAGTTTCCGTATCGAATCCGGCGAGATGGCATTTCTCACCGGTCATTCGGGCGCCGGCAAAAGCACCCTGCTGAAACTGATCGGCCTGCTCGAACGTGCCAGCCGCGGTCAGGTATGGGTCAACGAGCGCAACCTCAACAAGCTGAGCAACCGCGACATCCCCTATCACCGCCGCGAAGTAGGCATGATCTTTCAAGATCACCGCCTGCTGCACGACCGTACGGTGTTCGACAACATCGCCCTGCCACTGGTGGTGGCCGGTATCGGGCATCAGGAGATCCGCCGCAAGGTGCGCGCCGCGCTGGACAAGGTCGGCCTGCTCAACAAGGAGAAGGTCTACCCGATGATGCTGTCCGGCGGCGAACAGCAGCGGGTGGGTATCGCCCGCGCCGTGGTGACACGCCCGCCGGTGATCCTGGCGGACGAGCCGACCGGCAACCTGGACCCGGAGCTGTCGCGCGAGATCATGGATCTGTTCATGCAGTTCAATCAGGTGGGCGTGACCTTGTTGATCGCTACCCACGATATCTCGCTGATCGAGACCCTGGGCCGGCGGACCCTGGTGCTCAGACAAGGCAAGCTGGTGGGGGACACGCCGGCATGAAGGCACGCAACGGCCGTGGCCCGGGCTTCAACCGCCGCTTCAATCCCCGCGGCTGGGTGATCCGCCATATGCAGGTGGCCCTGGCCAGCCTCGGCCGCTTATGGCGGGTACCGTTGGCGACCTTCATGACCGCCGCCGTCATCGGCATCGCCATCGCCCTGCCCGGCGCCATGAACACCCTGGTGAACAACGTCCGCACCCTGTCCGGTGCCTGGGACAGCTCGGCCAGCCTGTCGCTGTTTCTCAAGCCCGACGTCTCCGAGGCCGACGGCACGGCGTTGGCGCGCTTGCTCGGCACCTGGCCCGAGATCGGCACCATCCGCGTCATCGGTCGCGCCGAGGCCCTGGCCGAATTCCGCCGCCTGTCCGGCTTCGGCGACGCCCTGGACATGCTCGGCGAAAACCCGCTCCCGGTGGTACTACTGCTGCAGCCGTCGCCGTCGGCAAGCGGCCCGGACGCCGCCGCCACCTTGGCGGAGCGGCTGGGCAAGCTGCCGGAAGTGGATATTGCCCAGTTGGACCTGCAGTGGGTGCGGCGCCTGCACGCCATCACCCGTACCGCCGAACGCGGCATTTGGGTGCTGGCGGGGCTGCTGTCCATGGCGGTCCTGCTGATCGTCGGCAACACCATCCGCCTGGAAATCAATAATCGGCGCCCGGAGATCGAGATCACCAAACTGGTGGGCGCCACCAACGCCTTCATCCGACGGCCTTTTTTGTACGATGGGCTGTGGTACGGCCTGATGGGCGGCCTGATCGCCTGGGTGCTGATCGGCATTTCCGTGCTGTCGCTGCAGGGCCCGGTCGCGGAACTCGCCGGCTTGTACGACAGTCAGTTTGAATTGTCCGGTCTGTCCTGGCGGGCCAGCCTAACCGTCCTGCTAGGCAGTGGCCTGCTGGGGCTGATCGGCGCTTGGCTGGCAGTGGGCCGCCACTTGGCGGCAATCGAGCCCGCCTGACATGCGACGCCGAATATCAGGGAACTCTGATATAGGGCTGGCACTCCAACCATTAGAGTGCTAAAACTATCCGGGCGAATGCCGTCCTTCCGGCACGGGATTCGCCTTGACCTGAGTGAACGCAGAGGAATACGAGCATGAGCAAAGCCCTTGCCATTCCGGCCGCCCTTCCCACGGGCAACATGGAGGCCTACATCAGTGCGGCCTTTCAACTGCCCGTGCTCACCCAGGAAGAGGAATACGACCTGGCCCAGCGCGTCCGGCAAGACAACGACCTGAACGCCGCCAGGGGGCTGATCCTGTCGCACCTGCGTTTTGTGGTGCGCATCGCCCGCCAGTACAACGGCTACGGCCTGCCCCAGCACGACCTGATCCAGGAAGGCACCGTCGGCCTGATGAAGGCCGTGCGCCGCTTCGATCCGGACATGGGGGTGCGCCTGGTGTCCTTCGCCGTGCATTGGATCAAGGCGGAAATCCACGAATACATCCTGCGCAACTGGCGCATCGTGAAGATCGCCACCACCAAGGCACAGCGCAAGCTGTTCTTCAACCTGCGCTCCAGCAAGAAGCGCCTGGGCTGGTTCAGTCAGGAGGAAGTCCAGCAGGTGGCCTAGGACCTGGGCGTCAAGCCCGAGACGGTATTGCAGATGGAAGCCCGTCTGGCCAACCACGACCTGGCCTTCGACGGGGCGGACGACGACGACGACGGTGCGCCCATGGCGCCGGCCACCTATCTGGCCGACACCCGCATGGAGCCGGCCGCGCTGCTGGAGGCCGACGACACCGAGAACGACCAGCGCGAACGCCTGTACACCGCCCTGGAGGGCCTGGACGAGCGCAGCAGCGACATCCTGGCGCAGCGCTGGCTGGCGGAAAAAAAGGCCACTCTGCACGATCTGGCAGCCCAGTACGACGTCTCCGCAGAGCGAATCCGCCAGATTGAGAAGGCCGCGATGAAGAAGCTCAAAGGACAATTGTACGCCTGAAGCGGTCTCGTCCCCGACCTGAGCGGCCACCCCTGCGGTGGCCGTTTTTCTTTTCCGCGACGCCCCCCGGCATGGGGAACCGTCAATCGCCCAGCATCGCTGCCTTCAGGGTCGAATCCGCCGGGTGATCGCCCAACCATATGCGCAGCAGCGCATCATTGAAATCCCGCCCGGGGATCCGCCCGCTTTCGCGGCCGCTGACGCTGACCACAGTGCCCTTTCCCGGCAGATAGTCGAGGGTGATCAGGTCCCCCGCATGCACCGCATCGAACAAGGTATTGAAACGGTCGATACGCGGTTGCAGCCTTTGCCGTTCGTCGACCGACAGATTGTCTGCGAAACCGTCGTTCCAGGCGTCGACCAGCTTCTGTCGACTGATCTCGTCATACAGCACCTGCATCGTCACCCGACGCGGTCCATCCTGCGCCAGCGCCTCGGCGCCGGTGGCCGCCCTGGCGGGCAGATAAAGGGCACCGACATAAACACGGATGAAAAACTTGCGCCGCACCCCCGCGCCATTCAGGATCAGCGGCTGGCCACCGACCTCGACTCGCTCGGCAATGTCCACCCCGGCCACCTCACGGGCTTGGGTCGGCATGGCCACAAGCCACGCCAGCGTGAAGACCCATGTCCACCTCACCATCGTCGTTTGCATGTACTCGTTCCTGTGAGATCTCCGCCCCCTAGGATAGGCCTTACAAAGCTGGACGTAACCCGCAATTGTCGGTGCAATAGGGACTGGACCACACGGACACCGACCACATGCAGCCCCGCAATTCGGTTTTTTCCCTGGACCTGGAGTCCCTGGCCGGGCTAAGCGACCGCCTGACCGCCCTGGTACGAGGCCGATTGTGGCTTCAGGTGCTCATCGGGATGGTCCTGGGAATCGCCACCGGCATCCTGCTCGGGCCAAGCACGGGCTGGCTAACGCCCGACACCGCGTTGGCCCTGGGCAACTGGTTGGCATTGCATGGTCAGTTGTTTCTCACCCTGATCCAGATGATCGTCATCCCACTGGTGTTCGCCTCCGTGATCCGGGGCTTGGCCGCCAGTGAGAACCTGGAACAGCTACGCACTGTCGGTGTGCGCGTGACACTGTATTTTCTGCTCACCACCGCCGTCGCCATCGTCATCGGACTGCAACTGGCTCTGATCATCGAGCCCGGTGGTTATGTCGACCGGTCACTGATTCAGCAGACTGTCGCCCAGGTTCCGCCGCCCGCCACGGCGGAGGTGGCACGCCCCAACGCCGCCGACATCCCCGGGCACCTGGCGGGTTTGTTGCCCCGCAATCCGTTGTCCTCCATGGTGGAAGGGCAAATGCTCCAGGTGGTCCTGTTTGCCGTGGTCTTCGGGGTAGCGCTGGTGATGATGGCGCCGGCTCAAGCAAAGCCGCTGCTCGATCTGCTCGGCTCGCTGCAGGAGGTGTGCATGACCGTGGTGCGTTGGGCCATGCTGCTGGCCCCCATCGCGGTGTTCGGGCTGCTTGCCCAGCTGAGCAGCAAGATCGGCCTGGAAGCGCTGCTGGGAATGGCGGTGTACGTGGCGACCGTGCTACTCGGTTTGGCCGTGTTGCTGGTCCTGTACCTGGTATTGTTATGGCTGTTCGGGGCCATCACGCCGGGGCGTTTCCTGGGTGCCTCACGCGATGTGCTGCTGCTGGCTTTCTCCACCTCCAGTTCAGCGGCGGTGATGCCACTGACCATGAAAACCGCCGAACAGAAACTCCAGGTACGCAGTTCCGTGGCACAGTTCGTCATTCCCCTCGGCGCCACCATCAACATGAACGGCACGGCCTTGTACCAAGGCGTCGCGGCGGTTTTCCTGGCGCAGGTATACGGCATCGAACTGACCGCGGCCAGCATGGCATTGATCGTGGTGACGGCGGTAGGCGCTTCAGTGGGATCGCCGGCCACCCCGGGGGTGGGCATCGTGATCCTGGCCATGGTGCTGGACAGCGTTGGCATCCCCGCGGCCGGCATCGCCTTGATCCTGGGCGTCGACCGTATCCTGGACATGGCACGCACCGCGATCAACGTCTGCGGCGACCTGGTGGCCGCGCGGATCATGGACCGCTGGCTAGGGCAATCACCGACCCAGGTAGCACAGCCGATCCCGACCGACACCTAGGAAAGCTCTGAATCAGTCCATCCCGGACTTCTCAGCGCACGCTGCGCTGCAAACGCGGTTTGCTGCTTACTTCAGAATCAGTCACTTGCAGTGACCGATCTTGGCGGCACCTCCCTGTGCCGCAGAACCTCTGAATTTTCCAGAGATGACCTAGGAACGCGGAAACTCCAACACCTGGCGCCCGCTCAGGCCATGCATAAGCTCACTGAACGGCATGGGCTTGTGGATGCCGAAACCTTGGCCATAATCCACGCCCAGCCGGACAAGCTGAGCGCGAATGGCATCATTTTCCACGTATTCCGCTATGGTCTTCAGCCCCATCACATGCCCCATCTGGTTGATCGCCTCCACCATCGCGGCATCGCTTTCCTGAGCGATCATGTCCTGCACAAAACCGCCGTCGATCTTCAGAAAATCCACGTTCAGGTTTTTCAAATAGGCGAACGAACTCAAACCGCTGCCGAAGTCGTCCAATGCAAAGGTGCAGCCCAGCCCCTTGAGCGCGGTGACGAAGGCTCCGGCATGGCCGAGGTTGCTGATGGCGGCGGTTTCCGTCACTTCAAAACTCAGCATGTGGGCTGGCACCCTGCTGTTTTCGATACTTTCGATCAAGCGATCGAGAAAATCCTCGCGCGCCAGCGTCTGGCCCGACAGATTGATCGAGAAGATCAGGTCGTGTTGATGCAAACGGCAACGCTCGATGGTCTTCAGGGTTTTGTTGACCACCCATTCGTCGACCTGATGCATCAAATGGAACCGCTCTGCCGCCGGGATGAAGGTGTTTGGCGACACCAAGTCACCCAACTCGTCACGCATGCGTACCAGCACTTCGTAATGCCGTGGCGCGGCTTGGCCCTGCAGCGGCTGGATCTCCTGTACATGCAGCTCGAAGCGGTCGGCACTGAGTGCCGCGGATATCTGTGATACCCGATGCATCTCGGAATGGCGGCGGGCGCTTTCCTCGTCCCCCTGGTGATGGAAGTAGACACGACCGCGGCCCTGCTCCTTGGCCAGATAACATGCCACGTCCGCCGCACTCAACACCTCGGCCAGGCCGCCGCAGCCGCCGTCAATGGCTACCACCCCGACACTGACACCCGCATCGTAAGTCCTGTCCTCCCACGTATAGGTATGCCGGCCGACCGCAGCGCAGAGGTGCTCGGCGACGATCGCGCCGCGTTCGAGCGGACAATTTTCCAGCAGTACGCCGAACTCGTCGCCTCCAAGCCGCGCCAGGGTGTCCGAATCCCGCACCTTGGACTTCAACAGCAGGCTGACCTGACGCAGCATCTCGTCGCCGGCGATATGACCGCTGGTGTCGTTGACCAGCTTGAACTGATCCAGATCCATGTAGCACAACACATGGTGGTGCCCCTCGTTGGCGGCGGTATCCACCGCCTGCCGCAAGCGGCGCTCGAACTCTGCGCGATTTACCAAACCGGTCAAGGCATCGTGTTTCGCCTGGTACGCCAGTTGGCTGGCCATCTGCCGCGCACTGCTGATGTCGTGGAACACCAGCACGGCGCCGACCACATTACCCGCGTGATCATGAATCGGTGCGGCGCTGTCGTTGATCGGCGTGACCTTGCCATCGCGACCGACCAGCACCGTGTGTTCGTCCAATTCGACAATGCGGTTGGTGCGCAGGCACTTGAGGATCGGATTGTATCCGGGGCGACGGGAGGTCTCGTCCTGGATCACGAACACCTCTTCGATCGGCATACCCACCGCGTCCTCCTGGCCCCAACCAGTCAGCGCCTCGGCAATGGGATTCAGCATTTCGACGCGCCCATCCTGGTCGGTGGTAATCACGCCGTCGCCGATGGAGTGCAGGGTCACCCAGGCCTTTTCCTTTTCTTGATGGAGCGCCTTTTCCGAACGCTGCAAGGCGTCGATGCGTTCCCGCACCGCCAGGGCCATACGATTGAAATGATCTGCCAGCTCGCCGATCTCGTCCTCGCTTTCGCGCACGATCCCGACATTGTACTCGCCATCCGCGACGCGCCGTGTGGCAACCACCATCTTGGCGATGTGACGAGTGAGCACGTAGCCGGCAAAACCCAGCAGCATCAACGACAACAGCACCTCGGCACCGGCAATCAGTAAGCCCTGGCCGAGCAGCGAAGTCTTAGTCTGAATAAGCCCTTGTAAGGACACGCCGAAGCGCACGGTGCCGATTGGCATCACGTCCAGTTGCAGCGCCCCGGTGGCGTCATACACACCGTCTTCAAGTGCACCGGCGACACTGTCGTCCACTGCGGGAAGATCGGACAGATTGAGGTCACCCGCCGCGGCATAGTTGGCCCCACGCTCATCCTGCACCAACACGTAGGTCAAACCGGAATCCTGGCGGCTGAGCAATCTATCGAGCATCTCCTTCATCGATGCGTGGTCCCGCTGAAACAACGACGGGCTCAGTGACGCATCGAGCAACTCGCGGAAATCCTCTAGCTGCGCCTGGGCGAAGCGCTCCAATTCGGCATCCATCAAGCGCAGGCTGTTCGCCAGCAGTAACCCGAGCATCAGGATTTCGATGCCGACGCTGACGACAATGAGTTTCAGTCGAAGCGAACGGCGAAAACGCCCCAGTAAACTCGACATCAACGCTTATCCAGAAAGCGTGCGATGAACGGCTGCAACGATTCCATCTCTGCCTCGTCGATCGGCAGCAGACGCTTGAAACCGGTAGGCTCCACATATGCCTTACCGGCGGGCGTGTCGGCAAATCCGATCAGCGCCGCCTTGACTCGCGTACGTTCCGCTCCCGCGACGTCGTTCCCGGCGAGCAGGATGAAACCCGGAACCCCGGGAGTGTGGCCGACCACCCGCACCTTGTCCCGGTCGTGCAGATTTATCTTGTCGTACAGCAGGATGCCGGTGACCGACACGTCGCTCTCGCCACGCAATGCGGCGTACATGGCGTTGTTGTGGGTTCGGGTGGTACGAATCTCGATATTCTCGCCATCACGCAGTCCCAGCTCGGCGAGCTGGCGCACCACCATCTGACTGATGATGGCGGCCTGACCAACCATCATGATGCTATGACCGCGGATATCCTGCAGCGACCGGATGGGCGATTCCTTGGGCACCAGGTACACACCCTGGACCTGATGACCGGTTTTGACCAGAGGCTCATAGCCATCGCGGACCTGGGCGAGACGCGCCAAGTGCGGTGCCGTCAATACATAGTCGTAAAGGCCCTGCTGGGTACGAGCGACAAACTCAGGGAAGGTAGGTGCGGTAACCAGCACCACAGGCCGCCCGATGGTCTCCTCCAAGTAATCCCGCAAAGGGTTATGGAACTTGGCGAGTTGCACCGGTGTGACATAGGGAAAAATACCGAAGCTGACCGCGCCGCCGGGATCCTGGGTCGCCCAAAGTCGAGGCGAAAGCACTGCCAACCAGGCCAACAGTAGCGTCGTTACCGTCTTGAAACCCATTGCGTAGACCTCCTTGACCCTGCACGGTAACGTAAACCCAGCCCAGGTACCAAGGTGCTGCCGATCTCAGACGGACACGCGGGCATGAAAAAGCCGCCTTTGACAGGCGGCTCCTTGCATTCCCTGGTGATCGGGATTCAGCCGAACAACACCACCGAGAGAAAGCTGATCCAGGACCACACGATCAGCCCCACGGTGAAGGTCAGGGCGAAATTTTGAAAACTGAACAGGCTTGCCATATCGAGGCTCCTTAATCTGGGTTCACAGGTTGCTTGGCCTTGCTGTCCTCAACGGACACCACGGCCGAATCTTTGGCGTCTTTCCCCTCGTCACGACGAGGGATTCGCGGATCGTCGTCGTCCATCAGGATGCGGTGGGCCGGCCCGTCCATATCGTCGTACTGGCCGTTCTTTACCGTCCAGATGAAAAATCCCACGGCGATCACCATCAGGATCACCGCCAGCGGGATCAACAGATACAGGATAGACACCGCATCACCTCGCGGGCCCGGCCGTGCCCAACTGGCGCAGCCTGAGCGCATTGAATACAACCACCAGCGAGCTGGCGGACATGCCCAGCGCGGCCATCCACGGGGCCACCAAGCCAGCCGCCGCCAGGGGCACAGCTGCGGCATTATACAACACAGCCCAGGCCAGATTCTGACGGATTATGCTACGGGTACGGCGCGCACCCTCAAAGCCCTGGGCCAGTATCGCAAGACGTTCGGACAGCATCACCATGTCGGCGCTCGCATGGGCCAGTTGGGCACCGCTACCCATCGCCACGGAGACCTGGGCGCCGGCCAGTACCGGGGCGTCATTGACGCCGTCTCCGACCATCACCACCACCTCGCCGGCAGACTGCAAGCGGTGGACATATTCGAGCTTGTCCGCCGGCTGCATGGCACTTTGCCAGCTGTCGATACCCACCGCGGCAGCCACAGCCGCGACCGGACGTTCGGCGTCGCCGCTGCAGATCGCAACCTTGAGACCTTGCGCCTTGAGCAGAGCCACAGCGTCGGCGGCATCGTCACGCGGGCTGTCTTCCAGAATAAACCAGGCCAGGGGCCCCTCCGTGGACGACAGCAATACCTGGGTGCCGGGCTCCACGGGGGATGGAGGGACAACGCCGCCATAAATGGCCGCGGCATATTCGGGCGCGCCGATCCGATAGGTGGTGCCGTCCAGCTCTCCCGCCATACCCCGTCCCGGACGGCTACGCAGATTGTCCAATGGCAACGGCACATCGCTGGCGGCGAGCAAGACCTTGGCGACCGGGTGCTCCGAACCCAACTCCAGCCCCGCAGCCAAGGCCTTGGCACGCGCCATGTCCACGGCGCCGAGGGGGATGGCTCGGGCCAACCTCAGCTCGCCACGGGTCAAGGTGCCGGTCTTGTCGAACAGTACCGTAGTAGCCTGTGCAAGCGTCTCCAAGGCATGACCACGGGTGGTCAACAGGCCGAGGCGGGTCAAGGTGCCCGTGGCGGCAGTGATCGCCGTGGGCGTCGCCAGCGACAAGGCACAGGGACAGGTCACCACCAATACCGACAGGGTGATGGTGAACGCACGACTGGGGTCGGTCATCATCCACCAGCCGGCGACACCGCCGGCAACCACCAACAACGCAAACACAAACCAACCGGCGACCCGATCCGCCAACTGTGCCAAGCGCGGTTTTTCCGTCTGGGCCCGGTCGAGCAGCCGAACGATGCCCGACACCAGGGTATCCTCGCCGACCTTTTCCACCCGGAACACCAAGGGGCTCTCCACGTTCACGCTGCCGCCGGTAACGGGGTCACCCGGCGCCTTGGGCCGCGGCAGGCTTTCGCCGGTCAGCAAGGATTCGTCCACCGAGCTTTCGCCCACTCTCACGGTGCCATCCGCGGGCACGGTGTCACCGGGCCGGACCATGACGTCGTCACCCGGCGCCAGTTCCGCCACGGCCACTTCCTGGTGGCGACCGTCGACAATGCGCGTCGCCACCGCTGGCAGCAACTTGACCAGGGCTTCGGCGGCCTGACCGGCCTTGTGCCGGGCGCCCTGTTCAAGGAACCGACTGGCAAGCAGGAAAAAGGTGAACATGCAGACCGAGTCGTAGTAGACCTCGCCCTGTCCCTGCAGGGTGTGCCAGACACTGGCTGAAAAGGCCCCGCCGATGGCCAGCGAAACCGGCACGTCCATGCTGAATTGCAAGCGCCTCAGATCGCGCCAGGCACTGACGAAGAAACTCTGCGCCGAATAGAACACCACCGGCACGGTCAGCAGCAGGCTTACCCAACGCATGAAGCTGCGCAGCTGGTCGTCCATGCCGGAATAGTCGCCGGCGTACATGGCAACGGCGAGCATCATGACCTGCATGGCGCCGAGACCGGCAACGGCAAGGCGTCGCAGCGCGGCGGATCGCTCCTTTTTCTGCAGCGCTTCCTGGCGCCCCGGATCAAAGGGGTGCGCCACATAGCCGATACTGGCAATGGCCTTGAGGATGTCGGACAGCTGCAGGCGGCTGTCGTCCCAGACGACCCGGGCGCGGTGGGTGCTGTAATTCACCTGGAAATCCACCACGCCGGGCAAGGCACGCACGTGGCGTTCATTGAGCCACACACAGGCCGCACAGGTGATCCCTTCGAGAATCAGCGAAGCGGTCTTGTGCGCCGCTTCGTCGCTACCGACAAACCCTTCCTGGATGGCCGGACTGTCATAGAGGTCGAGCCGCTTCAACGCCTCGGGCACCAATTCCCGGGCCTGCGGCGCCGGTGCGGTACGGTGTCGATAGAAGTCATCCAGGCCGTTGTCCACGATGGCCTGCGCGACCGCCTGACAGCCGGCGCAGCACATGTCCTGCCGCTCGCCGAGGATCTCGACGCGATAGGAGGCGCCCGGCGGCACCGGCTGACCGCAGTGGAAGCAGTCCGGGTCCGTGCCGGGCTCGCTCACGAACCCGCCTTGGCCCTGACCTGCTGCTGGGCTTGCACTGATGTCAGGGCACGGATTTCATGCAGTTCCTCGCCACGCCGGATCTCCAGCACCAATTGCCACAAACCCGGCTGACTGAGGCGGGTCTCCAGGCGATAGCGGCCGGGCGCCACCTCGGACATGGCGAAAGCGAAATCGAAAGCACTGTTGGACGTTCGCAGGAAGCGCCCGCTGACCGTGGCCCCGCTGACCGGCTGTCCTTGGGCGTCGACCACCTCGACCAGGAATACCGCAGGCTGGTCGACCACCGGCTGGGCCTGCCAGCCCTTACGCACCTGCCAGCCCCGTTGCCGCTGCTCCTCCACTTGCTCGAGATAGGCGTTGTACAACGCCTCCTTCTTCTGGAAGTCATGGGACACGGTACCAGGAAAGCGGGAGTCGGCGACTTCACCGCCATCGGGCTTGGGCAACAGTTGGGCGAAGATCCCGGTAATACCTTTCTCCGCGACGCCGAGAAACACCACGTTCATGCCGACCACCAAGGCAAAGAAGGCGATGAACAAGGCGGGTGCCCAGTGCCAGCCGCGCTTGCCCTCCGTCGGTCTACCGCCGGCGATCGCCAGCATATAGGCGACCACAAGATACAACGCCAGGTGGATCGCCACCACGTCCGCCCCCGGCCAGGACAGCAGTGCGTACGGCAGGTAGAGCAACAGTGCCGCCACGGCGACCACCGCGCCCGCGCTGACGGCGCCCATGCGTCCGATGCGGCGCAGGCCCAGATACAACAACACCTCGAGGGCGATGCCGATCGCCAGACTCAGAATAATGGCCGTGGTATGCACTCAGCGCCCCTCCGGTAGATAGAACACCGCGTCCGCGTCCAGTTGCGGCAGGTCGGACGGTGCGATGGGTACAACGTGGATCCGGTAGTTGCGGGTACCGCCGGTTTTTCCGCTGGCGTCGAGCTTGACCAGCGCCTTCAATCTCAGATGATGACCGGGCGCCAGTTCCACCGTACTGAAACGCCCCATGTCCAGTTCCGCCCCGGGCAGTCCGGCGATCTTGAAACTGAGGGTCATCGGATCCGTGGTCTTGTTGTTGAGTTTGATTTCGTAACTGTTCTGAATACGGCCGTCCGACAACCGCACATAGATCGGCTGCCGGATCTGGGCCACGGTCAGATAATACGGCGATTGGTGCGCGACGCTCCACACCAGTCCGCCGACAGCCACCAACAGCACCAGCGCATAAGCAATGACCTTGGGACGTATCAGCTTGGTCCGTTCGCCGGTATCAAGCGACTTTTCGGATCGGTAGGCGATCAGCCCCCGGGGCCATTTCAGGCTGTCCATGATGGTGTCGCAGGCATCCACGCACAGGCCGCAGTTGATGCATTCGAGCTGCGGACCGTTGCGGATATCGATACCGGTAGGACAAACCTGCACACAATAGCCGCAATCGATGCAGTCACCTGCGCCGGTCTGCTGCCGCTCTGCGGGCGTCTTGGCCCCCTTCAACAGCTTCTGCCGCCCGGTACTGGCCTCGCCGCGGTCGCGGTCGTAATTGACGCTGATGGTTTCCGGGTCGTACATCACGCTCTGGAAACGCGCGTACGGGCACATGTAGGTGCAGACCTGCTCCCTGGCGATTCCGGCCATCACATAGGTTGTCGCTGTCAAGAAGGCGGCGGTGGCGTACGCGGGGAACGGCGCTTGTCCGGTAAAAAAGTCGGCGACCAACTGCCCCGCCTCTCCCCAGTACAGGACAAAAGTCAGGCCGGTGGCAAACGCCACCAACAACCAAAGCACGTGGGTAAGTGCGAGCTTGACCACCTTCTCCCTATTCCAGTCCTGCTTGGCCAGTCGGATCCGTGCCGGGCGCTCACCCTGCACAACGCGTTCTATGGCAATGAACACGTCGGTCCACAGGGTTTGGAAACAGAAGTAGCCGCAGAAGATGCGCCCCGCCACGCCGGTAACGAAGAACAACAGAAAGGCGAAGATCATCAGTAGGCCGGCCAGCCAGAAGATGTCTTGCGGGTGCACCACCAGACCGAAGAGATAGAACTTACGTCCGGCCAGATCGAACAACACCGCCTGGTCCGGCGCGTTGTGCCGACTCCAGTTCAGCCAAGGCAGCAGAAAGTACACGCCGTAGGCGAGCGCGAGCACACCCCACTTGATGTTGCGAAAACGCCCCTTGACCGACCGCGGAAATATGGGAATCCGCGACTGGTACAGAGGGACCTCCTGACTGCGGCTATCACTCATGCCGTTGATCGACTCCTACTACTACCCTTAAGGGAACCGCTGAAATAAGTCGCAGACCTTGAGCCTGGCGCCGGAACCGGCCACCTTCCCGTTACTGATCGGCGTAACGGCCAGCCCCTGATCGCCAACTCTTCGGACCGGACCTTCTCCGGGGTTCCTTGGGCCAAAGCCCAAAAAAGGCCGCGAGCGGCCTTTTGGGGAAGCGGATACACGCAGCACCTGCGCGTCGCTTACTGGCCGCCACCAAGGCCGTGCACGTACACGGTCAACAACTTGATATCGGCCGCGCTGAGGCGATCTTTCCAGGCCGGCATGGTGCGCTGCACGCCTTTCTCGATGACGCTGCGCACGCGGGCGATCTTTTCCTCGTCGCTACCGGCGCCGGGCACGTCCGCGACGGTCCAGATGGCATCGGTCAGATTGGCGGAACCCACCGAGGCCATACCGGTTGCTTGCTTGGTGTGACAGTAGTAACACCCGCCGGTTTCACCCTGGAAGATCTTTTGCCCGGCAGCCACCTTGGCCGGATCCGCTGCAATGGCACCGGACAAGGACAGCACGTAGTTGGCCACCTGATCGAGCTGCTGATCACTAAAGGTTGCGCCGAATGCGGGCATGAAACCATGACGGCCGCTAGCGATGGTCTGTTCGATTTGATCGACCTTGCCGCCCCACAACCACGCGTCGTCGCTCAGGTTGGGGAACAACCCCACCATCGCCGGCGCACCGCCGATACCGTGACAAGCAGCGCAGTTGTCGCCGAACAGGCTCTTCGCCTTAGCATTCACGAAGCCCATCATTTCCGGGTCGTTCTGGATCTGTTCGTACGACGCGTCGTTTACCTTCTGCAGGTACGCTTGCTGCTTGAGCGCCTGCTCGCCGCTCTGCATCTCCTTGATGAACAACGAGCGGGTATTCCAGTGGGTCGTGACCTGCTCACCGTTGCTCTCGAAGGTGATGGTGTTGATACCCTTGGTGAACGAGTTGCCGATGGGCCAAGCCGGGTACAGGATCCAGTACACCAGTGCGAACACGATGGTGGCGTAGAAGGTCCACAGCCACCACGTGGGCAGCGGGTTGTTGAACTCCTGCAGGTCACCGTCCCAGGCGTGACCGGTGGTCTGTACGGCGTTACCGTGAGTCTGCTGCTGATCAGCCATCTTTACTGTCCTTCTCGGAAACTTTGGTCTCCTGGTCGTCGTCCAGAAACGGGATGTCCTTGTAGGACTCGAGACGCTTGCCGCGCTTCTTACCCGTGAAGACATAAATCAGAATGCCAACGAAGGTGACGAAGAAGATCACCAAGGCCACAGGCTTGGTGTACTGCATGTCGGTCAACCATTCGAGCCATTCAGGCATACGACCAGTCGCTCTTAAGTCAGTGTGACGACCGCCACATGGCGGCCGTCAGGCTATTACCGGAACTCGGCGAAGTACCCTTCGTCGTACTTGCTGAAATCCACCATGGTGCCGAGCACCTGCAGGTAGGCCACCAGCGCGTCCATCTCGGTTACGCGCGTGGGGTCACCGTCGAAATCGTTGGCCTGGGCCTCCGCCAACAGGGTTTCCTCTGCCGTGTGGATGTTGAACTTGTCAGCCGCTTCCTGCCCGAACTGCTCGACGTTGGCCTGATACTCGGCCTCGGTCTCGGAGTACGGCACCCCGACGGCCTTGAGCGCACGCATGCGGTCGGCCATGTCGGAGTAGTCCAGATCGTTCTTCAACAACCACGGATAGTTGGGCATGATCGATTCGGGCACCACCGAACGCGGTGCGATCAGGTGCTGTACATGCCACTGGTTGTTGTACTTGCCGCCGACCCGCGCCAGGTCGGGGCCGGTACGCTTGGATCCCCACTGGAAGGGATGGTCGTACTGGGATTCGGCCGCCAGTGAATAGTGGCCGTAGCGCATGGCCTCGTCACGGAACGGGCGAATCATCTGCGAATGACACAGGTAGCAGCCTTCGCGGGTATAGATATCCCGACCGCGCTGCTCCAGCGGGGTGTACGGACGCACACCTTCCACCTTCTCGATGGTGTCCTTGATGTAGAACAACGGCACGATCTCGACCAGGCCACCGATGCCGATGGCCAGCATAGTCAGGAACATCATGAGACCGACGTTGATCTCGATTTTTTCGTGAGTGAATTTCATCTCGACTAACTCCTAGCGCCCGGCTCAGGCCTTGGACATCTTGGCGGCGATCTTGGCTTCCAACGCAGCTTGTTCCTGCTTGGCGCCACGAATGGTCATGTAGATGTTGAAGCTCATGACCAGGATGCCGGACACGAAGAACACGCCACCGAGCATGCGCACCACCAGCGGCCAGTGCATGAAGGACACGGTCTCGACGAAGGTGTACGCCAGGTTGCCGTACTCGTCGAAGGCACGCAGCATCAGGCCCTGACCGATACCGGACACCCACATCGCCGAGATGTAGAGCACGATGCCGATGGTGGCCAGCCAGAAGTGCAGGTAGACCAATTTGTTGCTGTACAGCTTGGTGTCCCAGACGCGCGGGATCATGTGGTACAGCGAGCCGAAGGAGATCAGCGCCACCAAGCCCAAGGCGCCGGAGTGCACGTGACCCACGGTCCAGTCGGTGTAGTGCGACAGGGCGTTGACGCTCTTCAGCGACATCATCGGACCTTCAAAGGTCGACATGCCGTAGAAGGCCAGCGCGGTGATCAGGAAGCGCATCACCGGGTCGGTGCGCAGCTTATCCCAGGCGCCCGACATGGTCATGATGCCGTTGATCATGCCGCCCCAGGACGGCAGCAGGAGCATGATGGAAAAGGTGGCGGCGAGGGTCGAGGTCCAGTCCGGCAGCGCGGTCCAATGCAAATGATGCGCGCCCACCCACATATACAGAAACGACAG
>JASBTJ010000052.1 GCA_030148485.1 Gammaproteobacteria bacterium | reverse complement strand
AGCTACAACGCCAATCCGGAATCGGTCGCGGCGGCCATAAATGTGCTGGCCGCCGCACCGGGGAGACGTTCCCTGGTGCTGGGGGATCTTGCCGAACTCGGGCGTGGCGCCAGCGGGCTGCACGGGGAACTCGGCGAGCGCGCTCGCGCCGCCGGCGTCGAACGCCTGTTCGCCTGCGGCGAGCTGTCCGGTGTGGCGGTTCGCAGCTTCGGCGCCGGTGGTCGTCATTTCACCGACCAGCAGTCACTGATCGACAACCTGATCGAATCCCTGGGGGCAGAGGACACCGTCCTGGTCAAAGGCTCACGCAGCGCGCGCATGGATCGCGTCGTCAGTGCCATCACAGAACAACAAGAGGTGGCGGCATGCTGATTTGGCTGGCCGATTATCTGGTGCAGTACGACCCCGGTTTTGGCGTCTTCCGCTATATCACCTTACGCGCGATCCTCGCGGTGTTGACAGCGCTGGTGATCTCCTTTGTGGTCGGTCCGGCGATGATCCGCCGACTCAGCCGGTACAAGATCGGTCAGACCGTGCGCGATGACGGTCCGCAAAGCCATTTGTCCAAGGCCGGTACGCCGACCATGGGCGGTGCCTTGATCCTGGTGGCGATTGGCATCGCCACCTTGCTGTGGGCCAATCTGGACAACCGCTACGTGTGGATCACCCTGCTGACCACCCTGGCGTTCGGTGCCGTTGGCCTGGTGGACGATTACAAGAAGCTGGTGCTCAAGGACCCCAAAGGTCTGGCCTCACGTTGGAAGTACCTCTGGCAGTCGGTGTTCGGGGCGATGGCGGCGTATGCCCTGTATAGCACCGCGGTGATGCCCGCAGAGACCCAGCTGTTGGTGCCGTTCGTCAAGAACATGGTGTTCGATATGGGGCCTATGTTTCTGGTGCTTACCTACTTCGTGATCGTGGGTAGCTCGAACGCGGTGAACCTGACCGACGGCCTCGACGGGCTGGCTATCCTGCCGACGGTGATGGTGGCCGGCGCCCTGGGGATATTCGCCTACGTCACCGGCCATGCGAAGTTTGCCGAATACCTGTTGATTCCCCATCTGCCAGGGGTCGGCGAGCTGACCATATTCTGTGCCGCTTTGGTGGGCGCGGGCCTGGGTTTTCTCTGGTTCAACACCTATCCGGCGCAAGTCTTCATGGGTGATGTGGGCGCGCTGGCGCTGGGTGCCGCGCTGGGCGTGGTGGCGGTGGCCGTTCGTCAGGAAATCATTCTTTTCATCATGGGCGGGGTGTTCGTGATGGAGACCATGTCGGTGATGCTGCAGGTGGCGTCGTTCAAGCTTACCGGACGCCGCATCTTCCGCATGGCCCCGCTGCATCATCACTTCGAATTGAAGGGTTGGCCCGAGCCCAGGGTCATCGTGCGTTTCTGGATTGTCACCGTGATTCTGGTGCTGGTCGGTCTGGCCAGCTTGAAGATCCGTTAATCAGGTTATGGACAGCAGTCTCTTGCAACACACCGTGGACAATCCGGGCAGTGCCGGCACCAAGACCCTGATCGTGGGTCTTGGTCGTACCGGCTTGTCCGTGGCGCGCCATCTGGCGGCGCGCGGCGAGCAGGTGGCCATTGTCGACAGCCGCGATACGCCACCGGGCATGGAGTCCTTGCACCGCGACCTGCCGGATGTCGCTGTGTTTCTCGGCGGGTTCGACGACGCGGTGTTCGCCCAGGCGGATCGCCTGGTGGTGAGTCCGGGCGTGTCGCTCAAGACGCCGCAGATCGCCCAAGCCGTTGCCCGGGGTGTGGAAGTGGTGGGTGACGTGGAGCTGTTCGCCCGTGCCGCCAAGGCGCCAGTGGCGGTGATCACCGGTTCCAATGGCAAGAGCACCGTAACCACGCTGCTCGGCGAGATGGCGCGCGAATCCGGGCGCAAGGTGGCGGTGGGCGGCAACCTGGGCGAGCCGGCGTTGGAACTGCTGGACGACAGCGTCGATTTGTACGTGCTTGAGTTGTCCAGCTTCCAGCTCGATACCACCCGTTCGCTGCGGACGGCGGTATCCGCGGTGCTCAACATCTCACCGGATCATATGGACAGATACCCAGATCTGGATGCCTACAAGGCCAGCAAGGCCAAGGCGTTCAGCGCGACGTCGGTGCGCGTCTACAACGCCGACGACGCGGCGGTGATGGCGATGGCCGGCAGCGGTGAGAAATGGTGCTTCACGCTGGGTGAACCGTTGGCCGCGGCCGACGATGTGTTCAGCTGTCAGCGGGTCTTCGGCGTCCACCAGTTGGATGGTGACGCCTGGCTGTGCCGTGGTGACCAGCCGTTGATCCGCGCCGCCGACGTGCGCATCCCCGGCCTGCATAACCGCGCCAACGCACTGGCGGCGTTGGCCTTGGGCAGTGCGCTCGATTTGAAGCTCGACGCCATGTGCACGGTGCTGCGCGGCTTCGGTGGCTTGCCTCATCGTACCCAGTATGTCGGCGAGCACGGCGGGGTCCGCTGGTACAACGATTCCAAGGGCACCAATGTCGGCGCCTGCGTAGCGGCATTGAACGGGTTGGCGCAGGCGGACGACAGCCGTACGGTGTTGATCGCGGGCGGCGACTGCAAGGGCGCCGCGTTCGACGAACTCGTTCCGGCCGTGGTCGCGCACACCCGTGCCGTGGTGCTGATCGGTCGCGACGCGGCGGACATAGCGGCAGCCATCGGCGGGCGTGTGCCGGTACATCATGCCGCCGACATGGACGACGCCGTGCGCCAGGCGGCCGGATTGGCCCATGCAGGCGATCGCGTGCTGCTGTCGCCGGCCTGTGCCAGTCTGGACATGTTCAGCGACTACATGCAGCGCGGTGAGGTGTTCGTTGCCGCGGTCCGGGGGTTGCTGTCATGACATCGGTGAGCATGGCGCGAACACGCGGACAGGCGCTGCCCAGCTTGAGCCTGCCCGACCCCTTGTTGGTCGGTGTGGTCGTCGCCCTGTTGGGTCTGGGCGTGATCATGGTCGGCTCCGCGTCTCTGCATCTGGGTGCGCGATTCGGCAACCCGTTCCATTTTGTTGATCGCCACTTGCTGGCGCTGTCCCTGGGGCTGATGGCGGCCGTGCTGATGTGGAACATTCCGATGTCCTGGTGGGAACGGGCGAGCACGGTGTTCTATTTCGTGGCGCTGGGGTTGTTGCTGGTGTTGTTGATTCCGGGTCTGGGCAAGACCGTCAACGGTGCCACCCGCTGGATCGCCCTTGGCTCGTTCAACGTGCAGACCTCCGAGTTCATGAAACTGGCCTTGGTGTTGTACATGGCCGGCTATCTGGTACGTCGGCAGGTGGAAGTGGCGCATAGCCTGTGGGGTTTCGTAAAGCCCATGATCCTGGTGACCCTGGCCTGCCTGTTGATCATGTGGCAGCCGGATTTCGGTACCACCACGGTGTTGCTGGCCACCGCCTTGGGGATGCTGTTCCTCGGCGGCGCGCCAATCTGGCAGTTCATGGCGCTGCTGGGGCTGGCAGGGGGCGCCATGACCGCGCTGATCTTCATCTCGCCTTATCGTATGGCGCGGGTGACGTCGTTCCTGGACCCGTGGGCCGACCCCCTCAACTCGGGTTACCAGTTGGCGCAGGCGTTGATCGCGTTCGGTCGCGGGGAGTGGTTCGGCGTCGGTCTGGGTAACGGGATTCAAAAACAGTTCTATCTGCCGGAGGCGCACACGGATTTTCTGATGGCTGTGGTGGGTGAGGAATTCGGCCTGGTTGGCACGATGCTGGTGATCGCCCTGTTCGGGCTGTTGGTATGGCGCGCCTTCACCATTGGCGCGGCGGCACAGGGCAGGGACGCCCGCTTTGCCGCTTATTCGGCGTACGGCATCGGGTTGTGGTTGGGCCTGCAAGCCTTCATCAACCTGGGAGTGAATGTCGGCCTGTTGCCGACCAAGGGCTTGACCCTGCCCTTCATGAGCTACGGTAGCAACAGTCTGATCGTGGGTTGTGCGGCGGTTGGCCTGTTGTTGCGGATTCAGCGTGAAAACCGCGCTGCCGACTCCGGTGGAGGTGGCAAATGGCAGCGCGCGTAATGATCATGGCCGGCGGTACCGGCGGGCACGTGTTTCCGGCATTGGCCGTTGCCCAGCACTTGAAGGACCATGGCTGGGAGGTGACCTGGCTTGGTACCCCGGACAGCTTCGAGGCGCGTACGGTCCCGCAGTACGGGTTTCCTATCGAATGGGTCAACAGTTTCCGGCTGCGCGGGCAGGGGCTGGTCAGCCTGCTGCTGGCGCCTTTCCGGCTGTTGCGCGCCATGGGGCAGGCTTGGCAGGTGTTGCGCCGTCACAAGCCCCAGGTGGTGTTGGGCATGGGCGGCTTCGTCACCGGCCCGGGCGGCCTGATGGCATGGCTACTGCGTATCCCGTTGGTCATTCACGAACAGAACACCATCCCCGGACTGACCAATCGTTACCTGGGGCGGATCGCACATCGCGTGCTGGAGGCCTTTCCCGGTGCCTTTGCGGCAGACGTCGCGGCGGAAGCAGTGGGGAACCCGGTGCGGGCGGACATCGCGGCATTGCCGGAACCGGCGACGCGCCTTGCCGAGCACAAGGGGGCCTGTCGTCTGCTGGTGCTTGGCGGGTCGCTCGGTGCCCAGGCGCTCAACGTGATGTTGCCCCAGGCATTGGCGTTGTTACCCGAGCACCGCCGCTATGAAGTCCGTCACCAGGCGGGGCGCGGTAAGGCGGAGGCCACCGGCGCCGCGTATCGGGTGGCAGGCGTGGATGCCAAGGTGACTGATTTTCTGCATGACATGGCCGAGGCCTATGCCTGGGCGGATTTGGTGATATGTCGTGCTGGCGCATTGACCATCAGCGAACTGACCAGCGCGGGCGTGGCATCCATCCTGGTGCCGTATCCCCACGCGGTGGACGACCATCAAACCCATAACGCGCGGTTCTTGGCTGCTGCCGGCGCCGCGCGCCTGTTGCCGCAGGATCAGGTCGAGCCCGAGTCGTTGGCGTCCTTGCTGGGCGAGTACTGCGGGAACCGCGAAGAACTGCTGCGTATGGCCACAGCGGCGCGCGGCTTGGCGCAAGCGGATTCCACCCACCGTGTGGCGGCGGTTTGCGAGGAGGTGAAGCGCCGTGACTGACGCCCAGCTGATCAATCGCCGTCGGCATGCCGCCGAGGCCATGGGGCGTATCCGCCGCCTGCATTTCGTGGGCATCGGGGGCGCCGGCATGAATGGCATTGCCCAGGTCATGCTCAATCTGGGATACCAGGTGTCCGGTTCGGACCTGCGTGGTAACGCGGCTACCGAGCGCCTCGCCGAGCAGGGCGCCGAGATCCATATCGGACACAGCGGCGATTTCGTCGCCGGTGCGGACGCCGTGGTGATTTCCAGTGCGGTCAAACAAGACAATCCGGAAGTGTTGGCCGCCCGGGCCGCACGCATCCCGGTGGTGCCGCGGGCCGAGATGCTGGCCGAGATCATGCGCTTCCGTTACGGCGTGGCGGTGGCCGGCACCCATGGCAAGACCACGACCACGAGTCTTACCGCAAGCCTGTTGATCGAAGGTGGTTTGGATCCGACCTACGTGATCGGTGGGCGGCTCAACGCGCGCGGCAGCTATGCCCACTTGGGCGAGGGCGAGGTGCTGGTCGCCGAGGCAGACGAGAGCGACGCCTCGTTTCTTTTCCTGCAGCCGATGCTGGCCATCGTGACCAATGTCGATGCCGATCACATGAGTACCTACGGCAACGACTTCGAGCGTCTGCGCGGTGCCTTTCTGGAGTTCCTCCATCACCTTCCTTTCTATGGGCTGGCGGTGCTTTGCATCGACGATGAGGAGGTGCGTGCCTTGTTGCCGGAGGTGACACGTCAGGTGATCACCTACGGGACGAGCCCGGATGCGGATCTGCGCGCCGACAACATTCGTCAGACGGGCAACAGGACAACGTTCGACGTGGTGCCAGCGCAGGGTGACGTCTTCGAAGTCACCTTGAACATGCCGGGTCGCCACAACGTCTTGAATGCGCTCGCGGCGATCGCTGTCGCATTGGAGTTGGACGTGTCGACCGCTGCAATCCAGACCGCCCTGGCCGGTTTCAAGGGCGTCGGACGCCGCTTCCAGGTGCACGGCGAATGTCGTAATGACGTGATGCTGGTCGACGACTACGGCCACCACCCGCGGGAATTGGCGGCGACCATCGAAGCGGTTCGCGCGGGCTGGCCGGAACGGCGGCTGGTGTTGGCTTTCCAGCCGCATCGCTATAGCCGTACCCGTGACAGCTTCGAGGATTTCGTGGCCGTGTTGTCCCACGTCGACGCCCTGGTACTGACCGAGGTGTACGCCGCGGGCGAAGCCCCCATCGCCGGCGCCGACGGTCGGGCGTTGAGTCGTGCGGTGCGCACCCGCGGTCAGGTCGATCCGGTGTTCGTTGAGACACCGGACGAACTGCCGGGGGTGCTGAGGGGGCTGGTCCAGTCAGGCGACATCGTCCTGGTGATGGGGGCCGGAGACATCGGCGCAGTGGCCGCCAAGTTGTCGGAGGTGCTCTGTCAATGAATGCCGCAACCGTCAAGCACAGTCATCGCCTGTCGCGGCTGCACCTGGGGTGCGGCGAGTCACTGGCGCAATTGTTTCCCGCGACGTCGGTCGTACAAGCCAAGGGGGCGCCGCGCAAACCGGGCAGGAAGAGCAAGTTGCCCAAGAGCGAGGAGAAGCAGTGATCGTGACCGCGAGAACCGACATGCCGTTGCGTGGGGAATTGCGATTGAACGAATCGCTTGCCCGCTATACGAGCTGGCGCGTGGGTGGTCCGGCACGCCGGCTGTTCCGTCCGGAGGATGCGGCGGACCTGGCGTGTTTCCTCGCTACCCTGGACGAGAACGAACCACTGCTGTGGTTGGGCCTGGGCAGCAATGTTTTGATCCGCGATGGCGGCTTCCCCGGCGCGGTGATCGTGACCCAGGGGCGACTCAACGATATCGAGACTTCCGGCGTGCGCGTGCGGGCGGAAGCCGGCGCTGCCTGCGCCCATGTGGCACGCCTGGCGGCGCGGCTGGGCTTGACCGGTGGCGCCTTTCTGGCGGGGATCCCCGGCACCATGGGCGGCGCCTTGGCGATGAATGCCGGCGCCTTCGGCAGCGAGACCTGGGACAAGGTCATGTCGGTGGAGACCGTCGATCGCCACGGCGTCGTGCGTACGCGCTATCCAGCCGACTATGCGATCGCTTACCGCAGTGTCAGCGGGCCCACCGGTGAATGGTTTTTGTCCTGCGAATTGCAGCTGGACGAAGGCGACGCCAAGGCGGAACAAGCGGCCATTCGCGCGCTGCTCGACAAGCGCGCAGAGACCCAACCCACCGGCCAGCCCAGCGGCGGGTCGACGTTCCGCAATCCACCTGGCGACTATGCGGCCCGGCTGATCGAGCGGGCGGGTCTGAAGGGCTATCGCATCGGTGGCGCCCAGGTGAGCGAGAAGCACGCCAATTTCGTGATCAATACCGGCGAAGCGACCGCCGCGGATATCGAACAGCTGATCGACCATATGCAAACCAAGGTGGCCGATGCGTTCGGCGTGGAACTGGTCCGCGAAGTGCACATCCTGGGGGTGCCCGCATGAGCATCCAGGCTGGCGATTTCGGCAAGGTGGCAGTGTTGATGGGCGGCTGGTCGGCGGAGCGGGAAGTGTCCTTGCTCAGTGGCGCCGCGGTACTCGCCGGCCTGCGCCGTGGTGGCGTAGACGCCCATGCGGTGGATGTCGGGCGGGACGTGCTGGACGTGTTGCGAGAGGGCGGCTTCAACCGGGCCTTCAACATCGTGCACGGTCGCGGTGGCGAAGATGGTGTGTTGCAGGGTGCGTTGGATGTGATCGGCATGCCTTACACCGGCAGCGGCGTATTGGGGTCGGCCCTTGCCATGGACAAGGTCCGTACCAAGTTGGTCTGGCAGTCACTGGGAATTCCGACACCGGGTTTCGCGGTGGTCGAATCCGAATGCGACCTGGATGCGGCGATTGAACTCGGTTTCCCGCTGATGGTGAAACCGGCCCACGAGGGATCCTCCATCGGCATGGCCAAGGTGACCAATGCCGAGGAACTGCAGTCGGCCTGGCGGACTGCGGCGACCTTCGATCATGCGGTACTGGTCGAACAATGGGTCACGGGTGCGGAGTACACCGCCACTGTGCTGGCAGGACGTGGGCTCCCGCTGATCCGGCTGGAAACGGCCAACGCCTTCTACGACTACCAAGCCAAGTACGAGTCCGACGATACCCGCTATCACGTGCCCTGCGGACTGGATGCCGAAACCGAGCAGGGCTTGCAGGCGTTGGCGTTGCGCGCGTTCAAGGCGCTCGATTGCAGTGGCTGGGGGCGTGTCGATCTGTTTCTGGATGGGGAACGACGTCCCTGGCTGATCGAAGCGAATACCGTGCCGGGAATGACCGATCACAGTCTGGTCCCGATGGCCGCCAAGGCTGCCGGGATCGGTTTCGACGAACTCGTCTGGCAGGTGCTGGCGCAAACCCTGGAGGCAGGCCATGGCGACTGAACGGCGTGCGAAGCGCAGCACGGGGCGCAATAGCCGTACGCAGCAGAAGCCCACCCGGCGCGGGCGGATCCTGCTGTTGACGGTAGGACTGTTGTTGGTGGTCGGCAGTGTCGGGACCTGGGTAGCCGCCCTGGTGACGGATCCGGCGCGCCTGCCGTTGCATACGATCCGCATCACCGGTGAGTTGGCGCATCTGGATCGGGCGCGTCTGCAACAGTTGGTGGCCGACGCGATCGACGGCGGCTTTTTCGCGGTGGACATGACCAAGTTGCGCGACGCGGCCCAACAATTGGCCTGGGTGGACACCGTCAGCATCCGTCGTGTGTGGCCCCAGACGCTGGTGATGGACGTTACCGAACAGGTGCCGGTTGCCCGCTGGGGTGAGCGTGCCCTGGTGAACGGGCGAGGCGAGATCTTCGCGCCGGAAATCGGCGAATTGCCGGCCGGTTTGCCGCGTTTCGAGGCCGCCGACGAACACGCCCCGCTGCTGGTGGATTTCTATCACCGTGCGGGGGATCAGTTGGACGCGATCGGATTGCACATCCGGGCGCTCGGGTTGCGCGGTCGACATGACTGGCGACTGGAACTGGACAACGGGATGACGGTGTTGCTCAGCCAAGGGGATGCTGCTCCGGCACTCAAGCAATTCATCGCGGCCTTGCCGGTGATGCGCGATCCCCAAGGGCGTCGCCCGCAACGCATCGACATGCGATACGAGAACGGCTTCGCCGTGCATTGGGCACCGGCGGCCGAACCAAAGAGCAATCAACGGGGTGATGCCTGATGGCCAAGAAACCTGACAAGAACATCATCGTCGGCCTGGACATCGGCACTTCCAAGGTGGTCGCCATCGTTGGCGAGGTGAAGGCGGACAACGAGATCGAGATCATCGGGATCGGCTCGCACCCGTCGCGCGGCCTGAAAAAGGGCGTGGTGGTGAATATCGAATCCACGGTGCAGTCCATCCAGCGCGCCGTGGAAGAGGCGGAGTTGATGGCCGGGGTGGAGATCGATCGGGTCTACGCCGGCATTGCCGGTTCCCACGTGTCGAGCCTGAACTCCCACGGCATCGTCGCCATAAAGGATCGTGAGGTGACCCACAGCGACATGGAGCGGGTCATCGATGCGGCTCGTGCGGTGGCCATCCCGGCGGACCAGAAGGTGCTACACATCCTGCCGCAGGAGTTCATCATCGACCAGCAGGACGGCATCCAGGAGCCGGTGGGCATGTCCGGCGTGCGCCTGGAAGCGCGGGTGCACATGGTCACCGGCGCGGTGAGCGCGGCGCAGAACATCATCAAGTGCGTGCGCCGCTGCGGCCTGGAGGTGGAGGACCTGATCCTGGAGCAATTGGCCTCCAGCTACTCGGTACTCGGCGAAGACGAAAAGGACCTGGGCGTTTGTCTGGTGGACATCGGTGGTGGGACCACCGACATCGCCGTATTCACCGGGGGGTCGATCCGCCACACCGCGGTGATCCCCATTGCCGGCGATCAGGTCACCAATGATATTGCCGTGGCGCTGCGCACGCCGACGCATCACGCCGAAGAGATCAAGATGAAGTATGCCTGCGCCTTGACCCAGCTGGCCGGGCCCGACGAGACCATCGAGGTGCCGAGCATCGGCGACCGCCCGCCGCGCCGCCTGTCCCGCCAGACCCTGGCCGAGGTGGTGGAGCCGCGTTACGAGGAACTGCTCAGCCTGGTTCACGCCGAACTGCGCCGTTCAGGCTTCGAGGATCTGATCGCGGGTGGCGTGGTCATGACCGGCGGCAGTTCCAAGATGGAAGGGCTGATCGAGTTGGCGGAGGAAATCTTTCACATGCCGGTGCGTCTGGGTATCCCCCAGTACGTCACCGGGCTGGTGGACGTGGTGCGCAATCCCATCCACGCCACCGGCGTCGGTCTGCTGCTGTTCGGTTATCGCAACCGGGCACTGCGTGTCACGGATACCAGCCCCTCAGTCGGTGCCAAGGCCGTCTGGGAGCGCATGAAAAGCTTGTTCCAGGGGAATTTCTGATGGCGATGGAAACGATCGTCATCGCGGGGATGGAGCCCGCAACCGAAAGTCCGGCGGTGCGTGCCGGCACACGCGACGGTGGTCGCTCAGCAATACCACGTACCGCCCGGGTGTCCGGGCTGGCAACAACGATGTTTGGAGGTCGGAATCATGTTTGAACTAATGGATGTGGATAGCCAAAACGCGGTAATCAAGGTCATCGGTGTCGGTGGTGGTGGCGGAAATGCCGTCAACCACATGCTCAAGGGCAACATCGAAGGCGTGGATTTCATCTGTGCCAACACCGACGCCCAGGCGTTGAAAAACACCCAGGTGCGGACGGTGATGCAGATCGGCTCCGGCTTGACCAAGGGCCTGGGCGCAGGCGCCAACCCTGACGTCGGCCAGCAGGCCGCGATGGAGGACCGCGACCGTATCGCCGAGGCGCTGCAGGGGTCGGACATGGTGTTCATCACCGCTGGCATGGGCGGCGGTACCGGAACCGGGGCGGCCCCGGTGGTCGCCGAGATCGCCCGCGATATGGGCATCCTGACCGTCGCGGTCGTCACCAAGCCGTTCGCTTTCGAGGGCAAGAAGCGACTGGCCATCGCCGAGCGGGGTATCGCCGAGCTGACCGAACACGTCGACTCGCTGATCACCATTCCCAACGAGAAGCTGCTGGCGGTGCTGGGCAAGAACATGTCGTTGCTGGACGCCTTCAAGGCCGCCAATGACGTACTGTTGAACGCCGTGCAAGGCATTGCGGAACTGATCACCCGCCCTGGACTCATAAACGTCGACTTTGCCGATGTGCGTACCGTGATGTCCGAGATGGGCGTGGCGATGATGGGCAGCGGCAAGGCCAGCGGCGAGGACCGGGCGCGTGAAGCCGCCGAAGGCGCAATCCACAGCCCGCTCCTCGAAGACGTCAATCTGGCCGGCGCCAAGGGCATTCTGGTCAACATCACCGCAGGCCTGGATCTGTCCATCGGTGAGTTCGACGAGGTGGGCAGCACGGTGCGGGAATTCGCCGATGACGACGCCACCGTGGTGGTGGGTACGGTGATCGACCCGGATATGCACGACGAAATGCGCGTCACCGTGGTGGCCACCGGACTGGGATCGACCACCCGTCAGCCGGAGCAGCCGGTGCGGGAGGCCGCGCCGGTACGGCTGGTCAACAGTGACGTGGTCGACAGCAAGGCGGCGCCGGAGGCCAAGACCCAGGCGGACTACGCGGAACTGGATGTCCCCACCACCATCCGTCGCTCGCCCCGTTCGGCCCAGGCGTATGTCGACGCGGCGGAAGATAAGGATATGGATTACCTGGATATTCCGGCATTCCTGCGGCGTCAGGCGGACTGAGTGGCGTAGATTCGGTCACGAATCACGTCAATGCGGTTGCACCAGACTGGACGTGGGTTATATTCTTAGGGAAATCCCTAAAGAGGATTGGGGATCGGCCGCTAATGGAGCCAGCGCGCCAGGCCAGTGAACTGGCCCAGCTATGGATATTCCATTGAGCAAACCGTGGTCGATGCCGAGAAAGGGAGCACCAGGATCCGATGATCAGACAACGCACGCTGAAGAACGTTATCCGCGCCACCGGCGTGGGGCTGCACACGGGTGAGAAGGTATTTCTCACCCTGCGCCCGGCCGCGCCGGATACCGGCATCGTGTTTCGTCGGGTCGATCTGGATGAGCCGGTGGAGATCGAGGCGAAGGCGGAAAACGTCGGCGATACCTTGTTGTCCACCACCCTGGTGCAGAATGGCGCGCGTGTCTCGACCGTGGAACATCTGCTGTCGGCGTTCGCCGGGCTGGGAATCGACAACGCCTACGTGGATGTCAGCGCCGCCGAGGTGCCGATCATGGACGGCAGCGCCGGCCCCTTCGTCTTCCTGATCCAGTCTGCCGGTGTCGAAGAGCAAAATGCGGCCAAGCGTTTCATTCGTATCCTCAAGCCCGTTGAGGTCCGTGACGGCGACAAGGTGGCTAGTTTCGAGCCGTTCGACGGCTTCAAGGTCAGCTTTGGTATCGATTTCGACCACCCGGTGATCGGTGAAGAGACCAAGCGAGCGGAAATCGATTTCTCATCCACCTCCTTCGTGCGGGAAGTCAGTCGAGCGCGGACCTTCGGCTTTTTACGCGACATCGAAATGCTCCGTGAGCGCAACCTGGCGTTGGGCGGCAGCATGGACAATGCCATCGTGGTCGACGACTTCCGGGTGCTGAACGATGACGGCCTGCGCTACGAGGACGAGTTCGTCAAACACAAGATCCTTGATGCGATCGGCGATCTGTACTTGCTGGGCCACAGCCTGGTGGGGGCATTCAGCGGTTACAAGTCCGGCCACGCGCTCAACAACCAGTTGTTGAAGGCACTGATCGCCCAACCCGATACCTGGGAGGAAGTGGTGTTCGACAACGCGGACAGCGCGCCCATTTCCTACATGCGCCCGGCCCACGCCTGATTCGGACCTTCAGGGCCGGCGGGCGCGGCTCAGTCGCTTGAGGGCTTCAGCCAGGGCGGGATTGTCGAGGTGTTCCGCCGTTTCCCGCAGCTGCTGCCGCGTGCCCTCCGACAACCGGGCCGCCGATTTCCGGCGACGCAAAACCCGTTCCGGCAACTGGACACGAACGCGAATGCCCCGTACATTCGACCCGGTCGCGCCCAGGCCCTGGACCAGTTGGCTACTACAAAAGCGCAGCCGCATCACCCACGCGGGTGAATCGGTGAACAGCACCAACTGGCCATCCCGCAAGTGCGCGGCGTGACAATGGGCGCGTATTGCTTGAGGGAGCAGCCCTTGTACCTGCAACAGCAGGTCGGTGTTTTTTTGTGCCGACGCCAGGAGCTCACGCAAGTGCGCGGTGGCGTTGAAGATACTGCCCACGGATCGGGGTTTTTTGACGGATTTCATATATTCGCCGTTCCGAATTCATCGTCGCTGGTGCGACATAACAGTTGGGCAGCGTCCGGCCGCTAACGAGCGTAATGAACATTATTCTCTTGTCCAGATTCAACCACAAGAAAGGCAGCATCGACATGTGTGTGCCTGGCGCCGCGGCTTGGGTGCTGGCGGTGTTTCTGCTGTTGTGTGTGGTGTTGGCCTACGGCGGTTACCGCTTCGGCCAGGAGCAGGCGCTCAAGGGTCGCGAGTCCGCCGAGATCACGTCGCTGATCGCCCAATTGGAGCAGGAACGCCGCCTGGTGGCGGATGCGCGCGCGGATGCCCGGGCCAACCTGGAAGCGCTGGCGATGCGTATCGCGGCCCTGCAGGCCCATGTGATGCGTTTGGATGCGGTCGGTCAGCGCCTGGTATCGCTGGGCAAGTTGGACAAGGACGAGTTCGATTTCCGCGACGAACCTTCGGTTGGCGGTATCACGCTGGACGCCGGGCGCCCGCAGGAGGTATCGGAGCTGGCGGCGGACATGCAGCGGGTCGACCAAATGCTCGACGACCGCGAGAAAAAACTGCTGATGCTTGAGGATCTGCTGGTCAATCGACAGTTGATCAAGGAAACCCGGCCCTCCGGTCGCCCGGTCGCCAAGGGCTGGATTTCGTCGCTGTACGGCTACCGTACCGATCCGTTCACCGGGCGCAAGGCATTGCACAAGGGCATGGATTTCGCCGGCAAGAAGGGCGCGCCTGTCGCCGCGGTCGCTGCCGGGATGGTGATCCGTTCCAATCACGATGCCGGCTACGGCAACGTGGTGGAGGTGCGGCACACCAATGGCTATACCACCCGCTATGCGCACAACACCGAGAATCTTGTGCAGGTGGGCGACATGGTCACCAAGGGCCAGCAGATCGCACTGCTGGGTTCCACCGGACGTTCCAACGGTCCCCATGTGCATTTCGAGGTGCGCCGCAACGGCCGCATCATCGATCCGCGCGGCTATCTGGCCAGCGAATAACCCCCCTGCGCGTTCCGTCTGGTCTGCTGGTTCGGTTTTGTCACCGAACTTGGAGTATCATCGGGTGTCTTTGATTCGTCCCCCGTTTTTGTCGGAATTTTCATGCTGAACAAGATCCTGAAAAAGGTTTTCGGTAGCCGCAACGACCGGCTCGTCAAGCGTATGTCCAGGTTGGTCGATCAGATCACGGCGCTTGAGCCGGACATGGAGGCGCTCAGCGACGACGCCTTACGCGCCAAGACGGCCGAGTTTCGACAGCGACTCGCCGACGGAACCTCTCTGGACAGCCTGTTGCCCGAAGCCTTCGCCGTGGTCCGCGAAGCCGGCAAGCGGGTCATGGAAATGCGTCACTTCGACGTCCAGTTGATCGGCGGCATGGTGCTCAACGACGGCAAGATCGCGGAGATGCGTACCGGCGAGGGCAAGACCCTGGTCGCAACCTTGTCCGCCTACCTCAACGCGCTGCCCGGCAAGGGCGTGCACGTGGTCACGGTCAACGATTATCTGGCCCGCCGTGACGCCGCCTGGATGGGGCGGCTCTATCATTTTCTCGGTTTGACCACCGGGGTGATCAATTCGTCCGGCGGCCTGGGCCCGGACAGCGCCTCCTTCCTCTACACCCCCGGACACGATGAGGCGCAGGGTGGCCATCGGGACTTGAAACCGGCCACGCGAAAGGAGGCCTACGACGCCGATATCACCTACGGAACCAACAACGAGTTCGGCTTCGACTACCTGCGTGACAACATGGCCTTCCGCGCCGACGATCGCGCCCAACGTCGGCATTACGCCATCGTCGACGAAGTGGACTCCATCCTGATCGACGAGGCGCGGACGCCCTTGATCATCTCCGGTCCCGCCGAGGACAACGCGGAGATGTATGAAAAGATCAACGTCATCCCGCCCAAGCTCACCCGCCAGGATCCGATCACCAACGACGAGGGCAAGCCGGACTTCGGGCCGGGGGACTTTTCCGTCGACGAAAAGGCCCGCCAGGTGTTCCTGTCCGACGAAGGTCATGAGCACGTCGAGCAGATGCTCACCGAGATGGGTTTGCTGGACCAGACCGCCAGCCTGTACGACCCGCAGAACATCGCCTTGATGCACCACGTGATGGCCGCGCTGCGCGCCCACGCCCTGTATCAAAAGAACGTCGACTACATCGTGCGTGACGGCGAGGTGATCATTGTCGACGAGTTCACCGGGCGCACCATGCCCGGTCGTCGTTGGTCGGAAGGCCTGCACCAGGCGGTGGAGGCGAAGGAAGGCGTGCGTATCCAGCAAGAGAACCAGACGCTCGCTTCCATCACCTTCCAGAACTACTTCCGCCTTTATGACAAGCTGTCCGGCATGACCGGTACCGCGGACACCGAGGCGTTCGAATTCCAGCAGATCTATGGCCTGGAAGTGGTGGTCATTCCCACCAACCGACCGGCGCAGCGGCGTGACGAATCCGACCTGGTGTTCCTCACGCCACAGGAGAAGTTCAACGCCATCGTCGAAGACATCAAGGACTGTGTCGAACGGGGGCAACCGGTGCTGGTTGGTACCGCGTCCATCGAGGTCTCCGAGCTGGTGGACAAGTTGTTGACCGATGCCGGCGTGCCCCACCAGGTGCTCAACGCCAAACAGCACGAACGGGAAGCCGGCATCGTCGCCGAGGCGGGCCGACCCGGTGCTGTCACCATTGCCACCAACATGGCCGGCCGCGGGACCGACATCGTGCTCGGCGGCAATCTGGAATCCGAACTGGATGCGCTGGGCGCGGATGTGTCCGACGAGCAGCGCAAGGCGCAGGAAACCGATTGGCATGAGCGTCATCGCCACGTGCTCGATGCCGGCGGCCTGCGGGTGATCGGTACCGAACGTCACGAGTCGCGTCGTATCGACAATCAGCTGCGCGGCCGTGCCGGGCGTCAGGGTGACCCCGGATCCAGCCGTTTCTATCTGTCGTTGGAAGACAACCTGATGCGCATCTTCGCCTCCGACCGTGTCGGCGCGATGATGAAGCGCCTGGGCATGGAAGAGGGCGAGGCCATCGAGCACCCCTGGGTGAACAAGGCCATCGAAAACGCCCAGCGCAAGGTGGAAGGCCGCAACTTCGATATTCGTAAACAGTTGCTCGAATACGATGACGTCGCCAACGATCAGCGTAAGGTGGTGTACGGTCAGCGTGACGAGCTGATGAATGTCGACGACATCTCCGACACCATTTCTAACTTGCGCGCCGAGGTGCTCGAAGGCGTGGTCAACGCCTATATCCCGCCTCAGAGTCTGGAAGAGCTGTGGGATATCCCGGGCCTGACCAAGGCGCTCAAGGACGAATTCGACCTGGAGCTGCCGATCCAGCAGTGGCTCGATGACGACGATGAGCTGCATGAGGAAACACTGCGGCGCAAGATCGTCCAAGCCATGGACGACAGCTACGCGGCCAAGGAACAGTTGGTCGGTGCCGAGCAGCTGCGCTATATCGAAAAAGCGGTGATGCTGCAGACACTGGACAGCCATTGGAAGGAGCACCTGGCCGCCATGGATTACCTGCGTCAGGGCATTCATTTGCGCGGCTATGCGCAGAAGAACCCCAAGCAGGAGTACAAGCGCGAGGCCTTCGAGATGTTCTCCAACATGCTCGATGCCATCAAGCACGACGTCATCACCCTGCTTGCCCGTTTGCGTGTCGAGGCCCCGCCGCCGGAGCTGGCGCCAGCGCCGGCCGAGGAACAATTCCAGTTCCAACACGAAGAGTTCCGCGGTTTGGGTGGCGCTGAACCAGAGCCCGAGCCGGCCGTCGCGGGTGGCGGCGTTGGTGCCGCCGAGCCGGCGCAGCCGTTCGTGCGCACCGATCGCAAGGTGGGTCGCAACGAGCCTTGTCCGTGCGGGTCGGGAAAAAAGTACAAGCAGTGTCACGGTAAGCTGCAGTAGATGTTCCCGCATGGGCTGCCGGTGCTGAACCTGAACCGCTCCCTTGGGTATCTTCGAGAACGTCCGCGCCGACCGGATGGGCGGACCGAATCCGGCAACGCGCGGCGCAGGTTGTATCGTCACGCCCCGCTCCCGCAACGGTCGGCAATGAACCAGTCCCGGGTTGTGGTGGCAAGCTCGCGGGCTACGACTTTTTCGGGGTGTCCGGGCAGCTAGCGGCGTAAACATGCCGGGCGATGTGTGGCGGGGCTTGTCCGTCGCCATGGTTGCGCGGTAATCGAATGGGTAAATTGTCATGACCGATCCAGTCCTCCATTCTGTCCCCGGTGTCCGCTTGGCGGCAGCGGGCGCCGGTATTCGTTACAAGCAGCGCGACGACCTGTTGCTTATCGAGCTGGCTGAAGGCGGCACCGCCGCTGCCGTATTCACCCGCAACGCCTTCTGTGCGGCGCCGGTGACCGTGGCGCGTGCGCATCTTGCCGCTGGCATGCCCCGCTATCTGTTGGTCAACGCCGGCAATGCCAACGCGGGCACCGGCCGCAACGGACTTGCCGCGGCCGAGGCGACCTGCCGAATCACCGCAGCCGCCGCCGGTTGCGCGGTCGAGCAGGTGCTGCCGTTTTCCACCGGCGTGATCGGGCAGGACCTGCCGACCGCGCCGTTCGAGGCGGCCCTGCCTGGTCTGGTGCAAGCGTTGGCGGAAGACGCCTGGCCCCGCGCCGCGCGGGCCATCATGACCACGGATACCGTGCCCAAGAACGCCAGTCGGCAGCTGCAGATCGATGGTCATACCGTGACCATCACGGGGATCTGCAAGGGTTCGGGCATGATTCATCCGGATATGGCGACCATGCTCGCCTATGTCGCGACCGACGTGTCCATGCCGGCCGCCGTGGCGCGGCAGGCGTTGACCGCCGCGGTGGACCCGTCGTTCAACAGCATTACGGTGGATGGCGACACCTCCACCAACGATGCGTGCGTATTGCTCGCCAGCGGCAAATCCGCGGTGCGCATCGACGATTTGAGCGATGCCTCCGGGCAGCTGTTCCAGCAAGCACTGGACGCGGTATGCGCCGAGCTGGCCCGTGCCATCGTCAAGGACGGCGAGGGGGCGACCAAGCTGGTGGAGATCGTTGTGGAGTCCGCGGTCAGCACCGCCGAGGCGCGCCAAGTGGCGTTCACCATCGCGCACTCGCCGCTGGTCAAGACAGCGCTGTTTGCGTCGGACCCGAACTGGGGGCGAATCCTTGCCGCGGTTGGGCGGGCCGGGGTGCCGGACATGGATCTGGAGGCCATCCAGATCTGGCTGGATGACACCCGTATCGTCTGCGACGGTGGCCGCGATCCCGCCTATACCGAGGCTGCCGGCAAGGCGGTACTGAGTAAACCCGAATTCCGCATCCGGGTGGCCATGGCCCGTGGTGACGCCCGAGCGTCGGTGTTGACCTGCGACTTGTCGTTCGACTACGTCAAGATCAACGCCGAATACCGCAGCTGACCGATCCGCTAGACTCAGGTCATGGACTCGATACAGGTCGCAGTCGCCGTCATCGCTGACCGTGGGGGGCGTATCCTGATCGCCCAGCGCCCGGGTGACGCCCATCAAGGCGGCCTCTGGGAGTTTCCCGGCGGCAAGGTCGAGCCTGATGAAACCGTCAGCGATGCCTTGATCCGCGAATGCGACGAGGAGCTTGGCATCCAGGTGCGTACATTCCGGCCGCTGATCTGCGTACATCATGACTATGGGGATCGTCGCGTCGTGCTGGAGGTGTTCAAGGTGACGAGGTTTACCGGCACGGCGCACGGCGCGGAAGGGCAACCATTGGCGTGGGCGTCCCCAGCCGAACTGAGCGACTATCCCATGCCGGTTGCCGACCGGCCGATCATCAACGCGATCCGCTTACCGGACCGCTATATGATCACGCCCGCGGTGGTGGACGACCGTCGCCGTTATTTCGATCAGTTGCAGACCGGCCTGGAGCAGGGCGTGCGTCTGGTGCAGTTTCGGGTTAGCGAATACAAAGGTTCAAGGGACCGACTGGCGGCAGAGACGGTGCAACAGTGTCACGCCCTGGGAGCCCAGGTGCTCATCAACGAAGACCTCGCCCTGGCCCGCGCCGCAGGTGCCGATGGTATTCATTTGAAGAGTCGCCAATTCGGTAGCTTGTCCGAGCGGCCAGCGGGGATGCGCTGGGTGGGCGGTTCCTGCCACGACCAGGCCGAGTTGGCGTCGCTGCGTCGGTTGGGGGCCGATTTTGCGGTGCTGTCGCCGGTGAAGGCGACAGCAAGTCACCCGGACGCGCAACCGTTGGGCTGGCAGGCATTCGCGGATCTGGCGCGGCATGCCGCCATGCCGGTATTCGCCCTGGGTGGTTTATGCAGCGCCGATCGTGCCGAGGCCTGGCGTTGCGGCGCTCAGGGCGTGGCCGCCATCGGCGGGTTGTGGGGCGTGGGCTAGCAATGGCGGTGCCGCGTAATTTCCAGAAGCTTTGGCTGTTGTTCGCGGTGGTGGCGACCGCGCTGGTATGGACCTGGAGTCAGGTTGGTCAGCAACAACAGTCGCCGGGCGGGACAGTGGCGCCGGAGGACTTGCGCCTGTTGCGGACGGAAGCCGACTGCAATCTGGCAACCGGACCCTGCGCCGCTTATGGGCGGGATCTTGCCTTTGTCGCGGCGGTGTCCGTCGCTGGGGAAGGGTTGCGCTGGCGCCTGAAACTCGCCGGCGATGGCGCACCGGCAATGCCGAGGATGGCGGCGCAGCTGATCGCGCCCGACCGCTCACAGGTCCCGTTGTCGGTGGTGCAGGTGGGTGACCAGTGGCAGGCCTATTCCCGTGGGCTGGCACAGGCCGGCAGCACGTTACGGGTGCGGGTATCCGTGGCGGCGCAGTCCTGGGTAGCCGAGTTTCCGCTGCGCGCCGCCACGCCCTGATCGGCGCACACGCAGGTCAGTCCTCCGGAACCCGTGGGACCGGGTCGCCCGCGATGCATTTGTCCTCGGTCAGCCACTCGCCCAGATCGATGAGTCGGCATCGTTCGCTGCAGAAGGGGCGCCAGCGGGATGCCGGCGACCAGGGCACCGGCTTGTCACAGGTGGGGCAGGGTACGGATTTCGGTACTTGCTTGGCCGCGGTCATCAGATCACACAGGTGGTGAGCAGAAAGTCGATGTCTTCGCTGCATGCGACCGGATGCAGGTCGTCGCCAACCTGCATGAAGCGCACGGCAAAGCGGTGTTTGCTGCCGCTGACCTCGGCCAGCAGCCCACTCTCCGCGGGCAGCAGAATGCGCACCATCTGTATCGGGATTTGATTGTCCAGGGTGCGTTGGAACAGCCCGTTGACGGCACGTTCACGTACCGGGTTGGCGCTGTTGCGAATCAGGGTCACCGCCAGATCGACGGCCTGTTTGACCGACGCGACACTGTGGCTCCACACCGCCAGCTGCTGGGCACGCTCGGTATGGGGGCGCTTCAGCCAATGGTGGTACTGGGGCAGGTCGAAATCGAAGCTGCCGCCGGGGATGCTGCTGCGTTGTAGCACGGCGGTGAGAAAATCGTCGCTGCGCAGTGGCTGGCCCAACTGCCCCTGCACCATGCGCAGGGCCTGCTCCACCTGCTGGATATCCTTCAACACCGCCTGCAGGCGACTGCTGTCCACGCCCGGACGACCGGCGATACGATCCAGGGAGCCGCGGTAGCGATCCATTTCCTTGAGCAGGTCCGACTTGATGTCGGCGCGGGAGAGAATGGCGGCCACGTCGAGCAGCGCGCTCAATGCCGCACGGCTGTCCCATTCCGACTGGCGCGGGGTGTGGAACGCCAATTGTTCGAACAGGTGCGACAAGCGCAACAGCGTACGGCAACGCTCGTTCAGCGGGTGTTCGAAGATAATGGCGTCGGTCACAGTGTCGTCCGGGTTGGCTGGAGCATCCAGCGTACCCCAAAGGGGGGCATTTTCCGATACGAACACGGTGCGGTAAAGGGACATCAGGCGGTCTCTGCAAGCGTCAGATATTTCTGATGCCAGGCTCGGACCTGCCGTTCGAGCTGGGCGAGGTCGCCGCTGTTGTCGATGACGTCGTCGGCGCGAGCCAGTCGCTCCGCACGGGAGACCTGAGCGGCCAGCATTTGGGTGATGCGTTCGGCACTCGGCTGGTCCCGCTTGGCCAGGCGTTGTCGCTGCAGTTCGACGGGCAGGTCGACCACCAATACCCGGTCCACCAGATCCGTCATGCCGGTTTCGATGAGCAGCGGCACCATCAGTACCGCGTATGGCCCGTCGGTGTGCGCCAGTCGGGACAGCATTGCCTGGCGAATGGCGGGATGGGTAAGTTGCTCCAATCGTTGTCGCTGAACCGGTTCGGCGAACACCAAACGCCCCAGTGCCTGGCGGTCCAGACTGCCGTCCGGCATCCGGTAGTCGGGCCCGAAGGCGGCGATGATCCGATCCAGCAGGGGCGTGCCGGGCTCGACCAGCTCACGGGCGATGGCGTCGGCGTCCACCACCGGGACACCTTGCTCTGCGAACACCCGGGCGGCGGCACTCTTGCCGCTGGCGATGCCGCCTGTGAGCCCGACGCGCAGCATCAGAAGCCGGCGAGTTGCAGATAGGCGTCGTTCAATGCCGGTCCCCACAGCAGCGCAATCAAACCGGCGGTGGCCAGATAGGGCCCAAAGGGGATCGGGTGGTTGCGGTCGCGCCCGCCGGCGACGATCAACCCAATGCCGACCGCGGCGCCTACCAGGGACGACACCAACACGATCTGCGGCAGCAGCTGCCAACCCAGCCAGGCGCCGAGCAGGGCCAGCAGCTTGAAGTCGCCATAGCCCATGCCTTCCTTGCCGGTGAGCAGACGGAACAGATGGAACACCGACCACAACACCAGATAACCGGCGACGGCGCCGATCACCGCATCGGTCAAGGGCACGAACACGCCTTGCATGTTGACCAGGATGCCGAGCCACAGCAGCGGCAGGGTGATCTGGTCGGGCAACAACTGGGTGTCGTAGTCGATAAAGGTCAAGGCGATCAGCGCCCACAGCAGGAGCAAGGCAAACAGCCCTTGGGCGCCGGCGCCGAACTGCCAGATGACCGCGACGCTCAACAGTCCGGTCGCCAGCTCCACGATGGGGTAGCGCTTGGCGATGGCGGAGCCGCAGGCGCTACATCGCCCGCGCAACAGCAGATAACTGATGATCGGGATGTTTTCCCAGGCGCGTATCCTATGTCCGCAGGCCGGGCATGTGGACGCGGGGGTGAGCAGATTCAGCGGTGGGGCTTCGGGGATCGGCTCGTCGCACAGCTCGGCGCACTGCGCCCGCCACTCACGCTCCAGCATCTGCGGGAGTCGGTGGATGACCACATTGAGGAAGCTTCCCACGAGCAGGCCGATGATCAAGGCACCCGCCAGCAGAACGCCGGCGGGCAGGTTGGCGAGTTCCATTAGCAAAGCCCGGAATCAGTGGCCGCCGGTGACCACCGAACCCAGCTGGAAGATCGGCAGGTACATGGCGATCACCAGGCCGCCGATGAGCACGCCCAAAACCACCATGATCAGCGGTTCCAGAAGACTGCTGAGGGCGTCCACGGCATTGTCGACTTCCTCTTCGTAGAAGTCGGCCACCTTGGCCAACATGTCATCCAGTGCGCCGGATTCCTCACCGATGGTGACCATCTGGATCACCATGTGGGGAAACAGCGTGGTCTGGCGCATGGCCAACTGCAAGGACTGGCCCGTGGCGACGTCTTCGCGCATGCGCAGCACCGCATTGCTGTATACGACGCTGCCGGTGGCGCCGGCAACCGAGCCCAGGGCCTCCACCAGGGGTACCCCGGCGGCGAACATGGTCGAGGTGGTACGGCAAAAGCGGGCTACCGCCGCTTTGTGCAGGATGCTGCCGAGCACGGGCAACTTGAGCAGGGTCCGGTCGACGGCTTCGCGGAATTTGCGCGAGCGTTTCCAGAGATTGCCGCCGATCATGATGGCCGCGACGAAGCCCAGCAGCATGGCCCACCAGTAGGCCTGCACGAACTCCGACATGTTGACGACCATCACCGTGAATGCGGGCAGGTCGCTGCCAAAGCTGGAGAACAGCTCTTTGAACTGCGGGATGACGAAGATCATGATGATCGCCGTCACCAGCACCGCCACGCCGATGACCGCGGCCGGGTAAAACAGTGCCTTCTTGATCTTCGCCTTGAGCGACTCGGTCTTTTCCTTGTAGGTGGCGATCTTGTCGAGCAGCGCCTCCAGCACCCCGGCCTGTTCGCCCGCCTGGACCAGGTTGCAGAACAGGTCATCGAACTGCAGCGGGTGTTTGCGCAGCGCCTCGGTAAGCGCCGTGCCGCCTTCGACATCCGCCTTGATGCCGAGTACCAGTTCCTGCATCGACGGATTGTTGTGGCCGCGGCCGACGATATCGAACGACTGTACCAGCGGGACGCCCGCCTGCATCATGGTCGCCATCTGCCGCGCGAACACGGCGATGTCGCCGGTGGTGATCTTCTTCTTGCGGTTGCCCATCCCGAACAGGCCTTCGCTTTTGCGTTTGACCTTGACCGGGTTGATTCCTTGGCGTCGCAGATCCGCGCGCACCAACGCCAGGTTCGCCGAGCGGCTCTCCCCTTTGACCCGGTTGCCGCGCTTGTCCGTCCCCTCCCACGCGAAAACCAGCGCCTTTTCGGCTTTTTTTGCTGCGGCCTTGGCCATGTCTAGTCCTTGGTGACGCGGTTGATCTCTTCCAGGCTGGTCAGACCTTGTTTGACTTTGTCGAGGCCCGATCTGCGCAGGTCGCTGAGGCCTTCTTTGAGGGCCTGGTCCTTGAGT
>JASBTJ010000022.1 GCA_030148485.1 Gammaproteobacteria bacterium | reverse complement strand
ACATCGGCTAAGATGCCGGTAGGACATTGTGGGCTCCTGATTTCCTGAAGTCTCGACAACCTCAGCTTATCAGGGCAGCCCATGGTGTCCGTCCTCTCGGGCCTACGACCTGTGCACTTTGGAGTTGAATCCGCGATCGCCCGCCTGCAGGACCACGTCACGGACGCCTCCGGTCTTGCAGTTGATCACTTCCTCACCACGCCGCACCGCCAGCAGCGACAGCCCGTAGCGTTTACGCAACCACAGATCGCGGGCCGTCTTGCCGATCAGACTCGAACTGGGTGGGACCACGATCTCGGCAATACCCGCCTTGGTGCTGGACAGGGTTTCGGCAAACGCCTCCAGGCCATGAATCACCTTCAGGCCATTGTCCTTTTCGAAGCTGTGGATGAACTCGTCGTGACTGAGAAAACCCAGCACCGTACCTGCCTCGACACCCAGATCCCGGTCCACGCCCTCGGCGCCGACCCGGCGACCGTCTCCCTTGTCCACCGCGATGATGCGTACGCCGTACTTGTTCTCGATATCCGCGACACTGGTGCCGACCAGTGGACTGCCCTCGGGCACGCGGGTCTCGAACAGTTCAAAGGCCATCAACCCATAGGTCTGGGCGAAATAGTCCATGGCGTCGGTGCCTTCGACATTTTCGCTTTTGTGCGCCGGCAATACGAAACGCCCGGCGATCATGAAATACAGGATGCCGGTGGTTACCAGGGCCAAGCCGATGGGCGTCACCGAAAACAGCGAGAAGGTGTCCATCCGCAGGCCGTCCGGCAGGCCCTGGTTCGATGTCAGGATCAGATCGTTCAACAGAATCAGGGGACTGGATCCGACCATGGTCATGGTGCCGCCCAGGATGGCGCAAAAGCCCATGGGCATCAGCAATCGGGACATCGGCAGCCCGGTCCGGGCCGAGATACGGCTGACCACCGGCAGAAACAGCGCCGCGGCACCGACGTTCTGCATGAAACTGGAGATCACGCCCACCGTGGAGGAGATCAGCGGGATGATGCGCGCCTCGCCATCGCCACCGATCTTCAGGATGAAACCGGCCACTTGACTCATGATGCCGGTCTTGTCCAGGCCGGAGCCGATGATCATCACCGCGATGATGGAGATCACGGCGTTGCTGGCAAAGCCGTTGAACAACTGATTGTTGTCCACCAGGCCCTGTTCCAGCCCCATCAAGGGTGCCAACAGGCTGGTCAGCCCCAACAGGACCATCACGGTCACCGCTGCCACATCCACGTCGACGATCTCGAAGGCAAACAGATAGATGGTCAGCAGCAGGATCGCCGTGACCCAGGCAATCTGCACACTCGGGACTATGCTGGCCAGATACACCCCGACAGCGACGAACAGGCCGGCAGCGATCACGCGGCTGATTGATATTTGACTGATTTCCATGAACAACAGGCTCCGCGATCCAATCGCCGTCGGCCGCGACACGGCGCCAAACGGCCGCCATTGTCAAAGCATAAAACGGCAAAGATTAACAAAGCCGACGTCCTACCGTATATGTAGGTCATTCATGCAAAATGAGGGGAAATATCAGTACGATGCCCAGGGAAGCGCTGAATAAGCCCATCCTGGACTTCTCAGCGCACGCGACCAAAGGAGGTGCCATGCCCCCCGCTAAAGCGCTCAAGTTTTCGGTCCTTGCCACCGCGCTGGTGGTACAGCCCTTAGCACCTGCCCTTGCGACAGGCCAGATCCACCTCGGCGTGCTCGCCCATGACGTGCCGGAGCTGTGGAGTCACTTCAATCGCGAACAGGGCGTGGATGTGAACATCGAATGGACACCGGACTGGCCCGGCAACACGCTCGGTCCGGGCCGGCTCGGCAGCCACGTGGGACTGGTGTGGAACAGCGCCGGCGACACCAGTTACGCCTACGGCGGCGTGAATTGGCGACTGGGGAGCGACCGCGGCTGGTACGGGCGCATCGGCCTGGGAGCGGCCTACCACAACGGTGAGCGTCGTCCGGTATCGGCCGACCGCAAGGCGCTCGGATCGCGTCTGCTGTTCCACATACCGCTGGAACTGGGCTACCAGTGGCCGGCGCACAGCCTGTCGCTGTACTTCGCCCATATCTCCAACGGTTACACGCAGGACGAGAACGAAGGCTTGGACGTCCTCGGCCTGCGCGTCGGGTGGCGGTACTGAGCGAACGATCAGCTCAGAAACGCGTTCCTACGCCAACGATGAACACCCAGGGATCGATATCGACCTTGACCGTGCCGGCCTTGGCCGTGGTGCCTTCGGTCCGGATACGGATGTAGCGCACGTCTGCGTTGACGAACCACTGATCGTCCAGATCCACATCGACACCGATCTGACCGGCCACGCCGAAGGAGTCATCCAGCTTGAGGCTGCCGAGCGCCCCCTGGCCGGCGGTGTTGAGTTTCTCATCCCAGAAATGGGTGTAGTTGAGGCCGACACCGACGTAAGGGCGGATGCTGGACTTGGGGGTGAAGTGGTATTGGATACCGACAGTGGGCGGCAATTGTTTGGTCGACCCAACCTTGCCGGTGATAGCGCAGGTGGCCTTGATGTCGTGCTCGAACGGCCAGGCGCCGAGCACGTCGAGGCCGATGTTGTCGGTGAGCATGTAGGTCAGGTTGATGATCGGCTTGGTGTCCGAATCGACGCCGGCCCCCACCCCGGCGGCACCGCTGAAATCGCTGCTGCTGTCGTTCGGCGCGACATGGCCGACGCCGAAACGGACCAACCAGTCCCCCTGTTCGATGGCCATGGCCGGCGTGGCGCTCGCCCCCAACAAGGCGGCGGCGACAAAGGCGTGTTTATAAGTCATGTTTTCACTCCTGCTGTAGACGGCCGCCAGTCTATGCAGGCGATAACCACACTAAATTGATGTGAATCAGCAAAGACTGAAACAGGGGTGAAACGGACAACAAAGCCCCGCTACTGATAACATTCGCCCCTTTTTGGCCTGGTGCTGCCGCTGCCCGGCTCCCAGAATCGGTAACGAGAGGCCGCCATGTTCCACCTCGGATGCACCAGTCGCGTCTGCTTTCGCAATGAAATCCTGTCCGGCTTGACCGTCGCCCTCGCGTTGGTCCCCGAGGCCGTCGCGTTTGCGTTCGTCGCCGGCGTCGAACCCCTGGTGGGACTTTATGCGGCCTTCATGGTCGGGCTGCTGGCATCCATCTTCGGCGGCCGCCCCGGGATGATCTCGGGTGCCACCGGCTCCATGGCGGTGGTCATGGTCGCGCTGGTCGCCCAACATGGCGTGGAATACCTGTTTGCCGCCGTGGTGCTGACCGGCATCCTGCAGATCGGCGCCGGGATACTGCGGCTCGGCAAGTACATCCGCATGGTGCCGCACCCGGTGATGCTGGGCTTCGTCAACGGGCTGGCCATCGTGATCTTCCTGGCCCAACTGCAACACTTCCAGGTGCCGGGCGCCGACGGCATGCCCGAATGGATGAGCGGTCAGGCCTTGTATCTGCTGCTCGGCCTGGTGGCGCTGACCATGGCCATCATCCACTTCCTGCCGAAGCTGACCAATGCGGTGCCGTCCTCACTGGCGGCCATCGTGGTGGTGAGTCTGCTGGTCATCGGCCTGGGTATCGACACCAACACCGTGGGCGATCTGGCATCCATCGAAGGTGGGCTGCCCAGCTTCCACATTCCCAGCGTGCCGTTCACCCTGGAAACCCTGTGGATCATCCTGCCCTACGCCGTGGTGCTGGCGGCCATCGGCCTGATCGAATCACTGCTCACCCTGAGCCTGATCGACGATCTCACCAATACCCGCGGACAAGGCAACCGTGAATGCGTCGGACAAGGTATCGCCAATACCGCCACCGGTCTGTTCGGCGGCATGGGCGGCTGTGCCATGATCGGCCAGAGCATGATCAACGTGAATTCCGGCGGCCATCAACGCCTGTCCGGGATCGTCGCCGCGCTGTCGCTGTTGGCCTTCATCCTGTTCGCCTCCGACCTGATCGAAATGATCCCGATGGCCGCGCTGATCGGGGTGATGTTCATCGTGGTGATGGGCACCTTCGAATGGTCCAGTTTTCGGATCATGGGAAAGATCCCCCGCATGGACGCCTTTGTGTTGATCCTGGTGTCCGCGGTCACGGTGTTCACCGACCTCGCGGTGGCCGTCGTGGTGGGCGTGATCGTGTCGGCACTGGCATTTGCCTGGGAGCATGCCAAGCACATCAACGTGAAGGGCTATGACGACGACAACGGCGTGCGGGTGTACGAACTGAACGGGCCGCTGTTCTTCGGGTCGGTGAAGAACTTCCTGGAATTGTTCGATCCGGCAACGGATCCCGACGAGGTCATCCTCGAATTCCAGAACTCACGGGTAACAGACCACTCGGCCATCGAGGCCATCGACAACCTGGCCGAAAAGTACATCAAGGCGGGCAAGAAGCTACACCTGCGCCACCTCAGTCCGGAATGCCGGCAACTGCTGAAAAAGGCCGGCAGTCTGGTCGAAGTGAATGTCCTGGAAGACCCGCGCTACCACGTGGCGGATGACGCACTGGGCTGAGCCCGCTCAGCCCTTATCCACTTCGGTGCGGCCCAGCAAGGCGTAGAAGAAGCTCGCGGTCCAGGTCAACAGGATAAAGCCGACCAACGACTCGATGCCGGTGAGGATCTTCATGTGCCCGACCGGGCTGAATTCGCTCAGCCCCAGGGTGCTGTATGTAACCAATGAATAATAAAGATAGTCACGCAACACCGGTTCGAAAGGGTCGGTGAACGTGCCTATGCCCAAGTGGCTACGGGCGGCATACAGGCCGGCCGCGAACCAGCAGATTTCCACCAGATGCACCAGAACCAAGGTGAGCAGAATACCGACCGAGCGTAGAAAGTGGGAATGCTCGACATCACGGTCGGGCATCAGTCGATACAGCGCACCCAGTGCCCAGTAGTGCCAGGCTACAACGCTCACCACGAGAAAGGCCGAGAGCACAATCGCCAGTAGCATCCTGCCACCTCATCCGGTTATCCATTGACTTCCACAGCGTGCTACACGGCGCGTCGACTGTCCAGCGGCGCAGCGTGCGCTGAGAAGCCCAGGATGGACTTGTTCAGCGCTTCCTTAGGCGCCGCCGACGCGGGAGATCGCCAGCTTCTGGCCGCACACCCAGACGTTCTTAAGATGATGGAACACTTCCTTGGGCATACCGCCGGGCAGATCGACCGTGCTGTGCTTGTCGAACAGCTCGATGCGGCCGATGTGACGCCCTTCGATACCCGCCTCGTTGGCGATGGCGCCGACGATCTGACGCGGCGCGACGCCATGCTCGCGGCCGACGGCAATCCGGTAACTGACCATGTTGCTGTCGTCCGGGCGCGGACGACGCTCCCGCGGAGAACGCTCGCCACGGCCTTCCGCACGCGGCGCGCGCCGCTCGCCGCGGGGCGGGCGATCATTGTCGCGGCGCGGTGCGCGCATCAGGCTTTCCTCTTCCTTGGCCTGCAAACGTTTATCGGCATCAAGCAGGCTGGCCAGCGCCGCCGCAACGGCCTTGGGTGGCAGTTCGTGCTCGCGCTGGATGGTGGTAACCAGTTCCGTATAGAAGGCCAGATCCGCACTGACCAGGCGTTCGGCAACCTGCTTCTTGAAGGCGGCGACGCGACGTTCAGCCAACTGGGCCTGGGTCGGCAGCTCCGCTTCGGTCATCGGCTTGCGCGTGTGGCGTTCGATGGCCCGCAGCAAACGCTTGTCCTTGTGGCTGACCAGGGCAATCGCCTTGCCTTCACGACCGGCACGGCCGGTCCGGCCGATGCGATGGACGTAGGCCTCCAGATCGGTAGGCAGATCGAAGTTCAGCACATGGGTGATGCGGGATACGTCCAGGCCCCGCGCCGCGACATCGGTCGCCACCACGATGTCCAGGCTGCCCTTCTTCAGGCGATCCACCGTGCGCTCGCGCAACTGCTGGTTCATGTCGCCGTTGAGCGCGGACGCGGAATAGCCGGCAGCGGTCAGGGCATCGGCGAGCTCGGCGCTCGCCTGCTTGGTGCGTGCAAAGATGATCATGGCGTCGAAATCTTCCGCTTCGACGATACGTGCCAGGGCTTCGAGCTTGCGCGGGCCGGGCACGAAGTAGTATTCCTGCGAGATATTCTCCGCCGTGGCGGTCTTGGCGGCGATCTTTACCGTGACGGGGTCTTTCAGGTAGTTGTCCGCCACACGACGGATCTCACGCGGCATGGTGGCCGAGAACAAGGCCACCCGCCGGTCCGCCGGGGTCTCGGCAAGGATCGTCTCCACATCCTCAATGAAACCCATGCGCAGCATTTCATCCGCCTCGTCGAGCACCAGCATCTTCAGGTCACCCAATTGCAGGGTACCGCGTTGCAGATGATCGAGGATGCGGCCGGGCGTCCCGACCACCACCTGTACGCCCTGCTTCAGGCCTTGAAGCTGTTCACGGAAGCCGGCGCCGCCATAGATGGGCAGCACCTTGAGGCCCGGCAGATACTTGCCATAACCTTTGATGGACTCGCATACCTGACCGGCCAGTTCCCGGGTCGGCGCCAGGATCAACGCCTGGACCCGCTTGTCGGCCAGATCCAACTGTTGCAACAAGGGCAGCGAGAATGCCGCGGTCTTGCCGGTACCGGTCTGGGCTTGACCCAGAATATCGCGGCCCTCCAGCCACGGCGGAATGCACTCGGCCTGGATAGGGGATGGGGTTTCGTAGCCCGCCTCGGACAAGGCGCGCAACAGCTCGGGCGCAAGCGACAGCTGCGCAAAGTTCATATCAGTCATTTTCGACATCACCGGGCCTTGGAAAAGGCCAAAAAGGCTCGGCGGTGTCTCTATTCACAACCCTTGCGAGAGCGCTGACCGAGCAAAACGAACCGCGCACTATACGCGGCCACGCAAATATTAGCCAACACTGAATTTCAAGGAGAGCGGACTCAGGCGTCGAACCGACCTCGGCGCAGATAGTTGACCACGGCGTCGGCCACCGGCGCCGCGAACAACATGCCGAAATGACCGTATGGCACTTGCAAGTGATCGGTGACTTCCGCCGCATCGGTTTCGATCAGCGCCACGGTGCCATCGTGGGGCCTGGGGAGTTGTACCCCGCTCAGCACACCGATTCCCATCCAGCCGCGCGTGCCGGCGATCATGCCCAGCGGCCGCCCCGCCGGCCATCTGGGTCCGTCACCCAGCAAGCCGCGGGATACGGATCGGCCCAGCAACCAGCGCGTCACCCACCAGCGGTTCAACTGTCGAGCCACCGCCGATCCGCGCAACGGCGAACCAAGCATGACCACTCGCCCCGGGCGCTGTACGGCAAAATCGTGGAACAGGTGGCACAACACCACGCCGCCGAGGCTATGGGCCACCAGGTGGACCACCTGCGCGTCCAAGGTCGCCAGAAACGCAGTCAGGCGCGCGGCATTGGCCGCCGGCGTGCCACGCAAGGAAGGGTAGTGGAACAGATGGGCGGCATAACCGGCGGCACCCAAGCGGGAGGCCAGAGGACGCAGCTCCAAGCCTGTCATCCAGATGCCATGGATCAGGACGACGGCTTCACGCATGGATCAACGCGCCGATCAACGTTTACGCAAATCCCATAGCTTGGTGCCGGTGTACGCCCCCTGGGTATAAAAGTCCTGGCGCATCTGCAGGTGACGGGCAGAGGATTTCGTCACGGTGAAGCGTTCTTCACGCATCAGGCTGCGGCGCACCGGTTTGGGCTGCGGCTGCGGGGTGACTGTCGTGCTGACTACATCGGTCCCACCGGCCACCACCACAGCAGACGTATCGCCCCCGATGCTGCCCGTGGCCGGCTGTCCGGCTTTCCCTTGCGGGGGCTGGGTCAGCTCATGGGTGGTGCGAAAGCGTTGCCGGTAGCTTAGCTCGCGGCGGTCGGCATGATCGAGCTGGACTTCGCCAGCCGCGCTGGCGCGATCGACATGCAGCCGGCCGCCGGCCAACAGCAGGCGACGTGAGAACCGACGTTTGGCACCGCCGGCATCCTGCACGGTTTCGCCGCTCACCTGCAGTCCACCACGAATCTCCTTCACCACCAGTTCCGCGGTATGGCCGCGACGTCGAACCTCGCCACTCTGCATACACACGGTTTCCGTCATCCGGCCGCTCCAGCTGCCATCCACCCGGTCGAAAAACAGGCGGACCCCACGGGCCTGTTCGTGCGTCAACGGCTGCGCGTCAATCGGCTCGAACGGCGCGACTTCCTGACCGCCTGATTGACAGACCGGTGCCACGGGCTCAGCGGCGCCCGCCAGGCCAGGCAAGCCCCCCAACAACGACAGCAGAATCATCTGACGCAACATACGAAGTCACCGAATACAGTGGATCCGACGGCCACGATAACCCAAGGGCGCCCTCCGATTGCAATCCGTGGTGCATTTCGTGAAGCGGTCGCTCGGACTACCCATCGGCTCGCCAACGCATGGTTGCGCGCACTTGGCTCCCGTCGCCACGGTGCTCCAGCCCTTGGCAAAGGCTGCGTGCCAGCATCAGTCCGCGGCCGTGCGCCAGGCGAGGCACCTCGCCCGATTCACGGCCCGCCGCCCGGTGGTCGAACCCGCTGCCGCTATCGCGCAGCGTCATCTGCAGCACGCCGCCCTCGGGATCCCTATGGTGCGTCAACTCGACCGTCACATGCCCGTCGTCCAACGCGGCCAGGCGCGCCTCACGGGCACGGTAGTAAGCCTCGAATCCATCGTCGGTATGCTTGCCTGACGAATCCAATCGAAGCACCCCGTGCTCCAGGGCGTTCTTGTAAAGCTCGCCGAGCACCAGATCGAGTTCGTTCCAGTCATGAGCCGGCGCCGTCAGATCACCGACGAATTGGCTTAGCAACGACACCGGATCCAGGCGCCGCAGCGCCGGGGCCTGGAGTTCGAGCCGCAGACGCCAGTCGGCCGCCTGAACAGAAGCCGGTGGCAAGCCCCGATCCGGTAGCGTACGCGCCTGGAGACGAGCTTCCGGGCCCACGCGCAAGGCGACGAAGGTCAGATCGTCACCCTGTTCCACGCCCGTGCTGAAAGTCGCCAACGCCCGCTTCAGGCTGTCCGCCAACCCCGCGGCATCCGTGGCCGATGCCAGCAACTGGACCAGCCGTTCATCGCCGAACATGTCTCCAGTCAGATCACGCTGTTCAGTCACGCCATCGGTCGCCATGAACACCAGATCCCCGGCATCGATGGCCAGTGATCGCGGGGTGCAGATCAGGCGATCCGGCGGCAACACCCCCAAGGGTGGATGGTCGGCGTGGATCGGCGTCACCCGGCGATCATCTTGTGTTTGCTGCCTGCGGATCAGATACACCGATGGCAGCCCACCATTCCACACCCGCAACCGGGAATGGGCGGCGTCGACCTCGATCAGGCAGGCCGCGCAAAACAGGTTGGCCGGCAGCTGGGTATACAGTTTGCGATTGATCTCGCCGACGATCATGCGCAGCGGGAAACCCTTGCGAGTCATGCTCATGAACACGTCCGCGGCCGGGATTGCGCCCAGACTGGCCGCCAGCCCGTGGCCGGTGAAATCACCAAGCATGATGTGCTGGCGCCCGTCGGGATGATTCTCAACCAACAACAGATCGCCGTTGAATGCCGACTGGCTGGATAGATGGTAGGACAGTTTCGACGCTTCCAGTATGCGACGCGGCAGAATCGCGGCAAATACCGACAGCGCAAGCTCCCGTTCCGCATCGTCCTGGCTGCGCGCCGTCTCCAGCGCCGCGGCATGCTCGGTCAGCTGTTCGACCAACCGACGATTGCCTTCCGCAAGGCGGGCATTGCCCCGAAGCGTCGCGTGATTGCGCCAACCGATGGACAACATCACGCCGAAGAACAACAGAATAAGCACCGCCAAACCCAAGCCTTCTGGTTGGCGCGCGTACATCAACGCAAGCGGCAACAACGTGACGGACAACATCACCCCCACCGCAGGAAAACTCGCGCTCAGGTGGGCTATGGAGCCGGCCGCCACCGCGGCTACGGTGACTACCAGCAGTAGCTGGCGGGTAACGTCCACGGGATCGAAGAACATCACCACGGCAGTGCCCCAGCCAAGCGCGGAAAACGCCACACCCGCCATGAAGGACAGCTCCCAGTAACGCACCGACCGTTCGTGCACTCCGTCGGCGCGGTAACGGGCTCGCCAGCCGAGGCGGGCCATCGCCACCAGTACCATGTACGTGACCCAAGCGGCCACCCGTACCGCCGGCTGTCCGTCGAAGAACAACACCGCGCAAACCACAGCGCCAAAGGTGGCGGTGGCCTGGGATATGACCAAATTGCCGTATAACTGTGATTGCAGGTCGGCCTGAACGGCGGTCACCAAGTCCGGGGGCAAATCGACCGATTGCGACGGTGCCAGATCGCTCACGCCTGATCGACATCGAAGATCTGGTGGAAGTTGGCGATCCGCAGGATCTTTGCCACGGACGGGGTCGGTTGCACCAGCACCACGTCCTGCTTTACCTCGCCCGCATGCTGACGCAGCAACAGCAACATACCGAGTGCGGCACTATCGAGATAATCCACGCCGGACAGGTCGACGCGATACACCATTCCGGGCGGACAATCGCGGTAAGTCGCCCGAAACGCCTTCTGTAGCGAAAAATCGAATCGCCCGACGATCTGTATCTCGACGACCTCGCCGGCCGCGGAAACACAAGCGGTGACGCTCATTCAGTGGCCCCTTCCCTTGCGCTCGATCAGCTCCTGGGGAAACCATAGCAAATCCGCCCCGCCGGCTGCCTACCATGGCCGGCTGCCCGCAGCCCCGCCGCTCGGCTATAATTGCGCGCTTTCGTCATACCCCTTCAGGGCCAGCCATGCATTTCATCGAAACCCGCGGCAACGACGGCAGCCGTCCCAGCCAAGTGCGTTTTTCCCAGGCCATCCTCAGCCCCATGTCCTCCTTTGGTGGCATTTACGTGCCGGAACACCTGCCCGAGATCGGCATCCCGTTCCTGCAAGCCCATCTGGACGCGGACTACAAGTCCCTGGCCCGGGACGTACTCGCGGCGTTCGAGATCGATATAGACGCCGAGGTCATCGAGCGGGCGTTGTCCTGCTATGACCGGTTCGACGATCCGACCAACCCGGCACCGGTGGTGAAAGTCGCCGAGGACCTATACGTCAGCGAGCTCTATCACGGTCCGACTCGGGCCTTCAAGGACATGGCGTTGCAGCCATTCGGCGTGGTGTTGTCGTCGCTCGCCCAGCAGCGTGGCGAGCATTACCTGATCCTGGCGGCCACCAGCGGCGACACCGGCCCGGCCACCCTGGAAACCTTCAAGGACCGCGCCAACGTCAAGGTCGCCTGCCTGTACCCGGACGGCGGCACCTCCGACGTGCAGCGTCTGCAGATGGTTACCGAGGACGCCGCCA
>JASBTJ010000021.1 GCA_030148485.1 Gammaproteobacteria bacterium | reverse complement strand
CCGTTCACATCGGCTAAGATGCCGGTAGGACATTGTGGGCTCCTGATTTCCTGAAGTCTCGACAACCTCAGCTTATCAGGGCAGCCCATGGTGTCCGTCCTCTCGGGCCTACGACCTGTGCACTTTGGAGTTGAATCCGCGGTATCAAACGAATCATAGCGATACTCTTATAGACGGCGCCACGTGCGCCGCGGTCCGGCCGTCCAGGCCTACTTCAAACGATTCCGTGCAAAGGCGAGGCCTCCGGCTTGATCTTCAGTTCGGTGATCAGATAGTGCGACGAACCCTAGCGCAATTGACGGCGTATCCTGCCTCAGTGTCGCCGTTTACCGTAAAACTGTCGTTGCAGGAAGACGTCTGGCCCGACAAGTGGGCTTTCAGGTTTACACGCACATCGTTGAGATTTGGAAACCCGTAGTAGCGGCCGTTATCGAATCGACAGCAGACCGCGACCTCCAGCGACTTCTTTATGTCACCTTCATCGACGAGGTTCACTGCGCGCGCGTTCCCCTCGAAGTATGGGAAACATTGGCTGCCGGGGCTGGTCTGGCTGCACGAGTAGGACAGGTCGTAGTTCTTGATGGTGTTGGGTGCCTAGCAGGATGCGGGGAGCTTGTGCGACCAGCGGTCGGCCCAGTGATCGCGGATACAGCGGCGTAAGGTGTTCCTCGCGCGCTTGCGGCACTCGTTGCCCTGGCCAACGCCACAGTGACCGCTAGCGCTGAAGCGCGCGAACGTTTCCTTAGGAGCCCCACCGGTGGTCTACCACGTGTAGGTGCCGTCACAGGACCGGCTGTCGGCGAGCCCGGTCCCACCGGTGAAGGCGCGCCGATGCAGCCGGGAAGTAAAGTCAACCAGATGCGAAGTCTGTGCTGTCCATGAATAGCCACGATGCGCCTCCAGATCCATGAGGTTGCCGTGGCTTCAAGACTGGTTGCTGTTAAGCCGGCATGATGGGGAATATGCCCAGCCTACAGGGGTAGTATTTACCACCGCCATGTTCTTCAACATGCGTTGTGGGTGCCGCCATGGGCTAACTAAGTCCGCCAGGCAGTCATTGGCATGACTGCGAGGGCCATCAGCACACGAAGGGTGTGAAGCGGATGGTCCGCTTCGCGTCCTTCTGGTGGGAAACGCGGGCTTGCCTCGCCTGCGGAGCACACGACGACCTGAACGTTTGTTCCAACAGTCGTCGCAGGGGCGGTTCAATGGATTAGGACGCCGGTTCTTTGCGCGTGTGGCCGGCGTCCTTCAGCTCGTCCAGGTACTGGGCCCACAGGTCGTCGTAGTGCTTGCCCAGGTTGTATAGGGTTTCCCAGGAATAGATGCCGGTGTTGTGCTCGTCGTCGAAGTGCAGCACCACGGCGTAGTTGCCCACCGGCTCGATACGGTCGATGTTGACGGCTTCCTTGCCGACCTGCAGTACGCGCTGGCCCGGACTATGACCCTGCACCTCGGCAGAGGGGGAATACACGCGCAGGTATTCGGCGGGCAGCTTGAAGTTGGAGCCGTCGTCGAAGGACACCTCCAGCACGCGGCTCAGGCGATGCAGGTTCAGTTCGGTGGGCATGGGGTGGTTCATGGTTTCAGTCCGGTTCAGAAAGTGGTGATCACAGAGGCGCGGGATTCACTGAGGGCGCCATTGTGGGGGCTTTGAAACAAATTTCACCCCTGTGAAGCTAGGTTAAAGGGTTTGAACCCGGTTGCGCCGCCCTGCGTTCACGGTCGCGTCCTGCGCCTCGCGCGCCTTCCCGGGGGAGGGCGTTGCGGTGTCCTGCCGCACGTCCGGTCCGGTCCCTCGGTGGGGCGCGTGGTTAGAGGATATAGCGGCTCAGATCCTCGTCCGCGGCTAGCTCGTTCAGGTGCTGGTCCACGTAGGCGGCATCGACCTCGACCGCCTGGCCGGCGTGCTCGCTGGCCTCGTAGGAAATGCTTTCCAGCAGCCGTTCCATCACCGTGTGCAGCCGCCGTGCGCCGATGTTTTCGGTGCGTTCGTTGACCGTGAAGGCGGTCTCGGCGATACGGCGGATACCGTCCTCGCCAAATACGATGGTCACGCCTTCGGTGCCCATCAAGGCCTGGTACTGCTCGGTGAGCGAGGCGTCCGGTTCGGTGAGGATGCGCTCGAAATCGGCGGCGGTCAGGGCGTCCAGTTCCACGTGGATCGGCAGGCGGCCCTGCAGCTCGGGGATCAGGTCGGACGGCTTGGACAGGTGGAAGGCCCCGGAGGCGATGAACAGGATGTGGTCGGTCTTGACCATGCCGTGCTTGGTGGACACGGTGCAGCCCTCCACCAGCGGCAGCAGGTCACGCTGCACGCCCTCGCGGGACACGTCCGCGCCGTGGCTGTCGTTGCGGCTGGCGACCTTGTCCAGTTCGTCCAGGAACACGATGCCCTGCTGCTCGACCAGGTCCACCGCGCGCAGTTTCAGATCCTCTTCGTTGACCCGCTTGCCGGCTTCTTCATCACGCAGAATGTTCAATGCGTCCTTGATGCGCAGCTTGCGCTTCTTGGTCTTCTGGCCGCCCAGGTTCTGGAACAGACCCTGCAGCTGATTGGTCATCTCTTCCATGCCCGGTGGGGTCATGATCTCCACGCCGACGGATGGGCCGGCGATATCGATCTCGATCTCCTTGTCGTCCAGCTCGCCATTGCGCAGCTTGTCGCGGAATTTGGCGCGGGTCCCGGAATCGTAGCGCTCGGCGCGCGATTCATCTTCCCAGCTAGCCGGCTTGGGCGGCGGTAGCAGCACGTCCAGCACGCGCTCCTCGGCGGCCAGCGCGGCGGCGTCGGCGACCTTGGCCTTTTCCTGCTCGCGCAGCATCTTCACGGCGACATCGGCCAGATCGCGGATGATGGAATCCACTTCGCGGCCGACATAGCCCACCTCGGTGAACTTGGTCGCTTCAACCTTCAGGAACGGTGCATTCGCCAGCTTGGCCAGGCGCCGTGCGATCTCGGTCTTGCCGACCCCGGTGGGGCCGATCATGAGGATGTTCTTGGGCGTGATCTCGGCGCGCAGTTCCGGCGCCAGCTGGGCGCGACGCCAGCGGTTGCGCAGGGCAATGGCCACGGCGCGTTTGGCGGCCTGCTGGCCGATGATGTGTTTGTCCAGCTCGGCGACGATCTGCTGTGGGGTGATTTCGGACATCAGTGATTAACCTTCTGCATCGAGTTCTTCGATGACCAGGTTGTGGTTGGTGAAAACGCAAATATCAGCGGCGATGGTCAGGCCCTTCTCGACGATTTCGCGGGCCGACAGGGCGGGGTTCTCCATCAGCCCGCGGGCCGCCGCGGTGGCGAACTGGCCGCCGGAGCCGATGGCCATCAGGCCGTTCTCCGGCTCGATGACATCGCCGGTACCGGTGATGATCAGCGATGCCTCGCGGTCGGCCACCAGCAGCAGCGCCTCCAGGCGACGCAGCATGCGGTCGGTGCGCCAGTCCTTGGCCAGCTCCACGGCGGCGCGGGTGAGGTGACCGGAGTGCTTTTCCAGCTTGGCCTCGAAACGCTCGAACAAGGTGAAGGCGTCGGCGGTGGCGCCGGCAAAACCGGCCAGCACCTGGCCCTTGTACAGGCGGCGCACCTTGCGCGCATTGCCCTTCATGATGGTGTTGCCCATCGACACCTGCCCGTCGCCGCCGATGACGACCTTGTCGCCGCGGCGCACGGACAGAATGGTGGTGGCGTGAATGCTTTCCATCGTATCGGTCCAAATGGGGACGAAGGGGCGGAATTCTACCCGATCAGACGGATTCGCGCCCTGTCGCTCCCGCCGGCGTTGGGCGTCAGCGCCCGTCTTTCTTGCGCCTGGCCCGGGGGTGCGCCTTGTCGTACACCTGCGCCAGGTGCTGGAAGTCCAGGTGGGTGTAGATCTGGGTGGTGCCGATGTCGGCATGGCCGAGCAGTTCCTGCACCGCACGCAGGTCGCCGGACGATTCCAGCAGGTGGCTGGCGAAGGAGTGGCGCAGCAGATGGGGGTGCACGTGACGCGGCGCGCCCTGTTGGCGGGCGAGTCGTGCGATACGCTGTTGCACCGCACGGGCACTCAAACGGCTGCCGCGCTGGCTGACGAACAGCGCCGGCTCGTCGGCGGTGGCGAGCTGCCCGCGCACCTTGCGCCAGTCGGCGATGGCCGCCAGGGCCTTGCTGCCCACCGGCACCCGGCGGGTCTTGCGGCCCTTGCCGGTGACCTCCAGCACCGCGTCGCGCGGGTCAACGTCGATGATGTCCACCGCGACCAGTTCACTCAGGCGCAGGCCGCAGGAATACAGCAGCTCCAGCATGGCGCGGTCGCGCAGCACCAGCGGGTCGTCGTCGCGGATGTCCAGCAGGCGGTTCAACTGGTCCGCATCCAGGGTGGCGGGCAGCTTGCGCTGCGCCTTGGGCGCGCGGATGCCGTCGGCGGGGTTGTTGAGCACCCGCCCCTCGCGCAACAGGTAGCGGAACAGCGCGCGTAATGCGGCAAGTCGGCGTTGCAGGCTCTTGGGTGTCAGTCCCTGCCGGTGTCGTGCGGCGCTGTAGCCACGGATCTGTTGCGCGGTGACGCTCTGCCAGTCAGGCGCCGCGTCACCCGGGTCGAGCCAATCGATGAAATCCGCGATGTCGCGCCGATAGGCGTCCACGGTACGGGGCGACAGCCGTCGCTCTTGGCCCAGGTGGCGGAGAAAGGCGGAGACAGCCGGCTCGGCCAAGGCTCAGTCGCGGGCGACGGCGCGCAGGCTGTGGCTGACCACCTCGCCCAGGCGGGTGAGAAAATCCATGGCCTGTCCGGGGTGAAAGCGCTCGGCGTCCCGGCTGCCGATGGCCAGCAGGCCTTCCTCGGTACCGGCGTCCAGCGGAATCAGGGCCACCGAGGCGGTGTCACCGGCGCGATCGCCGAACAGGAAATCGAGTTGGCTCGGTGGCAGGGCGCCGCAGCTGGGACGGCGCTTGGCGATGAAATCCTCGAACAAGGCAGGACCGCTGTCGCCTTGTTCGGCCTGTTGTTTTACCGACAGGCTGGGGAACAGCTTCAGCTCCACCGCGTCGGCCTGGAATTGTTCGCGCAATTGCTCGCGCAAGGTATCGAGCACCTCGTCGCGACTGGTGGCCTCGATCAAGGCCAGCATCAGCCGATGCAGCCGGGCGGCCAGGGCGTCGTTTTCACGGGCCACGGCGACCAGTTCTTCCAGCTGGCTGCGGTATTTGTCCGACTGGCCGCGCAGGGTGGCGATCTGGCGATGTACCAGCGACACCACGCCGCCGTTGTCGTGGGGCACGTCCAGCGCGGCGAACACCTCGGGGTGGGTGTCCAGAAAATCCGGATGGGCCAGCAGGTAGGCGGCCACGCGGTCCGCTTCGGTCGCTTCGGCTTGGTTGTCGACGGGCCCGTCGGTTGGCAGGGTCACAGCGCTATCCTCCCCTCGAACACCCGTGTCGCCGGTCCGGTCATCCACACGGGTTCGTTATGTGCGGCCCAGCTTATCATAAGGTCGCCGCCGGGCAGGCTGACGGTGACCTGTTCGTCGAGCAGACCTCGCAAGCGTCCGGCCACCACGGCCGCGCAGGCGCCGGTGCCGCAGGCGAGGGTTTCACCGGCGCCGCGTTCGTAGACGCGCAGGTCGATATGACCGCGATCGCGCACCGCCATGAAGCCCACGTTGACCCGTTGCGGAAAGCGCGGATGGGATTCGATGATGGGGCCAAGCTGCGCCACCGGCGCGCTGGCGACTTCGTCCACCAGCAGCACCGCATGGGGGTTGCCCATGGAGACGACGCCAACGGTCCAGTCGCGGTGGTCCGCTTCCAGCGTATAGGCGTCCGCCTGCACGTCGGAGACAAAGGGGATATCCGCCGGGGCCAGCCGTGGCGGCCCCATGTTCACCCGGATCCGGCCGTCGGCCTCGACGTACAGGGCGATCGGCCCCTTGCGGGTGCCCACTGGGATCTCGGTTTTATCGGTCAGCCCGCGGTCACGCACGAATACGGCAAAGCAGCGGGCGCCGTTGCCGCATTGCTCCACCTCCGAACCGTCGGCATTGAAGATGCGGTAATGAAAGTCGGTGCCGGCAAGTTGTGCCGGCTCCACCAGCAGGATCTGATCGCAGCCGACGCCGAAGCGACGGTCCGCCAGCCGGCGTGCCAGATCCGGCGTCATGGACACGGTCTGGCCGATGGCGTCGATGACCACGAAGTCATTGCCCAGGCCATGCATCTTGGTGAAGTTCAATTCCATGGCGCTAGGGTAACCGTGGCGGGCGATTTGGAACAGTCGCGGACGGGCCTGTGGCGGCGCGTCATGGCGCGGCCCGCCCGGAGGGTCTACACTGGAAGCCGGGCGCGTCGCGCCGTCACTCGCCCTCAGGCGGGCAGCCGTCCAAAGTGGCTGCGGCCCAGGGGTTGCCGTCGCGGCGATAGCGGCGCCAGGGCAACCAGCCGCCAAGGCGCAGCAACAGCCAGCCGCCCCAGGCCTGAGCGGTATTGGCGCGGTGTTCGCCGGACATCGCGACCAGTCGCCAGATCCGGTCAGCCTCGCTGCGCGCGATGCCGCCGGTCTGGTATAGGTAATCGTGCACCACACCCGCCACATCGACGCGGGACCAGTGGATGAAGGGCCGCACCAGGGCGGGTGCCGAGGTGTAGTCCGTATTGGTCGCGGCGGGCACGGTGATGCAGGTGCCCTCGACTTCGACCACCAGTTCGCGCAACAGCATCCGCCGCCCGTTGGACAGGCGTTCCGTCTGCAGGGGGCCGCTGACCAGTCGCGCCGGTTCGCTCATGGTCAGGGCAGGGTGTGCTCGCCGCGCAGCAGGTCGGCAATGGTCTCGCGCTCGCGCACCACGTGCACGGCGTCGCCATCCACCATGATCTCCGCCGCCCGCGGCCGGGTGTTGTAGTTGGACGCCATGGTGAAGCCGTAAGCGCCCGACGAGCGCACCGCCAGTAGGTCGCCTGCGTTTAGCGTCAGCTCCCGGTCCTTGCCCAGGAAGTCGCCGGTCTCGCACACCGGGCCGACCAGGTCGTAGCGACCGGCGCGTCCCTGCGGCTTTTCAGCCACGCTGATGATTTGCTGCCAGGCTGAGTACAGTGCCGGGCGGATCAGGTCGTTCATGGCCGCGTCGATGATGGCGAAGTCTTTGCCCTCGGTGGGCTTGAGATACTCCACGGCGGTAACCAGGATGCCGGCGTTGGCGGCGATCGCCCGGCCCGGCTCCACGTAGATCTCGTAGGGCAGGTCGCCCAGCTTGTCCGACAGCGCCGCGGCGTATTCGGCCGGCTGCGGTGGTGCCTCGCTGTTGTAGGTGACGCCGAGGCCGCCGCCCAGGTCGAGGTGGTCGATGGCGATGCCCTCGTTCTGCAGTCGATCCACCAGCGCCAGCACCCGATCCAACGCGTCCAGGAAGGGCGCCAGCTCGGTCAGCTGCGAGCCGATGTGGCAGTCCACCCCGGACACGTGGATGTGCGGCAAGGAGGCGGCGTGATGGTACAGGTCCAGTGCGGTGTCCACCGGCACGCCGAACTTGTTCTCCTTCAGCCCGGTGGAGATATAAGGATGTGTCTTGGCGTCCACGTCCGGGTTCACCCGCAGTGCCACCGGCGCGGTCTTGCCCAACTCGCCGGCGACGTCATTGAGGCGATCAAGCTCGGCGGCCGATTCCACGTTGAAGCAGCGGATGCCCACCTCCAGCGCGCGACGCATCTCGTCGGCGCGCTTGCCGACGCCGGAAAACACCACCTTGGCCGGGTCGCCGCCGGCGGCCAGCACCCGTTCCAGCTCGCCCACGGAGACGATATCGAAACCCGAGCCCAGCCGTGCCAGTACATTGAGCACGCCAAGGTTGGAGTTGGCCTTCACGGCAAAGCAGACCAGGTGCGGGCGGGCGCCGAAGGCGTCGTCGAAGGCGCGCCAGTGGCGCTCCAGAGTGGCGCGGGAATAGATGTAGCAGGGGGTGCCGTGCTGCGCGGCAATGGTGCGCACCGGCACGTCTTCGGCGTACAGCTCGCTGTCGCGGTAAGCGAAATGGTCCACGGGTGTTCCTTAGCGGTTTATCGGTCGGCGGCCGACGACGCCGACGGCTGGTCCGGCAGGTACAGATCGCCTTTCTGGCCGCAGCCGGTCAGGGCGAAAGCCAGGCCAGCGGCCAGCAACAGAGGCAGCAATCGGGTCATGGGCGGCTCCGGGTGATCTGGCCGCGAGTATAAACGGGGGCGCGCTTGACGCATAATGCGCTGCCCTCACCCCAACTCCTCTTCTATCCCCTCCGGGGACGCCCGGGGGGAGAGGGGCTATCCGATTCACGTCCTAGATTATTTCCGAGAGAAAACCATGTCCGAGCAATCCGCCGTCCTCGTCGAGCCTCAGGGCGACCACAAAGCCAGCGTGATCTGGTTGCACGGACTGGGCGCCGACGGTAACGATTTCCTGCCGGTGGTTGAACAAATGGCCCTGCCCGATGCGCTGGGCATCCGCTGGATCTTTCCCAACGCCCCGGACATGGCGGTCACCGTGAACAACGGCTACGTGATGCCGGCCTGGTACGACATCGCCCACCCGGACCTGAATGCGCAGCCTGACCTGGAGGGCATGCGCGCGTCCCGTGACAGGCTATTGGGGTTGATGCTGGGCGAGATGAAGGCCGGCGTGCCGGCCGAGCGGATCGTGCTGGCCGGTTTTTCCCAGGGTGGCGTGATCGCGTTGGCGGCGGCGCTGGCGGCCCCGGTGAAGCCGGCCGGGGTGATCGCCTTGTCCACCTATCTGCCGCTGCGGGACGCCGCCCAGCCCGGCGCGGTGCCGGTGTTCATGGCCCACGGCGAGATCGACAACATCGTCCCGCTGAGCGCGGCCGAGGATGCCCGTGACTACTTGGAGGCACAAGGTCATCCGGTCACCTGGGCGCGGTATCCGATGCCGCATACCGTGTGCGCCGAGGAGATCGATGCGTTGAAGACCTTGTTGCTGGCCCGCCTGGCGGCCTGAACCGGCTGCAGTCGAGGCCCAGGTGCTCAGTGATTGGCCAGGCGGGGGGCGCGTGACAACTCCCGCATGGCCTGGGTCAGCCGCCGTTCGATGCGTCGTTTGGCGCGCAGCATTTCGTTGACCGACCAGCCGGCGCCATCCTCCAGCCCGGCGGGCATCACGCCGGTGATCCGAATCGGATAGTTCTGGCCGGGTTTGCGTCGCGCCAGGATGTGCGCCGCCACCTCCTTGTACAGTCGGCTGCCCAGCCGCAGACCGTCGAATTCCTGATGCTGCACCATCAGGCTAAAACGGTTGGTCTCCAAACCGTCGCGGTCGGTGACCAGCAGCAGCTCCAGCGGCTGGCCGGGCAGGTATTGCGGGGTCTCCAGGGGGCGGGCCACCCAGCCTTCTGGGCTCATCGCCAGGCGGAAGAAGTGGGCACCGTCCGCCAACATGTCACCGGCCAGGTCGGCGGACGACAACAGCCGGCGGTTGGCTAGGCTGTCGAACAATCTTTTCTGCTGGGATACGAACACCGACTCGCTGATGTCCTCGTACAGCTGGTGGAACAGGGCGCCGCAATCGTCCAGACAGAACATCTCCACGCCATCGTGTTTGACGCGGAAGAACACCTGCACCTGACCGGGTCGGTTTTGCTCGTAAAGCTGCACGAGCGGGCTATTGCTCAGGCGGTAAGGGTCGATGCGGGTGGGGCGGAAGCGGTTGAGTGGTTCCTGCAGCAGGTGCAGCAGGTCCTCCAGGTCACCGACCTCCAGCCAGCGCATGCCGCGCTCGCTGCGCTCCACCAGATAGAAGGTGTTCTTGAGTACGAACAGATAACGCAACTCGTCACCCAGCTCGGCAAAGCTGTTGACGATGCGTTCGCTCAGCTCACCCACCCGGTGGGTGATGGCGTGGACGTCGCCGGACGAGAAGCACTGCGCCCGCAACGGTAGCGGCGCGGTGGCATTGGCGGTCAGGTTCAGGTGTCGGCACAGCGCATCGAGCAGTCCCGCGGTGCCGTCGTGATGCTGGTGTACCAGGATTTCTCCCCAGCTGGTGACCACCAGGTGTTCCACGGTATCCACCGGGGTCTGATGGATGGTGTCCGTGACGTCGAGGGAGTCCAGGGTGTCGAGGCTGCCCAATCCCAGACTCGGCGGTGGCGCGACATTGACGAATACCAGCGATTGCAACGCCTGCGGCTTGTCGCCGAAGGCGCTGATCGGCGGACCGTGCCCGTCGGGCGGTGTCAGGTGCTTGGCCAGGGTCTGCAGGATGCGCTGGTGCTCCGGGGTGCTGGTCTCCACCGGGCGCGGCAGCAGTTGCAGCTGGGTGTCGCCGCTGGCCAGGCCGTTGACCTTCAGCCAGGTCAGCATCTCCACCAGATTGCCGGTGGCCTTGAGGGGGATGGCCTCGGTCCCGAGCACGCCCGGTGGCTCGCGGAACAGACGCCAGTGCGCCCCGTGCCCGCCGCTGGCATGGCGGGATATCCATAGCTTGGGTTCGGACAGGTCCCGAGAGATGCCGGGGTTGATCAGTTCCACCTTGCCGGGGCGGCGTTCCAGCGCTGCGTACAGGCGCCGCCCCAACAGGCTCAGCTCGCGGCCGTTGCGCCCCATGTCCGAGCCGTTGCGCCGGGCAAAGTCGGTCAACAAGTGGTAGCTGCGGGTCAGCTCGGCCACTAGGGCATCCCGTTCCTCCACCACCTTTTCCAGCTTCCAGCCCTGCCGCTCGTCCAACAGTTGCCAATGGCGTTCGTCCCAGCCCCACTTGCGACTGAGGTCGTGCAGTTGACTGGAGCGCCAATCGTGAACGGCGGTGGCGCTGAGGCGGATGCCGGTCTTGATGTACAGGCTGCGGCGCGCCAGCTCCAGCCGGTCCGGCTCGCCTTTATCGGTCAGGTATTCGGTGAGCCGGGTAAGCAGCATGCGGTATGGGTCGAGGCGATCGGGATCAAGTATCTGATCGCCATGGACCGCGCGTTTGAGCTGATCGCACAGCCAGTGCACCTTGGGGTATTGGGCGGCGTAGGCCTCGGTGAGCATCAATTTCAGGACCGATTTGTACGGCGCCGCGATGCCCTTGTGGAGCTGCCAGTGGGCGCTGCTGAAAAACTCGTCGGCGTCGATCTGTGCAAAGGGCCCGAAGTCGATCCAGTCGTCCAGATTCACCCCCATACGGGTGCGCAACATGGTTACCTGGCGGTCGTGGTCGTCGCCGCTGCCGACCGGGGTCAGCCACCACAGTGGCGGCCGTCCGGCCAGCAGCACCGCGGTGCGATAAAATTCTTCCAGCAACAGCGCGTGTTGGGTGGTGCCGCTGTTGTCGTCACTGATCGCGTCCTTGCGGCCGGCGCGAAAACCGGCTGCGTCCATGATGAACACATGCAGCTCGGTGTCCTGTGACCTTGCCCAGGCCTCGATCGCCGCGGCCTTCTGCCTAAGGCGCCCCAGGGCCGGCCCGCTCATGGCGTCGTCGCGGATCAGCCACACGTCCAGATCCGAGTTGCGTGTCTGCCCCAGGGTTCCGGAACTGCCCATAAGGTACAGGCCGCGTAGTTCGAAGCGCTGGTTGGCGCGACCGCCCAGGTTCTGGTGGCGCAGCAACTTGCGCGCCGCTTGGGCGGTGTCGCGGGTCGGTTGGTAGGCCGGCAGGCCGGCGGGCACGTCGTCACCAAGGAAGGCGGGCAGGTGAGGGTGGTTCAGATGGAACAGCAGTGGCAGCAGGTCCAGCACTTCGCGCCGCCGCGCCGACAGGGGTTCGCGCAGACGAAACAAGCGCACATCCCGCAGCGCCAGGAAGCGCTTGGTGATGTGCGCGACACGGTGCCGATCCGGGGAAAGCCCCGGATCGGCCTGGGGGCCGACCGATGTCGCCACGCGTCAGCCCAGGCGGGCCAGGTCCGGCGCGCCGATATGCTGGCTCGCTCGACGCAGCAGGGTGCGCGCGTCGTCCCCTTTCTGCCAGACCGCCTGGCCAAAATCCAGGTGCACGCTGGCCAGTGGATGCTGTTCGTCGGCCTGGGCGACCTCGGCCAGACCCTGCCGCATCTTCTGGGTCAGCGCCAGCAGGTCGTCCTCGCCGGTTTCCGGCAGCACCGCCAAAAAGGCGTCGCCGCGCCAGCGACCCAGCTGATCGACCCAGCGGAGCCGATCGCGCAACAGCCGCGCCAGGGCTTGCAGGGTCGCCTCGTCGTGCTCGCCGTCCGGTTTGGCGCCTAAATGCACCAGCAAGACACTGAGCGGGTTGCCGTAACGTCGGCTGCGCGACACCTGCTGATTCACCGCCTGACTGAGGGCGCGCTCGTTCGGTAGCCCGGTCAACGGATCGGTCAGTTGCAATTCCTCCAGCGCCGCTTGCAACTGGCCGTTTTCCCGTGCCAGACGGCGTTGTTCGGTGACGTCCTCGTAGCAGTGCAGCTGCAGGGCATTACCCTGGGCGTCGCGGCTGGGACACACCGTCTGTTTCAACCAGCGGTCCGGAGCCCCCGGGCCTTGCAGGTGGATCAGTTCGTCGGCGCCGAACAGCACCTTGTGTGCCGGTGCGGGCAGGCTGTCGCGGGTATGGCCGAGCAGTTGGGACGCCGGTAGGCCGACGCAGCCTTCCAAGGCACGATTGGCCCAGCGCACACGACCGTTCTGGTCGGTGGCGAGCATGGCCAAGGGTGCGTCGTTGAACCAGCCCTTTTCCAGGGCGGCAAGTTGTTGGGATTCCATGGCGTTCCTCCTGAATACGGCCAAGTGACCCAGGGCAGTGGCGCCCGGGTGACCGGATAAAAAGTATAGCGGCTCGACACGACAGGACTTAAATGCCGAACAGGGTTTGCGATGCTTGACTAGACTGGTCGCAGGGGAGGGCAGTTCATGGGAAATTCCAGCCAAAAGCTGGTGTTGGCCGCAGCACCGGTATTCGGCCCCGGCGGGCCCTTGCATCAACGTGCGCCGACCCGGGCGAGCGCCGGGCGCCCGGTCAGCGATCTGATGCTGCTGTTACCCGGCTTGCGGGGTGGGTTGGAACCGGTGGTCAGTCGCGTCAGCGCCGAACTGAGCGCGATCCTGGCCGGATTCGGCGAGCGGGTATTGTTCGCCGAGCTGAATCTGAAGTTGGGACTGGTGTGGGTGACAGTACCTGGCGAACCCGGCCTGTGCCATGAGGTCGCCCAAGCCGTGCGGGCACAATTGCCCGAGACCCGGGTTATTGGCAGCTGGCTCGAATCCCCCAGCCGCAAGCGTCTTCAATCGTCATACTCGTCCGAGCGGCGCGCGTCGCCACGTACCTTGTCCGGCGGGTAGCGCGTCGCGTTGATGGCGATCTTGCGGTAGGCCGCGTCCACCAGATCGATATCCAACCTTTCGGACAGCCGGATCAGATATATCAGGATGTCCGCCATCTCCAGCGCGATGGCGTCTTTCTTGTCCGGGTCAACGTCCTGGCTCTGCTGTTCGGTCAGCCATTGAAAGTGTTCCAACAGCTCACCGGTTTCGCCGGCCAACGCCATGGCCAGGTTCTTCGGCGAATGGAACTGTTCCCAGTCGCGCTCACGGGCAAACCGGAGCAGGCGTTGGTTCAGGTCGTCAAGGGAATCGCAAGACATGGGCAGGGCCGCTGGGTGGGTGGTGGTCGGTTAGGCAGGATACGCAGGCGCAGCCGGCGTGGTCCATCCGGGCAACATGACGGCCGAGGGATTGGACGGGAGCCCAATTGTGGTCACGCCGACAACCCGACACCCACAACGGAGTGAGGCGCTAGCGGGACAACGGCGAACCCATGCGCAAAAAGCCGCGCAGTACCAGGCGTCCGAGTAAGCGAAGCGAACGCCTTGGGGTTCTACCCCGTTAGCACGGACACTTCAGAAAAGAGGCACAATGTGCCGAAGGAGTGTCTATGTCAAAGCGAAGAAAATACAGCGCCGAGTTCAAGCGTAAGGCCGTTGCCCTGACCCGTCAACCGGGCGTGAGCTGCCGCCAGGTCGCCTTGGAGATCGGTATCAATGCGAACATGCTCAACCGGTGGAAGCGGGAGGCCGAAGAGGCGTCTGGCAAGGCCTTTGCGGGCTCAGGTAGCCCGCGGGATGAGGAAGTCGCGCGGCTCAAGCGTGAGTTGGCACGGGTGAAGAAGGAACGAGATTTTTTACGCGAAGCGGCAACGTTCTTCGCCAAAGAGTCGTCCTGAAGTACCAGGCGATCGCGGATTCAACTCCAAAGTGCACAGGTCGTAGGCCCGAGAGGACGGACACCATGGGCTGCCCTGATAAGCTGAGGTTGTCGAGACTTCAGGAAATCAGGAGCCCACAATGTCCTACCGGCATCTTAGCCGATGT
>JASBTJ010000001.1 GCA_030148485.1 Gammaproteobacteria bacterium | reverse complement strand
GGCTGACCGTGTCGCAGCGCGAGCAGCGCATGCCCTTGTCGCTCGGCTCCAGGTGAATCAGCAACTTGCCTCGTCCCATCCAGCCTGCACCCGGACGATACTCCAAGCCCGCTACGCGATAACCCGTCCAGCCGCCAAGCTGGGTCAGCGTCTGTTTGTCGAACATGGTCTGGACTCCCTGTTAATGCCATAGGGAACCAAATTACGAGCCTACTTCCGGGGGCTCAAGACCCCGCACTTCGACGATGAACCATTAAAAAGCCCCCAGCGCCAGCCGGGGGCTTTTTAATTTGTCCGACGGCCGGATTCGAACCCTCGATTTTCAAACAGGTCGGGTTCGACAAGCCAAGGCCGCAGGCCTTGGCGCAGCGCGTGCCCGGCGGGCACGTCATCCCTCCCACGGCCCGCGGGGCCGTTTGCATGCGCACCGGGCCCTGGCGATCGCCCCCAGCGCCAGCTGGGGACTTTTTAATTTGTCCGACGGCCGGATTCGAACCCTCGATTTTCAAACAGGTCGGGTTCGACAAGCCAAGGCCGCAGGCCCTGGCGCAGCGCGTGCTCGGCGGGCACGCCATCCCTCCCACGGCCCGCAGGGCCGTTTGCATGCCTATCAGCATATGGTCGTTATGTGGAAATGAGCTGTTATCGAGTGCTATAATCCGCACCAGTTAAACGTACTGATTGGAAGCTGTGCTATGCGAACAAAGTTCTCCGAAGATGTCGTCCCAATGACTGATTTGAAGGTCAATCCGGGCAAAGTGGTTCGGCATGCAACCGAGGCACACCGACCAGTGTTACTGACCAGCCGTGGGCGCGGGGTAGCCGTTGTGCAATCGGTTACGGACTATGAAGGCGCTGAGGAGGAAAGGGCATTCATGAGAGCAGTGGTGGCTGGCCTTGCCGACCTTGATGCTGGCCGGGAGTTTTCCATGGAGGAAGCAAAGCGTCGGCTCGGGTCGCCGGTTTCCGGGTAATCCCCTTGGCGAAAATCAGCATCCGCTTTGCTGAGTCAGCAGTCGTTGACCTGGAGAAGATCCGAATCTGGTATGCCGAGCAAGGTGTTCCCGACGTAGGGGAGCGGCTAGTCTCCGAGATCCTTCGACGGGTCGGGATGCTTGAGAAACATCCTGACGGGGGCCGCATTGTGCCCGAGTTCGGCCAGAAGTTTCTCAGGGAACTGATCCTGCCACCGTTCCGTGTCATCTATCGCCATGATCCGGGCAAGGTGCGCATTGTGCGCGTTTGGCGTAGCGAGCGGTTGTTGCGGTTGCGGGAAGGCGCATAGCTCGGTGTCACCCCGGCAAATGCCGCAATGAGTGGGATCGCTGGCGGCTGTGGCGGGTTTCCGTGTCGAAGCGTTCGTTACCACTGGCGGTTTTTAGTTTGACCAACGTCCGGGTTAGGCACCGTGCGGTGTCATGCAGGAGCCCTCGCCGGCAGTCCGCCGATCTCAGCTCAGCATTGCCGCCGTCAGCAGGACCGCGGTTTCCACGATCTCAATCAACGCACCGGCGGTGTCGCCGGTGGTCCCGCCGATGCGCCGTAGCATCAATCGACGTAGCACGGCGAACACCGCGGTGGCGCAGGCCAGTACCCACGCCGCGGCAATGCCGAGTGCCACCACGGCCGCGATCAGCGTCGCCGCCAGCATGAGGATGACTGCGCGGCGCGGGAGCCGGGCGGCGAACGCACTGCCCAGCCCTTGGCCGCCCACGTAAGGCGTGGTCAGAAACAGCGGCAGCGGTGCGGTGCGACCGATCACCGGAGCCAGCACGATGAGACTCCAGGCGCCGTGTGCCAGGAGCTGGGCTAACGCCGCGAACTTCAACAGCAGCACCAGCACTAGGGTGACCACCGCCACGGGACCGCTGCACGGGTCCTTCATGATGCTCAGTGTCTTGTCCCGATCGCCGTGGCCGCCGACCCAGGCATCGGCCGTGTCGGCCAGGCCATCCAGGTGCAGGGCGCCGGTGATGGCCGCCCAGGCGGCGAGCAGCACGGCGGCGCCGAGCAGTGACGGTGTATCACCGAGCAGCCACCCGACAGCGGCAAGCAGCGTGCCGATGCACAGCCCGACCAGGGGGTAGTAAAGCAAGGACCGTGCAGCGGCCAAGGTGCTGGGTGCGGTGTTCAAGCGCACCGGGACCACGGTAAGGAATTGCACGGCGATCAACAGCGATTGCAGCATGACGATGTCCCGGGGGGCTGTTTCACATGGGCTCGGGCGGCGGCGTATCCGTACTACCCACGAGGACACGATGCAGCTGTCCATGAGCTACCTCGAACTCGTGCCAGCGCGAGACCGGGATACCACGGGTGTGGCAGAGCAGCACACGAATCACACCGCCGTGGGTGACCAGCAGGACCCGTTCCCCAGACTGGGTTTGCAGAATATCCCGCCAGGCGTCGAGGACGCGTGCCTGAAAGCGTCCCAGGGATTCGCCTTGGGGTGGCGGATAGGTGTCCGGGTCCTGCCAGAAGCGGGCCAGGGCGTCCGGATCCTCGACCATCAATTCTTCGGCACAGCGGCCTTCCCATGTACCGAAGTGGATCTCCTTCAGCCGGTCGTCGAAGGTCAAGGACAGCGCCTGTTGCCGCGCCAGTGCCTTGGCGAACGTCGCGCAGCGTGACAGCGGCGAGCTGACTAGCCGGTCCCAGCGGCCGCTGTCGGCAACGGCGGTATACATCTGTGACAATCCCTTGGGCGTCAACGGGTGATCGGTGTGGCCGCGAAACCGTTGTCCGCCTTCGGTCTCGCCATGCCGTAACAGGCCCAGCAGCATCAGTCCCGTCCCTCCGAGACGCCGGCCTGGGTGAAGGTCGCCATGTCATTGTGCAGGGCACAGGCCATGCGCAGCAGCGGCACGCAGACGGCAGCGCCGCTGCCTTCCCCCAGACGCATGCCCAGATCCAGCAGTGGCCGTGCTTCAAGGGCATCGAGCACCAGCCTGTGCCCCGGCTCGGCCGACGCGTGGGCGAACAGGAACCAGTCCCGGGCGCCGGGGCACAGCCGCGCGGCGGCCAGGGCGGCCACTGAACTGATGAACCCGTCCACCAATACCGGCAGTCCGACGTGGGCGCAGGCGATGTAACTGCCGGTCAGCGCGGCGATCTCAAAACCGCCCAGGCGGCGCAGCATCTCCACCGGAGTACCCAGGTGCGGGCGATGCAGATCCAGCGCGCGCTCGATCACCTCGGCCTTGTGGGCCACGCCATGGGTGTCCAGGCCGGTGCCGGGCCCGGCAAGTCTGGCGGGCGATTCATCAAGCAGGGCGCAGGCCAGGGCCGTAGCGGCGGTGGTGTTGCCGATCCCCATCTCGCCGCCGACGAACAGTTGTGTGGCTTGCAGTCGCGCACGCTCGGCGGCGTGCCGACCGGCGGCGAGTGCGCGGGCCAGCTGGTGTTCGCTCATGGCGGGTTCACGGGTGAAGTTGGCGGTGCCCGGGCCAAGCCCATATCGCTGTACGCCGTGCAGCGGACCGGTATCGGTGGCGGTACCGAGATCGATCACTTCGAGCACGGCGCCCAGTTCACGCGCTGCCACGCAGATCGCCGCACCTCCGCGGGCGAAGTTTTTCACCATCTCGGCGGTGACCGCCTGAGGAAAGGCCGATACGCCTTCGGCGACGACGCCGTGATCGCCTGCGAATAGCGTGACCTGCACGCGGTCCACCGCGGGGCTTTCCGTGCCCTGCAGGGCGGCGAGGTCGATGGCCAGCGTTTCCAGGCGTCCCAGGGCGCCGGGCGGTTTGGTAAGCGTGGCCTGGCGCGCGACGGCAGCGTCCCGGCTGCGGCCATCGGGCTTGGCAGGCGTGATGGTCAACCAGTCGATGGTCATGGCTTGGTTTGGGGGCAGGTTCAAACAGGATCACCTTTCAACACGAGGGGCAGACCGGCGACAGTCAGGATCACGCCGTCACACCGTTGCGCCAGTTCCTGATGCAGCCGACCGGCCGTATCGCAGTAGCGACGACTGAGCTCGCCGAGGGGGGTAACCCCCATATTGGTTTCGTTGCCCACCAGAATCAGGCGACCGGGCAGCGCCGGCAGGGCTTCGAGCAGGGCGGCGCAGGCCCGGTCCAGCCGATCATTCTCCACATCGCTCAGCAGATTGGTGAGCCACAAGGTCAGGCAATCGACCAACAGACAGCGGCCCGGCGCGGCATGCGCGCGCAAGGTCTCGGCAAGCGCCAGGGGTTCTTCCACCAGCGACCAGTCGGCAGGTCGGCCAGCGCGATGCGCCTCGATACGCGCGCGCATCTCGGCGTCGTCGCCGGTGGCGGTGGCGATGTAGGTCACGGGCAGGGTGCTTTGCACGGCCAGCCGTTCGGCCAGCCGGCTTTTGCCCGAGCGAACACCGCCGAGGATCAGGGTCTTCATGACGCTGCTCCAGTGTCCGGCAGGCCCAGGAGACGTGTCAGCGCGGCGCAGTCCAGATGTGTCCCGACCGCGTCTGCCAGGCGTTCGATGGCGGCCTCGCGCAGTGCTGCGTAATCGACGCTCTGGACATCGCGCAAACCGCTCCAGGCCAGCAGGGCGGTACGGGCGCGGGGCGACTCGAACAGGCCGTGCAGATAGGTTCCCAGGATCATGCCGTCGGCACTGAGGGCGCCATCCGTGCCATGCTCCAGTCGCGCCGCCGGCCGGGTCAGCGCGGGCCCGGTGGTGGTGCCGGCATGGATCTCGTAGCCGTGCACCGGGGCGTCGTCGATCGCCAGGGTCCCGCAGACATTGCGCAATTGTTTGTCGGGTTTGAGCGTGGTGACCAGATCGAGCAGGCCGAGACCTCCGCTATTGCCGGCCTCGCCTTCGACCCCGTCGGGATCGTGCACGTGTCGACCGAGCATCTGGTAGCCGCCACAGATACCGATCAGCTTGCCGCCGTAGCGCAGGTGCCGCTGGATGGTGCTGTCCCAACCCTGGTCCCGTAGCCAGGCGAGGTCGGCGCGTACGCTCTTGGAGCCCGGCAGGACTATCAGGTCGGCGGGCGGTATGGGTTCATCCGGGCCGATGAAGCGCAGGTCCACTTGCGGATGCAGGCGCAGCGGATCGAGATCGGTGTGGTTGCTGATGCGTGGCAGTGCCGGGACGATGACCTGTAACGCCGCGTCCCGCCCGGCGGTGGCCGCGGTGCGCGGTAGTGCGTCTTCGGCCTCCAGGTGCAGACCGTGCAAGTAGGGCAGCACGCCCAGCACCGGCTTGCCGGTTTCGCGTTCCAGCCAGTCCAGGCCCGGCTGCAGCAGACTGATGTCGCCACGAAAGCGGTTGATGACAAAGCCGACCACACGGGCCTGTTCGCTGGCACTGAGCAGCGCCAGGGTGCCCACCAGATGCGCAAACACGCCGCCCCGGTCGATGTCGGCAACCAGAATCACCGGACAGTCGACCGCTTCGGCGAATCCCATGTTGGCGATGTCGTTGTGGCGCAGATTGATCTCGGCCGGTGACCCGGCGCCCTCTACGATGATGGCCTTGTACCGGCTTGCCAGGCGGTGGAACGACGCCAGGACGGCTTGGCGGGCGACGCCCTTGTAGTCGTGATAATCCCGTGCGTCCATGCTGGTCAGCGCACGCCCCTGGATGATCACCTGGGCGCCGGTATCCGTGTTGGGCTTGAGCAGCACGGGATTCATATCGGTGTGCGGTGCGAGACCGCAGGCATGGGCTTGGACCGCTTGAGCGCGGCCGATCTCACCACCGTCGGCCGTGACGGCGCTGTTCAGTGCCATATTCTGCGGTTTGAACGGCGCGACCGGTACGCCTTGGCGGGCCAGCCAGCGACACATGGCGGTCACCAGCAGACTCTTGCCGGCATCCGAGGTGGTGCCCTGTACCATGAGGGTCGCGGCGCTCACGGCAGCACCCCGGCGGATGGTGACGACAGGGCGGCATGCAGGGCGTTGTCCAGTCGACCCCAGTCCTGGTCGTTGCCGGGCAGACCGAAACGCAAACTGCCCGGCGCGCTGAACAGCCGGGTGAGAATACCCTGCCGCGCCAGGGTTGCATGCAGTTCTGCCGCGCTGTGCATACGTACCCACTGAAATAAGGCGCAATCGCCTGCCGGGAACAGCCCGTGTCGGCTCAGCAAGGCGTTCAGCGTCGTCCCCGCTGCCTTCAGGTGCCGACGCGCAGTGGCTTGCCAATGAGCATCCTGCAGTGCGGCGGCGGCGATCCAGCGGGCCGGCCCGCTCACTGTCCAGGGGCCTAGCAGCGCACGTAGGCGGCCGAGCAAGGCGGGATTGCCGCAGACGAAGCCGACCCGGGCCCCGGCCAGACCAAAGAACTTGCCCAACGACCGCAGCACGATGAGGCCTTCCCGGGTGCTGTAGGGGCATAGGCTGTGCTCGGGTGTGATGTCCATGAAGGCCTCGTCCACCAGCAACCAACCGCCGTGCGCGGCCAGGCGCTGGTGCCAAGCGAGCAGCTGCTGCACGGAAAAGCGCTCGCCGGTGGGGTTGTTGGGGTGGATCAACACCAGGACGTCGGCATTGCGTACGGCATCGTCGACCTGCTCGGCCGTGACGGCGCTGACTGTATGGCCCTCACGCCGCCAGGCATGTGCGTGTTCGGCATAGCCGGGATCGAGCACCGCCACGCGGCAGGCCGGGCGTAGCCGTGGTAATGCCAGAATGGCCGCCTGGGAACCGGCCACGGGAAGCACCTGCTCGGCGGCGTAATAATCCTGCGCACATTGTTCCAGCTCATCGTCATCCTGCGGCAGCCGTGACCACAGGTTCGGCGGAACAGCGGGAACCGGCCAGCCGTTCGGATTGATGCCGGTGGACAGGTCCAGCCAGTCGGCGACTGGGATGCCGTATCGATTTGCTACTTCGTGCAAGCGGCCGCCGTGGTGCAGCATAAGATCGGTCGTTACTTCCCGGCGGTCGCCCGACGGGTGGTGGCTCAGGTGATCGATGTGGCGGTCAGACATAGGCCAGTCCGGCAATGATCACGAATACCCCCAACCACAGCCATACACTCCGTCGCACCAGCCACAGCGCGCGTTCGATATCGTCGATGTCCGGCCGGCGTCCAACGCCCAGCGCGGGGCGCTGATGCCACACCCCCTGGTAGCGGGCCGGTCCGCCCAGACTTAGGCCCAGCGCGCCGGCGCCGGCGGCCATCACCGGCCCGGCGTTGGGGCTGTCCCAGGCCGGCGCCTGACTGCGCCAGCAGTGCAATGCCTGTTGGGTGTTTCCCAGGATGGCGTAGGTGAGCGCGGTGAGCAGTGCCGGGACGTAATTGAACACATCGTCCAGGCGTGCGGCGGCCCAGCCGAAATGCCGGTAGCGTGCATTGCGATAGCCCCACATGGCGTCCAGTGTGTTGATCATCCGGTAGAGCACGGCACCAGGGCCGCCGGCGATGGCGAACCAGAACAAGGCGCCGAATACCCCGTCATTACCGTTCTCCAATACCGACTCGGCGGTGGCGGCGGACACGTCCAGTGCGGCCGAATCTCGGCTTACCAAGCGGGCCGCCAGGCGCCGTGCGTGATCCTCGTCGCCATGACGCAGGGCATCTGCGATGGGCCGCGCGTGATCGTGCAGACTCTGGTGGCCGATGGCGGCATACAGCATCAGTACCCCGCTCAAGGTGCCAATGAAGGGCAGGATGCTGAGCACGGTTGCCACCGCGGTGACGGGCACCAATAGCAGTAGCAGCGCCAGGACGCCGCGTCGTCGACGGGTCTGTGGCGTGACGGTGGGGACACCGTAAAGTCGCTGTTCCAAGCGCTCCGCCAACATGCCGAAGCCGACCAGCGGATGCCAGCGCCGGGGCTCGCCCAGCCAACGGTCCAACAAAACGGCAAGCAAGGCCGACAGCGCCATGGTGGTCATTGGCGTCCTGTTCCTGTTCGGGTGCCGGCGTACGGTCGCCGGGCAGCAGTGAGCGGGATATGCGTCACGGATCGATCTCCGGATTGCCCCATACATCACGGAAGACCAAGGCTTGCCAGGGGCGGCCCCGGCGCCAGTTTTCCTGCGTCAACATCGGTTCAGGATAAAACGCCGTCACGTGCCCCAGGCACAGCACGGCGATGGGCTTGGCGCCTTCGGGCACGGCGAGCAGCTTGGCCAGAGCGCTCGGATCGAACATGGATACCCAGCCCAGCCCCAACTCCTCGGCGCGGGCAGCCAGCCACAGGTTCTGGATCGCGCAGGCCACCGAGGCGAGGTCCATGTCCGGCAGGGTGCGCCGGCCGAACACCGTGCCGTCATCGGGCGCGAGCACCGCCACCAGCAATTCCGCGCAGTCGCGCACGCCCTCCACCTTGAGACGCAGAAACTCCGCCGCGCGGTCGCCCAGCGCTGTGGCCGTGGCATCACGTTCCACGGCGACCAGCGACGCAATTTGTTCCCGTAGGTCCCGGTCCGTGACGCGGATCAAGCGCCAGGGTTGCATCAGCCCCACCGACGGCGCCTGGTGGGCGGCGCGCAGTATGCGTTCCAGGACGGCGGGGTCCACCGGATCGGGGAGAAAATGACGCATATCGCGCCGCTCGGCGATGACCCGGTACACCGCCTTGCTCTCGTCGTCGGTGAACGACGTCGTGGTGTCGCTCATGGTAGAAACAACTCGGCCGCGGCCTGGGGATTGGAAGGGAAGTACCAATGGATATAGGACGCCGTCAGTCGCCCGTCCCGGTACACCGCCTCGGCCGTCCTGCCGCCGTTCGGGCAATTGCCCCGGGCTATGGGCGCCACCGTGGTTTCGAGACACGAGTGATGGAAGGTGTGGCCGCGTAGCGTGCCTTCCGGCAGCCCTGCGGACTGCAATGCCAGTGCGGTGAGTCGCGGCTGCATCGCCGCATGACCCGAGAGCAGCCCGGTCATGGTCGCCTGCTTGCCGGTGGTGTCGGCAAGGGACTCGAGCAGGTACAACATGCCGCCACACTCGGCAACGATGGGGCGTCGCTGGGCGTGAAAGGAACGTATGGCCTGCCGCATGGCTTCATTGGCCGCGAGTCGATCGAGATGCAGCTCAGGATAGCCGCCGGGGAGGTAGAGCGCGTCCGCTGGCGGCACGGCATCGTCGGCAAGGGGCGAGAAGAACACCAGCTCCGCGCCGAGGGTGCGCAATACGTCGAGATTGGCGCGGTAGATGAACGAGAATGCCGCGTCCTTTGCTACCGCGATCCTCTTGCCCACCAACAGTGGCGTGTCGCTGATCGGCGCCGCCACGGCGAACTCGACCGGCGCGGGTAACGCCGGGGCCATGCCTTGCAGCGCAGCGGCGGCCTGCTCGATTCGCCTGTCAAGGTCACCGACCTCAGCAGCCTGCACCAGACCAAGATGCCGTTCGGGCAGTGTCAGCTCGGGGTTGCCGGGCAGCCAGCCGTGCAAGGGAAGCGTTGCAGGCAGGCTCCCCACCAGCATGTTCGCGTGGCGCTCGCTGGCGACCCGGTTGGCAAACACCCCGGCGAATGGCAGTGCCTCGCGGTAGCCGGCCAGGCCCTGCGCCACGGCGCCGAAGGTCTGGGCCATGGCGGCGGAGTCGATCACTGCCAGCACCGGGATCCCGAACCGGGCGGCGAGATCGGCACTGCAGGGCTTGCCGTCGTACAGGCCCATGACACCTTCCACCAGGATCAGGTCGGCGTCACCGGCGGCATCGTACAACTGGTGGCGGCAGTGGGCTTCGCCGCCCATCCACAGGTCGAGTTGTTGGACGGGGTTACCAGACGCCTGTTCCAGAATCATCGGATCGAGAAAGTCAGGCCCGGTCTTGAATACGCGCACCTGCCGGCCCCGGTTGCGATGCCAGCGGGCCAACGCCGCGGTGATCGTGGTCTTGCCCTGACCGGACGCCGCCGCGCTGACGAACAGTGCCGGGCAGCGACGGGTCGTCACAAATCCACCCCGGGCTGTGCCCGAATCCCGGCGCGAAAGGCATGTTTGAAGTCATCCAGCCCGGTAACGGTGTCGGCTGCCGCGCACAGGGCATCGGGTGCGGCCCGGCCGGTGATCACCACGTGTTGCATGGGAGGGCGGGCCGCCAGGTCGTCGAGGACGGCACGAATGTCCAGCCAGCCGTATTTGATGGGGTAGGTGAGTTCGTCGAGCACCACCAGCCCCAGGGACGGGTCGCGCAGCATCTCCCGCGCCACCGCCCAGCCGCGTTGTGCGGTCTCGGTATCACGCGCCAGATTCTGCGTTTCCCAGGTGAAACCTTCACCGAGCACGTGCCAGGTGACGTCGGCTTGGCGACGGAAGAAGGCTTCCTCACCGGTATCGCTACGTCCTTTGATGAACTGCGCCACGCCGACCTTCATGCCGTGTCCGAGTGCCCGGGCCACCATGCCGAAGGCGGAGGAGGATTTCCCCTTGCCGTTGCCGGTGAGCACCAGCAGCAGGCCCTGGTCACGGTCGGCCCGTTCGATGGCAGCATCCACCACCGACTTCTTACGCTGCATGCGCGACTGGTGGCGTTTGCCTTGATCGTTGTCGTTGCCGCTCATGGTGTCGGGGTGGCCTTGTGCCCGGTGTGCTGAACGCGAAGCAGACCGAATAGCCCATGCACCACGGCAGCCATGCCGACGTAGAACGCCAGCGACTGCAAATAGCGTGGGAAATAGGTGGTCAGGCGAGCCGCGAACTCGCCGAGGGTCGGCTCGGCGAAACGCCCGGAGAAGAAGTAGAAACCGCCGCTGGACAACAGTCCGCAGAACGCGGCACCCAGCAGGAGCGCGGCGGACAAGGGCAGCAGCGTGCGCCATGCAAAACAGTACCGCTGCGCGTACCAACGGCCGGCGAACCACAGCGTGCCGTAGGCCGGCAGCAGAAAAAAGTAACTCGGGGTCAGACAAAAGGCCTGACCGCCACCGACGATCTCGGTGAGACTGGCACCACTGAGCAGATACGGGGCAAAGTCCAATCCCCAGACAAACGCCAGCAGGGCCGGTAACACCCATCGGGGGCGCAGGTACACGCCGGCCAGAAAGAACACCGCCCAGGAGGCGCCGGGCAGACTATGCAGCGAGGCGAAATGTTGACCGCGGGTGGCGATCAGCAATACGGCCAACACGGCGCCGATAAGGATTTGACTGCGTATCGAAAGCATCAGCATGGCGAACTCCTTGGAAGGTGTCTGACGGTCGGTTGCCGGGTTATCGGGGTTGATAACGCAGGGTCAGGTACAGGCTCCGTCCCGGTTGATTGAAGTACGCGGCGGTCTCGTAGTCCTTGTCGAACAGATTCTCGACGCGGGCTTGCAGGCGCCAGTCCTTGTCCATCGAGTATTCGGCTCGTAGATCCACGGTTGCGTACCCGGCCAGCTCACGTGTGTTGGCTAGATCGTCGTAACGCTTGCCCGCCGCCAACACGGTCGCGCCCAGGCGGTAACGTCCGAAGTCGCGATCGGCGTCCAGGCGAAAGGACTGTCTGGCCCGGCGCGGCAGCACGTTGCCGTTGTTTGCGCCGGCAGAGCGGTTCTGCGGATCGAGCAGTGTCAGATTGGTATTCAGCTCCCACTGGCCGACTCGGGTGCCCAGCACCGCTTCCAAGCCGCGGATACGGGCCTGATCGATGTTGCCGGGGGCGAAGGTACTGGCATCAAAGGCGATCAGATCGTCGACCCGGGTCTGATACACATTCAGCGACCAACGGCCCCAGCCGGTTTTCCCCGCAAGCCCCAGCTCCAGGCTGCGCGATTTTTCCGGACTGAGCCCCGGGTTGCCGTAGCCGGGGTAGTACAGCTCGTTGAAGGTGGGGGCCTTGAAGGCGGTGCCGTAGGATGCGGTCAGTCGCAAATCCGGATTCCAGGCGTAGCCCCAGGCCGCGCCTCCGGTGGTGTGCTTACCGAATTGTTGATTGTCGTCGCGGCGCATGGACAACTGCAGGTCATGGGCGCCGAGCCAGCCTTGATACTGGGTAAATACCCCCAGGTTGTCGCGCGAGTCCACCGCGTAGGCGGTGGTGCCGCTGACCCGGTCGTCCTGGTAGTCCGCGCCAACGGTCAGCAAGTGGTCGTCGGCGACGGCAAAATCGTTCTGCAGGGTGACGGTATCCCGTTCGGTACGAAAGCGGCTCATGAACGTGCCGTTCAGAAAGTTGTCCGAATCGTCCCAGCTGCGGCCGGCGGCCAGGGTCAGGTGCCACATGTCCAGCGGGTCGAGCTGCAGGGAACCGCCCAGTACCTGCTGTACCGACTCGGCTTCATTGACATAGCTGCCGTCGAATTCGGTCTTGCCCTTGGCGTACAGCGCATGGAGATCGAGCGCAATCCCGCTGGCGAAGCGGTAGCCGCCCCGCAGGCTCGCCGAGCGGTTGTCGTAGCCGTCCTTGTCCGGTTCCACGGTGTAGCATCCGGCACCGCCTGGCGAAGGCTTGCCGTCACAGGCGTTGAATCCGTCCGTACTGGCGGCGCTGACGCTGGCGCTGAACCAGCCGCGGTCGCCACCGCCGGACAGCCCGGCGGACGCATCCAGTGTGCCGTAACGGCCGCCCCCCAGGCTGAAAAAGGGCGTGAGCGTACCGCCACCCTTGCGCGTGAATATCTGGATCACGCCGCCGATGGCCTCGGAACCGTACAGGCTGGAACGCGGTCCGCGCACGATCTCGATACGGTCGATCTGCTCGACGGGGATATGTTGAAAGGCGGTGGTGCCCAGGGTGGCTGAGCCGGTCTTGACCCCATCGATGAGCACCAACACGTGATCGGACTCGGTGCCGCGCAGGAACAGCGAACTGGCCTTGCCGGCGCCGCCATTGTTGACCACATCTACGCCTGGCACGCCACGCAACAGGTCCTGGACGGACCGTGCCTGCTGGCGTTCGATGTCCTTTCGGGTAATGACGGTTACCGACGACAGCGTGTCATCGGCCGTCTGGGCGGTACGGGTCGCCGTGACGACAAGGGGTTCGAGTTCGGTGGCAATAGCCGAGTGAGCGCCCAGCAGCAAGGCCGCCGCGGGCAGACAGCGTTTGTTCATTTCAGGTTTTCCCCTGGCGCACTCACCCGCACGCCAATCGGTGTGACACAAGGACACCGCGGAGGAAAAACACACGGAAACAGATCAGCCTGTTTACCCGCCACATCGCCCTCCGCAATGTCGACCAAAGGCATCAGGCCGGTCTCCGGACTTGTGAGGCGGTCTGGTTAAAGACGCGGGCGGATCGCCTTCCCACGTGTAAACGCAGTGGCGCGCTGATCCGTTTATTACTCACTTACCGTTGCGGGGGCAGTGCCGGAATTGTGCAGTGACAGACTGTCACGCACGCACCGGCTTCCCGTTTCACCCCTTGAGTGGCAACCCAAGGGACACCTGAAGCGCAGCGTGGCACCGTACTCGAAAACAGAAGGGTGTGTAAACCCAGTAGGTTGTTCACGGTAAGTCCGAGAGAAATGGACCCCGAAAATTGGACAGCACGATAAGTGCATCCTCAGGTCAGGCCGCCAGCCTGGCAGCGGATTCGTAGTACACGCTGTCCGGCGTGCGCCGGTCAAGCGATTGGTGTCGTCGTTCCGTGTTGTAAAAGGCGAAATACCGGCCCAGTGAGCGCCGTGCAGCGGCGATGCTGTCATAGGCCTTCAGGTAGACATCCTCGTACTTCACACTGCGCCACAGGCGCTCGACGAAAACATTGTCGACCCACCGGCCTTTGCCATCCATGCTGATGCGGATACCGTGCCGCTTGAGGACGCCGGTGAAGTCCTCGCTGGTGAATTGGCTGCCCTGGTCGGTATTGAAGATATCCGGGGCACCATGGGTCTCGATGGCCTCCTCCAGGGCCTCAACGCAGAAGCTGGCATCGAGCGTGTTGGACACGCGCCACGACAGCACCTTGCGCGAATTCCAATCCATGATGGCGACCAGGTACACGAATCCCCGGGCCATTGGGATATACGTCACGTCGCTCGCCCAGGCCTGATTCGGGCGATCAATGACGAGATCCCGCAGCGAGGCTGTAAAAAATTCTGTGTGCTGGGCCATGATAGTGATCCGAGGAGGATCCCATGGCAAGACGTAGCAAACCCACGATTGATGATGAACTGATCGATAAGCTGCGGGAGGGGCGCGAGCACAATGCTGCGCTGCTCGG
>JASBTJ010000091.1 GCA_030148485.1 Gammaproteobacteria bacterium | reverse complement strand
GCACTTCCCCAGCGACGACGCAGCAATCAAATTGATCTACCTGTCACTGCGGCAGATCGAGGCGAAGTGGAAGCGACCAGCGCGGGAATGGCAGGCCGCCAAGGCCCAACTGGCGATACAATTCGGGGAGCGCTTTACCCTGGACAACTGATTTCATCAACCGGCTCACACACAGAATTCGGTACAGGCCCGTCAAATGCCAGAAAGCCCGGCGATTCCCGTCTCCCTCAGCGTCGGGTCCTCGGATCCGCTGGCACAACCCGCAAGGAGCAAGACATATGGCTGGAATCTGCGAGCTATATAATGACAAGGCAGGTGAGTTTCGCTTTCGGCTGAAGGCGAGCAACGGCCAAGTGATCGGCAGCAGCGAACAATACGGTCAGGAGTCGTCCCGCGACGGCGGTATCGCGTAGGTGATGAAGCATGCGCCGGATGCCACGCTGACGGATCAGACAGCCAAAGCGGCGGCCCCGGCATAAGACAAAAAAATCCCCCGCAAGCGGGATTTTTCATGGCGGGTCGGGGCGGCCTCAGTGGGCGTGACCGCTGTGGTCGTGGTGGCCGGCGTCGCGCGGTTCGGGCTTTTCATGATGCCCGGCATGCTGTGGGAACCCGCCGTGAAACGCCTGGTGCACATAGGTCAGCACATCCCAGCGTTGTTGTTCGCTGAGGCTGGTTTCGAACGCCGGCATGGAAGAGTCCTGGCTGCGGAAGGGCTCCACGCGAGCCCCTTCGGTGACTCGCCAGAACAGGTAACCGTCACCCTTGCCCGGCGCGGTATGGAAATTGTTGGTCAGATCCGCCGGGCCGTGGGCCAGACGGGGCGCCATGACCCCGTCACCTTTTCCGCCGGCGCCGTGGCAGTAAGCGCAGTTCTGTTGGTAGATGCGCTCGCCGCGGGCAGCAGCCTGCGGGTCGTTCCAGCCGCTCCAGGTCTTGGCGGCGAAGTCCGCCGGTGGCTCGGGCCAGCTGCTATGGACATGGCCGCCATGGTCGGCCATGTCGGTAGTAGGAGCGGCGTGATTGTCATGGTGGTCGCCGTCATGACCCGGTGCGGCCAGCGCGATGCCGGTTGCGGTTGCCAGCAGGCCGGCCGCCAATGCGGCGCGGTGAAACGTCTTGCTCATGGTGCCATCCTTAGGGGTTGTCCGATAGCGACGCGGTGTCGCTGCGTGCCGGCAGTATTGCAGTAATGCGGACGGTAACCAGTGTGCAGACGCGCAGTTTTGACTGGCGCTATGGGTTTGCCGAGCGACTCGGTTCCGTCGCGGTATGTGCCGCCGGCAGTTGCTGCGGTTTCGGCACCAGGTGATTGAGCTTGCGACGGAATTCGTCGGTGACCTGCAAGGCCACGCCGCGATCAGTGATGGCCCGCGGGGTGATCAATACCAGCAGTTCGGTACGGTCGGCGTTCTTGGCCTTGGTGCCGAACAGGCTGCCGAGGATGGGTACCTTGTGGGCGATGGGGATGCCCGCCTCCGAGCGGTCACGGTTGTCCTTGATCAGCCCGCCCAGGATCACCGAGTCGCCGCTCTGCACCGCGACGCTGCTTTTTATCTTGCGTTGCTGGATGCGCGGCGTGTCGGAGCGGCCGTCCGCCTGTGCGACGTTACTGACCTCTTGTTCCACTTCCATGATCACCAGACCACCGGGATTGACCCTGGGTTTGACCAGCAGCGTGACGCCGGTTTCGCGACGTTCGAAGGTGCTGGTCAGGGCGGTGTTGTTGCCGGTGATGACGGAGGCTTGTTCGGCGGTCTTGATGGAGATCTCGTCGCCGACCTGGATGCGGGCTTCATGGTTGTTCAGTACCAACAACGAGGGCGACGAGATGATGCTGATGCTGCTTTCCTTGTCCAGCAGGCTCAGTACGCCATGCACCGTAGCGCCCTTGGTGAGCGCATAGGTGAAGCCGGGCAGTACGCCGGTGATGCCGGCGGCGCCGAAGTCCAGGGTGCCGACGCCGTTGAATTCACCCAGCTTGTTCTTGAAGAACCACTCGACGCCGTATTCCAGGTTATTGGTCAGGGATACCTCGGCGATGGTGACCTCGATCAACACCTGCAGGGGCACCGCGTCCAACTGTTTCAGTGCCGCCAGTATCTGGCGATATTCACCGCCGCTGGCCAGGATCAGCAGCGCGTTGTTGGGTTCATCCGCGATGACCTTGACCCGGGCGTGCTGACTGATGGCCAGGCCTTCAGTGGTGCCACCGGCGGACGCCACGGGTTTAGCCTCGGCGGGTGTGGGCGGTGCGGGAGGCTCCCCTTCGGCCGGCTGCGGTTTGCTGCTGGCTTGCGCGCGGGTCAGTCCGGGAGCGAGTTCCGCCGGGGGCGCCGAGGCATCGCCTTCAAACAACTGGTTCAGCACCTCGGCCAGATCCGTGGCCTTGCCGTTGTGCACCCGGTAGAAGAATAGCCGCTGGCCGGCGCCGCCACTGTCACGGTCGAGTCGCTGCACCCAGCGCTGCACCTGGGCCAGTTGCTCGGGGCGTGGGGTGACCACCATCAGTCCGTTCAAACGTTCGATGACCTCGAAGCGCACCACGCCGCGCAACAGGCCGTGCTCCTTGTCGGCCAACAGTTTCGCCAGCTCGTCGTGCAGGGTCTTCGCGTCCACGAACTCGGGTGTGAACAGTGCCACCGACATGCCCGCCAAGCGGTCCACGTCGAAGATACGGATGGTCTCCAGCAGACGCCCCATCTCATCGCCACTGCCGGCCAGGATCAGCAGGTTGCGCTGGGTGTCGACCCGCAGCACCTGCTTGTTACCGGCGGTGAAGGGATCGAGAATCTGCGCCATCTCCTCGGCGCCGATGTACTTGAGGGGCACCAAGCGCACGCTGTAGCCCTGGGGCAGCGGCAGGCTGGAATCCCCCAGCTGGGGAGCGGCCACGTCACTGGCGGCGGTCGCCAACGGCACTACGCGGTACAGCTGGCCGTCACCGACCAGGGCGGCGCCGTTCATGCGTAGCAGCATTTCCAGGGTCGGCAACAGGTCGTCGCGGGTCAATGGGCTACTGGTCTGCAACGTCACCGAGCCCTGCACACGGGGATCGACCACGTAGTTGACGGCCAGCATGTCGCCCAGGATGACCTTGGTGACCTCCAGGATATTGGCGTTCTGGAAGTTCAGCTTGATGTCGCCGCCGGTGTCCTGGGCCTGGGCCGCCGGTGGCGCCGGTGCGATCAGCCGGCCGCTGCCGGGCGCGTAGAAACTGTTGTCCGGCCGCGGCTGGTCGGTGTCGCTGGGCGGGACTGCGGAGGCGTTCACCGGTGCCTTCACATCCAGCTGCCCCGGTTCCAGACGGTCCCAGGCATCGGGCAGGGTCGGCTGGTTGGTGGCACAGCCGGCCAGTACGCTGGCGAGCGCGGATATGAGCAGCAGCGGCACACGGCGCGGCCCTGGGTAACGGATAGTCATGTTCATGGGACGGTCGCTGTCCTTGGCCAGTTGTTATGGACGCTGCAAGCGTCTTGTGACGGTCGCGACTTCACGGGTTGCCAGCTATCTTGTACGGCCCAGGCCGCGGAAGCCACTCGGCGGCCGTGGCGCGACATTGATATTGCGCTGAGGCGGCGTGTTGCTTTGAGGCGGCGGCGGGGCGGCGCCAAAGTCCCGCAGCGGCAATACCTGCTCCCGCCCGTTGGCGGAGATTGTCACGCTGTCGTCGTCGACCCGGATCAGTCGCCAGCCGGCCAGCTCGTCGCCCACCTTCAGGCGGGTACTGGTGGCCTGGCCGGGAGCCACCAGCAGGGCGCTGCGTTCGCCCTGTTCGACGATGACGGCGCTGAGCGACAAACGCGGCACATTGTTGGCCGGCGTGGGCGCGCTGGTGGTTTGCGGGGTGCCTGGTGCGGATTCGGTGGCCTGTGAAGGCGTGGTCCGGCCGGCGTAGAACAGCGGTCGCGCAAGAGTGGTGCCGTAGTCGCTGAGTGGCCGGGTCAGCCGGGACGTGTCCGGTGCCGGACCGACGTCCGGCAGGGTGTCCACCTCAGGCGCAGGCAGCGGCGCGGGGGACCAGGCCAGCTCCCACCCGGCCCACCCAAGGGTCAGCAACAGCAACCCCAGACCGATGGCGTGCAGCGGACTACTCACCGTTCTGCTCCCCGGCCAGGCGCAGGCCGTCGATGTCCAGCTGTACGTCCAGTTGATCGCTGGCGGCAGTGTTGCGACGGCCCAGTTGACGATACACGTGCAGATTGCGCACCAGCAGATATGGTGGCTGGGTTTCCAGGTTGAACAACAATGCCTGCAACCCGGGCAGATCGATCTGCAAGCGGGCGTTCAGGGTGACCAGTTCGAAGTCGCCGTCCGCCTCGGGCTTGCCCACACGAGTGCTCAGTACATTCCCCCGTTGCGCCTGGGCCAGTTCCTGGAGGCGTTGTTGCAAGGACGCGGCGGCCAGTGCGCCGCTGGCGCCGCTCACCAGATAGGTGGTGAAACGCGGGTCGTTGCGCAGCATGTCCAGGCGGGCTTTCAGTTGCGGCGCCCGGGCAGCCAGCCGCTGGTAGCGTTGTACCTGGGCCTGCTGTTCGGCGATACGCGGCGCCAAGGTCTGATAGCGCGCCCACAGCGGCGCGAGGGTGATCTGCCAGGCCAGTACCAGCACAATGACCAGCAGGCCCAGCGCCACCCAGCGACCACGGGTACCCGTCGGCAGTTGACTCATGGCGACGGCTCCGTGGCTGCGGGCGGGGCGGTCACCAGTCTGCCGGTCAGGTTGAAGCGTTCGCCACCGGCCGGGTCGCGGGTCAGTGAGGCCTCGAAGCGCACGTCGTCGATCAGCGGCGACGCATCCAACTGGCCGATCAGCGCGGAGGCATTGGTCGAGCTGCCCTGCAGGCGCAATTGTTGCTGGCGCAGCTCCAGACGGTGCCCCCAGGTCTGATCATCCAGACGCTGGGTGACGTCGTCCAGCACCGCCACCCGTGGCAGATGGGCATCATGGCGGGCCTGCAAGGCATCGAGTTGGTGTTGCAGGGTCTGCACCTGGCGATCCAGATCGGCGGCAGCGGTGGCCGCCGGTTGCAGCTGACGCGCTTGCTGCTTCAGTGCGGCGAACTCGGCTTCGCGGTTGTCCAGATGCAGGCTGATGGCAAGCACCAGGGCGAGCAGGTTCAGGCCCACCAGCAGCCAGCCCATTGAGATACGCCCGTTCCCACCGGCGGGTCGGAACGCCAAGGTGACCGGCGCGTTGTCGTCCGGCAGCGCACGTGGGCCGCGCAGCGACGCCGGGTCGACGGCAAGATCCAGTCCCGTGAACGCGCTGCCCAGGCGTCGTGGCACCGCCACCAGCCAGGCCCGTAGCCGTTTTCCGTCCGGCAGGCGTTGTTGTTCGCCGCAGAACAGCCAGACTTGATCGCGCTTGAAGGGGGTAAGGGTATCGATTTGGTAACCGACGGCCTGGTTCAGGTCGTCGGCCGCGGCGATGGGCAGGTCCACGGTGCGGGCCAGATACCGGCCGGGGGGCACCGCCAGATCAATCCGCGCGGGCCTGGACTTGTCGTCGGCCGCAGCGGCCTCGTCGAGTGGGATCCGCTTGTCGCCCCGTATCCTCCAGGCACGCCAACCGTGGTCGTCCGGCGCAATCAGCAGGGTGTTGCCTTGGCCGGTCAGGGCGTTGCGCAGGCGTTCGGGTATCCAATCGGCCAGTTGATCACGCCACCAGCGTAGGAAGCCGGCGACATCCATCAGCGGGCCTCCGGTGTGGTCTGGCGCCAGTCCAGGATATGGTAGCGCAGTCCGCGCGCGCCGCCGGCGCGGACCACCGCTTCACGGTGCAGGGTCCGACCGCCCGGACTACGGGCCTCGGCGTGTAGGCGCACCGCGCCGGGTACCGGGCGCCGTTCCAGGTAGCGGACACCGGCGCCCAGCCTGTCCAGGCGCACCGGTTCGCCGGCGGCCTGCTGTTCGTCGCGATAGGCGACGAAGGATTCCGCCAGCGCCATGTCCAGGCCCGGCACCGCGGCCAGCACCGTGGCGTCTGCGCTGTACGGGTCGATGCGCGGTCGGCGGGCATACACCGTAACGTAGGGGAGGATGGCGGCCAGGCGTTCCGCCGTGAACCCCATGACCTGGGCCAGTTCGCCAACGCTGGCGAAGGTGCGATTGCTGGGCATGGCCTTGCGGCCGGCAGCTCGGTAGTCGGCGGCTTCCGCTCCCTGCGGTGAGCGGCGGTCGTCGCGATCCCGCCAGTCCATCAGGGCGTCGGCCAGTTGATCCGCGGGGGCGTCCGTCAGTACCTGCTGGAACAGGCCGATGAGCAACGGACGCGGGGCGTAGTTGATATCGATCTTTGCGGATTCGGAAGCCATGGTGATGCGCAGAGTAGCATCCGGCCAGGGCATTTCGTAAGCGATACCCCATTGGATGGCAGTCCGATTGCGCTGGCTATCCAGTAGCCGGGCAATACCGCGCGCAATGGCGGCATCGGCGGCGGCGCGCAGGCGAACCTGCTCGGTGAGGCCGCTGGCGGCACGGGTGTCGGTGCGCACATGCAGCGAGAAGGCCAGGGCAATGCTGGTCAACAGCACCAGCACCCACAGGACCAACACCAGTGCGAAACCGTGGGCGCGGCGCCGGGCGATCATTGATCGGCCTCCGGGGGCACTTGCAGGCCGACGTCGGTCGGGGCCAAGGCGTCGGCCAGGTACGGGGCGGCGATCAGGGTCGGCCAGGGCGGTTGTCCGGTCGGTTTGATGTCGATGCGAATCAGCTGGGGCAGTTGGCTGCGGCCACGCCAGTGTTCCTGCCAGCCGGTGGCGGCCGGCCCGTTGCCGCGATAGCGGATACTCAGCTGTTCGAGGCGATCCACCAGCACTGCTTGGCGGGCATCCGTGTCGTCGTCGGTGCTGCCGACAGGGCGGCTGCGCAGCACCAGCCGGGTGCCGCCGCCACGCCCGCCGGACGTGGCGGTCAGGGTGAGCAGACGCGGACCGGCGGCGAATTGCCCCGGTAGTTCGCCGACCCAGGTCAGTTCCTGCCCGTCACCATCGAAGCGGATCGCGCGGCCGTGGTCGTGGGGCTGCGGCAGTGCGGCGGTGAGGCTGTCGTGCAGGATGGGCCAGCCGACCCGTAGCGCGTCATCCTGGTCGGCGCGGGCGCTGGCGGATTCCCAGCCCCGCACACCCAGTCGCAAGGTGCCGTATGCCAATCCGGCCAGCAACACCAGCAGGCTGATGGCGAGCAGCATCTCCAGCAGAGTGAAGCCATGTTGTCGCTTCATCGGCTGCCCCGGGGCAGTAACAAACTGCGCACTTGGTAGCGACGGGGCTGTTCCCCACCACCCCATTGGATGGTCAGGTCGGCCTGCAGCAGGTCTGGCACGGGTTCGCCCTGGTCCAGATAGGGCGAGAGGATGACCTCGTAGCGAAACCCCCGCGCCGGCTCGCCGCTTTGTCGCCCCGGCTCCAGGTCCGCCTCGGCGCGCAAGCGGGACAGCGTGCTTTCCGCCATCAGCGCTGCTCGCGCATAGTCGTCGCTGTGGGTCATGTTGCGCAGCCCGCCCTGGAACAGTTGCAGCAGGGCACCGCCGACCAGCGCCAGCATGACGAATGCGACCAGGATCTCCAGCAGGGTGAAGCCATGCTGTCGGGCGCGATGGTGGATCACCCGTCCGCCGCCTCGATGTCGCTGATCCGCACCCGGCCGGTCAGCCATTCCACATCCACTCGTACCTGCAGTCCGTCGCTGGCAAGGGTGACGCGGCCGCCGGTGGCGCTGCCGTCCGGCCAGAAGCGGATGCCACCCCGATCATCGTCGAGCATCTCCCGGGCGGCGGTGTCGAGGGTGACGCCAAGGGAACGGGGCAGCGCTTGCGGGTTGCCGGCGTTCTCTGCCTGCAGGGTGCGGGCCCCGGTGTCCACCACCAGTGCGAGTGCTTTGCCACCGGCCATGGCGTCGACGCGGGTCTGGCGCAGGGCGGCTGCAACCCGGTCGGCCGCGGTGCGCAACTCCACCGTCGGCGCGCGACGCAGATTCGGGATCGCCACCGCGGCCACCAGGGCGATGATTACCAGCACCACCAGCAGCTCGATCAGGGTGAAGCCGCGGGCGCTGCGGCGGCGGTTACTCCCAGTTGCCGATATCGGCGTCATTGCCCTGCCCGCCGGGGGCGCCGTCGCCGCCCAGGGACAGCACGTCGAAGGCGCCGTGCTCGCCCGGGTAGCGGTAGGCCATGTCGTTGTTCCACGGGTCCTTGAGCTGGGAACGTTTCTTCACATACGGGCCCTTCCAGCCGGGCAGATCCGCCGGTGCGGTGACCAGCGCTTCCAGATCGGGCGGGTAGCGGCCAGTTTCCAGTCGATACAGCTCGATGGCGGTGGCGAGCTTGTCCACCTGGATGCGCGCGGCGCTGACCTTGGCGTCGTCCGCCTTGCCGAGAAACTGCGGGGCGACCACCACGGCGATGATGGCCAGGATCCCGGTCACCACCAATAGTTCGATCAAGGTGAAGCCGCCGGGGCGGCGATGGGGTACGACAGACATGGGTCACTCCGTTGTGGTTTTCGGTCCGGCGCGGACGGGCTAGAACGCCAGGTTGTTCGATTCGAGCACCGCCATCACGATGGCCAGGATGATAACCGTTATAAACACGGCGATGAGCAGAATGATGACAGGTTCGGCCAGGGCCAGGGTGCGCTTCAGGGTGGTCTGCACCGCCTGCTCGTGGATGTCGGCCAGCTCGTCGAGCATGGTTTCCAGTCGTCCGGTTTCCTCGCCTACCCGCAGCAGTTGCGTGGTGATGGTGGGCAGCACCCCGGCGTCCGCCAAGGGGCCCGCCAGACCCTGGCCCTGGCGGATGCGCCGTGTCACGCCGGCCACGCCTTGGGCGATCACCCGGTTGCCGATCACTTCCTTGGCAATGTCCATGGCGGTGAGCAGGGTGACCCCGTTCTTCAACAGGGTGCCCAGGGTGCGGGTGAAACGGGCCGCTTCGATGTTGCGTAACAGTCGGCCCAGCAGCGGCAGAGCGAGCAGGCGTTGCTCGATGGCCTGACGCCCGGTGTCGTCCTGCCAACGCTTACGCAGCGCGTAGCCGCTGCCTATGGCAAGGGCCAGCAACAGCCACCACCAATGCTGCATGAAGTCGCCGGCGCCCACCACCACCTGGGTCAGCCAGGGCAGCTCCCGGCCGGCATCGTTGAACAGCGTGGTGAAGCGGGGCACCACCACTGTCAGCATCACCGTCAATGCGACAAAGGCGAGTACGAGCAGGATGGTGGGGTAGATCAAGGCCGAGACCACCGTCTCCCGTAGTGCGCGAGCACGGCGACGAAAGTCCGCCAGTCTGTCCAGGGTCAGGTCGAGCGCGCCGGCCGCCTCGCCGGCACGGACCATGTTGCGGTAGAAGCGGTCGAAGACCTCGGGGCGTTTGTCCAAGGCGTCGGACAGTGCGGCGCCGCCGCGGATATCCGTCGCCAAACCGTCGATCAGGTCGATCACCGGTTCGCGATCCGCCAGGCGCTTGAGGGTGTCCAGGGCGCGGGCCAGGGGCAGCCCGGCGCGCAGCAGGGTGGCCAGTTCTAGGGTGATGAAGTCGGTGTCCTGGCGGGTCAAGCCGGCCGATTGCAGGCGGGCTATAAATCCCGGGCCCTGGCCGGCGCGGCTGGGACGGATGCTCAGCGGGGTCTGGCCGTCGGCCTGCAGCCGGCGGGCCAGGGCGTCGGCGTCCGGGCTGTCCGCCTTGCCGTGGCTGATGCTGCCGTCGGGGGCGGCGACCTTGTAGTCAAAGCGCGGCATCGGCATCCAGGTCGGTGGCTTCCATCTGACAGACCCGCGCCACCTCCGCCACCGTGGTCAACCTGGCCAGTGCCTTGCGCAGGCCGTCGTCGCGCATGGGCTGCATGCCGTGCGCCACGGCGGCGGCGCGAATGCTGTCGGCGTCGCCTTGCTCCAGAATGGCCTTGCGCACCGGTTCGTTCATCACCAGCAGTTCCAGGATGGCGGCACGACCGCGGTAGCCGCTGTGGTCGCAGTGCACGCAGCCACGGCCGCGATACAAGGTGATGTCCGTGGTCCCGGCGATGCGATCCAGGCCTACTTCCCGCACCCATTCGGGTTCAGGGCGGTGTTCGGTACGGCAGTGGGGGCACAGCTTGCGCACCAGGCGTTGCGCGACGATGCCATCCAGCGTCGAGGTGATCAGATAGTCGTCCACCCCCATGTCCAGCAGTCGGGTGACGGAGCTGGGGGCGTCGTTGGTGTGCAGGGTTGAAAACACCTTATGGCCGGTGAGCGCCGATTGCACCGCGATGGCGGCGGTTTCGCGGTCGCGCATCTCGCCGATCATGATCACATCGGGGTCCTGCCGCAGGATGGCGCGCAGGGCGTTGGCGAAGGTCAGGTCGATGGCTGGCTTGACCTGGATCTGATTGATGCCCTGGAGCTGGTATTCCACCGGGTCCTCGACGGTGAGGATCTTCTTTTCCGGGGTGTTGAGGGTTTCCAGCGCGGCATACAGGGTGGTGGTCTTACCACTGCCGGTCGGCCCGGTTACCAGCACGATGCCCTGCGGGCGTTGGAGCAGTTGCTCGAAGCGCCGCAGGTTGTCGTCGGCGAAGCCCAGCAGGGCGAAGTCCAGCGGCACGTCACCTTGATCCAACAGTCGCAACACCACGCTTTCGCCATGCAGGGTCGGGAGCGTGGCGATGCGCATGTCCACCTCGCGGCCGTCGATGCGCAGCTTGATGCGGCCGTCCTGGGGCAGGCGTCGTTCGGCGATGTTCAGGTTGGCCAGCACCTTGATGCGTGAGATCACGGCGGCGGCGGACGCGGCAGGGGGAGCGGGCATGTCCCGCAACACGCCATCCACGCGGTAGCGCACCGTGAGGGTGTCCTCAAAGGGTTCGATATGGATGTCCGACGCATGCAGTTCGATGGCCCGCGCAATCATTAGGTTTACCGAACGGATGACCGGCGCCTCACTCGCCAAGTCGCGTAGGTGTTCGACATCGTCCAGGTTGGCGGCGCCATCGGGGTCGTCGTGCAGCGCGTCGGGGGCCGCGCCGCGCAGGCGCGCCAGGGCGGCCTGGATGTCCGAGCCCGTGGCGACCTTCGGTCGTATGGTCTTGCCCAGCGCCAGTTCCAGGGCCTGACAGGTGTAGCTGTCACCGGGATCGGCCATGGCGATATCCACGCCGTTGTCGTCCTGACCCAACGGTATGGCCTGGCTGCGGGCGAGAAAATCCAGACTCAGGTGGTCCACCAATTCGTCGCTGGGGGTCAGTTCGGCGCTACCGATCAACGGCAGTCCGTGACTGGTGGCCAGGGTTTGCGCCAGGTCGCGCTCGGCGACGAAACCGAGTTGTACCAATAGGCCGCCCAGGCGCTCGCCGGATTCCGTTTGCAGACGTCGGGCACGCTCCAGCTGAGCCGGGGCGAGCTTTCCGCTCGCAACGAGTTGCTCTGCAATGGGCTGTGTCGTCATCAATCGTCTATCGCGGTGCGTCAGAGGGGCGGCGCTATGTACCTGCCGCGTGGCGTCGATGGAGCATACCTATTAACTGTAGGCCTTGGGAACGGGTGCCCAAAAAATTTACATTCGTGATTTTGTTCACATTAAATTCCTAATTGGGCGGATATGGGCCGGTGTTGCGTTCGCGGTATGCCGCGGACAACTTAAATAACGTGACGTATGTCTCATTTTTATGTAGTGTTCCTTAACAATGCCCGTATTCCCTCGGGCGAATGCGCTGGGCGGCGGGACCGGAGGGGCCCCTGTCAACGCCTTAAAATGAATGACTTGGCGAGTTCGATGTGGTGCAGGTGTGGGGTTGGCGCAATCATTGCAGAGCTTCTGCGATCCGGTGATTGCGGGCGCACAGGCTGGGAGCCTGTGCGCCGTCAACCGCAGCCTCAACAAGTTTTTAGCGTAAGGATAATGATCATGGCAGATGTATCGACCACGGTGAGCAAGGAACGCCGCAACCGTTGGCTTGGAGCCTTACTCCTATTGGTTGCCCCACAACTGTCGTGGGCTGGGCAGATTGTCCTCGTGGGCACCCCGGACATCAGCGCCAATCCTTACGAGACGAGCTATGACGGTACGCTGTTCACTGCCACCGGCTCGCCGGACAACCTTAAGACCAGTGCCGGCGACACCCTCATCACCAACTCCCGTCTTGACGTGTCCTTCGGCATTGATAATGCCGGCGTGGTCGATTCCAGTCTGGGCGGTATCGATGTCGGCGGTACCTTCTACGATATCGTCATCCGCGGTGCGGTCGGCGGAGGTTTCCCGCCACCAGCGGCCCAGGATCTGTTGCTGGCCGACGTGCTGGCGTTCGACCGGATCGCGGGCAACGGCAACACCATCGTGTTCTCGGTGATCGTGCGCGACGGGGCGTTTGTCGCCGACGGGACCTACACCGCGGGGCAACAGATCGGCATGATCGCCAATATCCCGTACGGTTCCGACACCTGGACGGGCGCCGCTTTCACCGCCTTGAGCGGCACCGCGGACTTTGCCCCGTATGAATTCCGGCAGGCCGTTTCCGCGCCCGGAAGCGCGTTGCTGATGCTGCTGGCTGGGGTGGCGATGTTGCGTCGCCGTCGAGGGCAACCGGCTTGACCGCTGGTCAAGTCGACCAAGAGCAATAACAGACGATATACGTCAATATTTCGCCTCGCTGAATCCGAACGAAGCTGGCTGGGGCCACTTGTTCGCCGCAAGCGGTTCGTGGGGGCAACGGAGTGGAGCTTAGCGTCATGAGAAACCGTTTCTTCCCGCGTGTCGTCAGCGCGATGCTGCTGGCGGCCGGCCTTGTCTACGCCCAGATCGCCGGAGCTGTGCTGCTGGGCATCAGCCCGACCAGCACGACCACGTTGCCCTTCGTGTCCGGAGGCAACCAGGGTACGCTGAGCTTCACCGGCGGCAAACTGGCGCTCAATGGCCTGACGTCACGCTGGACCGATGTGCCGCTGTCCACAGCCGACTATGGCACCAAGGCCGGCTATTTGTTCGCGGTGGGCAGCACCACGGCGGCCGCCAGTCTGAAACTGAATTTCAATGTGTCCGCCGCCGGGGTGCCGAGCGGGGCGCCGGGCGATGATCTGGTGCTCACCGGCGACGCCTATGCCGGTCCGCCGAGCTATGCGTTGTTGCACAGCGGCACGCTGTTGACCGGCGAGATCGTCAGCCTCGGCTCCAGCGCGAGCGGTGGGTTCGGCGTGCTCGACATGCGTTTCCGCGTTACCGGCGGTGCCTTGGCGCCGCTGTTCGCCGGCAAGGATATCGGTCTGCGCGTCGACCTTGAGGCCACCACCTTCACCGGCAGCTTCGCCACCAGCTTCAGTGCAGGCCGTGCCAAGCCGGCACTGGGCGGTATCGGCCAGCTGTGCGTGAAGATGCAGAAGGAAATCAGTGTCGACGGGGGCCTTACCTGGGCCGACGCCGACACCAAGGACGCCGTCGATACGCCCATCGTCACGGTCCCGCACGATGCGGAGTACCGTCTGGTGGTAAGCAACTGCGGCACTGCCAATCTACGCAACGTGGCGGTCAGCGATCCCACGCTCAACGTGAACTACACGATCGGCACCTTGTCTGCCGGTGCCTCACAGACCGTGTCCAAGGTCGAGGCGGCCGCGCTGGACGTGATCGGCCGCTGCGCCAATGCCGGCGTGCTGGTCAACTCGTCCCAGGTGAAGGCTACCGCCGCCAGCACCAGCGAGACCGTCACCGCCTCCGATGACGCCGTGATCAAGTGTGTCACCACACCGCAGATCGACATCAAGAAGCAGATCAGCGTCGATGCCGGCACCACCTGGTTTGACGCCGACGCGGCTGCCACCGCGCCCGTGGTGACCGCGCCGCATGGCGCCGAATACCGCTTTATCGTGACCAATACCGGCACCGCCGACCTGACCGCGGTGGTGGTCAACGACGCCACCCTTGGCATCGTCGACTACCCGGTGGGCAATCTGGCAGTGGGCGCCAGTGTGACCGTCGGCGTGGCCCAGGTGCCCGCTGCCAGTGTCGCCCAGCGCTGCGCCAATCCGGGCGAGTTCACCAACTCGGCCAGTGCCGGCGGACAATCGGTCGATGACGGCAGCTTGGTCAACGACGCCGATGTCGCCGTGCTGGTGTGTGCCGGGCAGCCGGGGATCGAAGTGGTCAAGCAGATCAGCGTCGACGGCGGCGTGAGCTGGGCCGATGCGAATGCCCCGGGTGACGCGGATACGCCCACGGTGCCTTTCCCGCACGACGCCGAGTATCGCTTCATCGTGCGTAACCTGGGTAGCGTCGATCTGACCAATGTCGTGGTCACCGATGTCGATCCCGCGTTCAACGTCAGCTACACCGTGCCGGGCTTGTTGCCGGTCGCTGGCGAGGTGGTCATCACCTCGGGTGATGTCGGCGGCGCGCTGACGGTAGTCAATCGCTGCGATGCCAGCGGTAGCAAGACCAACGTGGTGAGCGTGACCGGTGAGTCCGCCGCGACCGGCGACCCGGTCACGGATTCCGATCCTGCCGTCATCAACTGTGTCGGGACCCCGGCAGTCAAGCTGCGCAAGCAGGTCAGCCTGGATGGCGTGACCTGGGCGGACGCCGATGACGCCGCCACCGCGCCCACTGCCACCGCCCCGGCGGACGCCTATTACCGTTTCCTGGTGAGCAACGTCGGCAACGTCGGCCTAGTCAACACTGTGGTCAGCGATCCGGCGCTCGGTATCGTCCACACGGTGGGTGCATTGGCCGTGGGTCAGTCGCTGATCATTGATGCGGGTGTCATTCCCACCGGATTGTTCGTGCCGAACCGCTGCACGGGGGCCGGGCAATTCGTCAACGTGGCGGATGTCACCGCTGACGCCGCCGACACCGGCGCGACCGTGGGCGACACCGATCCGGCGGTACTGGTCTGTACCACCCCGCCGCTGGCGAGTCTGGGTGATCTGGCCTGGTTGGATGCCAACAACAACGGTATCCAGGACCCGGGTGAGTCCGGCCTGGCCGGCGTGACGTTCAACCTGACCGGTAGCGATGGCAGCAGCTACACCACTGCCAGCGATGCCAACGGCAATTATCGTTTCGACGGCCTGACCCCCGGCGTGCAATACACCATGCAGTGTGTGGCGCCGACCGGTTACCAATACAGTCCGCAGGACCAGGGCACGGACGATGCCCTGGATAGCGATGTCGACGGGACCGGCACCAGTGGCGTGTATGTGCTGGGCGCCGGCGAATACAACCCCACTGCGGATTGCGGTTTGTACCTGCCGCCGGTAACGGACTGCGGCTGTGACGGCAAGGTCACCGAGCTTACCCTGAAGTATCTGGGCAGCACCGACGCGATCGTCAAGGTGGTGCAGAAGAAGGATGGCGCCGTGGTGTTCAACGGCCCGTTGGCCGCTGGTGGAACCTTCAGCTTCAGCGGTCAGGACAAGAACGGCACCCTGACCACCGAGATCGCCATCTATGTCGACGGCGTGCTGAACACCAATATCCACACCAGCTGTTCGGTGGACATCGGCCCCGGGCTGATCGCCGGTGACTTCGAGGTGGTGGAAGGTGCCAGCCGTGGCTTCCCGGCGCTGTGCCCGGTGGATACCCCGCCGCCGCCTCCGCCCGGTGACGATTGTGGCTGCGAGGGCAAGGTTACCGAACTGAGCCTGAAGTACCTGGGCAGCACCGACGCGATCATCAAGGTGGTGCAGAAGAAGGACGGCGCGGTGGTGTTCAACGGCCCGGTGGCCGCTGGCGGGACCTTCAACTTCAGCGGTCAGGACAAGAACGGTACCCTGACCACCGAGATCGCCATCTATGTCGACGGCGTGCTGAACACCAAGATCCACACCAGCTGTTCGGTGGACATCGGTCCAGGGCTGGTCGCCGGTGACTTCGAGGTGGTGGAAGGCGCCAGCCGTGGCTACCCAGCACTGTGCCCGGTGGGCACCCCGCCGCCGCCTCCGGTGACCGGCAGCTGTGACCTCAAGGTCGAGAAAACCGTGACCCCGGATACCATCACTTGTGCCTGTGGGGGTGGCTCGAGCGGCAGCGATTCCGACAGTGATTCCGACAGCGACAAGCGTGGCAAGGGCGATTCCGACGGTTCGGACAGTGATTCGGACAGCGATTCCGGTTCTGCGGGAAACTGTTCCTGCACCGCCGGTAGCGGCAGCACCGACTCGGATTCGGGTGGCGATTCGGATAGTGGCAAGGACCACAATCGCAATGGGGACACGGACGATTCCGACAGTGACTCCGGCCATGACTCGGACAGCGATTCGGCCGGTCACGGGGGCGCGGGCGCTTGTCCGGCCGGCCAGTCGGTAACCTACACCTATGCCATCGCAAACGACGGCGCAGCACTCAGCGGCGTGACGGTTAAGGACGACAAGCTGGGTGATCTCACCGATCTGCTTGGCAGTGGAACCCTGGCCAGCGGTGCCCGGGTCACCTTGACCAAGCAGGCTTGTCTGAGCCGGACCACCACCAACGTGGTGGAGGTGCGTGGCAGTACCGCTACCGGCGAGCAGTGCCAGGCCAGCGACAGCGCAACCGTAACGGTATCGCCCAGCGCCCCGCTGCCGGGTGGCTGTAATGCCGCTGACAGTGACTCTGACGCGGATTCCGGCAAGTCAGGCGGCGCTTCCGACAGTGATCGCGAGCACGACTCGGACTCCGACAGTGATGGCAAGTGTGGCACCAAGTCCGACTCCGATTCCGATTCCCACTCGGATTCCGATTCGGGACATCACAAAAAATAGCCTGGATAGGCTTTGGGTTTTGCGATGATGGACAGGCAAAGCGCACAGCTGATGTGACCACGGCGGGTGGCGGTGCGACAGTGGCCGTTACCCCGAGACAGGGCAGACGTCGATAGCCATCTGCCCTGTTTTTTTGCTGGCGGCGTCTGCTGCCGTGGGTATCGAGGGAGGCGAGAAAAGCATGGTTGGTTACGACACGCGGGTCCATGGTGTGTTGTTCGTGGGGGTCGTGGTGCTGATCGTGGTCGCGTACCTGGCCATGGCGATGTTCGCGCCCATGGCGTACATCTGGGCGACCTACGAAGATCTGTACGGCGAATGGACCCAGACCTTTCTGTTTGCCGCTGGTGCCTTGATATCGGCCTGGGTTGCGCGGCGCCCCGGACCCTACCGGCTATGGTTCGGGTTTCTGGCGTTGGCCTGCCTGTATACCTTCCTGGAGGAAATCTCCTGGGGGCAGCGTGTGTTCGGGTTCGCCTCGCCGGATTATTTCCGGGCCAGAAACCTGCAGGGCGAAACCAATATCCACAACTTTTTCGTCGGTCCTTATGGGACGACCCTTAAGGCGACCATCGAGTACCTGCTGGCGGCGGCCCTGTTCGGCTATGGCGTGCTCTATCGCCTGCTGTTCAGCATCGGGGTGCCGTTGGCACGCTGGGTCGATCGTCTGGGCGTGGCGCCGCCGCCGGGTTATGTCGCACCGGCGTTCCTGGTGGCAGCGGTGTTGGAACTGCAGCCGTTCTCGTTCAACGAGGCCGAGGTGGCCGAGGTGCTGGTGGGCCTCGGGATTGTAGGCATCGCCTTGCACTATGCCGTTGCCCAGGCGCCCCAAACGAACCCGCACGACGCCGGGCAGTGGCCGGGATCCAGGGTTCGGGTACTGGTGACTGCGATGACGGTGACCTTCGTGCTGGTGGGGGCGGCCGCATGGGCAACCACCCAGGCGGTGTACGCCGACCCCCAATGGCGCGAGCGCGTCGACCGTCGGATCAGCAATGGTGTCAAGAAATTCGCCGGTCGCTACGAGCGCTACGAGAACTGGGCGATGGCGACCCGCCTTTACGAGCGTTCCCTCGCCGAGCGCCCGGCCAGTGCGTCGCGCATGCGTCGGCTGGCCCGGGTGCACCTGGCGGCCGGGCGTCGCGACGCCCATGATGCCTTGCTGGCCCAAGCGGTGGACAGCGACCTTGAACGGTTGCGGGCAAACAATGCCAGTACCAGCGCGCGACGGAGTCTGGCGCGCAGCTACCGTATGCTGGGCGATCACGCGCGGGCGGACGCTTATTTGCAGGAGGCGCTCAAGATCGGTATTGCCCGGGTGGCGCACAATCCGCAAAGCCACAACGCGGCGTACTCGTTGGCACGTACCTATGAACTGCAGGGGCGATTCGCCGAGGCCTTGCGCGAGTACGAGCGCGCCTACCGGCTGGCACCGACCGTGAGCCGAAATCGCAAGGCCTACACGCGGGCAAAGCTGCGCTTCGGCGGTTGACCGAGGCGTTCAAGTAACCGGGTGGACGGCCGAAACCGGGGATAGGCCGCGCATGCGGTTGCCGATATGTGTTGTACCGAGGCCCCGATGACGACCGACGAAACCCGCAGCAACGACTGCGTCACGATCCGCGTGCGCGGTCCTTGGGACTTTCGCGCCCGCCAGGCCTTTGTCGCCAGCTTCGAACGCCACGAAAAAGGCACCCGGTGCTTCGTGGTCGATATGTCCGGCGTCACGGACATGGACAGTTCGGTGCTCGGCCTGCTGCTACAGTTGCGTGACCACGCCTTGCCGGGGTCCGAGGTGGCGATCACTGGCGCCGGCGGGCTGGCCCGGTCACACCTGCACGACGCCCGGTTGTCGAGCTTGTTCGAGCTGCGCGACTAGCAAGGGAAGCGCTGCATAAGTCCATCCTGGACTTCTCGGCGCACGCTGCGCGGCAACATCAGTCGTTTGCAGTGACTGCTGTTGGCGGCACCTCCCTGCGGCGCATCACCAAAGCGATCGGCCTGACCTTGCTGCGGCACCCGTCCGCGAGTATGCGTTGACCTGTCCGGGGCGGATTGTTGTAATCAGCACCTACTTCCCGGCCATTGAAGATCTGCTCGGATGCAACTCCAACCCGTGATCCTGTCTGGCGGCTCCGGTACCCGCCTGTGGCCCTTGTCGCGCCAGGCCTATCCCAAACAGTTCCTCTCCCTGCTCGGTGAAGACACCTTGCTGCAAGCCACGGCGACCCGGGTGGTCGGCATCGGTGGGGGCGTCGACCTGCTGCCGCCGCTGGTGGTGTGCAACGAGGATCACCGCTTTCTGGTCGCCGAACAATTGCGTGCCGTGGGGCAGACGCCGGCGTCCATCATCCTGGAGCCTACCGGCCGGAATACCGCGCCGGCCTTGACCCTTGCCGCCCTCGCGGCCCGCAAGGGCGGCGCGGATCCCATCCTGTTGGCCACGCCGGCCGATCATGTGATCGGCGATCTGGATGGTTTCCAGGCGCGCCTGCGGGCGGCGGCGCCCTTGGCCGAGCGAGGCGCCGTGGTCACCTTCGGCATCGTGCCCGCGGCACCGGAGACCGGCTTCGGCTATATCCGCCGCGGCGCCCCGCTGGGCGAGGCGGACGCCTTCGCCTTGGACCAGTTCGTCGAAAAACCGGACCTGGCCACCGCCGAGCGCTATCTGGCCAGCGGCGACTATTTGTGGAACGCCGGGATCTTCATGCTCAAGGCCAGCCGCTGGCTGGACCTGATCGGCAAATATCAACCGGCGATGCTGGCGGCCTGTCAGGCGGCGGTGGGCGAGGGCCAGGCGGACCTCGATTTCTGTCGCGTCGACAAGCAGGCGTTCCTGGATTGTCCCGCCGATTCCATCGACTACGCGGTCATGGAACCCTTGTCCGCCGAGCCGGACGACGGTGCCCTGGTGATTCCGCTGGACGCCCAATGGTCGGATATCGGTGCCTGGTCGGCCCTGTGGGCCGTGCGGGAACAGGACGCCGCCGGCAACGCCTGTCGTGGCGACGTGCTGGCGGTCGAGGCGAACAACAATCTGTTGCATGCGGACCGCCGTATGATCGCGGCCGTGGGCGTCGACAACCTGATCGTGGTGGAGACCGCGGATGCCGTGCTGGTGACCACCCGGGAGCGGGCCCAGGACGTCAAGCGGATCGCCGAGCAATTGAAGGACTCCGGGCGGGAGGAGCACCGCTTCCACAAGCGCGTGCATCGCCCCTGGGGCGCCTACGAGGGCATCGATCAGGGCGGCCGCTTCCAGGTCAAGCGGCTGTCGGTCAACCCGGGGGCGTCGCTGTCGTTGCAGATGCATCACCACCGCGCCGAGCACTGGATCGTGGTCAGCGGCACGGCGCGGGTGACCCGCGGCGACGAGGTGTTCCTGTTGTCGGAAAACCAGTCCACCTATATCCCGCTCGGCGAGAAGCACCGGCTGGAAAACCCCGGCAGCGTGCCGCTGGAGATCATCGAGGTGCAGTCCGGCAGCTACCTGGGCGAAGACGACATCGTGCGCTTCGAGGATGTCTACAAGCGGGACTGAGGTGCGGCGCCGCGTTCCGCTCGCGGCGCTTTTCCGCTATGCTGCCGGGCCTTTTTCAGCACTTTTCAGCGGACCGGCATCATGGGTTTCAAATGCGGCATCGTGGGGCTGCCCAATGTGGGCAAGTCGACCCTGTTCAACGCCCTCACCAAGGCCACCATCGCGGCGGAAAACTATCCCTTCTGCACCATCGACCCCAACGTCGGCGTGGTGCCGCTGCCGGACCCGCGGCTGGACGTGCTGGCGGGCATCGTCAAACCGCAGAACGTGGTGCCCACCACCATGTCCTTCGTCGACATCGCCGGGCTGGTGGCCGGTGCCTCCAAGGGCGAGGGCCTGGGCAACAAGTTCCTGGCCAATATCCGCGAAACCGATGCCATCGCCCATGTGGTGCGCTGCTTTGAGAACGACGACATCGTGCATGTCGCCGGCAAGGTCAGTCCGCTCGACGACATCGAGGTGATCAACACCGAGTTGGCCTTGGCGGACATGGAAACGGTGGACAAGGCGCTGCTCAAGGCCGGCAAGATGGCCAAGACCGGTGACAAGAAGATCATCGCGGAAAAGGAGCTGCTCGAGCGCGTCAAGGCGCAATTGGACGAGGGCAACCCGGTGCGGGCCATGACGCTGTCGGACGACGACCGGGCGCTGCTGCGCGATCTGCACCTGATCACCATCAAGAAGGTGCTGTACATCGCCAACGTCGACGAGGATGGCTTCGAGAACAACCCGCGGCTGGACGCGGTCCGCGAGTTGGCGGCCGCCGAGGGCTCCGAGGTGGTCGCGGTGTGTGCCGCCATCGAGATGGAGCTGGTGGAGCTGGACGACGATGAAAAGGCGGACTTCCTGGCCGAGATGGGACAGGACGAGCCGGGCCTGAATCGCGTGGTCCGGGCCGGCTATGACCTGCTCGGGTTGCAGACCTATTTCACTGCCGGGGTGAAGGAGGTGCGTGCCTGGACCGTGCGCAAGGGGGCCACGGCGCCCCAGGCGGCTGCGGTGATCCACACCGACTTCGAGCGCGGCTTCATCCGCGCCGAGGTCATCGGCTATGAGGATTTCGTGTCCTGCAAGGGCGAAGCGGGCGCCAAAGAGGCCGGCAAGCTGCGCCTGGAAGGCAAGGACTACGTCGTCCAGGACGGTGACGTCATCCACTTCCGTTTCAACGTCTGATTAACGTTTGATCATTTCTCCTATACCTCAGTAGACGTTAGTAGCCACCCATAGACTAAAAACATAACATAAAATCAACATCTTACATTGAAACAGCCTGAGTTTTCTGAGCTGCCGACGTCTACTGTTGGATTTTGCATTCCAGGATTTTTGGGGGTACAGTTGGGGGTACTGCTCAAAAATTTTGGGGGTACCGCACCCTATCCTGGAGATGCCAATGCCAAAGGATCTACTTACCGAACTCAAAGTCAGGGCGGCGAAGCCGGAATCACGCTCGTATAAGCTCAGTGATGGCGGCGGCCTGTTCCTCTTGGTCAAACCAAATGGCAGCAAGCTCTGGCGCTGGAAGTACCGCATTGATGGCAAGGAGAATCTTTACGCTATCGGCCCCTACCCTGATGTAGGCCTATCAGATGCCCGAACGGAGCGGGACTCGGCACGGCAGCTCGTCAAGCAAGGCATTCACCCATCGCACGACCGCCAAGAGATAAAGCGGCGCAATATCGAGACACTCGAAGAACGCAAGCGAGCCATGGAAAGCTCTTTTGCCAAAGTCTCGGCTGCTTATCTGGCTGAGGTGAAAGCGAGCTACAAGCCAGGCTCGTACCGCGCCAAGGAAAGCCGTATCCGGAAATACCTCGCACCGAAGCTGGCCGAGATTCCAATCAGTGAGATCGGAGTCAAAGAGATACGTCCCGTCCTGGAGGCCTGCAAAGCCCACGGTGCCTGGGCCGGGATTCATGTGAAGGGCGACCTGAACGCAATTTTCGAGTATGCAATCGTACGGGGCTTGGCCGACGCCAACCCGATACCAACGCTGCGCGGACTGCTCAAGATACCTCCCAGCCAAAGCAAGGCCGTCTTGACCGCCGAGCAGACCCGCGCCTTCTATCGAGAGCTTCGGGCTTACCGTGGCTACCCAGAAACTGCCCTGTGTCTGCGACTCATTGCACTAACCGCCTGCCGACCCGGCGAAGCAGCCGATGCAGAATGGAACGAGTTTGATTTTGAGGAACAGGTATGGCGCCGACCGGGGGAGAAGATGAAAGCCGGACGCGACCACGTCTGCCCTCTTTCTGATCAGGCAATCCAGGTGATCGAAGACCTTCGGCCAATTACCGAAGGTGGGCGCTATCTGTTCCCTCACCGTAGCGGCAAGGGTTTCACGACGCCCAACAGATTGTCGTATGCCATGCGTGACATGAATCTGGGGCCGAGAACAACACCCCACTGTTGGCGAACCACTTTTTCCACTTGGGCCAACGAACAGGGTTTCCGTCCCGATGCCATTGAGCGCCAGCTAGCCCACGTCGAAAGCAACAAGGTGCGCGCAACTTACAATAAGGCAATCCTGCTCTCCCAGCGTCGTGAAATGATGCAGGCATGGGCTGATTATCTTTCGGCAGCAGAAGAGGCGGCTGTAAATACATCTGAGTCAGCTTCCAAGCCGACATCCAAGAAGATTGGTGCTCGTGCTCGCAGAGCGGGCTAAGCTTTATGTAGCACCACTGTTGGACTGAGCTTCGCCAACCGAAAGCGTCAAATACGGATTATTTAGAAGTGGTTCGTTGAACAACACCGAGCCATCTGCCAACAAGTAGCCATGCAACCGCCGTGACTTGCGTGGCCCAGTGACTTCACAAGTCCAGATGTTCAGCCCATTGTCTTGCTTGCGGTGCAGTCCCAACTTTTCGAATTTCTTCTGAGCCCACTGCCAGTCTGAGAGCTTCTCTGTCTTGGCAAGCTTCGCTATCTGGGGATGCTCCTGGGCATAACGCTGGAACACCCCCGGGCTGACGAGATACACGGTACCGTCTACGGTGTGCACCAGCGCCTTGGCGTCGTTGATGATGAGTTTTCGAGCCTGGATGTGCTGACGTAGCCATTCCATGAAGTGTTCGCCGGAAGGTGAGGCATTTCTCCGCTCTGGCTCCTCATCCGGCACTGGAGCGACGAACTCTTCTTTTGGAGGTTGCGGCGGGTCGGCTGTTGTAGGTGCCGAGGAGTCATCCAGTAGGTTGAGCAGCGCGTTTACGCCATCGTCTGCCATAACTGATTCTGCCGACCCAGACTGATCCAGATCGGCGTCAGGTACATGATGGCCGGCATTCCCTTCGCTGGGTGCAGGCGTATCCTCTTCCCCTTGATCGACCTCAATGTTCCCCGTGAATGCAGGTGGTCGGTCGGCTGCTTCCCAGATTGCAGCCGGAGACAGCTTCAGAAAGGTGAAGCTGTGTGACCAGCCCCCATCGCTGGTCACGGTCGCCTTCCAGATCGCTTTGCCGTCTGGAGTGGGCTGTGCGATGCCGTGGTCCTGCAGGATATTGAACAGCGCCGTATTGTTGGAGGGTATGCCTTCAATGCCCTGGGACAGCAGATAGGCGCGGAGCTTGTCGGAAACGGTCTTACTCACCAGCCACAATGCATCCTGGGTCAGCCAGCCATCGGAAGCCTGGGGCTGGTTAAGTTTGAACTCTTCCCTGAGCAGATAGCGCAGGCCATCCAGCAGTTTCCGCAGCAGGGTATATTTGGGCGCGGCGATCGCCTTGCCGGGATCGCCACCGAGTTCCTGGGCAACCGAAGCCTGGTCGGCCTGTATCACCAGCTCGCCTAGGGTGCCGGCATGTTCATATTGCCCGGCCAGGACATACAGCAAGGCAGCCCACAGATCGGGATACTGGCTGAGCCAGTCAAGGATTTCACGATCGAGGAGCCGGGTGTACAGGAGTCCAGTAGCGGCACTGTGCAGGCGGTACTCCCTGTCCTTGCGATAACGAAACCGGTATGGCCGCTGCAATGGACCGTGCCAGGGGTGCCAGAGGGAGCCATCGGTATACTCCACATGCAGGTCGACGGCGATTTTGCCAATGTCGTGCAGCAGCGCCGCATAGGCGGTGGCCGCGGTCCAGGCCTCCGCCTGGGCGGCCTGGGTCTCCGGGGTGGTACCGGCAGGCAACAGGTGGGACTGCCTCAGTTTGAGTGCATAGGCGACGATTTCCAGGCTGTGGTCGAGCATTCCGCCAGGATAGGCGTGGTGATGCCCCTCAGAGGCTGGGAACTGTTGGACCAGTTCCGCGTAGCGTTCCAGGGGTGCCAGGTACAGAGTGTTGAATTGACGACGAGATAATGACGTCCGCTGCCAGATGTGTTCCAGCAGTTTCCGACGGCGAGGCGTTGCCAGCAGAGACGCGGCCGACTCAGGTCGCGTCAGCCCTTTGGGCATCTCCGAGACGGGGGCTTGTGGTGCGCCGGCGGTCAGGCGGACGCTTTTACGTTGGAACAGGGAAAACATCTGAAACCCCGAACAGTGTGACCGGGCTGGGGCCTTTTGGCCTTTTCGGGTAGAGCCTTTCCCCTTCCTACCATTCCCTTGCCCCCTTCCCAGCCCTTTGGCTCTTGATGAGCCCTCGGGTATAAGTTAGCCCATGGTATCCAGCCACAATAAATAGGATTCGTGCGGTTCCGTATTGTTTGCGGAAGGCTGGCTGTACCTTGTCTACCATCGGTGCTTCCAGCAACAGCAGGAGAGGGACATGCGACCGAAAAATACACCGGGGGAAGCCAGGATTGACAAGGTAAGGAATAATCCTTACCCTATAGGCATGAGTATCACCGACAGGAGCCCGACCATGCCTGGCATCAATGAACAAGCTACCCTGACTTCCAAAGGGCAGATCACCTTGCCCAAGGCAATTCGACAGGCCCTGGGAGTGACCACCGGGGGCAAGGTGTCCTTTGAGCTGCGCGGTGGCGAAGTGATCGTCACCCGTGCCGACGCCGAACATGAAGACCCGGCCATCGGTGCCTTCCTGGGATTGCTGGAACAGGACATCCGCCAGGGCAAGCACGTTGGCAACCTGCCGGACGATCTCGCCCAGGCCATGCTGGCGAATCTGGAGCACCCGGTGGATCTCAATGAGGATATCGAAGGCGAAGTAGCCCTTTGATGCAGCGCCATGGATGGATACTGCTGTTCCACGACTGCATCGTGGAGCAATTGCAGAAGCTGCACGCCGCCGCCGAGCGGGCTCAGCGGAGTGACCCGAAAGGCTACGAGAGTAACGCTAACGTCAAATTGTTCAGGGCGTTGACGCAGTTGATCCTGGAGATCGTGCCCAGAGATCCAGGGCGAGATGAATACCGGCAGGGCAACACGCTAGGGCTAAAGCACCGGCACTGGCGGCGAGCCAAGATCGGAAGGCGCTTCCGGCTGTTCTTCCGCTACTACTCCAGGTCGAAGACCATCGTGTTTGCCTGGGTCAATGATGAACAGACGTTACGGTCGTCGGGCAGCAAGTCTGACCCCTACGCGGTGTTCGAGAAGATGCTCCAGCGTGGCAACCCACCGGATGACTGGGAAAGTCTCGTGGCAGCAAGCCGATCCGACTGGTCGACGAAGGAGAAGCGATAGCCCTCCAAGAGGTTAAAGCGATGAAAGCAACACCGACGATTACGAAAACCGAGCGCGCCGGCCGATGGCTGGGCCTTGCGTGGCGCAGTCTCACGCGACAGGAATCGCGAGCTATTCAATGGCTGGCGAAGAAGGGGCTACCGGAAGAACTGGGGAAGGTGTTGTTCTGGAGCGTGAGGCTCGTCGTGTTCGGAGTATTGCTGTACATGGCATTCTGGCTGGCCTTGCTTATGGCGTTTCTACTGGTAGCGGCTTGGCTCGTCCAGCAGACCGATATGGGCGAAGAGAAACAGCCAGAACTCAGAGACGGCCATTCAGGTGCCGGTCTGTACGACAAAGATGACTGGCGGATCGATATGGGTGATCCCAATAATACTTGAGAAGCATGCACGCTCAAATAATTATACAAGGCCGAGGTTCAATTCAACTAACAACTAATACCCCCACACCAGAGGCCAGTCCCTGCCATGATTGCTTGCGTCAGCCCTTGGGTGGATACGGATCGTTCCCGTGACTATCCTTGTTCTGGATCTTCCCGTCCTTACCGTGAATGTAGAACTCAGTGCCTTGGTTCTGGCTGATCTTGCGCCCGGCATCGACGGCATCCTGCTTTTTGTCGAAGTGGCCGCTGCTACGGGTCGCGCCGTCTTTCTTGACGTCCCACCCTCCGTCGCTGTTGGATAGTACACGATGTGACCCTGGTTTCTTTGGCATGGGTCGCCTCCTGTTTACTTGTAAAAATTACCCACGGAAATTTGGAGTATGTACATCAGCCAAGAATCGGTCTTGAGAAGAATGGCCCTGAGCTGCTCGTCGGTCAAATCAGTCTCCAACTCGTGAACCCGGTTGAACAGCTCGATCAGTTTCACCAGTGCCCGGGTGTCGTGCATCAAGAAGTCGGTCAGCGGATCGTTGTTCAGCTCCCGGCAGACATAAAGTACCCTGGCTCGACGGGTTGGCTTGCCCTCATGTAACAGGTCCTTCTGATTGGTAAT
>JASBTJ010000083.1 GCA_030148485.1 Gammaproteobacteria bacterium | reverse complement strand
CGCCTCCGGCGCCCGCGCCAGCCAGATCAATCGCGATGCCGTACGCCAGGCACAGGGAACCATGGCCGACCTACAGGCAGAGCGATCACGGTTGAGCAAGGAAGTCAGTTTTCTGCGCGGCCTGCTGTCCGCCGGACGCGGTCCTTTGCACTTACGCAATTTCACGTTGAAGAAAACGGACGATGGCCGCTATCACTTCCAGGTCACGGTGGCGCAGGCGTTGCGCAACATCGGCACCACTGAGGGGAAGCTGCGTCTCGACGTGGCGGGCACGGATGCCGAGGGCCGGCGCCGAAAGCTGAACCTGTCCGAGCTCGTGCCCGACGGCGAACGGGACGTGTCGCTACGTTTTATTCATTTTCAGGATGTCGACGGTGTGATCGGTTTACCACAGGACTTTCGCCCCGAGTCCGTTACCATTGAAATCCGCCCCAAGACGAAAGGCTTGAAGCGCGTGACCGAGGTGTTCCCTTGGAAACCGGATGCCGGCTGACGCGCTCGCCACCCAACCTGTAGGAGTAACTCCATGGCCCGTATCCGCAAATTCAAGCCACCCAAGGTGTCCACTGTCATTGGTCAGGGCACCAAGGTGGTCGGCGATCTGAATTTTTCCGGTGGATTGCACCTGGACGGCGGCATACAGGGGAATGTCAGCGCCGATCCGGAAAGTCATGCGACCCTGACCGTCAGTGAATTGGGGCGGATCGAAGGCGATGTCCGGGTCGACAACCTGATACTGAACGGCACCGTGGTCGGCGATGTCTATGCCAATGAGCGTGTCGAGCTGGCCAGCAAGGCCCGGGTGACCGGTACGGTGCACTACCGTCTGCTGGAAATGGCGATGGGGGCGGAGGTCAACGGGCAGCTGGTTCATTGCGACGAGGCGCCGACCCCCGCCGTGTTGACGGCGGCGGACGCGCATCCGGAGCCGGTGTCCACCGAGGTCGAGGCGGCCAATACTTGACTGTTTTGGTCGGGATAAGCATACTGCTGGCCGATCTAATCCATATTCCAAAGATGTAAATAGGTGTCCCCATGAGCGAACAAGCCGTTGCGACCAATGATCCGCTGGTTTTCACCGCTGCCGCCGCCAAGAAAGTGGCCGCCTTGATCGAAGAGGAAGGCAACCCCGAACTGATGCTGCGCATCTACGTCCAGGGCGGTGGCTGCTCGGGCTTCCAGTATGGCTTCACCTTTGACGAGACCGTCAACGAGGGCGATGAAAAGATCACCACCGACGGCGTGGCCTTGTTGATCGACCCGATGAGTCTGCAATACTTGATGGGTGCCGAGGTGGATTACAGCGAGGGCCTGCAGGGCGCGCAATTCGTGATCCGCAACCCCAACGCCCAGACCACCTGCGGCTGTGGTTCGTCCTTTTCGGTCTAAGCTTGCTGACCAGACACAAAAAAAGCGCCGTAAGGCGCTTTTTTTGTGTCTGGCGCCGGCTTGGCTTCAGCTCTGCCGCCCAGGATAGATTGCACCGAGCACCACGGGTCGTCGGGCGCCGGTGACGCTGGGCAGATTGCCCGGCTCGCCGCGCAAGGTGCGCATCGCCAACCAGGCAAAGGCCATGGCCTCCATATTGTCCGGGTCGATACCCATCGCATCAGTCCCTTCCACCGCGGTATCCGGCAGGGCCTCGGCCAACCCCTGCATCAACACGTCGTTGTGGCGCCCGCCGCCGCACACCAACAGGCGCTGGGTATCCGGTTGGTGACGTTGCAGGGCGTCGCTTATGGACGTCACCGTCAGTGCCGCCAGGGTCGCCTGGATGTCCGCCGTGGGGGCGTCGACCCACGCCTCGAGCCGAGTTGTCAGCCAGGCCGGGCTGAAATACTGGGTGCCTGTGGTCTTTGGCGGGAGCGCCTGAAAGTAGGGGTCGGCCAGCAGTTGGTGCAGCAAGGTGTCGAGGGTTCGCCCTTCGGCTGCCCAGGACCCAGCGGCGTCGAAGGGCAGGTTGCGCTGTCGCTGTATCCAGCCATCGAGCAGGCAGTTGCCCGGTCCGGTGTCGAATCCGCGCGGCGCACTGGTACCACCGGGCAGCAGCGTAAGGTTCGCGATTCCGCCGATATTCAGCACTGCCCGGCACTCCACCGGGCTGGCCAGACAGGCGTGATGAAAGGCGCTCACCAGGGGCGCGCCCTGTCCGCCGGCGGCGATGTCGCGTCGACGCAGGTCGGCGACGGTGGTGATGCCGGTACGTTCCGCGATCCGGTTGGGGTCGCCGATCTGCAGGGTAAAACCGTCGGCGCCATCCGGACCGTGGTGCAATGTCTGGCCATGGCTGCCGATAGCCGAGATGTCAGCCGCAGGCGTGCCGGTGTGCTCCAGCAGACCCTGAACCGCCAGGGCAAACACTTCCCCGGCGGCGGAGTCGGCGCGTCCCAGCGCCTGCAGTTCGCTGGGCGCTCCGCTCGCCAGTTGTTGCAGCCGGCTACGCAGGTCAGCGGGCCAGGGGTGGCTGTAGCTGCCGCGCAGTTGGGGGCGGCCATCATCGGCAAAGTCCACCAGCGCGGCATCGATGCCGTCCATGCTGGTGCCGGACATCAAGCCGATGAACAGCCCGCGGTCCACGTCAGTTGCCGGTGTCGGCGCGAGCCACCACGGTAGTGGGAGACAGGGCGTCCAGCTTGGCCAGCAGGGGCGCGCTGGACGCGCGGAATGCTGCCAGCTGGGCCTTAGGCAAGGGGTCGGATTTGGGCAGCTTCACCGTCAAGGGATTACGGTGAACGCCGTTGATGCGGAATTCATAATGCAGGTGAGGACCGCTTGCCAATCCGGTCTGACCGACGTAGCCGATGACCTGCCCCTGTTTGACTCGGCTGCCGTTCTTGACCTTGGCGTTGAAGCGCGACATGTGCCCATACAAGGTTGTGTACTTTCCGCCATGCTGGATGATCACCGCCTTCCCGTAGCCCCCCTTCCAGCCGCGGGAGATCACCCGCCCGCTGCCGGTTGCCTTGATCGGCGTACCGGTGGGGGCCGCGTAGTCGACACCTTTGTGCGAACGCCACTTTTTCAGTACCGGGTGCCAGCGCTTGTTGGTAAAGCGCGAGCTGACCCTGGCGAACTTGACCGGGGTACGGATGAAGGCGCGGCGTTTGCTGCTGCCATCGGTGTCGTAATAGCTGACGTTGCCGGCTTCGTCCTCGAAGCGGATCGCGCGAAAGCTGGTGCCGCGGTTAATGAACTCGGCGGCGAGGATCGGTCCGTCGCGGTACTTCTTACCGTCCAGGTACTGCTCCTCGTAGACCAGGCTGAAGCTGTCGCCCTTGCGTAGCTCGAGGGCGAAGTCGATATCCCAGCCGAAGATGCCGGCCAGTTCCATGATCTGGCCATCGCTCAGGCCGGCCGCCTGCCCGTCGACGAACAGCGAATCGTTGATGGTCCCGTGGGCCTCCGCGGTACGCACCTCCAGATCCTTGCGCAGGTCCTGCGCGGCGAACCCGTCGTCAGTGGCTTCGATGCGCAGCGTGTGGATGGCGCTGAGTACATGGTCCAGTGTGACCAGTTCGCAATCGGGGTCGAACGCGAACTTCAGGGTTTGTCCGGGGATGATGCGCGCCAGGCCGGCGGCTTCGTCGCTACTGTGGGTGATCTTATAGAGCAGCTGGGGTGTCAGGCCTTGATCCTTGAAGATACGCGCCAGACTCTCGCCGGAACGTACCTTGTGGCTGACCCATCGCAACGACTCGGGCGGTTCGGCTGCCGGCGCCGGGTCGTCCGTCGGCTGCGCTGCAATGTCCGCGGGGTCGGCTTCCGTCGCTGCGTCCGCAGAGGGCTCCTCGTCCGTCGCCGCATCCGCCGCGGCGGTGGCGTCCGCTGCTGACGGCCCCGGAGGGGACCCGGCCGGCGACAACCGGTCGAGCGCGACGGTGTCAGCGGCGGGTATGGCCAGGGTGGTGACGTCGATAGCCGATCCGGCAGCGGGTGCCGCGGTACTCACGGCGGCAGTGGTGTCGTTGGGATCGGCTGCGAGGTTTATAAAGAGTGCCGCGCCTGCGATGGCAGCGGCCAGTACAACCAGTTTGTGTCGGTGGCGGCGCAAGCTGTTGGGTTCGCGCTGCTCGAGTCGGGGTTTGAAATCTTGGATCACGATGACCGCCGGTGACGTCGATGACTTAAATTATTGCAGTTTCCACAAGGGGGTAGCGGCTGGCAAGGCCCTTTTCTGATACATTTCACGACCTTTGAATCTGGAGATGCGAGCGCATGACCTCTGTGCAGGAATCCCTGGAGCTGATCCGCCGTGGCGCGGAGGAGATCCTGGTCGAAGACGAACTGGCGAAAAAACTGGCGCGGGGCAAACCGTTGCGCGTCAAAGCGGGCTTCGATCCGACCGCTCCGGACCTGCACCTGGGCCATACCGTGCTCATCAACAAGCTGCGACAGTTCCAAGACCTCGGCCACGAGGTATTGTTCCTTATCGGCGACTTCACCGGCATGATCGGTGATCCGACCGGCAAAAGTGCGACTCGGCCGCCATTGACCCGCGACGAAGTGATCGCCAACGCCGAGACCTATCAGGCGCAGATCTTCAAGATACTGGACCCGGAGCGCACCTTGGTGGTGTTCAACTCCAGTTGGATGGGCGAGATGAGCGCCGCGGACATGATCCAACTGGCCGCCAAACACACCGTCGCGCGGATGCTGGAGCGAGACGATTTCAGCAAGCGGTACAAGGGCGGACAGCCCATCGCTGTCCATGAATTCATGTATCCGCTGGTGCAGGGGTACGATTCGGTCGCCCTGAGGGCGGACGTCGAGCTGGGCGGCACGGACCAGAAGTTCAATTTGCTGGTGGGGCGTCAGCTCCAGGAGGCGTATGGCCAGGAGCCGCAGGTGGTGCTCACCATGCCCATACTCGAAGGCCTCGACGGCGTGCAGAAGATGTCCAAGTCCTTGGGCAACTACATTGGTATTGCGGACAAGCCGGAAGATATGTTCGGCAAGGTCATGTCGATATCCGACGAGTTGATGTGGCGCTACTTCGAGTTGTTGAGTTTCCGTCCGATGACCGACATCGACGGCTATCGCCAGCGGATCGCGGCTGGCGCCAACCCGCGGGACATCAAATTCCTGCTGGGCGAAGAACTGGTCGCCCGTTTTCACGACGAAGCGGCTGCAACCGCCGCCCGCGACGCCTTTGTCGCCCGTTTCCAGAAGGGGGCCATGCCCGATGACATGCCCGAGGTGACGCTCGCCGCGGGTGCCGATGGCTTGGCCATCGGGCACGTACTGAAAGAGGTCGGTCTCGTATCGAGTACCTCAGAGGCCTTCCGCATGATCAAACAGGGTGCGGTAAAGCTCGATGGCGAACGGGTCGAAGACCGGAACCTCACGCTTGCTTCAGGATCCAAGGTGGTGTGTCAGGTGGGCAAGCGCCGCTTTGCCCGGGTGCGGGTCGGTTAATTTTACGTTTTCGTGAAAAACCGGTTGACGCTATCTGACAGCCCCCTATAATGCGCGCCTCTTGCGGCGGCGACCGCAGCCCTCCAGCCCCGAATCGGCCTGTTTCCCAGGTCTATCGAGGCAGGTGAAAAAAGGGGGGGTTGACGACTTGGAAACAGGCCGTATAATTCGCCGCCCAGGATGGCGAAGAGCAAGATCTTAGCTTCTGAATTTTCAGGGCTTTTTTCCTCCGGAAGGAGTTGAAAGTAGGGTCTTGACGGTCACGAAAGAGGCCGTATAATTCGCCGCCCTTGCGGAGTGATTCGCAATCTTCGGCAGTCTTCGGATTGCCCGCCTGATCCGACAGGACCAAGTGAAAAAAGAGGTTGACAGCATGAAAGCCTGCTGTAGAATACGCCGCCTCGCTAAACGGTTCGCCGCTAGCGGGAAGCTCGAAACAACGAATTAGTTGTTGACAGCAGAAAACGAAGCGAGTTAGAATTTCGCTTCTATGTCGCACGAAAAGCGACAGCTCTTTAACAATTTAGATTAGGTAACTTGTGTGGGTGCTCCGTTGATGGTCAGAGATGGCCAAAGATATCGACGAAGTATC
>JASBTJ010000075.1 GCA_030148485.1 Gammaproteobacteria bacterium | reverse complement strand
TTGCGGGTCTTGCGCTTCTTTGCCGCGTAGCTCAGTGAGGCGAAACTTTGTTGCTTCATCCGGTCGATCTTTCTGTGGCACACGAGTGAATTGATTTTGCCTTATTTGAGGGATTCAATCAGAGCTTCCTTAGGGAAGCGCTGAACAAGTCCAGGATGGACTTCCCAGCCCACGCTGCGCTGCAAAATCAGTCACTGGCAGTGACCGATATTGGCGGCGCCTCCCTGTACCGCGGAACCGCTGGATGAACGACCTACCGAGAGATCACACCTAGGAAGGCTCCGCCAGCAAGCGCGGACGAACCACCACCAAAGTGACATTGTCCGGGCCGCCGGCAGACAAGGCCGCGGCCTCCAGCCGCGCCGCGATCAACTCGAGGGATTCGTCACCGGCCAACACGTCGGCCAGATGGCGATCGGACACCACGCCGCTCAAGCCGTCGGTACAACAGAGAAACATATCGCCGTCCTTCAGCGAGGCGTCACCCACATCCACCTCCACATTGGGATCCTGCCCAAGACAGCGGGTTAGCACGTTGTCACCGACGCCCGCCTGGTTGGCCTCCTCCCGATCCCGGAACAAGCCCTCGTCGACCAGATGCTGTACCAGCGAGTGGTCGCGGGTCAGTTGCCGCAGGGTACCGTTGCGCAAGCGATAAAGGCGCGAGTCGCCGACGTGCGCGTAATAGATGCGGTTACCGCGAAACAACGCCACCACCAGGGTGGTGCCCATGCCGCCGAGGTCAGCGTGCCGCCCCACTTCGGCGAAGATGGCACCGTTGGCGATCTCGGCGGCCCGCCCGACCTGCATCAGGCTGTCCAGCTCGTCCGCCGTGTCGTCGTGCTGAACCTGACCGAGCACCTCGGCCGCCGCCTCCACCGCGATGCGGCTGGCGACCTCACCACTGCAATGCCCACCCATACCGTCGGCGACCACGAACAGCCCGTAGTCGCCATCGGCGGTGTAGCAATCCTCGTTGTTGTCGCGCACCAACCCGACGTGGGTGCGACATGCGATATCCAGACTGTTGACGGTCATGTTCCCTCGTCGTGGTGACCCGCCGTCCTGGTCGGGTCCTGCCCAGTGCCGGGTCCCGGCCGGCCCGACTTATTTTTTGTCTTTATCGTCCAAAATCCTGATCAACCGCTCCGGCGGGATGTAACCCGGAATGATTTCCCCGCTATCGAGCACCAGCGCAGGCGTCCCCCGAATGGGCAACTTTTCCGCCAGCGCCATGTGCGCATCCACCGGGTTGTCGCAGCTGGCCTTGTCCAGCTTATCACCGGCCTTGGCGCGGTCCATCGCGGCGCGCCGGTCGTCGGCGCACCAGACGGCGACTGCCTTGTCGTAGGAGCTGCTGTTCTTACCGGCGCGCGGATAAAACAAATAGCGGAAACGGATCCCCCGATCCAGATATTCGTCCATCTGCGCGTGCATCTTGCGACAGTACGGGCAGTCGATATCCGTGAACACGGTGACCTGATGGGTTACCTTCTTCGGTTCGTAGACCAGCATGTTCTGCTCGCCGATGGCCTCCACCGCCTCGGCGCGCAACGCGTTCAAGCGTGGCTTGGTGAGATCCTGTTGGGCTTCCAGATCGAACACCGCGCCCTGCACGATGTAGCGACCATCGGCCGAGACATACATGAGCCGCGAATCGAAGGCCACCTCATACAGGCCGTCAATCGGGGCCGGAGCGATGCGATCGATCTGCAGGTTGGGTAGAAACACCGCGAGGCTCTTGCGGATGTGTTGAATCTGCGGGTCCTCCGGCTCTGCGGCCTGCGCACCTCCGAACAGCAGCAGGGCACTGGCCGTCAGCAGCACGGCCGCTCGGGTCTGTTTGATCATGGAAACCTTCGTCGCTGAATTTTGAAAATGGTAGCGGATTCAGACCGGTCCAGGCCGTGAAATATCCCCAGATGCCCCAGCCTACCACAGCCGGCGCGCGTCAACCGCGCGGGTGGTGTGCCTTGTGTACCTGACGCAAACGCTCCCGTGCCACATGGGTGTAGATCTGGGTGGTGGACAGATCGCTGTGGCCGAGCAACAACTGCACCACCCGTAGATCGGCACCGTGATTGAGCAGATGCGTGGCGAAGGCATGCCGCAGGGTATGGGGTGACAAATGCTTTTGGATGCCGGCGGCGCGGGCATGCTTGCGGATGCGGTACCAGAACGCCTGACGGGTCATCGGGCCACCACGGCGGGTGACGAACACCGCGGCGGACTCGGCACGCTCCAGCAGCTCGGGGCGCGCGGCGCGCAGATAGCGCTGCAACCAGCTCAATGCCTCTTCACCCAAGGGCACCAGACGCTCCTTGCCGCCCTTACCGGTGACACGCACGACGCCCTGACTCTGACTGACCTGATCCAAAGCCAATCCCACCAGTTCCGAGACCCGCAGCCCGGCCGCGTACAACACCTCCAGCATGGCGCGATCACGCAGACCCTCCGCGGTGCCCAGGTCCGGCGCGTCGAGCAGCGCCTCGACGTCCGACTCGATCAGGGACTTGGGCAGCGGCCGGCCCAGCTTGGGGGCGTCGATCTGTGCGCTCGGGTCCACCTTCAGCCAGCCTTCACGCAATGCCGTGCGATAAAACTGCCGCAAGCTCGACAGCCGCCGCGAGCTGGTCCGTACGCTCATGCCGGCCGCGGCCAGCTCGCCTAGATAGCCGAGCAGATCGCTCCGCCCTGCGGACAACAGACTGGCGCCTCGCGCCTTGCCCAACCAGACGGAGGCCTGGCGCAGATCGGTCTGATAGGCCTGCAGGGTATTGGCGGACAAACCGCGCTCCAGCCACATCAGATCAGCGAACTGCTCAATGACGCCGGCGTCGGAATCGCTCATGGGCCCCCGGCTTCATGTTGTAGCAGCCATTCTTTGATACCCGGCCAGCGTCCCTGGGTGTGCCCGGCAAAGCCACCGCGGCCATGGGCCGCGACGACCCGATGACAAGGCACCAACAGCAGCAGCGGATTGGCCCGACAGGCGTTGCCCACGGCGCGGGCGCCGCTACCCAACTCCCGTGCGATGTCGCCATAGGTACGGGTGCTGCCCGGGGGGATCGCGCGCAAGCTGTGCCAGACCCGCTGTTGAAAGGCCGTGCCGGCCACACGAATCGGCAGATCGTGCGGCCACAGACGATCGCTGAAATACGCGGCCAACGCCGCCTCGACGCGTGCCGCCAGCGCACCCTGCGCCGCGCGCGCTGCCGGACGGTCCGCTACAATCCCCACCGAAACCACACGGTCATCCGTCATCGTGGCGCACACCCAGCCGATGTCGCTTGCCACCTGAACGGTCGCGAGTCCGGAGCCGGTCATGCTGTCCGTCGAGAGGGTCGTCACCGCCACCATTCCTCAGCCTGCGTTGCGCCGTCATTTAAGCCCATGCCAGACCCCTACGCCACACTTGCCTACCAACTGGATGCGCTAACCGAGGAACTGCGCTCGCGCGGACTCTGGTCGTCGCAACCACCGTCCGCTCAGGCGCTGGCCAGTGCCATGCCGTTCTGTCACGACACCATGGAATTTCACACCTGGCTGCAGTGGCTGTTCATTCCGCGGGTCCAGGCATTGATCGCCGTACAGGCACCCTTGCCGGACAACTGCAACATCGCCCCCATGGCCGAAGTCCACTACGCCCAAGCACCTTGGGACCACACGCACCTGGTGGACATCCTGCGGCAGATAGACCAGTCCTTCGCCCGCGCCGAAGCACGCTGGCAATAAACAGGTCGCCGGGTGGGTTTTTCCACAGAACCTGTGGATAACTTTGTTGAAAAGGTGCGTGAATCGGCGTCCATGGCTTGTCGCACGTCATCGACGGTCAAATTGGTCACTTTTTAGACAGAAGGCATTTTTTATTTTAAAAACAATTGATTAGACAAATAACCTAAAGGCTTTACTACAGGATATCGCGCAAACCGCAATCCTGTGGTCACACAATTGACACCTGTGAACAACCGACCGGCTTGTCAAGCCCTTTCCATCAGCAGGACAGCACGCCATGGCGAAACCGAACCCCGAGTATTGGAAACAGAAACCCCTCGCAGCGATGACCCGCACCGAGTGGGAGGCGCTATGCGACGGCTGCGCCAAGTGCTGTCTGTACAAACTGGAGGACGTCGACACCCGGCAGGTGCATTACACCAATGTCCACTGCCGCCTGCTCGATCCCGCCAGCGGGCGGTGCACCGATTACGTCCACCGCGCCCGCCAGGTACCGGACTGTGTGACCATCGACATGGACGTTCTGGCCGACCCCTATTGGCTGCCGAGCACCTGCGCCTACCGGCGTCTTGCCGAGGGCAAGGACCTGCCCCCATGGCACCCGCTGCTCAGCGGCGATCCCGACAGCGTGCGCCGGGCCGGGCACAGTGTCTGCGGCCGGACCATCCATGAGCAGGATGCGGATGATCTGGAACGCCATCTGATCGACTGGGTGCGCTGACCATCGCAAAGCGGATGCGCAGCGCGCGGATACGGGATATTCAGCATTGCCAATGCGATGCGATTCGGGTCAGGATATGGCCCGCAACAGGCTTCCAGTACCCAGCCAAGGAGACGCGCGCCCATGACCTCCCACATCCGGGTAGTTGCCCCCTTCACTGCGGCGGCGCTGCTGCTGGCGACCGGCACCGCCGGTGCCTTGTCCATCCAGTTGAACTACGCGGGTGCCGGCACGCCGGATGCAACCGCGCAACAGGGTTTCCAGGATGCCGCCGCATACTGGGAGTCGGTGCTCAAGGACGACGTCACGGTGCGGGTGGACTGGGACTTCTCGTCCCTGGGCGCCGGGGTACTCGGCCAGGCCAGTTCCACGCGGGACGCCTACCTCTACAGCAGCGTCGGTGGCGCACTGGCGGCGGACGTCACCACGTCGGCGGATGTCAGCGCGGTGTCCAACCTGAACCCCGGCAGCGCGCTGACCGTGGTGTCCAACGGCGAATCCGGCAACGCCCTGAACGCGGGCGTGCGCATCGACAACGGCGGCAGCCAGGCCTACAACATCGGGCTGGCGGTGAATCGCGCCAATGCCAAGGCACTGGGGCTGTTCGGTGCCAACGACACCACCGTGAGCGACGCCAACATCGCCTTCAGCGCCAGCGCCAGTTGGGACTTCGACGCCAGCGACGGTATCGCCGCCGGCAGCTTCGATTTCGTCGGTGCCGCGCTGCACGAAATCGGCCATGCCCTGGGCTTTGTCAGTGGTGTCGACGGCCTGGATTCGGTATCCGGGCCGAATGGCCCGAACGCGCCTTGGACCCTGGCGCAATTCGAACAGTACGTCTGGGGGAGTGTGCTCGATCTGTATCGCTACTCCAGCGACAGCGTCAGTCGCGGCTTGCTTGACTGGGCCGTAGGCACGGCGCCGGACGGCAGCTATCCGTTCTTTTCCATTGACGGCGGCACCACCGCGTTGGCGGATTTTTCCACCGGCGCATTCAACGGCGACGGCTGGCAGGCCAGCCATTGGCGTGAGCAGATCCCATCGCTGGGGCTGCTCGACCCGGCCATCGCGCCCGGCGAGTTCGTCATGTTCAGTGCGGTCGACCTGCTGGCCATGGACGTGATCGGGTGGGATCTTGATTTACGCAACCTGGCCCCCGTTTCGGCGCCTGCCGCGCTGTGGCTCGGCGTCCTGGGGCTCGGCCTGATCGGCTGGCGCCGCCGCACGACGGGGTCCGGAGTCTGCTATGGAAGCGCTGAATAAGTCCTTCCTGGACTTCTCAGCGCACGCTGCGCGGCAAAATCAGTCACTTGCCGTGACCGATTTTGGCGGCACCTCCCTGTGCCGCGGAAGCTCTGAATTTTTCAGAGCTTCCTTAGAAGAACCGCGTCACCAAGCCGAGCTGGACGTCGGCAAACGGCAGCGGCACCCGCACGGTCCAGCCGCCGCCGGGCGCTTCGTCCAGGGCGTTGCCCTGGGTGTCCTGCATGGCATCGAGTACAAACCGGCGATTGCCCTGGGGCGTGAGCAATTCCAGTTCGTCGCCGACCCGGAACTTGTTCTTCACCGCCAATTCGCTCAGTCCGCTGACCGGGTCGATGCCCTTCACCTCGGCGACAAACTGTGACTTGTCGCCGCGCGAAGCGCCCTGGCGATAGTTCTGCAGATCGTCCGGTGCGTGACGCTGGTAGAAACCATCGGTGTAACCGCGACTGGCCAGGTGTTCCAGCTCGCCGAGCAAACCGGGATCGAACGGCTTGCCGGCCACTGCATCGTCGATCGCCCGACGGTAGACCTGCGCGGTGCGCGCCGTGTAGTAATGCGATTTGGTGCGGCCTTCAATCTTCAGGCAGTCCACGCCCATCTGCACCAGCCGGTGCACATGCTCCACGGCGCGCAGGTCCTTGGAGTTCATGATGTAGGTGCCCATCTCGTCCTCGAACACCGGCATGAACTCGCCTGGACGACCCTTTTCCTGCAGGTAGTACACGTCGTCCGCCTTGGGGTGCCGGGTGATCTCGCTCACCGACACGGCAGGCGCCTCACCCAGTTGATAGTCCCAACGACAGGCGTTGGTGCAGGTCCCCTGATTCGCATCGCGATGATTGAAATAGCCGGATAATAGACAACGCCCCGAGTAGGCGATGCACAGCGCGCCATGCACGAATACCTCGATCTCGGTATCCGGACAGGCATCGCGGATCTCGGCCACCTCGTCGAGCGACAACTCGCGGGACAGGATCACCCGCTCCACCCCGACCCCCTGCCAGAAACGTACCGCCTGGGCATTGGTGGTATTGGCCTGCACCGACAGGTGAATGGGCATGTCCGGCCAGCGCTCACGGACCATCAGGATCAGGCCGGGGTCCGCCATGATCAACGCGTCCGGACCCATCTCGATCACCGGCTGGAGGTCGTCCAGAAAGGTCTTCAGTTTGGCACCATGAGGCAGAATATTCACGGCGACAAAGAACTGCTTGCCCTGGGCATGGGCCTCGGCGATGCCCAGCTTCAGGTTGTCTTCACGGAAGTCGTTGTTGCGCACCCGTAGACTGTAACGCGGCAGACCGGCGTACACGGCATCGGCACCATAGGCAAAGGCATAGCGCATATTGCGCAAGGTGCCGGCAGGGGAAAGCAGTTCGGGTGTTTTCATCGGGATTCAGGCGTCTGCAACAGAGGGATGGGATTATCCGCTGGCAGCGGGCGATCGAATACCTCGTGGCGAACATAGATAATCGCCACCAACACAAGCAATAACGCCACCCAGAAGGTCACGTACAACCGCGTGGACTGTTTGGCCTTCTGCCGCTCATACCAAGTCCGGGGCTTGATTCCCTTGGCCATGAACACGACCTTGGCGGACAGAATCACGCACACCACGTTCACTGCCAGCAGCAAGGCGGCACCTGCGGCCAGAGCGGGATGCCCCGCACCAAGGGTCAGTCCGATGGTCGCAGTCGGCGGCAACAATGCCACGGCTACCATGACGCCCACCAGGGTGGACGACAGTCCGGTGGTGAGCGACAGCACCGCGGCCGCCCCCGAGGCCAAGGCCAGTGCCACCCCGTCCATCCCCACATCGGTGCGTGAGAGGATCTCGCCACTGGTCGAACTGGCCGGATCGACCGGCCAGATCAAGGCGATGCCAAGGGAAATCACAAACGCCAGCCCCAAGCCGGTGAGCCCGGTTCGCAGCGCCTTCAATGCCAGCTCGCTATCGCCGACCGAGGTTCCAAACGCCAACGCGATATTGGGGCCCAGCAGGGGTGCGATGACCATGGCGCCGACCACCACCGCCACGTTGTTTTCGATCAGACCGATCGCCGCCACCACGGTGGATAAAAACGTCAACAGGACATAGTTGGTGTCCAGGCGCGCGCCCTTCTCGATCTGACCGTAAAGTTCTTCCCGCGTCGCCGCGACCTTGCGGCTGGCCTTGTCGTCCTCGTCCCCCTCGGGGCGCGGTAATACGGTATCCACCGGCAACACCAGGATGCGCGCGTCCTCGATGCTGCCCAGCACTTGCTGCAAGGCGTCCATGACCGCTTGACGCTTGTGATCCATCACCAGCATGCGGAACGCCTGGCGACCCTCGGTCGCACCCTGGTCCCACCAGTAGTCGGTCACCTCATACTGGTCGGCGATACCCTTGAGCGTATCGGCGTGCCCCATGTCAGCGACCACCTCAAGCACCCGCATGGCAATTCCTCATAAATCCGTTGGCATGACGGCAAGCATACCGTCCGTGCAAAGAAAAAGCGGCCCGCAGGCCGCTTTTTCATCCAACTGCAAGGCGCCCTTACATCATGGACTGGTAGTACAGGTTCTGCGGATGCTTGGCCTCGGCGAAGAAGAACCAACGCTCAGCCATCAGACCCAGGTACTGCACCACGAAGGCCAGGGTAGCCAGCGCGATGCCGTCGTTGCCGGTCGCCCACAACAACAGCACCGGCACCACAAAGGTGGCGATGATGAAGAACCACCGCACCGCGTTGTAAGTGGCATCGGAGGCACCGTGGAAGAACTCGCGGGTATTGAAGGAACCACCCATGAAGCCCATGGAGCGCTGCTTGATCTTGGTGTGGCGTACGCCAATCGCGGTCTGCAGCGTGGACTTGTGCTCGATACGACCGTTGCGATACAGCGCCGCGAAACGGGTGACGGCAGAAACCACGGTAAACAGGATTGCCCAGCCGGCGAAGAAACCGACCAGATCGACCCCCTGGTAAGCCGCGTAGGCAGTCGCCAGGGTGAAACCGGAGGCGATACCGAACAGGGTGTAGTTCACCACGGTGAGCGGGCTATGCCATTCCTGGAAAAACTTCACACTGGCGTAGATCATGGCAGTGCAGACGAACAGCACGAAAGCCAGTACCGCACCGACAACCGCCAGCAACAAGGTCCAGTCGACAGCGACCTTGCCACCCAGGGTGAACAAGGTCTCCGTGGCACCCATGTAATTGGCTACGGTGTAGACGAACACCGCGGCCATGAACACCGGCAGGGCGATCAGTTCGCGGGACAACCACGAGGTGCGCCACTGGGACATGCCGCGCCAGGCGCGGGTGACGAAGTATTCCAGCTTACCCAGATGGAAGGCCGCGGCGATCAGGCCAAGACCGAGCAACACCAAAGCCAGCAGGCCACCACCGGCGTAGAAACCGGTGGTCTGGGCCGGCAGCAGGCCGAATACCGAGTAGACCTGGCCGGTGGCCAGCGCCAGGAACAGACCCTGGGCGGCACCGATCAAGGTGGTCAGAAAAATTACCGAAAAGGCGGGATGCATCTGTATTAGTCTCCGTTGATCCGGGGCGGCTTACATCGCCACGTCGTCGATAGTGTCGCCGGTGATCTCGCCGGTCAGGTGATCCTTGTCCAGCGGGTTCTCGGCACGGATCAGCTCGTCCTCGAAGATCGAGATACGAGTCTTGCGACGGGGCAGGTAGTGGTTGGCCGGCTTGGTGCCCCACTCGGGCATCAGCTGGTAACCACCGCGTTCGCGGATGGCCACGGACACTTCGGAGTCCGGATCATGCACATCACCGAACAGGCGGGCGTTGGTCGGGCAGGACAACACACACGCCGGCTTGCGCTCGGATTCGGGCTTGGTCTCGTCGGTAATACGGTCGATGCACAAGGTGCACTTCTTCATCACCTTCTGGTACTCGTCGATCTCGCGCACACCGTACGGGCAGGACCAGGAGCAGTATTTGCAGCCGATGCACTTGTCATAGTCCACCAGCACCACGCCATTGTCCTCGCGCTTGTAGGAAGCGCCGGTCGGGCAGACGGGAACGCACGGCGGCTCTTCGCAGTGCAGGCAGCTCTTGGGAAAGTGTACGGTCTCGGTGTTGGGATACTCGCCCACCTCAAACATCTGCACCCGGTTGAAGAAGGTGCCGGTGGGGTCGGCGCCGTACGGCTCCTCGTCCACCATGGGGCCGGCCCAGCCGGAGGTGTTCCATTCTTTACAAGACGTCACGCAGCCGTGGCAGCCCACGCAGACGTTCAGATCGATTACCAGTGCTAATTGCGTCATGGTTCTAAATTCGCTCTCGTTAGCCGGGCGCCGAGGCGCCCGGCATCTCTGTCCTTAACCGGTCTTTTTCTTGCCGATGAGGCCGGCAAAGTACGGCATCCACTTGCTCCGCTTCGGTTCCTGACCGGGCACGGTCTTCTGCGGCGTGAACTGCGGGAAGGAGACCTTGGGCTCGTCGTCGCCGGCCTTGTAGACCTTTACGCGCACGTCGAACCAGGCCGCTTGGCCGGTGACCGGGTCGGAGTTGGACATGTGCTCACCGGCCTCGCAGGGCGGCAGCTCTTCGGAGATCACGTGGTTGAGCAGGAAGCCCTTCTGCGACTCGTTGGCATCCGGGGACAGTGCCCAGGCACCGGACGCCTTGCCGATGGCGTTCCAGGTCCACACGGTGCCCGGCTCGACCGACTCGGAGAAGCGCGCCATGACGCGGATCTTGCCCCACGGCGATTCACACCACACCCAGTCGCCATCCTCGAACCCAGCGGACTTGCCGAGCTGCGGGTTGACCATCAGGTAGTTGTGCGTGTGGATCTGACGCAACCAGGCGTTCTGGCTGTCCCACGAGTGGTACATGGCCATGGGACGCTGGGTGAGCGCATTGAGCGGATACTCGCGGGTATCCACCATCTGGGACTCCAGGGTCTCGTGATAGAACGGCAGCGGATCGAAGAACTGCTCGATACGCTTGCGCAGACGCTGGGGCGGTTGCTTGCCGGGGCGCTTGCCCTGTGCTGCCAGACGGAACTTCTGCAGCACCTCGGAGTACAGGTGGATGGTGATGGGCTCCGCGTAGCGCACCAGGCCGTGGGCACGGGCCCATTCCAGGTAACCCTTGTTCCAGTTACGCATGTACTGGTAGGACTTGGGCAGTTCGTAGTGGAACACGCAGTTGTTCTTGGCGTACATCTCCCACTGACGCGGGTTCGGCTCGCCCTTCATGGACTTCTCCCCCGCCTTGCCGCGCCAGCCGGCGAGGAAGCCGATACCGGAACCGGGGCTGGTCTCGAAGTTGGTGATGAAGTCCGGGTAGTCGCGGTACTTGCGGCTGCCGTCGTCGTTGGTGAAGGCCGGCAGCTTCAGGCGTGAGCCCAGCTCGACGATGACGTCCTGGAACGGCTTGCACTCGCCCTTGGGCGGTACCACCGGGATACGCACGGAATCCACCGGGCCGTCGTACTCGGAGATCGGACGGTCCAGCATGGAAATGGTGTCGTGACGCTCCAGGTAGGTGGTGTCCGGCA
>JASBTJ010000054.1 GCA_030148485.1 Gammaproteobacteria bacterium | reverse complement strand
GACAACCCCATCCTACCAACCGGGTTCACAGTGCCCGCCACTCATGCCCTACTGGTGCGCTTGGTACTAGATTCCGCCCCGTGTTAATCCGGCGCGCGAGTGGTTTCCAGCAAAGGTACAGGTGGGGCGTGCTTCCGATTGCGGATGGGAAGACCTCTTTAGACTGAAAGGACGCCCAGAAATAAAGTGCCAGCATGCCGTGGTCCCTGGCTTCTCTCGCCAACGCAACTAGCGCGACAAAGGAGTCCAGGTTCTCGCATTCCGTGATCTTGTCGATGCTGGTGTTGGTGGTCTCTAGCCTGGTGTACGGGAACTCAGTCAGATATGGCGGAGGATGGTCGTCCCAGATGTGTTGCCAGACATCCACATCAACCGACAGCAGGGCCGCCTGAATATCTTTCTGACCTACTGGTTGCTTGCTCAGTAGCTTCCAGAACGGGTGGTCTCGCCATTTCGGGACGTTGCATCTTTCTCCCAACGAGCTTCTTAGGCGCTGGGCCGTAGTGTCATTCGGCACGATGCCTCGCGACATCCGCCGGAACAAACCGCTCTGATGCGCAGAGTCCCTTCCAAGTACCGCCTTCTCCAGGTGGGCTGGGATCCACACCCCTCCTGCCGCGATCGCGACTTCTGCGTAGCAAGTAGACGCGACTTGGTGCCGAACCGCTTTGTCCTTCAAGGGCGAATCGCTCGGATGTGGCATGTCCGTCACTCCCGGTCACGTTAGGGGGTGAAACGTGTCACTGCCGGTTACTTTAGTCCGGAAAAGCTGCGTTTCAACCTTTCGTGACAGCGGACTACGTTTGGGGCATGAGATCGCCAACGATCAGGAGAAGCCTCAAGGTCTGTGAGCAGGTGTCGGCATACGAGATATGCCTGCAGAAGCTGTATGGGGCAGTCATCGGGGGACACGACTTGGCGCGCGTCCTGGGTTACTCGTCCGACGCGGCATTTCGCCAGGCGGCACATCGAAAAACACTGCCAGTACAAACGTTTAAGCGACCAGGGTTTCGTATGCGCTTCGCGCGGACACACGACGTCGCCGTATGGCTGGTGTCTATGGGCAGGGAACTGGACGAGTTCCTTCCCGATGAGCCAAACAGGCCTGGCACACCCGAAGGACGAGAAGGAAACGGCAGTCGATCGAACACGGATAGCGACGAGGGAGGGACAGCCATGACCTAGCGAGACAAACCGCAACCAATCCAGCAGTAGATACCGATTTCAGGGTGCTAGAAACGAAAAAGCCCGGGAGTTGCAGCTCCTCGGGCCTCTTCATGGTTCAGTCGTTTGGTCGCGACTGTCCAAAGCTTCGTCTCTATATCCCGCGTTGTCAAGGCGCAGAGCCCATCGGGCCGGCTGCCATGGTGGCGTTCGTCCTGAGATCACTGTTTTACGCATGGCTCTGAGATGAGCCAGGGGCACGTTTGCCCAAGGACGTGGAGACGAACCATGAACACTGATCGCGAAGAGGTACGGCTGATACTCACCACAGATTTCAGCAACCGGGCCATTGCGGGCCTCGTCGGTCGCAGTCCCAACACCATCAAAAAGCATCGCGCGCGCGTAGCCGACGCGAACCTCGACTGGGATGAGGTGAACAACCTTGACGACAACCATATCAAGTCGCTGTTGAAGCGGCCGCGGGGCAACGAGACGGGTAAGCGCGAACCCGACATGGCATACATTCACAGTCAGTTGCTGTTGCCCGGCATCACGCTGCAGATGTTGTGGGAGGACTACTGTCTGGACGAAAGCTCGTCGGCGTATTGCTACAGCTCTTTCACCGAGCGGTACCGCATCTATAAGAAGTCGCTCGGCCTGTCGATGCGTCAGACCTACAAGGCGGGGGAAGTGGCCTTCGTCGATTTCGCTGGCACGCGTGTTCCTTACTATCCGGCAGGCAGGCTCAAGAAGCTGGCGGAGGTCTTTGTCGGCGTTCTGGGCGCATCTAAGCTCACTTTCGCCAGCGCCTGCGAGTCCCAAGGCCTTGCCGATTGGATCGATGCACACAATCGGATGTACTTCTACTTCGGTGGCGTCCCCCAGCTGACTGTGCCGGACAATCTCAAGGCGGCGGTGATCAAGCCGGGTTCAGAGCCGCAGCTTAACCGCACGTATCAAGAGATGGCCGCACATTACGGCACAGTGATTGTGCCTGCGCGGGTCCGTCATCCGCAGGACAAGGCGCATGCCGAGATCGGTGTGCAGTTGGTGACGCGGTGGATTGTGCAGCGACTGCGCAAGCGCAAGTTCTTCAGCATTCAGGAGATCAACGATGCCATCGCTGATCTGCTAGAAGAACTCAACCGGAAACCCTTCCAGAAGCTGCCCGGTAGCCGGCGCGAGCTCTTCGAGCTGGTGGAGAAGCCGCATCTGACGCTGTTGCCCGCGGCCCTCTATGAGCCGACTTCGGCCTGGGTCGCCGCCCAAACGGTGAAATCCGATTATCACGTGTACGTGGAGAAGCACTACTACTCGGTTCCCTATCAGTTGGTAGGGACGAAGGTGGAGGCGCGAACCACTCACAAGACCGTGGAGGTCTTCTCAGCGGGAAAACGCGTCGCTACCCACGTCAAGAGCGACCTCGCTGGAGGCCACACGACGCTGCCGGAACACCAGCCGGTTGCGCATCGCAGGTATGCCGAGCAAACGCCGGAGTACTTCCGTGCCTGGGCCGCCGAAGTGGGCGATGCGACGGTTCGATTTGTTGAGCACCAGCTGACCCGTACCCCGCATCCGATGCCGGGGATCCGGGTTTGCAGCAGCCTCAAGAATCTTGCCAGAAGCTACGGCACGGAACGTCTTGAGGCGGCATGTGATCGTGCGGGGCGCATCGGATCGCTCACGCTGAAGTCACTCCGCTCGATCCTCCGCCGTAACCTGGACGTGATCAACGAACCCAGCCTCACGGTGCAAGGGCAGTTGCCTTTGCACCACAACGTGCGTGGCCCGGGATACTACGCGCAGGAGGGCTGAGACATGGCGAAGCTACTGATGGAGCAGACCCTCAGGGATCTCAAGGCGCTGCATCTGAACGCAATGGCGCAGGCCATCGAAGATCAGCGCAGTAACGTGGATATCCAGGAATTGTCGTTCGAGGACCGCCTTGGCATGGCGGTCCAGATCGAGATTCAAGATCGCGAAACCCGAAAACTGGCTCGCCTGATCAAGCAGGCAAAGTTCAAGGAGGATGCGGCCCCGGAAGATATCAACTACCGGGTCAAGCGAGGTCTGGACCGGCAAGTGGTAGCGAACCTGCTTAGCTGCGATTACCTCGAAAAGGGCCTGAATATCATCCTGACCGGGCCTACCGGTGTTGGCAAAACCTGGCTTGCCTGCGCGCTCGGCCAACAGGCGGCTCGCCGGGGTTACTCAGTGCTTTACACGCGGCTCTCGAAGCTCTTGGAGGATCTAGAGCTTGCCCATGCTGACGGCAGCCTTCCGAACCTGCGGAGCCGACTGTCGAAAAAGGACCTGCTGATCCTCGACGACTGGGCGTTGTCGCCCTTGACGTCTGCAGGTCGCCAGGAGCTCTTGGAAATCGTTGATGAACGGCTCGGTAAGGACTCGCTCATCATCACTTCGCAGCTGCCGACGGAGCAATGGCATGTGTACCTCGGCGAGGCCACCATTGCAGACGCCATCCTGGATCGGATTGTTCACCGCGCACACGTTCTGAAGCTTTCGGGAGAATCCCTCAGGAAGAAGATGTCGCCGATGAAAACCTGCAGCGACAGCGACCAGGAGGTGGCCAATGACTGACGGTTCCTTGGCCAATCCGGGTGACAACCTGGTGGAAGTCATCAGGGCGTCTGGGGTGGCATTGGTGCGCGAGGGGGCAGTTCTGACGGGGAATTGCCCCTTCCACGATGACCAGCATCACGCCTTATTGGTTGATCCTTCTCGCGGCCATTGGCAGTGCGATGGTGCTTGCCAGACTGGTGGCGACGTCGCCGCTTGGCGTGCGAAGCAGGAGCAGTTGTCGTGCAAGGATGACGTACAGGGTGTGACCGGAACAGCATCCGCCGCACCGGTTCAGTCTTCCATGCCGCCAGGCGATAGTGGCTCTGACCATTACCGACTTGGATTGTCCAGCGAGGCGGATGATCAGCACCTACTGATGCAGGTTGCCGACTACTACCACCAGACCCTGCTTCGGTCGTCTGGGGCGCTCAAGTATCTCCAGAAGCGGCGCATTGATCATCCGGACGTGTTGAAGCACTTTCGGCTTGGTTTTTGTGATCGCACGCTGGGAAAACGATTGCCACAGAAGAACCGCAAGGAAGGTGCTGTACTGCGGGCGAGCCTACAGCGACTGGGCATTCTCAGGCATACCGGTCACGAGTTGCTGCGGGGCTCCATTGTCGTTCCCACCATTGAGGACGGCCAGGTGCTGCAGGCATACGGTCGCAAAGTCACGCCCAACTTGCGTGCAGGAACCGCTCAGCACGTATTCCTGACCAAGGAACGCACGGGCTTGTTCAATATGGAGGCGGTTCGCACGTCCGATGAACTGGTGCTTTGCCCTTCGTTCGTCGATGCACTGACCTTCTGGTGCGCGGGATACCGGAACGTCACCTGCCCGATCGACGTGAATGGCTATCAAGAGGCGCATGTCAGTCAGCTGCGGCAATTGGGTACCCAGCGTGCGCTGATGGCCTTTGCCGAAACGGCTGAGGGCCACCAGCATGCTGAGGGGCTGGCGGAAATGCTGACTGCCGCGGGCATCGATACGTACCGCATCGGTTTTCCTGCCGGTCTTGATGCCAACGACTACGCGGTGGAGGTGGACTCGCCACAGGAGGCGCTGGGCGATGCTATTCGGCAGGCGCAGTGGCTTGGAAAGGGTCGCGAGGCGGGAATTCGGGGACAGGAAATGGTTGCCGAGCCATCTCAGCGGGAGACGCCACGGTGCGACCAGCCGGCCACCCAGGAGGACTGCGCGGACGACCAGTCCGCGAACAGTGCCACCGCACCGGTTGTCGAGCCTGCTGACGCGGCGGATCTGTCTCCATTGCCGGCAACGGTCGAGCCAGACCTGCCGGATGAGCTGGAAGTCGAGATCAAAGACAGCGAACTGGTCGTTCACCTCGGGCAGCGCCGCTACCGCATCCGGGGGTTCGAGAAAAACCTGAGCTACGACACCCTCAGGATCAACCTCCTGGTCTCTCAGGGCGAAGGGCTGCATGTGGATACCTTCGATCTGTACGCGACCAAACCGCGCGCCAACTTCATCCGCCAGGCCGCTATCGAACTGGGAGTCAAGGAAGATGCCATCAAGAAGGATTTGGCGAAATTACTGCTCAAGCTCGAGATTCTGCAGGAGCAGAACATTCGGGATGCTCTCTCGCCAAGCCCTCAGTGCAGCGAGTTGAGCGAAAAGGACCGTGCGGAAGCCCAAGCCCTCCTGGAATCCCCCAAGCTGGTCGAGCGGCTGCTGGAAGACTTGCAGCAGTGCGGCTTGGTCGGCGAAGAGACGAACAAGCTTGTCGCCTACCTGGCGGTGCTTTCCCGAAAGCTGGACAAACCGCTGGCCGTGATGGTCCAGAGCACGAGCGCTGCCGGAAAGAGCGCCCTGATGGACGCGGTACTGAACCTGGTGCCAGAGGAAGAGCGGGTTCAGTACTCGGCGATCACCGGTCAAAGCCTGTTCTACATGGGTAACTTCGATTTGAGGCACAAGGTGCTGGCGATCTCCGAGGAGGAAGGTGCCAGCAATGCCTCCTACGCCCTGAAACTGCTGCAGAGCGAGGGCCAGTTGAAGATCGCCTCGACCGGTAAGGATCCGATCACTGGCCGGCACACCACCCACGAGTACCAGGTCACCGGGCCGGTGATGATCTTCAGCACCACCACAGCCATTGATGTGGATGAGGAACTGCTGAACCGTTGCCTGGTGCTGACGGTGGATGAGGATCAGGCGCAGACCGAGGCCATACATCAGTGGCAACGCTATGAGGAAACGCTGGAGGGCCTACTCGCGCATCAGGCCCGCGACGATGTGTTGCGGGTACATCGCAATGCTCAGCGGCTAATCAAACCGCTGCATGTGGTCAATCCGTATGCAGAAAAGCTCACATTTCTGAGCAATCGAACCCGTACCCGTCGGGATCATCGCAAGTACCTGACGCTGATTCGGAGCATCGCGCTGTTGCGCCAGTACCAGCGTGAGGTGAAGACGACCTATTACCGGGACAAGGAGATCCCCTACATCGAGGTCACGCTGGACGACATTGCGCTGGCCAACCAAATCGCCCACGAGGTGCTGGGGCGTTCGCTGGATGAGCTCCCTCCGCAAACCCGCCACCTGCTGACGTTGATTGACCAGATGGTCAGCGAGCGTTGTTCCGGCTCACCTGGCAGCCGGCGAGGTGTTCGTTTCACCCGCCGGGATATCCGTGGTTTTACCGGCTGGGGTCCGACGCAGCTGACCGTGCACCTGCAGCGGCTGGAGTCCATGGAATATCTCTTGGTCCACCAAGGTGGGCGCGGGCGCCAGCGAGTATATGAGCTGCTGTACAACCGTGAAGGCCAGGACGGTTCGACCTTCTTGATGGGCCTGACGGATGTGGCCTCCCTGGAGTTGTCGGGCCAGACGGCACAGATGTCGGAGGCTGATCGGGCCGAAAACGAGGTGAAGTCGGGTGCTTCCCGGGGTGGAGAAATCACCGAAAAGCCTAGTAGTCACAAGGCCTTCCCTCAGACTTCGGTCGTAGAGACCAAAGGCAGCTACGCGGGACACGTTCCTCCGCTCAGTCGTACAAATAGCTCAGATGCTACGGCGCGGGAGGGCTGAGCGATGGGTAAACCGGTACCAGACGTCAGCCACAACGGCATCACTCGCTATCTGGAACGCTTCCTGGCGTGGTCCGCCGCGATGAACTACAGCCCAGATACTATCTCAACCCGCCGGCGCGGCCTTACGCGCTTTATCGTCTGGTGTGATGCGAGGGGCCTCGATCAGCCTCAAGACATCACTGTCCCGGTCCTGGAACGCTACCGCAGCCATCTGCACAACTACCGAAAGTCCGATGGCAATCCCTTGGGGTTCGGGACGCAGCACAGTCTGCTGGCGCCGGTGCGCGCGTTCTTCAAGTGGCTCAACAAGCAGAACCACATCCTCTACAACCCCGCCTCCGATTTCGAGCTCCCGAAGGTGCCCAAGCACTTGCCGAAAGATCTCCTCTCGTACGGCGAGATCGAGGCCATGCTGCGTCATACCTCGGTGTATGGGGACATCGGCATCCGCGACCGTGCCATTATGGAGACGTTCTATTCGTCGGGGATCCGCCGGATGGAACTGGTCAACCTGAAGCTGCAGGACGTGGACCTGGAACGGGGTACGGTCGTCATCTTCGAGGGTAAATGGAAGAAAGACAGGGTAGTGCCTCTCGGAGACCGGGCTTGCGCCTGGGTGCGAAAGTACCTTCAGGCGGTGCGCCCGAGGCTGGTCGTCGGCGACGACACAGGCTACGTGTTCCTCACAGAATACGGTGAGCCCTTTATCCGGAATCGCATTACAGAGCTGATCAAGAAGTATCTGAGGGCGACCGGCGTCGACAAGCACGGTGCGTGCAAGCTATTCAGGACCAGCATGGCTACCCACATGCTGGAGAACGGCGCCGACATCCGCTACATCCAGATGATTCTAGGGCACGTGAACCTGTCTTCCACGCAGATCTATACCCAGGTGACGATCAAGAAGCTGAAGCAAGTTCATTCGATCACGCACCCGGCCAAGTTGGATCGCTAGTGTGGCAGCGAGGGACTCGCCCGCATGAACGGTGCAAGCCGCCAGCCAGTCAGTCCTGGAGCCGCCATAGAACGTGCGCTGACGATCTGCCGAACCTGAATCGGAGGGGCGTGCTCCGGAGTCCGTAGCGCAGTCGCCCGCTTTTTTTAGGCGACTACATCACTAGCACTCCAGCTTCGGTCGCTTTCAGAATCTCGACACGCGATCCTGCATTGAATGCGATCGCATCATCCAGCATCCCATCGCTGAAGATCACACCTTCCTCTGCCATCGCAGATTCCAGGGTTAGCGGTTTATCCGCGCTGACTCGCCCGATTACTAGATCAGTCCGGCTCGCTGCCCCCGGGTACGGCTCGCGGACCGCAAACAGCAGGTCTGGGCTGTCCCATTGCATGTCCTTGAGCAGGGTTTCCGGCGCCAGCGTCCCGCCGCTGGCTTCGGCGATGCGCACAGCCCCGAGCACGATGCTGCGGATCCAGCCGGTACTGCCCAACCCGGTTGAGACGATCACGCCGCTGGACATTTGGAACTCCTGTTGGTTGCCATGAGCCAGGGCATAGGCAGCCGTGGTGTGGCGCCGCGGGCCAATGAAGAAGTCGTTTACGGCGCACAGCACCTGGCCGTCGTTCAGGCGGGCCTCTGCCATGGTGATACGAGCCGACGGCCGCTGGCGGACCAGCGTCTCGCGCAGGATTGGCACCAGATCCCCGGGCCCGAACGGCAGCAAGACGCCCTCGTAGCGGTCCCGGTCCGGGTTGATCGCAATGACCGGCTGGCCGGCGAGGTACTTCATGGTGTTCGCTACAAGGCCGTCCTGCCCAACGACGATCACGATGTCCTCCGCACCGAAGATGTAGTTGGGCAGGAATCCCCGTTCCAGGCGCTGAACACGACCCCACTGCTTGAGGTCGCGCTCAGCCTGGTCCACGACGGTGCGGTAGGTGCTGTCTTCCCTGACATAGTCCTCAAAATCCCCACCGAGGCGTTCAACGTAGAAGCGTGCCTGCTCCGGCGTGTTGTGCCGTGCAATCAGTTCCTCCAGCCGCGTGCGCCGGGTGACGAGGATGATGCGGATGTCCTTGCCATTCATGTCACTCCCTCCCGAGCAGGGTGCTGAGCAACTCCGGGGAGATGTTGAGCTGGCCGATCTTGTCGGCACGCTCCGCTATTCCCTGGAAGGAGCGGGCGATCAGCTGCTCGGGCGCCATTCCGGTACTGGCGATGGCCTCCAGCACCCTCGGGTCGGTATTGCCGACTGCCTGCATGATGACCTCGATGGCATAGGCCTTGGCCTCGGCCTGCTTGCGGCTGTTGGCGGTGGTCGTCTCGACCAATTGCTGGCGGCGTTCCTCGAGCTGGATCTTGCCCTCAAGTTCCTCCTGCTCGATGGCGCGCTTCTTCTCGGCCACTGCGCGTTTTGCCTCCATCTCGGCCTCACGCACCTCGCGGTCCTTCTGGGCGACGGCGATGTCTGTCTGCAGTTCGTTCTCCTTGATGGCCCGTTCCTGGTCGACGGCCGCATTGCGGCGCCGGTAGACGGCCTCATCCGCATCCTGGAGAACCCGCTCGCGCATCTCGGCCTCCAGGGCGCGAGAGGTCTCGGGGGTAGGCTTCACCGCCAAAATGGCCAGGTCCATGACCTCGATGCCGAGTTCGCCCAGGCGAGCCGACTCCCGCAACCGCTCACTGACCGCTTGCGTCAGACTGTCGCCGGCTACCAGGGCGTCGGCGAGTGACATTGCCTGGATCTCGGCCCGTACCATCACTTGAACCTGGTTGAGGATGCGATTATCGAGTTTGTCCGGATCCTCGGACGCGTAGCCGGCACCGTTCGGTTTCAGCGCGAAGTTCGCCATCTGGGACAGGCGCTCCGGGTCAACCACCCGGTAGACGACGCGGCCCTGGATCGAGACCTCCTGAAAGTCCAGGGTGGTCTCGGCGAACATGAAGGGCTTGTCCATGCTGGCCATGGGCACGGCCACCAGCGTGGAACTGGGTACGAAATAGTAGAAGGAAAGACCGCGTCCCTGGCGGACGATATTGCCGTTCCTGTACTGGAACAGGTAGGTGGACGGGTCGCTTTTGACGTAGCGGATAAGGTTGAGCATGACGGAAATCCTCCTGTCATCGATGTCATAGCCTGGGGTCTATCCCCGGCCGGATAGGGACTACCGGTTCCCGGTAGCCCATAAAAGTAGTCAGCCGATCATGGCTTGGATGATGGCGTAGTGGTCCTCGTACATCCGTTCAGGCTCCAGATCCGCGAGCGGCACCCAGAAGGCCCGCTTGGCGTCCTCGCCGCCACGCACCTTGGGCAGCGTGGTGCCCGGTTCCAACTCGAACAGGAATGCGTGGGTGATGGTCCGACCGCGCAGGGATCGATAGGGCCAGTCGAAGACCCGCCGCTCCCGGATCGATCCGCGCAGCACGGGTGCGGGCACTTTCAAGCGTGTTTCTTCACGCAGTTCCCGGATGCAGGCGGCCTCCAAGGTCTCTTCGCCACGTAGGAAGCCACCTGGCAGAGCCCAAAGGCCCTTTCCCGGCTGCGCACGCCGTTCGACCAGCAGGATGTGCCCGGACTGCACGGCCAGCGCGTCCACGGTGACGAACACCGGGGGGTAGGGCGCGTCTGCCCAGGCACTACGGTACTTGGCAACAAACTCGGCCTCATCGCGGATCTGGGCGTAGGCCTCTGTTGCGCAATAGTCAGCAAGGAGGTCCCTGACTGGTTCGGGCAGGGCTGCCTTGGCATCGGGCGTCGCCAGGTAGTCGCGGCCCGCGGGTTCACCGGAAGCCTTCATACCGAACAGGGCCTCGCGGATAGCGGTGCCACGTACGCCGTTATCCATGGCGATGCCGACCGGAGGCCACTGGGGGAAGCGCTTGGGATAGTAGTCGTCGCCGTCCTGTGCCAGGCCGACCAGTCCGATGCGAGTCGTAGCGTCACCAACCTGGTTCCTGACCACGTCGCGAACATTCGCTTGCACGCTGCGGGCCCAGCGGTCCTCGTTGTAGGGGTCATCGACTAACGGCACGAGAATAACGCGGGCCGCGTCAGCCTCGTTCAGAGAGCCGTGGACCATCGCCTCAATATTGGAGAACGACCAGGGATTACGTGTCGTGCGGGGCTTACGGGCGGAGCCGCAGAGCATGATGACTCGCTCGGACTGACTCAGAGCCTCCCGAAGTACGGTCAGGTGTCCGCTGTGAAACGGCTGGAAGCGGCCAATGAAGGCCAGGAAATCAAACGACTTCGACATGTCAGCAAGCCTCCCTTGCTGGTTAGAAGCGGCACCGGTCTATCCGGATTGGCTCTTAAAGACAGCGCGCGATCCGCACGCTGCTTGTGACTTAGTGTTGTCGGTACACTAGGCTATGTCAAGTGGGGCGAGTCGTTGGCAGTCACAGGGTAGACCCGGATCGCTTGCGGGCTTCTGCACAGTTGGTGACCTCCATACTGGAGAACGGGGCGGGCATCCGCTATATCCCGATGATCCTGTGACCTGCACACCTATCAGCCACGCAAATGTATACCCAAGTATCGCTCAAGAAGCTGACGCCCGAGCACAGCACTATGCACCCAACAAGGGTGCCGTAGCAGGATGCGCGCACCGGGACTGTTACGGTGAATGGGGGTTCAGATACCCCTCCAGAAGTACGTTCAGGGCCTCTCTGAGCTTCGAGTGCTGACTCCCTTTCAATTGAGTGATTTTCTCGATGAGCTCGTCCATGCTGTCAGAAGACGGATTGTTATCCAGAATATTCATGCAATGCATAATAACCTCCGACGGAGGGGGGACATTGCCGGACTCGTATCTGGATAGAGAGCCCTGCGACCTCCCAATCTGAACGGCAAAATCTGTTTGATTTAAGCCAAGTTTTTTCCTTGCGCTCTTAAGGATTTCAGCTGCTGACTGAGACATCGAAACTTGTGCCTACTATGGCTTCCCGCATTGCTCGTGAATAGTACTTTACCGTAATATTCATCTGATGCATAATTTGCGCAATTGATTCGATCGCTTCAGGCCACTATTGTCTGGGTGACGGAACGGCAAGGAACCAATGACTGGTAGCGGCTATGGCGCGGGCAGACCTGATCTTAAATTTGGTGAAGACGGGGATCGAGGGGGATCTGCCGACTTTCAGGAAGACTGTCGAGGCTATCGCTGCAGAGGAGAAGGCGAAGCGCCACTACGCCCTCGCAGAGCGCCTGTCCGAGATGCTCCAGTCCTCCATCATCCCTTCTGCCGCTCGAGCCGCGGAATCAAGCGACCCTAAGCTGCAGAACGCCTATTACGTCGTTCATCCAAAGAGGACGCTTGGTGACCTGGTTTTGCCTAGCGACGTGCTTAAAGGTTGCCAGGAGATCGTTGAGGAGCATCATCGCAAGGACTTGCTGCGCTCCTACAATCTTGAGCCCAGGCACCGCATTCTCTTGTCGGGTCCTCCTGGAAATGGCAAGACCTCCTTGGCAGAGGCCTTCGCCCATGAGCTGATGGTCCCGTTGTTCGTGGTCAAGTACGAGGGGATTATTGGTAGTTACCTGGGAGAGACGGCTCAGCAGCTCGATCGCCTGTTCGAAAAGATTAAGTCACAGAGGTGCGTGGTTTTCTTCGACGAATTCGACGCATTGGGTAAAGAGCGTGCAGATCCCAACGAGGTGGGTGAGATCAAGCGTGTCGTGAATAGCCTGCTAATGCAGATCGACATGATGCCAAGCCACGTGACGGTTATTGCCGCAACCAACCACTCAGACATGCTTGATAAGGCGGCATGGCGTCGTTTTCAGGCAAAATTGGAGCTGCCGACGCCCACGAAGTCCATGATTGAGAAATGGCTGGACAAGTTCCAACAGAAGGTGGGCCATGGATTTGGCTTGTCGAGCAAAACACTTTCGCAAAAGCTTGAAGGCCTTAGCTTCGGAGAAGTCGAAGATTTCGCATTGGATGTTCAACGTCGATACATTCTTTCGGTTCCGAATGGCAACATTAAGAGCATCGTTCAAAGCTGCTTAAAACAACGACAAAGGTGACCGCGAGCTAGTGGTTCGCTGGTGCACGGAGGCCACGGCGCTTGAAACCCATCTTAATTTTCCCGAAGCCGCAGGTAAGTGCCCGCGACAAGCTGCGTAGGATCCCACCAAAACCCGTAACCCCCTCTCCTGCTAGGCAGGGGTTGCGCCTCAACGCAAGCTTTACCCTCCTCAAAAGTAGCTTTTCCAGGGCTGCACTTTCTATCGATCCCGCGGGGTTTGCTCCTGAAAGGACGTTGGTGCTCGAGGCCATCGGGTCCGTAGATGCGTTTTACCGAGCTGCGTCAAAGCTGTCGGGGCTTGAATTTATCCAAGAGCTTGTTGGTGAGGATATTGCGCCTGACGAGGACTTCTTCTTAGAAGAAAAGAAAGGAGCTGGTGCTTCTGAGAAGCACCTCAAGAGCTTCTTGTATCTCACGATGACCAGCCAGGAGGCGCTGACTAAGCTCTACCGCTATTGGGAGAACTACACTCGACAAAAGCACTACAAATTCCCACTAGGGCTTGCGCCGCTTCGAGATTTGTTCTCTCGCTTGCGTAGTATCCGATACTGGGATGCGAGCGACAGGTTGCGCAATACGGGCTTGGTGGAAGATTGGGTCCAGAGAACCGAAGGGCATCAAGAAAACCTGCCGGTTGAGATCGATTTGTGGTTCCGAAAGAACCCAGAACTAAGGGTCTTGGCTGAGCATAGAGTACGAGAGCTGGCGGATTCAAGTTGCAAGTGCACCACGTAGGGCTTCCGCAAAGACATCGTATGGGGCCTGATAGCCGAGGCACTTTCTTGGACGCTGGTTGATCTTCAATACGACCGCCTCCAGCGTCTTATCGCTGACCTTATCGA
>JASBTJ010000053.1 GCA_030148485.1 Gammaproteobacteria bacterium | reverse complement strand
CTCCTGTCAGCCAATCAGGCCTTGATGACGGTCTTATGTCCTCAAGGAGGATTGAAGCGCCTCTGGCGCTACCGGCATCGGGGCTATGCCAAGCGCCTGTGGGAGGGCTGGTACCAACGGGCCATGGAGAGTGGCATCACGTCCTTGATCCAGTTCGCCAACCGCTTAAAGCCGTATCCCAACGGCATCCTCGCCCACTGTCGCCACCCCCTGCATACCAGCGTCTTGGAAGGCATCAACAACCGGATCAAGGTCATCAAACGTATCGGGACGAGGACTACTTCTTCCTCAAAATCCGCGCCGCCTTCCCCGGACATCTTCGATGAACCCTTTTTTTGGCACAAAATGGGCGGCGGCCGGTCTCATGAGTTCAGGCGGGTCGTGTTTCGACGACCTGAAGCCCCACACAAGAATGAATCAATACTGTCGAGTCGATGATGCAATCCACGCCGGTCGTATTAGTCCTGCTGAGCGTCAATGCGCTGGTGTTCGCCCTGACCACCCTGGGCGGGGCGCAGTTGGTGGGGACATTCGGGTTGTGGCCGCCCGGCAGCGGTTACTTCGCCCCGTGGCAGGTGCTGACCTATGGGTTCCTGCATGGCGGCTGGCTGCACCTGGCGTTCAACATGTATGCGTTGTGGCTGTTCGGCTCGCCGTTGGAGCGTACCTTTGGCAGCCAACGGTTTCTGGTCTTTTATCTCGGCAGTGTGGTCGGCGCCGCGTTGCTGCATCTGCTGGTCCAGGGTGCGATGGTGTCCCAAGGCATGCCCATCGGCCCGGTCATCGGTGCCTCGGGCGGTACCTTCGGACTGTTGCTGGGCTTCGCCTGGCTGTTTCCGGAGACCCGGTTGCTGCTGCTGATCCCGCCCATGCCGGTCAAAGCCAAATGGTTCGTGCTGGGTTACGGTGCGTTGGAACTGTTGTTCGGCGTTACCGGATCCTTTGCTGGGGTAGCCCATTTCGCCCACTTGGGCGGCATGGTGGCCGGGTGGCTGATGATGCGTCATTGGTATCCGCGTTACTGAGCGAGCACTGGCCAAGCGACGGGCTCCATGGCGATGTTGTTCAGCGTCGCTTTAGCTGGATGACGCGCGTTTGGCGTTTCACACCGCTGGATGCCGGTGGTCCAGCACTTCAGTCCCGTTTTTGCATCGTTTCCGATGGCTGATGCCGATGTGCAACGGCATGAACAAGGGGGGAAGGTGCGCCACGGAGCGCGTGCGACCGGATAAATGCCGCTTGCGTAGCAGCCACGTCGCGGTGCTGCCTCGTCCCGGCGAGCACCAACCACCTTGAGGGCGTCGGTGCGTGGGGTCTGCCGCAGAACCGAGCCCGGGGCCGATGCACCCGGACACGGCCATTGCCACGATCGACGGATGTCGTCAGCGCACGGAGCGGTACACCGTATTGCGTCCCGGTTTGCTCAATACCAGCTGCCAGAGTTGGCCCTGGCGTGCGCGGAAATATCCGGCGCAACACATCAGGTAGTAATGCCACATGCGGTAGAAGCGCTTGCTGTAACGGGCCTGTAGTTCGGGCCATGCTGCGTTGAAGCGATCCCACCAGGCGAGCAGGGTGCGGTCGTAGTCGGGTCCAAAGTTGTGCCAGTCCTCGATCAGAAAGCGTTGCTCCAGTTGGTCGCTCAGTTGCGCGGCCGAGGGTAGTTGCCCGTTGGGGAAGATGTATTTGTCGAGCCAGGCATCGCTGTTGTGGGCACTGCGGTCGCTGCCGATGGTGTGCAGCAGAAACAGGCCGTCTTCCGGCAGCAGGCGGGCGACGGTATCGAAATAGGTGGCGTAATTGCTCGAGCCGACGTGCTCGAACATGCCCACTGACACCGCCTTGTCGAACGGCTCCTCCAAGCTGCGATAGTCGGTGAGGCGGATCTCTATCGGCAATCCCTGGCAGCGCTCGCGGGCGAGCGCCTGCTGCTCTCGAGACACGGTGATGCCCACCACCGAAACCCCGTATTCACGGGCCGCGTGTATCGCCAGCCCACCCCAGCCGCAGCCGATGTCCAACAGCTTTTCACCGGGCTGGAGGTCGAGTTTGCGGCAGATCAGGTCGAGCTTGTTCCACTGGGCCTGGGCAAGATAGTCCGTGTCCTGCCAATAACCGCATGAATAGCTCATGGTCGGGTCGAGCATGGCCTGGAAGATATCGTTGCCGGCGTCGTAGTGCTGTTCCCCCACTTGAAACGCCCGTGCCGTGGATTGACGGTTCATCATGCGGTCGCGCAGATAGGCGGCCATACCGCGCAGCTTGACCCGCCAACCCAATGCCTCGTCGATCCGTGCCCGGAGCAGGCGGTCGAAGGTGACGTCCAGCGCCTGGGAATCCCACAGCCCGTCCATGTAGGACTCGCCGAACCCCAGGCTGCCGTGTCGCAAGATGCGACTGTACACCGCCGGGTCATGCACCTGGATGTCCCAGGGACGGTTTCCATTGAAGCGGATGTCCGCGCGGGCGGCCAGATCGGCCAGGAATCCGGGCGGCGTGTGGTGGGCGCTGGTTGATACGGCGGCCAGCGAGTCTGAAGCATGCATATCCGTGTCCATGTCGTCTCGTCTGCTGGTTGTTATGGCAAGGGAACCGCTGAAAAATTCAGAGGTTCTGCGGCACAGGGAGGTGCCGCCAAAATCGGTCACTGGAAGTGACTGATTTTGAAGCAAGCTGCAAACCACGTTTGCAGCACAGCGTGCGCTGAGAAGTCCAGGATGGACTTGTTCAGCGCTTCCCTAGGGAATCACGCTGTTTCCACGATTAACCCTGCACTTTAGACGGTTGGTGAGGGAATTTGTTTCTGTCAATTGTCGTGATAGCCACAAACTATCGCCGCAAGCGGCTTTGGCTAGCCACGTTGAGGCACTTGGGGTAGGCTGCCTCGCTCGCACCTGCCCGGGTGGCGAAATTGGTAGACGCAGGAGACTTAAAATCTCCCGACCTTTGGGTTGTGCCGGTTCGAGTCCGGCCCTGGGCACCAGATATTGCTGTTGGTCGCTGGCCGGAGCCCATGCTTCGGCAGGGTCTGGCGTACGTAAGTGATTGGCAGGAAAGCCAAAACGACAACAATGGATGCCATAGAATTGCCTCGTGTTCGTAGCCGCCGAATCCGGCGCAGGCTGTGTGGGCCGCGCCGATGAAGATCCTGTATCACCATCGTATTGCCTCGAAGGACGGCCAGTACGTGCATGTCGAGGAATTGACCCGTGCCCTGGCGGCCCGGGGGCACGAGCTGGTATTCGTCGCGCCCAAGCTGACCGAGCAATCCGATTTCGGCGGCGATGGCGGTCTGGTGGCCCGGCTCAAGCGGCACCTGCCCAAGGCCTTCTATGAGCTGCTGGAGCTGGGTTACAGCCTGGTCGCGTACTGGAAACTTCACCGCGCGGTGAAGCGGCATCGGCCCGATTGCCTGTATGAACGGTATAACCTGTACCTGCCTGCCGGCGTGTGGCTGAAACGACGATTCGTACTTCCCATGCTGCTGGAGATCAATGCCCCGCTGAAGGACGAGCGGGCGCGCTACGACGGTTTGGCGCTTCCTCGGTTGGCTGAATGGTCCGAGCGGTTTGCCTGGCAGGGCGCGGACATGACCCTACCGGTAACCCGGGTGCTGGCGGACCGGGTCGCGGCGCGGGGTGTGCCGGAAGCGCGGATCCAGGTGATCCCCAACGGCATCGATTGGGACAAGTTCCGTACGCTGCCGGATCGGAATCAGGCCAAGGCGGAGCTGGGCCTGGCCGGGCGTCTGGTACTGGGTTTTACCGGTTTCGTGCGGGATTGGCACGGCCTGGACCGGGTAGTGGCGCTGCTGACCGATGCACCGGAGCGGCATCTGCTGATCGTCGGTGACGGCCCGGCCTGTAACGATCTACAGACCCAGGCACAGCGCTTGGGTGTGGCGGATCGGCTCACCATCACGGGCGTGGTGGGGCGGGATCGGGTGGCCGGTTATGTCGCCGCCTTTGATGTCGCGTTGCAGCCGGATGTGGTGGCCTACGCGTCGCCGCTGAAGCTGTTCGAGTACCTTGCCATGGGCTGCGCCATCGTTGCGCCGGACCGGCCGAACATCCGCGAGGTCATGGTACATGACCGGAACGGGTGGCTATTCGATGCCGACGATCCCACCGGCTTGCCCGACGCCATCCGTACGCTGTGCGACGACGCCGCGCTGCGCGAACGGTTGGGAGAGGGCGCACGGGCCAGTGTCGACGATCAGGGGCTGACCTGGGCGCGCAATGCCGAGCGGGTGGAGGCGTTGTTCCACGATCTGGGCGTGGCGCGCCCGGATTAGCGGTCGCCGCCGGGGCCGGGGCCGACGAAGATGGGCAGCCGGTCATGTTCTGTCGGGGTTTCGGCCTGGTTGCGCATGTGGTCGGCGGTGCGCCAGAAGTTTTGCGTCAGGTAGTTGTGCAGCTCCGGAGCCAACGCCATGTCGTCCAGTGCCTTGTTCATGCACAGCAGCCATTGGTCCCGTTCTTCCCGTCCGATGGGAAAGGGCATGTGGCGCATCCGCAGTCGCGGATGCCCGTATTTTTCCACGTACAGATCCGGCCCGCCCAGCCAGCCGGACAGGAACGCAAACAGCTTGTCCCGGGATGCCCGCAGGCTATTGGCGTGCAGATCGCGGATCTTACGGGCCTCTGGCAAGGCGTCCATGTGATCGTAGAAGCGGTCCACCAGCTCGCGCACGCGCGCGCTGCCGCCGATCAGTTCGTAGGGTGTGGGTTGGGACATGCGAATTCCGTGGAAGGTGGGACCCGGCCGATGTCCCAGTGGCTTATGGCCCAGCGCCAGAATCCGGCCAGATCGGTCCGCTCGGGCGGTTCGGCTTGCCCCAGGAAGCGCAGCGCGTACCGTAATGCCGGCAGCGGCGCGGTGGGATCGACGGGACGGGCCCGGTCCTGTTTGCTGAGCTTGAGTCCGCCCGGGCCGCGGACCAGGGGCACATGGGCATACGCGGGTAAGGGCAGGCCGAGCAGACCCTGGAGGTAGCGCTGACGGGGGGTGGAAGTATACAGGTCCGCACCCCGTACCACATGGCTGATGCCCTGGTCAGCATCGTCCACCACGACGGCCAACTGATAGGCGGTGTAGCCATCCGCCCGGCGGATCACGAAGTCGCCGATCTCGCTGGCCATCTGTTGGCATAGCCGGGGCGCGATGCGATCGGCGCAGCACACGGTGTCCTGTGGTACCCGGAGCCGCACGCTACGGGGCTGCTTGCCCGGGGGGAGGCCGTCTCGGCAGGTGCCGGGGTATAGCGGGCCTTCGTTGCCGCTGGTCGCTACGGCGGCGATCTCGGCCCGGCTGCAGCCGCAGTCATAGGCCTGCCCGGCCATTTTCAGCGCCTCGATGGCGGCGTCATAAAGCTCGGTTCTGCCGCTTTGCATTACGACCGGGCCGTCCCAAGTGAACCCCAGGGCGTCCAGCGTGCGCAGGATCCCGTCCGCCGCGCCCGGTACGGCACGGGTCTGGTCGACGTCTTCGATACGCACCAGCCATTGACCGGCCGCGGCGCGGGCATCCAGGTAGCTTGCCAGTGCCGCCACCAGCGAACCCAGGTGCAGCGGCCCGGTGGGCGAGGGGGCGAAACGGCCGCGGTAAGGGGCAGCGGGCGCCGACATGATGGGGCGCGGGGTGGTCGGTTGATCGCCAGGCGGCTAGCCGCCCTGCCGTTCCTTCATTTCCTGCAGCGTCTTGCATTCGATGCACAGGTCGGCCGTGGGACGGGCCTCCAGGCGTTTGATGCCGATCTCCACACCGCAGGAATCACAGAAGCCGTACTCGTGGTCGTCGATCTTGCGCAGCGTCTTGCCGATCTTGTTGATCAGCTTGCGCTCCCGGTCCCTGGTGCGCAGTTCCAGACTGAATTCCGATTCCTGCGAGGCACGGTCGTTCGGGTCGGGGAAATTGGTCACGTCATCCTTCATGTGGTCGACGGTCCGATCCACTTCCTCCATCAACTCCTGGCGCCATGCCTCGAGAATGGCCCGGAAGTGGGCTTCCTGCTTGTCGTTCATGTACTCCTCGCCCTTTTTGGCTTTATAGGGCTTGAAGTCGAACGCGCGCGGTTCGCCTGACGATGCTTTCTTGCTCATCCGAGCTTCTCCGAACAACGGTGTAAAACGCCTCACGCTACCAGACTTGGCTAACCCGGACAAATTGTCGGCGGGACCGGCGCTGGGTGTATTTGTTAAGCTTGCGGCCCGATTCTGGCTGGACTGAAGTGGAGGGGATGTTGGAACTGCAAGCCTTGTTGTTCGATGTGGATGGTACCCTGGCCGATACCGAGCGTGACGGTCATCGGGTCGCCTTCAATGCTGCCTTTGCCGATGCTGGGCTCGATTGGGAGTGGTCCCCCGCGCTGTATGGTGAACTGCTGGCGGTTACCGGCGGCAAGGAGCGCATCCGGCACTTCCTCGCCACCCACCGTCCGGATTTCACCATGCCGGCGGATGCAGACGGTTTCATCGCCGCGCTGCATGCGGCCAAGACCCGTCACTATACCGAGTTGCTGGCTGAGGGCCGGATTCCGTTGCGCCCCGGTGTGGAAAACCTGATCACCGCGGCCCGGCAGGAGGGTCTGCGGCTCGCCATCGTGACCACCACGACGCCCGAGAACGTCACGGCCTTGCTGACCCATACCCTGGGTGCACGGAGCATCGATTGGTTCGAAGTGATCGCTGCTGGCGACATTGTCCCGGCCAAGAAGCCCGCGCCCGACATCTACACCTATACCCTCGACGCGATGGAGCTGAATCCCGATCAGTGCATGGCGTTCGAGGATTCCGCCAACGGCGTGCGTTCCGTGGTCGATGCCGGCATCCGTAGCCTGTTGGTGACCACCAACGGTTATACGGTGGGCGACGACATGAGCGGCGCCACTGCGGTGCTCGACCAGTTGGGCGAAACTGGTAATCCCTGCTCGGCAAGCGTTGGCCCAGCGCCGGCGAACGGCGTCGTCGATCTGTCCTACCTGCGACGTCTGCACGCCGAGGCCATCGGCGCGGCCGCTTGAGCGGGCGTCTGGAGCAGAGCGGGCAAGACCCGGTCGGTGTCGCTGACCGAATGGCCGGTATCGCGCCATTCCAAGTGATGAGCATCCTGGCCCGGGCTCGCGCCCTGGAGGCGGCGGGACGGGACATCGTCCACATGGAAATCGGCGAGCCGGATTTTCCGACCCCGGAACCCATCGTCGCGGCAGGTCAGGCGGCGCTGGCGGCGGGGCGCACGAAATACACGCCGGCCTCCGGGCTGCCGGACTTGCGCCAGGCGATTGCCGGCTACTATGCCAGTAGATTTGGTGTGACGGTGTCGCCGGACCGCGTGCTGGTAACGCCGGGCGCGTCCGGAGCGCTGCAGTTGATCCTCGGCTGTCTGGTCAACCCGGGACAGCAGGTGTTGATGCCCGATCCGGCCTATCCATGCAACCGCCACATCGTGCGGTTGTTCGGTGGAGAGGCCGTGGCTCTGGCCGGGGAGGTCGCGCAGGGTTTTGCGCCCAACCCGGAAAAGGTGGCGGCGGCCTGGACCCCAGCCACCCGTGCACTGATGCTGGCCAGCCCGGCCAATCCCACCGGCGCCTGTCTCGCGCCGGATGCCCTGGCGGCGCATTATGCGACGACCCGCCGGCTCGGCGGCGCCCTGGTGGTCGACGAGATATATCAGGGCCTGGAGTACGACCACCCACCGCATACTGCGCTGGCGCTGGGCAGTCAGGACCTGTTCGTGGTGAACAGTTTTTCCAAGTTTTTCGGTATGACCGGTTGGCGGGTGGGTTGGCTGATTGCGCCCGGCGCCTGGAGCGGGGTGCTGGATCGACTGGCGCAGAACATTTTTCTCGCAGCACCCACGGTGTCCCAGTACGCGGCACTGGCGGCATTTGCCCCGGAAAGCCTGGCGATCATGGAACAACGACGTCAGGCGTTCGCCCAACGTCGGGCCTGCCTGAAAAAGGGCTTGGTCGAGCTTGGGCTGCACATCGTCGGTGAGCCGGCGGGGGCGTTCTACATCTACGCCGACTGCAGTGCCTTGAGCGACGACAGCGCCGGCTTGGCCGCCGATCTGCTGGAGCGGGCCGGCGTCGCAGTGACACCTGGCCTGGATTTCGGCGATCGGCAGGGCGCACGCTATTTGCGCTTCGCCTACACCACGGATGAGGCGTCCTTACAAGAAGGCCTGGCGCGGATGGGGCGATTCTTCAGGGCCGGGGCTTAGCGGCCGCGAAACGCGATTGCCACAACTGGGTGGCGGCGATCACGGCCGCGGGCATGGCAAGAAAATTCAGCACGGGGATCATCGTCATGGTCATGACGCCGGCGCCGAAGGCAAGCCCGTAGACGCGGCGTGCCGCCAGGGCCTGGCGTTGGGCCCTGCCTTCGATACCGTGATTCGCCATCGGATAATCCGTGTACTCCAGGGCCAGAAACCAGCAGCCGAGGGCAATCCAAAGGGGCAGGGCGATCAGGTTGACGCCCGGGACGAGGAATAGCACCAACACGGGAATTGCCCGGCTGACCAGATACCAGAGCTTCCCGGCCTCACTGATCAGCGCGGCAGGGATCGCTCGGACGCCGGACTGGGGTGTTTCCGGCGGTGTTCGACCTGTGATCAGCAACTCAGCGCGGGCCGCCAAAATGCCGTTGAATGGCGCACCGATAAGGTTCGCCGTTACGGTGAACAAATAGAAAACAGTGATCGCCCAGGCCACGGCGAACAAGGGCCACACCAGCCACCGTAGCCAGTCGAGCCAGCTGTCGGCAGGCAGAAAGCTGTCCAGTACGTTCTCGAAGTAGTGCAGCGTTGCCCAGATCGCCAGCGAGAACAGGGCTATGTTGATCAGCAGCGGTATCAGCACGAAACGACGCAACGCCGGATGTGTCAGTTTCGATAACGCTTGATACGGTAATACGAATGCGTGCAGCATTGTGGAAGGCTCTGTGGGATGATGGGGCCGCAGGTCGTTCGGGGCCGGCGTGGGAATCGAAGGCATTTTGGCGCAGATTTCAGTAGAATCCCAGGCGTCGTGCCGCCGGCGGGCACGTCTCAACCTAAGGAAAGACAGAGAACAATGAACCGGAACATACTCGTGTCGGTAACCAGGATGGGCCGACTGATAGCCGCAGGCGCTGTCGCGCTTGCCACCATCGGCTGCGTTCATACCCAGGACGCGCGTCCGCAACTACAGACCGCCACCGGCGAAGCCCATTACACGACCCGCTATCGAATCGCCCCAGGCGACTCGGTGCAGATCTTCGTCTGGCGAAACCCGGATGTGTCGACAACGGTACCGGTCCGGCCCGACGGACTGTTGTCGGCGCCCTTGCTCGAGGAATTGCCGGCCGCCGGCAAGACACCGAGCGAGTTGGCGCGGGATATCGAAGAGAAACTCGGGGTTTATCTGCGCGATCCGTTGGTCACCGTGATCGTCGCCGGGTTTGCAGGCACCTATACCCAGCAGATCCGTGTGGTGGGTGAGGCCTCGACGCCGAAGGCGCTACTGTATCGTGACGCGATGACCCTGCTTGATGTCATGGTCGCCGTCGGCGGTCTTACCAAGTTTGCCGATGGCGATCAGGCCACCCTCGTACGAGTCGAAGACGGTGCCCAGAAGGAATACCGGGTGCGGCTCGACAGCCTCATCCGTGATGGCGACATCACGGCCAATGTGGACATGCAGCCAGGAGATATCCTGATCATCCCCGAAGCATGGTTCTAAGCGACCCGAGCTATGCATGACGTAATGGTTCAGTTGATGCGGTATGCCAGGGGCATCTGGCAATACCGCTGGTGGATGTTGGGTATTGCCTGGGTGATCTGCCTGGCCGGTTGGATCATCGTGGCGCGCATGCCGGATCAGTATCAGGCATCAGCGCGGGTCTACGTGGACACCCAATCCGTTCTTGCCCCGTTCCTGCGTGGCTTGACCATCAGCACCGGGGATACTGACCGCAAGGTCTTGTTGATGACCCGGACCTTGCTCAGTCAGCCGAATCTGGAAAAGGTCCTGCGCATGACCGACCTGGACCTGAAGGCGCAGACTGAGGCCCAGAAGGAAGAGATGATCAGCTCCCTTCGCAGCAAGATTTCCTTGCGTGGTACGCGCCGGGAAAACCTCTACACCATCTCGTACCGGGACGAATCCCCGGAGATCGCCAAACTGGTGGTCAAGTCGCTGCTCACACTGTTCATGGAAAGCAACCTGGGCGAGGTGCGCAAAGACCAGGACTCGGCAACCCAGTTTCTCGAGCAGCAAATCGCCGACTACGAGCGTCGCATGCGGGACATGGAGGAGAACATGACCCGCTTCAAACAGCGCAATCTCGGCTATCTGCCCAACGAGACCGGCGGTTATTACGAACGTATCCGCAATTTCAAGGCGCAACGCGAACAGGCCGCCTTGGATCTGAAGGTTGCCGAGGATCGCGCCGCGACCCTGCAGGCCCAGATCGGCGGTGAGCAGCCCAGCTTCGGCGTCGGGCCGCAAGCGCGTGACGTGCAGGTCGACACCTCGCAGATCGATGGGCGGATCAGCGCCGCGGAAAAACGGCTGGACGATCTGCTGTTCCGTTATACCGACAAGCATCCGGATGTGGTCACCACTCGCGCCATGATCAATGATCTCAAGCGTCAGCGACGTCAGGAGATTGCCGCGGCCCGTAAGGAGTTGGAAAAGCTGCCCGAGTATTCCAATACCCAGGAAAGCGCTTACGTCCAGCAGATGCGGATCTCGCTTGCAGAAGCGGAAACCGAGATTGCCGCCAAGAAGGTGTTGGTGGAGGAATACGACACCCGGGCGAAGGGACTGACGGACGATATCGAGAAGGTGCTGCGCGTGGAGGCCGAGCAGCGCCAGATGACCCGCGATTACCAGGTGCTCAAAAAGAATCACGATTCGCTGGTTAGCAGGCTGGAATCGGCGAAGCTGGCCCGCAAGGCCGATACCAGCAGCGATACCGTGCAATTCCGGGTTATCGACCCGCCCCGGGCGCCCAGCAAGCCGGCAGGCCCCAACCGGGTGTTCTTCAGCACCCTGGTGTTGCTGGTTGGCTTGGGCGCCGGCTTCGTGGTCGCGTTCGTGATGTCCCAGATTCGCCCGACCTTCGACGAGCGGCAGGTGATGAACGATGTCCTCGGCCTACCGGTGCTCGGCAGTGTGAACATGGTTTGGACGCCGGATCAGATCCGCGCCCGCAAGGTCCGAAACGTCAGTTTCGTGTTTTCGCTGACCGGTTTGGTGTTGATCTTCGGCGCGGTGCTGGCACTGTACCAGTTGGACATCGACCTGCTGCCGCGGCTTGCCAAGTCCCTGGAGCTGACTTGACGTGAATATCATCGAAAAAGCCGTCGAAAAGCTGTTGGGAGATAAGAAACCGGGTGATCCGGCTTCCGCCGCGCCGGTCTCGAATGAAACGGTGGACAATGCCGAGGCGCAGTCCGCCGTCGCCGGCGCCGTCGAGTCGGTGAATCATGCCGCGCCACCGCCGGTCTCCGTCGAGAAGCCCGTGGACCCGCAATCGACGCCCGCGACGGACTCCGTCGCGGCGGTCGAAGCCGCCCGTGTTGAGCCCCAGCCGTTGGGCCGGATGGAGCCGGATATCCCCCCGCAGACAGGAGGCGATCCGGATGACGATCTGACCAACGAGCATGTGATAGCGATCAGCAATCTGGCCCGGGAAGGTGTGCTGACACCCGACGCCGAGCGTAGCCGGAGTGCGGAAGAGTATCGGATGATCAAGCGTCCGTTGCTCACGCGCGCGTTCTCCGGTGTCGGTTCCACGGTCGCACACCGTAACCTGATCATGTGTACCAGCTCGGTGGAGGGTGAGGGCAAGACCTTCACCTCGTTGAATCTGGCGATCTCCATTGCCATGGAGATGGACCGCACCGTGCTGTTGGTTGACGCCGACCTGGCCAAACCGGGTCTATCACGCGTGCTGAACGTCAACAACCGTCCTGGCCTTACCGACCGCTTGATCCAGGATGATCTGGACCTGAAAGACCTGTTGTTGCGCACCGACGTGCCCAAGTTGACCGTGCTGCCGGCCGGTCGACGGCATCGGCGTTCCACGGAGTTGTTGGCCAGCAACAATATGCGGGCGTTGCTTGACGAATTGGCGCTTCGCTACCCGGATCGGGTGGTGCTATTTGATTCGCCGCCGCTGCTCGCCACCAGCGAAGCCAGTGTGCTGGCGCAGCAAATGGGCCAGATCTGTCTCGTGGTCGAATCCACGGTGACGCCGCAATATCTGGTCAAGGACGCCCTCAATCAGTTGGCGAACACGGACAACGTCTCGTTGATTCTGAACAAGTGTAAGCCGGATCTGTTCCTTGGGGGCTACGGTTACGGCTACGGGTATCGCTACGGATATGGATACGGCTATGGCTATGGATACGGCCAGGGCGACAACTGAGTGTCGTGTCACAGGGAAATGAACGCATGTCTCACGCGGGTTTGAAATCTGCCTTCCTGATGGTTGCGGTTTTACCTGGTGCGGCGCTTGCCGGCGACTGGGAGACCAGCAACAGCATTCGTCTGAAGACCTATCTCACCGACAACGTTTCGCAACGGGAAAACGGCAGCAGCGGCGCTGTGGTTTCGGTCACCCCTCGTATCGGCCTGATAGGGCGTGGGGCGCGGCTCAACGGGCAGTTGTCCTATGCCCCGGTACTGCACACCGCGTTCGGAAGCGATGCACCGGGAGGAGGTATCAATCAGACCCTGCGCGCCGACCTGAACAGCACGCTGATCAAGCACCGCTTATTCATGGATGCGGCCGCGTCCGCCCGTATGGTCGATACCTCCGGTGTGGCCAATGGTGACGGTGGCGATATAGCCAACGACCGAAATACCCGCCAAACCTACGGATTTTCATTGTCTCCCTATGCGCAGCATCGCTTTGGGCGGGACGCGATCCTCTTGGGACGCGTCGGCGTCGATACGGTGCAGGGTGCTTCCGGTGCAGGCGCGATCAATTCCACTGCCTATTCCGCCAGCGTGACCTTGGCCAGTGGCAACAGCTTCGGACGCTTGCCCTGGTCGTTGGGCGCGTCCCACCGGGCAACGAGCTACGACACCCGTGACGATCGCCGCGATCGCGTCGATGCCACCTTGGGGTATCGGCTCGACCGCAGTTGGCGTGTGGGCGGCCAGATCGGCTACCAGAACTACGATGTTAGTACATCCCGTTCCTCGACCTCCGGCGCGACTTACGCGGGTACGCTATATTGGACGCCGAACCCGCGCTTGTCCGTCGAGGCTGAAGCGGGACGACAATACTTCGGTACCTTCTGGCGGATTGAGGTGCGCCATCAGCTCAAACGTGTCAGTTGGTCTTTGGATACCCGACGAGAGATCACCAATACGCGCAGCGCAGTGTTGTTGAACTACACCACGGCCGATTTTGCCGACGTGTTGACCCCGGAACAACTCGCCCAGTTGGACCCCGACCAGATCATTGCGCTGAATGGCACCGTGGCCGAGGATTATCTCAATACCAGCGTCGGCGGTCGCCTGAGCCTGAATGGGAATCGCACCACGGTAACGCTCACCGGCAGGCTCCAGCAGCGCGACTACGAGATTACCCGGCGTGTGCAGGACATCACGACTGTGAGGCTGTTGGTCAGGCGCCAGATGGGCGGTGGGATCACCGGCAACGCCAGCCTGAGCTATCAGGATATCCAATCCGATTTGTCCGGCGACAGCGAATATCTGCGCTATTCCCTTGGCGCGTCGAAATCGCTGGGGCGTAACACGCGGCTGGCACTGGATCTGTCGCGGGTGGAACGCACGGGCGACAACGCCGCGGTGGATTTTACCGAACACCGTATTGGACTGGTGCTGACGACGCGGATGTTTTAGAGCCATGTACCAGGATTATTACGGCTTCACCGGCAAGCCGTTTCAGTTGAGCCCGGATGCCCGGTTCTTTTTCGACAGTCGGGCGCATCACCGCGCCATGGCCTACCTACGGTATGGCCTGAGCCAGCGCGAGGGCTTCATCGTCATCACCGGTGGCATCGGCACCGGCAAGACCATGCTGGCGCGCAACCTGTTCGCCGAGCTGCCGCACGACGAACTGGTCGCCGCTCAGCTGGTGTCCACCCAGGTCGAGGCGGACGATATCCTGCGACTGATCAATGCCGCGTTCGGTTTACAGCACGAGCACCTCACCAAGGCGGCCCTGCTGCGCAACCTCGAAGCCTTTTTCCGCGCCCGGAAGGACGAAGGCAAGCGGGTGCTGATCGTCGTGGACGAGGCACAGAATCTGCCACCGAGGACCATCGAAGAGCTGCGCATGTTGTCCAACTACCAGGACGATCAGGGTCGGGCGCTGGTGCAAAGCTTTCTGTTGGGTCAGGCGGAGCTCAAGGACACCATCCAGCGTGCCGAAATGGAACAGGTCCGTCAGCGCATCATCGCCGCCTGTCATCTGGAGCCACTGGACATTGACGAACTGCGTGCCTATGTCGAGCATCGTCTGTCCTGTGTCGGTTGGAAGGGAAATCCCGAACTTGATGACGGCGTCTACGAGGTGTTGTTGGACGCTACCGGGGGCATCCCGCGGCGGGTCAACACCCTGGTCGATCGTCTGCTGCTATTCGGGGCGATCGAGGAGCTGACCCGGATCACCAGATCGCAAGCCGAAACCGTGGCCGCGGAAGTACAGTCGGAGCTGGGCGGCGAGCTCATGCCCCAGCCGGTGCAGTTGGCTGACGAGGACGCGGTGGAAACCCAGGATCGCCTGGCCAGCCTGGAGGCGTCTGTCAAACGGGTTGCCGATCGCCAACGCAAGCATGCACAGCTCCTCAAAAAACTGCTGATGCTGCAAGTCGAGGGCGATGTCGATGACTGACGCGATGGCGCCGAAAAACGCGATGACCGTGGATGTCGAGGATTATTTCCAGGTTTCCGCGTTCGAGCGGTATGTGGACAAGGCGGCGTGGGATAGTCAGGAATGCCGTGTGGAAGCCAACATGCATCGCATCCTGGACCTATTCGCGGCCAACGATACACATGCCACGTTTTTTACCTTGGGCTGGGTTGCCGAACGCTACCCGCAGCTTGTGCGTCGGTTGGTCGAGGAGGGTCACGAGCTGGCAAGCCACGGTTGGTCCCACGTGCGGGTCACGGAACAGGGGCCGGACGATTTTGCGGCCGACGTGGCCCGTACCAAGGCGCTGCTGGAGGACGTTAGCGGCGTGCAGGTCAAAGGCTATCGTGCCGCCAGTTACTCCATCGGCGAATCCAATCTGTGGGCATTGAAGGTGCTTCAGGACGCCGGATACCACTACAGTTCGAGCATTTTTCCCATCAAGCACGATTTGTATGGCATGCCCGGCGCGCCACGGTTCGGGTTTCGTCCACACCAGGATGACTTCTGGGAGTTTCCTGTCACCACGGTCAAGCTGGGGTCGCGCAATTTTCCCTGCGCCGGTGGCGGGTGGTTCAGACTGCTACCTTACGGAGTCACCCGTTGGGCGCTGCGCCGCGTCAACCGTCGTGAGGGGCAGAGCGCGATTTTCTACTTCCACCCGTGGGAAATCGATCCCGATCAACCGCGTCGGGACGGACTGGATGCCCGTACCCGGTTTCGTCATTATCTGAATCTGTCCCGCACCGAGTCGCGACTTGCCCGGTTGTTGCGGGACTTTTCCTGGGGACGTATGGATCAAGTGCTCTACGAGCCCGCCCGAGCGACAGTGACATGACGGAAGCGGTTATTCGCACGGTTTCCGACGCCGACGGCGCGGCATGGGATGAGTTCGTTGCCGGCCATGCCGATGCCACCTTCTTCCATCTTTGGGGGTGGCGCGAGGTCATCACACGGGCCTTCAAACATCCGGTGCACTATCTGATCGCGGAAGACGCAGGCAAGGTGCTCGGCGTGATGCCCGTGGTGCGCGTCCGCAGCCGATTGTTCGGCGACACCCTGACATCGCTGCCTTTCGCTGTCTATGGCGGCCCGTTGGGCGTCGACCAGCAGGTTGCCAATGCGCTCCAGCGCCATGCCTGCGATCTGGCGGAGCGGTTAAGAGTCGACGCGCTGGAGATACGCTACCAGCATCAGACCAACGCCGAATGGCCGCGCAAGGACTTGTACGTCACGTTCCGAAAAGACATCGCGGACAACGATGACGACAACCTCAAGGCCATCCCCCGAAAGCAGCGGGCCATGGTGCGCAAGGGTATCAAGGCGGGTCTGCAAGCCCATGTCGACAATGACGTGGACGCCTTTTTCGACGTCTATGCCGAAAGCGTCCGCAATCTGGGCACGCCGGTGTTTCCGCGGCGATACTTCCGCATGCTCAAGGAGGTCTTCGGCGATCGCTGCGATCTGCTGCATGTGCGGCACGAAGGCCAGGAAATCGCCGCCGTCATGAGCTTTTGGTTCCGCGACCAGGTGTTGCCTTACTACGGCGGCAGCCGCATCCAGGCCCGCGCGGTGGCGGGTAACGATTTCATGTACTGGGCGCTCATGCAGGAGGCCGTCAAACGGGGTGCCAGGGTTTTCGATTTTGGTCGCAGCAAGTCCGGTACCGGGGCCTTCAGCTTCAAAAAGAACTGGGGGTTTGAACCGCAAGCGCTCGCCTACGAGTACCATCTGGTCACGGCTCAGCGGATGCCGGAAGTCAACCCGAACAACCCCAAGTACCGACTCTTCATCGATGCTTGGAAACGCCTGCCGTTGCCGCTGGCCAACCTGATCGGTCCGCGGTTGTCACCGTACCTCGGGTAATTCGATGACACGCCCGGCCTTGCTGTTTCTCGCACACCGCATCCCGTACCCCCCGAACAAGGGTGACAAGATCAGGTCCTTCAACCTGCTCAAACACCTTGCCTCAGGGTACCGCATCTACCTGGGCGCCTTCGTCGACGATCCTGCCGATGCAGCCCATGCGGACGTGCTGGACGACTACTGCACAGGCAAGTTTCTCAGACCGTTGTCGCCCAGGTTGGCGAAGTTGCGCAGCCTGACGGGGTTGCTGCGCGGGCAGCCGTTGACCGTACCTTATTACCGGGACGACGCGATGCAGGCCTGGGTGGACCGGGTGGTTGCCGAACACGATATCAGTCGCGTGTTGATATTCTCCGGCGCGATGGCCCAGTACGTCCTTGCCGACTCACATCGAGGTCTGGTTCGCGTCGTCGATTTCGTCGACGTGGACTCCGACAAATGGCGCCAGTACGCCACCCGTCACCGCTGGCCCATGTCCTGGCTGTATCGCCGTGAAGGCCGGCGCTTGTTGTGTTTCGAGCGTCGCGTTGCTGCGGCGTGTGATGCCAGCATGTTCGTCTCGGCGGCCGAAGCGGATCTGTTCAAGTCCCTGGCGCCGCGTCAGGCCGACCGGGTCGATCATGCAAGCAACGGTGTCGATCTGGAGTTTTTCAACGCGAAGCCGACGTTTGATAACCCGTATGACGGGCAACAGGTGCCGTTGGTGTTCACCGGTGCAATGGACTACTGGCCCAATATCGATGCGGTGCAGTGGTTTGTTCGGGAGGTGCTTCCGTTGGTGCGTAGTCGCCATCCGCGGACTCATCTCCATATCGTCGGTGGCGGTGCCGGACCTGCACTCGTTGAACTGGCGCGTCAGCCAGGCGTATCACTGGCCGGGCGTGTCCCGGACGTGCGCCCATGGCTGCAACATGCCACGGTGGCAGTGGCCCCGCTTCGGGTGGCGCGCGGCATCCAGAACAAGGTGCTCGAGGCCATGGCCATTGGAAAACCCGTTGTGGTCTCTCCCGCGGCGCTGGAAGGCATCGACGCCCACCCGGAACAGCATCTGCTGGTGGCGGACGCGGCAGAATCATTCGCTGCCGCGATCGGTCGATTGATCGACGACCGCGAACTTGCCGCTCGTATCGGGCGGACGGCACGACACTTGGTCGAGCGTGACTTCCGTTGGGATGCCAGTCTGTCCCGCGTGTCGGAAGCCCTGGAGCCGAACCGCGGGGAGGCAAGCGCGTGATCCGGCTGACTTCGGCGTGGCGGGAGACAGCCGTCGCCTGTGGCTTGGTGACATTGGCCGTGCTGGGGCTGTTCTGGCCCACCTTCAGCACCATGGTCGATACCTGGGCGGATATCGAAACCTACAGTCACGGGTTTCTCATCGCGCCGATCAGTCTTTGGCTGGTGTGGCGGGAGCGGGCACGGCTGGAGGCCATTGTGCCGGTTCCAGCGATCCCGGTGCTGCTGTTCACCGTGATCGCGGCCGGGTTATGGATCATGAGTCGGTTGCTGGGTGTGCAGGTTGGCGAACAACTGGCGTTGATCGGGTTGTGGACATCGGCCTTGTGGGCATTGATCGGGCATCGCGCGGCGCGGGTGCTGGCGTTCCCCCTGGCGTTCCTGTTCCTGATGGTGCCCATGGGCGATAGCCTGGTTCCGCCGATGATGGATTTCACCGCGGACTTCACGGTTTGGCTGTTGGAACTCACCGGGGTCCCCGTGTACCGGGAAGGCCTGTTTTTCGTGATTCCAAGCGGCAATTGGTCGGTCGTGGAGGCGTGCAGTGGTGTGCGGTATCTGATCGCCTCGTTCACCCTGGGCTTGCTGTATGCCTATCTGACTTACCGATCACTATGGCGCCGCCTGCTATTCATTGCGTTGGCGATTATCGTGCCGATTATCGCCAACGGGCTGCGCGCCTACATGATCGTGATGATCGGGCACCTCAGCGACATGCGTCTGGCGGTCGGTGTGGATCATCTGATCTACGGTTGGGTGTTCTTTGGCCTGGTGATGTTTTTGTTGTTCTGGCTGGGCAATTTCTGGGTCGAGCAGGATACGGCCGCGACGGAACCCGATCAGAGCGGGGCGGTTTCCAGCGGTGGTGGCTCGTCGGTTGCGGCTGCCGCTGTGTTCCTGGCGACGGTAGTGATCTTTGTCGGTGCCCGCACCACCACGGGCGCATTGTCAGCGGTATCGGCGACCCAAGCGCAAGTGGTGCTGCCGGTCGAGGCCGGTGGATGGCGCCTTGACGGTGAGCCGACGCTGCGATGGCCGCTGGCATTGGGTGGTGCCGATCAGGCCCTGCATGTGGATTACGTGAAGCAAGGGCAGCGTGTCAGCCTGGTGTTGGGCATATATTTCGTGCAACGGCAGGGGCATGAAGTGATCAGCAGCGAAAACCGGTTGCTCGACCGCCGTGCCGACGAGCACTGGCGCATCGTGGGTCATCACCGTATCCCGTTGAGCGTCGATGGCCGCGCGTTTGAGGTCCCCGTCGCCCGTATCGCCCGCACGCAGATGTCGCTGTTGGGCGAGGCATCCGAGCAGCTGCGCGGTGCGTTCTGGTATCGACTCGGCGATCTCAGCGCAGTGAACGAGTACGTCGGCAAGTGGTATCAGGCGTTGGCCCTGTTGACGGATGGTCGCAGGGACGGCGCCTTTATCATGATCGTCACGCGCGAAGGTGGTGACGGGGCCACGCCGGATGCGACCCTGCAGTCATTCGCCGCGCAGGCCCTGCCCGATATCGTCGCTGCGCTGGATGCTCCCTACGGCGATTGAACTCAGGGTAGCGAGACGCCGCGTTGTTCCAGCATGGCGACCAGTCGGATCACTGGCAGCCCTACCAGCGCATTGGGATCGTCGCCTTCCAGACGCTTGAACAGGGTGATACCAAAGCCTTCCGATTTGAAGCTCCCGGCACAATCGAAGGGCTTTTCCCGATCGACATAGCGGGCGATCCGTGCCGGGTCGAGCTGGCGAAAGTGGACCCGGTAGGGTTCGCATACCCACTGTTCGTGGTCATCACGTGCGTCCAGTAGGCATAACCCGGTATGGAAGGTCACCACCTTGCCGGCCGCATGTTGCAATTGCTCGATGGCCCGTTCGCGGTCGCCGGGTTTGCCCAGGATCCGACCATCTACGCAGGCGACCTGGTCGGAACCGATGATCAGCGCATCGGAATGGCCGCCGGCGCAGGCACGAGCCTTGGCCCGCGCCAAGCGAACCACCAGCTCCGCAGCGGGTTCATCCGGTAGCCGTGATTCGTCGACTTGCGGGGCGCACACGTCGAACGGTAGATGAAGCTTTTCCAGCAAACCCCGTCGGAACGGCGAAGTCGATGCGAGTACCAGGGAACGGGTCATGCGGGGTCGGCGCCTTACGCGAGGATTACGGAATGCATCCAGTCTACCAGACCGGCCAGCGTGGCGGTGCCTATGCCTCACGTAAGTACTACATTTTCTTGACAAAATGCCTGCGCCTCGGTAGAAATCATGGTGTTTTGTGCGCCGTTTCAAGGCGACAGGGACTTACCCGGCCAACGGGCCAAGGAGCTGCGAATGCCGCTGGTGGATCTGCTCGCCATGGGTGGGGAACTGCTGCTGTTGGGCATGGGTATCGTGTTCAGCTTCCTGATCCTTTTGGTGCTGGCAGTCAAGGTCATGTCCTGGATGTCCCAGCGTATCCACCGGGAGGAGTCATCGGTCTCCGAGCCGCCTGCCGCGAGGCCTGTCGGGGTGGACCGTGCCCTGATCGCGGTGGTCAGTGCCGCAGTGGCCCGCTATCGGGCTGAACATCGCAACTGAAACCCCGTCCGTGGCGGGTTGGAGCAGACAGATGACGGCTGGAAGACTTGCCCTGACCGAGGTCGTGCTGCGGGATGCGCATCAGTCGTTGTTCGCAACCCGTCTGCGCACTGCCGATATGCTGCCCATTGCGGAACAGCTCGATCAGGTGGGTTTCTGGTCGGTCGAGTCCTGGGGTGGTGCCACCTTCGATGCGTGCATCCGGTTTCTTGGCGAGGACCCGTGGGAGCGTCTCCGGCAGCTCAAGGCCGCCATGCCGAATACCCGGCAACAGATGCTGTTGCGTGGTCAGAATCTGCTTGGCTACCGGCATTATGCCGACGATGTGGTGGAGGCCTTCGTCGAGAAGGCGGCCGAAAACGGCATGGACGTGTTCCGCATCTTCGACGCCATGAACGACGTGCGCAATCTGCAGACTGCGGTGAAGGCCACGCTGGCCGTGGGCAAACACGCGCAAGGCACCATCTGCTTTACCGAGAGCCCAGTGCACTCCGTGCAGGGGTTTGCCGACATGGGCAAGCGTTTGGAGGACATGGGCTGCCATTCCATTTGCATCAAGGATATGGCGGGGTTGCTCAAACCGTACGTCGGCTTTGAACTGGTCAGTCGTTTGAAGGACGACTGTGGCATCCCGGTGCACCTGCATTCCCATGCCACCACGGGCATGAGTACCGCAACCGCCCTCAAGGCGGCGGAAGCGGGCGTCGATGGTGTCGATACCGCGATTTCGTCCATGTCCCATACCTATGGGCATTCAGCCACCGAATCCCTGGTGGCGATCATGCAGGGTACCGAGCGCGATACCGGATTGGATCTCGATGCGCTGGAGGATATCGCGGCGTATTTTCGCAAGGTGCGGAAGAAATACGCCCGATTCGAGGGTGCACTGCGGGGCGTGGATTCGCGCATCCTGGTCGCCCAGGTCCCCGTCGGCATGTTGACGAACATGGAAAACCAGCTTCGTGAACAGCGCGCGGGCGACAAGATGGACGCGGTGCTGGCAGAGATACCCAAGGTGCGTCAGGACCTCGGTTTCATCCCGCTGGTCACACCCACCTCACAGATCGTTGGCACCCAGGCGGTCATCAATGTGCTTACCGGCGAGCGCTACAAGACCCTGACCAAAGAGGCGGCGGGCGTGTTGCGCGGTGAGTACGGTGCGACGGCAGCGCCGGTGGACAAGCAGTTGCAGGCTCGCGCGCTTACAGACGGCGGCCAGGTGATCGATTGTCGGCCTGCCGATCTGTTGCCGCCGGAAATGGACAAGCTTACACACGCGCTGACCACCGCAGCCGCGGAGCAGGGCATCGAGTTGTCCGACCGCTTGGTGGAGGATGTGCTGATCTACGCGCAGTTTCCACAGGTGGGCTTGAAGTACCTGGCCAATCGACATGACCCGGACGCCTTCGAGCCGCTGCCCAATGACGAGGAATCCGGAATCGAACCGGCTGCGACGGCAGCGGCCGCTGCGCCGGAGAACTATCAGGTCATCGTTGACGGACACGCCTATAGCGTGACGGTCGCCCCCGGTGGTGCGGTCGCCCGGATCGAGCCGGGTTCTGCGCCAGTACGCGGTGCTTCGGCCTCATCGACCGGGCAGGTCGTGCCGGCGCCGCTGGCGGGAAACATCTTCAAGGTGCATGTGGCAAAGGGGCGGCCGGTGCGTGCCGGTGACGTGATCATGATCCTCGAGGCGATGAAGATGGAAACCGAGGTGCGGGCGCCGTCCGACGGGACTGTCGGTGATGTGCACGTCAAGGAAGGGGATGCCGTCCAGGTCGGCGACGCCCTGTTGACCCTCGCCTGATGGACGGCAGTCTCGACGCACTTTGGCGGTCCATGGGGATCGCCAACCTCGGCTGGGGCCAGTTGTTCATGATGCTCGTCGGCTGTCTGCTCGTGTGGTTGGCGGTGGCCAGGCGATTCGAGCCCCTGTTGCTGGTGCCCATCGGTTTCGGCGCCATCCTCAGCAACATCCCTGTGGCGGGCATTGCCGGTCCTGAGGGGTTATTGGGCTACATTTACCATGTCGGTATCGAAACCGGTGTGTTCCCGCTGCTGATCTTCATGGGGGTGGGTGCGCTGACGGACTTTTCCGCGCTCATTGCCCGGCCCTCCACCTTGTTACTTGGTGCCGCTGCCCAGTTTGGTATTTTCGTCACCTTGATCGGGGCCCTGGCGCTCAATGCGATACCAGGATTCGATTACACGCTGGCCGACGCCTCCGCCATCGCCATCATCGGTGGTGCCGACGGGCCCACGGCGATTTTTCTGGCGTCGCGGCTGGCGCCGGATCTGCTCGGTGCGATCGCGGTGGCGGCCTATTCCTATATGGCACTGGTGCCCATCATCCAGCCGCCCATCATGCGCTTGCTTACCTCCGAGCGGGAGCGTCGGGTGGAGATGAGTCAATTGCGGCCGGTCACGCGGACGGAGAAAATCCTCTTCCCGTTCACCGTACTGGCACTGTGCGTCGCCTTTCTCCCATCCGCCGCACCGTTGATCGGCATGCTGACCTTCGGCAATCTCCTACGCGAGGCCGGGGTGGTGGAGCGGCTGTCCAAGGCGGCGCAAAATGAAATCATCAACATTGTCACCTTGTTCCTGGGGCTCGCGGTGGGGTCGAAACTTTCCGCGGACAAGTTTTTGACCCTCGAAACCTTAGGGATATTGGCGCTGGGCGCCTTCGCGTTCTGCATCGGGACTGCCAGCGGGGTACTGATGGGGAAGGCCATGCACCGTGTCTCAGGAGGCAAGGTGAACCCGTTGATCGGCGCCGCCGGCGTCTCCGCGGTACCAATGGCGGCGCGGGTGGTCAACAAGGTGGGGCTGGACGCCAATCCCCACAACTTCCTGCTGATGCATGCCATGGGCCCGAACGTCGCGGGGGTGATAGGGTCCGCCGTCGCAGCAGGGGTTTTGCTTGCCGTGGTCGGGGGTTGATCCGCAAACGGACGGCCCGCACATTAACGCATCCTGTCTTTGACTTAACACGGTGAATTCAATACCATTCCGCGCTTATGTCGTCCGAATTGCCGGAGCGTGTGGACCCCTTTGGATTGTGCGATGCCGCGCAGTCGTTCGAGGGGCGTTTGAAACTGGCCGATTTGCCACGGCTGGCCAGCACTTTGGCGGCACCGGACGGCGACGTCGGTTACCGCATCGATTGTGATCGGGACGAACAGCGCCGACCGCGCATTCGCGGAACGGCCGATGCGCAATTGGTGGTCACCTGCCAACGCTGCATGGGCCCGATGCAATTGCCGGTCAGCGTGGCGTTCCAGTTGGGTATCGTGACCAGCGAGGAACAGGCAGCCCAGCTGCCGGACGCATACGATCCGCTGTTGCTGGAAGAGCCGAGGTTGCGGCTGGCGAGCGTGATCGAGGACGAGTTGATACTGGCCTTGCCGGTGGCTCCCCTGCATCCCGCCGAGGATTGCCGGGAAGACCCCGCCGACTGGTCAATGTCGGAAATAGAGCCGGAAACGGCGTTGCAACGGGAAAATCCCTTTGCTGTTTTGGCGGACCTCAAGGGGTCCAAAAAAGACGACTGAACCGAATTTTTAGGAGATACCCCAGATGGCGGTCCAACAAAATCGCAAGACCCCTTCCAAGCGTGGCATGCGTCGCTCCCACGATGCCTTGACCGGAGAAACCCTGTCCATCGACAGCACCTCCGGCGAGACCCACCTGCGTCACCACGTTACGCCCGATGGCTTCTATCGTGGCCGTAAGGTGGTCGACAAAGCGGACTGATTTGCGTCTTAGCGCCCCGTTGCCCGGGGCGCAATCCCTTCCTTTTTCTTTCCGCGACTCCGCCCGGTTACCCGAGTGAGCGATACGCTTTCCATTGCACTTGATGCCATGGGAGGTGACCACGGTCCTTCCGTGGTCGTCCCCGCCGCCCTGAATTATCTTTCGGACGATCCCCAGGTCGATTTGATCCTGGTCGGTCGCGAGGAAGCGATTCGTGAGCATCTTCCCGCCGGCGACTTGCCGGACCGTCTAAGCATCCAACATGCCAGCGAAGAAGTCGGCATGGATGAGCTGCCGTCGCGTGCGTTGCGTGGCAAAAAGGACTCGTCGATGCGTGTCGCCATCAATCTGGTCAGCGAAGGCGTGGCCGACGCCTGCGTCAGTGCCGGCAACACCGGGGCGCTGATGGCGACAGCGCGGTTCGTGCTCAAGACCCTGCCGCATGTGGATCGGCCCGCGATCATGTCGGTGTTGCACTCCGAATCCGGCCGTACCTGGGTGCTTGACCTGGGGGCCAATGTCGATTGTTCGGCGGACCACCTGTTTCAGTTTGCGGTCATGGGCACCGAACTGGTCACGGCGGTGGAAAGCGTCGACAACCCGAGTGTCGGCCTGCTGAATATCGGGCAGGAGGAAATCAAGGGGAGCGATCAAATCAAGCAGGCCCATCGCCTGCTGGCAGCGAGCCCGCTCAATTACATCGGCTATGTGGAGGGCGACGACATCTATACCGGTGATGTCGATATCGTGGTCTGCGACGGGTTCGTGGGCAACGTGGCGCTCAAGAGCAGCGAAGGCGTGGCGAAGATGATCCGGCATTTCATGAAGGCGGAGTTCACCCGCAATCCGCTGACCCGCCTGGCCGGCTTGGTGGCGTTGCCGGTGCTGCGTAGTCTGCGGCGCCGCATCGATCCGCGTCGCTATAACGGCGCGCCTCTGGTTGGGTTGCGCGGTGTGGTGGTGAAAAGCCACGGCGGTACCGATGCGGTTGGCTTCGCCAATGCCATTGCCATCGCGAAGAAGGAAATCCAGGCGGATCTGGCCTCGCGCATCACCGCCCGTGTCGAGCAGCTTCTGGACCCGGACAGCGATCCCGGCGCGGCGGAGCAGGTAAGTCTGTGAACTGTTTTGCGCGTATCACCGGCACGGGCAGTTATCTGCCCGCGAAGGCCGTTACCAACCACGATCTGGAAAACACGGTAGATACAAGCGATCAGTGGATACGTGAGCGCACCGGCATCGCCGTGCGCCATATCGCCAGTGACGATGAAACCACCTGCGACCTGGCGGAGCAGGCTGCGCGCCGCGCCATGGAAGCGGCCGGCAAGACCGCCGCCGATATTGATCTGATCATCGTCGCGACCACCACCCCGGACAAGATATTCCCCAGCACCGCCTGTCTGCTGCAAGCCCGATTGGACGTGCACGGGTGTGCGGCATTCGATATCCAGGCGGTCTGTACCGGCTTTGTGTACGCGTTGGGTGTTGCCGACAAATTCATCCGTGGCGGTGGCGCCAAGTGCGCCCTGGTGGTGGGTGCCGAAACGCTGTCGCGGATCGTCGACTGGACCTACCGCACCACCTGCGTCTTGTTCGGCGACGGTGCCGGGGCTGCGATACTGGAGGCCAGCGACGAACCGGGCATCCTGTCCAGTCATCTGCACGCTGACGGCGAATACGAAAAGTTATTGCATGTCCCGGGTGGGGTCTCGCGTAAGCCTGGGCCGCTGGAAGGCGATCCCGGTTTCATCCAGATGAAGGGCAACGAGGTCTTCCGCATGGCAGTGAATACCCTCGGACGCATTGTCGACGAGACGCTGGAGGCGAATGGTCTGGAGAAATCCGACATTGATTGGTTGGTTCCCCATCAGGCCAATATCCGCATCATCAGCGCGACGGCGAAAAAACTCGCCATGCCGATGGAGCGCGTGGTGGTGACCGTGGATCAACACGGCAACACCTCTGCGGCATCCGTGCCGTTGGCGCTGGACACCGCGGTGCGTGACGGCCGTATCCAGCGCGGTGAAACCCTGCTGCTGGAAGCCTTTGGTGGCGGCTTCACCTGGGGCTCCGTGTTACTCAAGTTCTGATCACGATCCATTTATTTCGAGCGCCCATGACCCATAAGCTTTGTTTCGTTTTTCCCGGCCAGGGCTCCCAGTCGGTCGGTATGCTTGCCGACCTCGCCAAGGCCCGTCCGGTGGTACGTCACACCTTCGAAGAAGCGTCCGATGCGCTTGGGCTGGATCTTTGGACATTGTCCCAATCCGGCCCGGAGGCCGAGCTGAACCGTACCGACAACACGCAGCCGGCCATGCTGGCGGCGGGCGTCGCGGTTTGGCGGACCTGGCAGGCTGAAGGTGGGCCGGCACCCGCCGTCGCAGCTGGCCATAGCCTGGGTGAATACACGGCGCTGGTGGCGGCCGGGTGTGTGGATTTTGCCGATGCCATCCCGTTGGTGGCACGGCGTGGGCGTTACATGCAGGAGGCCGTGCCGGAAGGCCAGGGCGCCATGGCGGCGGTTCTCGGATTGACCGACGACGAAGTTCGCGCCGTGTGCCAGGATGCGGCCGATGGCGATGTCGTCGAGCCGGTCAACTACAATTCCCCGGGCCAGGTGGTGATTGCGGGCAGCAAGCCGGCCGTCGAGCGCGCCGCTGCGCTGGCCAAGGAAAAAGGTGCCAAGCGTGCCCTGTTGCTGCCGGTCAGCGTGCCCTCCCACTGCACCTTGATGCGCCCGGCGGCGGACAAGCTCGCGGTGGATCTTTCGGCGCTGACCATTGCGTCTGCCGCCTTCCCGGTGTTGCACAACGTCAACGTGGCACAAGCCGGAGACGCCGACGAATTGCGTGATCTGCTGGCGCGACAACTGTTCAGTCCAGTGCGCTGGGTAGAGACGGTGCAGGCCCTGCCGGAGCGGGGGGTCGAACTGGTGATCGAGGCCGGTCCCGGCAAGGTGCTCAGCGGGCTGGGGAAACGTATCAACAAAGAACTGACGACCCTGCCGATCACCGATCCGGCCGGGCTCGACGCTGCTCTGGAGGCCGCCAATGCTTGATCAGGAAATCGCACTCGTCACCGGCGCCAGCCGAGGTATCGGCCAGGCCATCGCATTGGGGTTGGGCGCGCAAGGTGCGACCGTCATCGGTACCGCGACGTCGGACAAGGGCGCCGCGGCGATATCCGCGGCCTTTGCCGAGGCCGGTATCAAGGGCAAGGGCATGTGCCTGGACGTCAACGACGGCGACGCGATTGAGGCCCTGATCAAGGCGATCGGTGACGAGTTCGGCGCGATAACAGTGTTGGTGAACAACGCCGGTATTACCCGCGACGGTTTGTTGATGCGTATGAAGGACGACGATTGGGACGCCATCATCCAGACCAATCTGACCTCGGTGTTCAAGATGAGCAAGGCGGTGCTACGCGGCATGATGAAGGCCAAGCGCGGCCGGATCGTCAATATCTCCTCCGTGGTTGGGGCGACGGGCAACCCGGGCCAAACCAATTACGCTGCCGCCAAGGCAGGCATGGTCGGGTTTGCCAAATCCATGGCAAGGGAAGTGGGCAGTCGCAATATCACCGTCAACACGGTCGCGCCCGGATTCATCGATACCGACATGACCCGCGAACTGAGCGACGAGCAGCGGACAGCCCTGCTCAGCGGTATTCCGCTGGGCAGGCTGGGTGCGCCGCAAGACATTGCCAACGCGGTGGTATTCCTGGCGTCGCCGCTGGCGGCTTATGTCACTGGCGAGACCATTCACGTGAATGGCGGCATGCACATGGCTTGAGTGATTTCTTAAAAAGAAATCGCAAGCTACTGATTTTTAGTGTAAATAAATGTGAGCAACGTTCACATTTTTACTTTGACCCCGCGGGGTTTGGGAATACAATACGGCGTCACCGCGTGACGCCTGTTCACGCAATACCGGAGGAAGAGTTAAACATGAGCACCATCGAAGAGCGCGTTAAGAAGATCGTAGTTGAGCAGTTGGGGGTCAAAGAGGACGAAGTGAAGGCCGAATCCTCTTTCGTCGATGATCTTGGCGCCGACTCGCTGGACACCGTGGAACTGGTGATGGCACTGGAAGAAGAGTTCGAGACCGAGATCCCGGACGAGCAGGCCGAAAAGATCACCACCGTGCAACAGGCGATCGACTACATCAACGCCAACAGCTGATCCGCTCGGCGGTCAGTTGTGCCAGCCGCCCATCCGGCTTGGAGAGGCGGCTTTTTGATTTAGCAGCGCCTTTACGGGCGTCGTCGTAAGCGAAGAGGAACGTCCTCGATGTCCAAACGTAGGGTCGTAGTGACCGGACTGGGTCTGATTTCGCCCGTCGGGCAGACCGTCGAAGAAGGCTGGGCCAATATCCTGGCCGGCAAAAGCGGGATTCAGCCCATCACCCATTTCGATATCGAGCCGTTCAGCGTGCGGTTCGGTGGTCCAATCTATGGTTTCGATCTGGAGAAATATGTCTCCAAGAAAGACGCCAAGAAGATGGATCCGTTCATTCACTACGGCTATGCGGCTGGTATCCAGGCCGTGGAGGATGCCGGCCTGGAGGTCACCGACGACAATGCTGCGCGCATTGGCGTTGCGGTCGGTTCCGGTATCGGCGGTATCGGCGGTATCGAGCAGGGCTACGGTGCCTACCTGAAAGGTGGCCCGAGAAAGATTTCGCCGTTCTTCGTGCCGGCCAACATCATCAACATGGTGGCGGGCAATCTGTCGATCAAATACGGCTTCAAGGGCGCGAACATTTCCATTGTCTCGGCCTGCAGCACCGGTGCGCACAATATCGGTGCCGCCATGCGCATGATCCAGTACGGCGAGGCGGACGTGATGGTTGCCGGCGGGTCGGAAATGGCAACCACCCCCACGGGACTGGGCGGATTCGCTGCTGCCCGCGCCTTGTCCACCCGTAACGACGATCCGCAAGCCGCCAGTCGCCCCTGGGACAAGGATCGCGATGGTTTCGTGCTGTCCGACGGCGCCGGCGTGGTGGTGATCGAGGAACTCGAACATGCCAAGGCGCGCGGCGCCAAGATCTATTGCGAACTGGTCGGTTCGGCGATGAACTCCGATGCCTATCACATGACCAGCCCGTCACCCAATGGCGAAGGTGCCGCTGCCTGTATGGGGCTGGCGTTGCAGGACGCAGGCGTGGCGCCGGAGCAGGTGGGCTACATCAATGCCCATGGCACCTCCACGCCCGCCGGCGACATTGCCGAGACCCAAGGCGTAAAGCGCGCCTTCGGCGATCACGCCTACAAGTTGTGCGTCAGCTCCACCAAGTCGATGACCGGCCACATGTTGGGCGCCGCAGGTGGCGCCGAAGCGCTGTTCACCGTGCTGGCGATTCGAGACCAGGTCGCACCGCCGACCATCAACCTGGACAACCCCGACGAAGGTTGTGATCTGGATTATGTGCCGCACGAGGCACGTAAGCTGGATCTGGACGTCGCGCTGTCCAATTCATTCGGGTTCGGCGGCACCAACGGCACGCTGGTGTTCCGACGCTACCAGGACTGATTCCTGGCAGTGTCGGCTGATCCGCTCCGGTCGCTGATCGACGGGCGTCCCAATGACGCGGTGTCGGTGCTCGACCGCGGCCTGCAATACGGCGATGGTCTATTCGAGACCATCGCCGTGTTTGCTGGACAGCCCTGTTTATGGCAGTCGCATATCGCGCGCCTTAGCCAAGGCTGTGCGCGGCTGGGATTCGCGGCGCCCGATGCCGATGCGCTCCGGGACGATGCGGCGCAGCTGACTCAGGGCTGTGAGCGAGCGGTACTCAAGGTGTTGGTCACGCGTGGACAGGGCGGGCGCGGCTACCGACCGCCGGCGTCGGCCCAACCGCGTCGCATCGTCACACTACATGACTGGCCTGAGTACCCGGAGGCGTTTGGCGAGCACGGGGTCCGGGTACGTTGGTGTGATACCCCGCTCAGTGCGAATTCCCGCTTGGCCGGCCTCAAACACTGCAACCGGCTGGACCAAGTGTTGGCACGTTCCGAGTGGGACGATCCGGCGGTCGCCGAAGGACTGATGTGTGACGAGTCCGGTCAGGTGATCGAGGGCACCATGACCAATCTGTTCGTCTTTTCGAACGGCGCATTGCAGACGCCGGCGCTTGATCGGTGCGGGGTGGCCGGCATTGCGCGGGATCAGGTCCTGGCGGCTGCGCGGCAACTGGCCCTGCCGGTGTCGATGGCGCCCCTCGACCGGCAGGCGGTGTTGAACGCCGATGCCGTGTTTCTCACCAATGCGCTGATTGGCGTATGGCCGGTGGCGGAACTGGCTGGCCGTACCTATGACCCGACCCACTGGCCCCGTGACTTGTTTGCCCGGGTCGTGGAGCGCTGTCGCCAGCCGTGATACCGTGCCGCCCATGTCTCGCTTGTCCTCACCCGTCTGAAATTCGCCTATGTGGTATCGCATCCTCGGCATTCTGATCCTGCTCGCCGGGCTGGCCGCGTTCGGGCTGTGGCGCGATTATCAGGCGTATCTGGACACGCCGTTGACGCTGCCCGATGACGGGCGTGTTTATCTGTTCGAACCCGGCAGCCATGTGGGACGTTTGGCAAGCGACTTGGCTGACAGCGGTATCCTGCGCAAACCGCTCTATCTGCGTATCCATGCCCGTCAGTCCGGCCTGGCAGCCAGACTGAAGGCGGGGGAGTACCGGCTGATGCCCGGGCTGACGCCACGCACCCTGCTGGACCTGTTGCAATCCGGCCAGACGGTCCAGTACCAATTGACCCTGGTGGAGGGCTGGAGCTTTCAACAGGTTCGCCAGGCCATCGCGGCCGACCCGGTGCTGATTCAGACCCTGACCGATGCCAATGGCGCGCAAATCATGGCGGCGCTTGGGTATCCCGATCAGCATCCGGAGGGGCGATTTTTTCCCGATACGTATCACTTCCCCCGCGGCACCACGGATCTGGATTTCCTGCGCCGAGCCCATGCCCGCATGAGCCAGGTGCTGGCCGACGCATGGGCGGCCCGGGATGAGGGGCTCCCACTGAAAACCCCGCAACAGGCATTGATCCTGGCATCGATCATCGAAAAAGAGACAGGCAGCGCCGGCGAGCGAGCGCAGATTGCCGGGGTGTTTGTGCGGCGACTCAAGCGCGGCATGCTGCTGCAAACCGATCCGACGGTCATATATGGCCTAGGCGATACGTTCGATGGCAATCTGCGGCGTCGCGATCTTCGTACCGACACCCCTTACAATACCTATACCCGGGCCGGCCTGCCGCCGACCCCGATCTGCATGCCGGGTCGGGCCGCCATCGAAGCGGCACTGCATCCGGCCGCGGGCCGGGCGTTGTATTTTGTCGCCAAGGGTGACGGCAGCCATCAGTTCTCCGCGACCCTAGCCGAGCACAACGCGGCGGTGAGGCGTTACCAGCTGAGGCGGCGCAAATGAGCATGCCGGGTCGGTTCATCACCCTGGAGGGCGTCGAAGGTGCCGGTAAAAGCACTGCGCTGGAGCGGGTCCGGGAACTGCTCGAGGGTACAGGCCTGGATGTCGTGGTCACCCGTGAGCCGGGCGGCACGGCGCTCGGCGAGGATCTGCGCACGCTGTTGTTGGGCCACAAACATACCGGCATGGCGGATGACACCGAGCTATTACTGATGTTTGCCGCCCGTGCCGAACACCTGCACCAAGTCATCGAGCCGGCATTGGCGGCAGGGCGGTGGGTGTTGTGCGACCGCTTTACCGATGCGACCTACGCCTACCAGGGCGGCGGCCGCGGACTGGCACGCGAGCGTATCGCGCAGCTGGAAACCTGGGTTCAAGGCACGCGGTGTCCCGACCTGACATTGCTCCTGGACCTGCCGGTGGCCGTTGGCCTGGAGCGAGCCGGCAAACGCTCCGCGCCAGATCGTTTCGAGTCCGAACAACAGGTGTTTTTCGAACGGGTGCGCCAAGCCTATCTGACCATTGCCCGTAATGCGTCGGCCAGGGTGAAGGTCATCGATGCCGGCCGGGATCTGGGGGAAGTAGGCGCAGCCATCGCCGCCGAGGTGGAGGCGTTTCTTGAACGCGTCCGCTGATGCTGCCACGGCACAGCGTCGCCTGCCCTGGCACGACGCGGCTTGGGCGCGCCTGTGTCTTGCGCTGCGGGATGACCGGCTTCCGCATGGTTTGCTCTTCAGCGGGGTCGCCGGGGTCGGCAAGGCGGTCCTGGCGCAGCATCTGGCCAATGCCCTGGTCTGCCAGACACCGTTGCCCAGCGGAGACCCCTGCGGTTCGTGCCGCAGCTGCCGGCTCAGTGCGGTGGGGCATCATCCGGACATCCATTGGTATCGTCCGGAAGAGGGCAGTCGAGTCATCAAAGTGGAGGCGATACGTGCCTTGACCGATGCCAGTGTGTTGACCGTGGGTGGCAGCGGGCGATCGGTATTTCTCATCGATCCTGCCGACGGCATGAACGGCGCTGCGGCGAATGCGTTGCTGAAAACCCTGGAAGAACCCGTCGGTGGGGCTGTACTGATCCTGATCAGCGCAAATTCCGACCGCCTGCCGGCGACCATCCGAAGCCGCTGCCAACCGGTCGTGCTGGCGCCGCCATCGCCCGCCGACGGCCAAGCCTGGTTGGTGGCTCAGGGGTTGCCGGCGGATCAGTCCACACGCTTGCTGGGTTTGTATGGCGGCGCACCGCTTGCGGCACTGCAAGGCGCTGCGACCGAGCAATTGGCGAAGCTCGATGAGCAGTGGCGTCAGTTGGAGCGTTTGGCGGACGGTCGGGGCGACCCGGTCGCGCTGGCCGCCAGCTGGGACGCTGACGACCTGGCCGGACTGCTCGATTGGCTGATTGTCTGGACGCTCGATCTGATACGTCTGCAGGCAGCCCCGGGGAGTGTGCCGCGTTTCGATCCCGCAGCGGTTGCGCGTTTCCAAACCCTGGCCAACCGGCTAGACTGCAGAGACCTACACGGGTTTCTTGATTGCCTGTACGAACTCCGTCGCCGTCTTACGAGCAATATCAACAGCTTGTTGGCACTGGAGAAAGTCTTGCTGGACTGGACCCGTCTTACCGCAAGGACACCTTAGCGATTATGTCTGCGGCGAATGCGCCCAAGGCGCGGCAGGGCATCCTGTCGCTGACCATCAAGGACAAGAATGCCCTCTACGCGGCCTACATGCCGTTCGTCAAGAACGGCGGGCTGTTCATCCCCACCACCAAGAAATACCAGGTCGGTGACGAGGTGTTCATGTTGCTCAGTCTGATGGAGGAAACCGAGCGTCTGCCGGTGGCCGGCAAGATCATCTGGGTCACGCCGGTGGGCTCCGAAGGCAACCGCGCGGCGGGTATCGGCGTGCAGTTCTCGGACCAGGATGGTGGTAGCGCGCGCAACAAGATCGAAACCTATCTGGCTGGCGCACTCAAGTCGGACAAGCCCACCCATACCATGTAGGACCGCTTGGCGGTCGCCGTTGTCATCATGTTGGTAGATTCCCACTGTCACCTCGACCTGATCGATCTGGCGCCGTATCAAGGCGACATCTCACAATTGTTGACCCAGGCGCACGAAGCCGGGGTCGAGTCCATGCTGTGCGTTTCCATCGATCTGGAGTCCTATCCCCGCATGTTGGGCTTGGTGGAAGGGCGGCGTGACGTTTTCGTTTCCGTCGGGGTGCATCCGAACGACCGGGATCGCCATGAGCCCAGCCCGGAAGCGCTGGCGGAGTTGGCCGCTCATCCCCAGAATGTCGCCATCGGTGAGACCGGCCTGGATTATTTTCGGGAAGACGGCGATATGCGCTGGCAGCAGGAACGCTTTCGCTGCCACATCCGGGCCGCCAAGCTTGCCGGCAAGCCGCTGATCATCCATACCCGGGAAGCGCGGGAAGATACTATCCGGATTCTCAAGGAAGAGGGCGCCGACGAGGTCGGTGGCGTACTGCACTGCTTCACCGAAAGCTGGGAGATGGCCCAGGCCGGTATGGCGCTCGGCTTCTATGTGTCTTTCTCGGGTATCGTCACCTTCAAGAACGCGGACGAACTGCGTGACGTGGCGCGCCAGGTTCCGCTCGATCGCATGCTGATCGAAACGGACTCGCCTTATCTGGCGCCGGTACCCCACCGGGGAAAACCCAACGAGCCGAAATACGTGGGCAAGGTGTGTGAACTGATCGCCGAACTGCGTGGCATCGAGCCGGAGGAACTGGCGCGGATCACGCGTGACAACTTCTACCGATTGTTCGCGGCCGCCACACCACCGGCGTGATGCGCCGCCCGCCCACTGACACGGAGGTCAGATGGCACATCGAATCCCCGCCCCGATCTGGTTCAACACCCGACCGTCCCGAATACTGGCGGCATATATCGGGGTGCTGCACGCCCTGGCGTTTGCCGCGCTGTTTCCGACGCCGCTGCCGGCTTGGGCGCTCGTTACCGCCGCAGTCGGGCTGACGTTCCACGGTGCCTGGTGTGTGCGGGGAAGGGCGTTTCAGCGGGGCGCCGCAGGGGTCAAGGCCTTGCATTGGCAGGCGGACGGGGCGTGGCGGGTACTGGCGGGCGACGGGCGGATGCACCGATACACCCACGTGCTTGTGCGCATGGCCCACCCCTGGTTGATCCTGGTTGAACTCGGCGGCGCGAAATGCAGGCCTCGCACGCTGGTGCTCGCGGCCGACAGCGCCGACGCCGAGGTGTTGCGGCGCTTGCGCGTCCGGCTGCGAGGCTTGCAGCCGGGGCGGCATGTCGATCAGGATCGGCCGCTGGCCGGCACGTAGTGATCAGGGATCAGAATCGTGGGGTGGCGCTGGGATTCATCCGGTCTCGGGTAGTCCAGGGTGTAGTGCAGGCCGCGGCTTTCCTTGCGGCGTTGTGCGGAACAGATGATCAGGTCCGCCACGTCCACCAGGTTGCGCAGTTCCAGCAGATCGTTGGTGACACGGAAATTCCCGTAGTACTCGGCGATCTCCTGGCGTAGCAGATTCACCCGCCTTTTGGCCCGCTGCAGGCGCTTGTCGGTGCGCACGATGCCGACGTAATCCCACATGAAGCGCCGCAATTCGTCCCAGTTGTGGGCGACCACGACCTCTTCGTCGGAATTCGTCACGCGGCTTTCGTCCCAGGTTGGCAGGGCGGGTGGCGCGGTCAGTGCATCGATGCGCGCCATGATGTCCCGCGCGGCGAGATTGGCGAACACCAGACACTCCAGCAACGAATTGCTGGCCATGCGGTTCGCGCCGTGCAGCCCGGTGTAGGCGGTCTCGCCGATGGCATAGAGTCCCCGCAGATCGGTTTGGGCATCGGCGCCGGTGATGACCCCCCCGCAGGTATAGTGGGCCGCAGGCACCACCGGCAGGGGTTCCTTGGTCATGTCAAAGCCCAGCGCCAGACAATGTTCGTAGATGGTCGGGAAGTGTCCGCGAACGAAATCGGCGTCCTTGTGGCTGATGTCCAGCAACACACAGTCGATACCGAGCCTTTTCATCTCGTGGTCGATGGCCCGGGCGACGATGTCACGGGGTGCCAGCTCGGCGCGCTCGTCGAACGCCGGCATGAAGCGGGTGCCGTCGGGCAGCAACAGCCGGCCGCCTTCCCCCCGTACCGCTTCGCTGATCAATGACGCCTTGGCGTCGGGGTGATAGAGGCAGGTCGGGTGAAACTGGATGAACTCCATGTTCGCGACCCGGCACCCGGCACGCCAGGCCATGGCGATGCCGTCCCCGGTCGCCACGTCCGGGTTGCTGGTGTAAAGGTACGCCTTGGCCGCACCGCCGGTGGCCAGGACGACACATTTGGCCGGAATCGACCGCACGTGACCGGCGTCCAAATTCAGCAGATAAGCGCCTACGCAGCGCCGCGGCCCGGTGAGTCCGAGCTTGTCGCTGGTGATCAGGTCGACGGCGATGTGGCGCTCCAGAATATCGGTATTGCTCCGCGCGTGAAGACGATCGGCGAGGGTGGTTTCGACGGCCCGGCCAGTTGCGTCGGCAGCGTGGATGACCCGTCGGTGGGTATGACCGCCCTCCCGCGTGAGGTGGTAACCGGCGGTGCCGGTGGCCGGCGTGCGCGTGAACTCGACGCCTTGTTCGAGCAGCCAACCGATGGACTCCGGGCCATGTTCGACGACCCGCCGCACGGCGGCTTCGTCGCACAGCCCGCCGCCGGCGTCGAGGGTGTCGGCAACGTGCGATTCCAGGGAGTCGTTGGCATCGAGTACGGCGGATATGCCGCCCTGGGCGTACAAGGTGTTGCCTTCACACAAATCGCGTTTCGCCACCACGGCGATGCGCAGGGACTCAGGCAGTTGCAGCGCCAGGCTCAGGCCGGCGGCACCGCTTCCTATGATCAGGACGTCATATGGGACAGGTTGGGTCATTACGGACTTCAATTGCGGCACGCAGGCCTTGTGTTCATAATCGCGGCAGACCCGGCACGCAGCACAAAGGCAGGCTGACACCCGGCGACAGATACCGCAGCCCGCATCCTAGCCCAGATACCCCCGTGACGAGAACCATGCCCCTGTGTCAGCCCCCGGACGCCGCCAGTACGAAAAAGCATCCCAGAGCGCGAACTTTTTATCGAACCCCAAGTCCATACGAGACATGGAAGCGATCGCAAGCCTTGCTGGCCGTGGAGCACCCGCGATGACCAGCCGAGAGGCAGACCAACAGCTGGTCGAGCGGGTGCAACGGGGCGACAAGAAGGCCTTCGATCTGCTGGTGCTCAAGTATCAGCAGAAAGTGGTCAACCTGGTGTCCCGCTTCGTACGCGATCCGGCCGAGGCGCTGGATGTCACCCAGGAGGCCTTCATCAAGGCTTACCGGGCCTTACCGAAGTTTCGGGGTGACAGCGCTTTTTACACATGGCTGTATCGCATAGCCAGTAATACCGCCAAGAACCACTTGGCCACCCAGGGAAGGCGCCCGCCCAGCGATGATGTTGAGGCGGAAACGGCGGAGCAGTTGGACGTCGGGGTGCGGCTCAAGGAGTACGCCACGCCGGAACACATGCTGCTGGAGGCCGAGATCGCGGAAACCATCCGCGCCGCGGTGGATGACTTGCCCGAGGAATTACGGGTCGCCATCACCCTGCGGGAGTTGGAAGGATTGAGCTACGAAGAGATCGCCCAGGCCATGGACTGCCCGATCGGAACCGTGCGATCCCGCATCTTCAGGGCCCGGGAGGCGATCGACAATCGCCTCAAGCCCCTGCTGGAACCTTGAGGAAGTCAGGCTATGAGCGACGTAACAGATACAAGACTGGAAGCCTTCTCCGAACTGCTCGACGGCGAAACGGACGCCGCGATGCACAAATCCCTGCTGGACGATCTGGCCGACGACCGCGATGCCCGAGCGCGTCTGGCGCGTTATCGGCTCATCGGCGACGCGCTGCGTGGTGAAGACACCCGCGTGGATGCGTTGGGGATGGCCGATCGGGTCCGTGACCGCCTGCAGCGGGAGCCGGTGGTATTGGCGCCCCACCCGGCGCGGGCCGTGCCCCGCATCCCGCGCTGGTGGCAACCCGCCGCCGGGCTGGCCATCGCAGCCTCGGTCGCGTTGTTGGCGGTCGGTCTGGTGCCGCGCCTGATCGGCGATGCGCCGGACGCGGCGCCGGCCAGCGTACAGGTGGTTGGTGTGCCGGTGGCCTCGCCGGTGTTCGTATCCGCGACCGACACCCAGTGGAGTCACAGTGAGCCGGTTCAGGAAAGCCGCTTGACCACCTATCTGGCCGACCACTCCGAGGCCGCCAGTCAAACCGGGATGCCCGGCATTGTGCCTTATGCCAGTTTCGTCAGCTATGACGGTGAAAAATAACGCGTTACGCGCGATTGTCTGGGCGGCGGTCGCCTTACCGGCGATTGCATCGGCAAGCGCAGACCAGTGGCTGGAACGCATGAACCAGGCACTGCATACCCTGGACTACGAAGGGCGGTTCGTTTATCAGCACGGCAATACGCTGGAGGCGATGTACCTGTCCCACAAGGTTGAGCACGGACAGGAGCGTGAACGACTGATTTCGCTAACCGGCCTGCCAAGGGAGGTCGTTCGCGACGCCGATGGCGTGGTCTGTCTGGTGGCGGGGCGCGTATCTCCGGATACGGGTCGTCCGCGCGACACCGTTCAACTGTCCCCTGTCCAGCCGATCCGCCCGGATCGGCTGTCGCATTATTACCGGTTCGAACTGGGCGATACGCAACGGGTGGCGGACCGTCTGGGGCAGTCGATCTCGATCCTCCCGCAAGACGATTTGCGTTACGGCTATTGGTTGCTGCTCGATCAGGACACCGGGCTGCCGTTGGCGGCAGCCACCTTGGATGCCGCCGGTAATCGGATATCCCAGTTGTTGTTCACCGAACTCCAGGTCGGTCCGGTCAGCCGTCACCCTCCGCAGGGACTGGGGACCCACGGTGAGATCACCCGCTGGGTCACGCCTGCAGCCGCATCCGATGGCGAGTCCAATACCCGCTGGCAGTTCCGCGACCTGCCCGGTGGATTCGTCGAGACACGTTACCGACGTCGAATCATGGGTAACGACCGACATGCCGTCGAACATTTTGTCTTCAGCGACGGCCTGGCAACGGTGTCGGTGTATATCGAGCAGGATCGCGACCCCGACTTCCGCCCCGGCCTATCCCGCCTGGGTGCCGTGGTGGCACTGAGCAAGGAGATCCCCGGTCATCAAGTGACCGCAGTCGGCGAGGTCCCCGAACGCACCTTGGGACGCTTTTTGGATGGTATCCAGCCCGCCTCGGGGGAACCATGATCGAGCAGGAAGCTCAAGTCGTTCGTGCCGATGCGGATCACGCGGTGATCAGCATCGTCAAGCAGTCCGCTTGCGGTAGTTGCAAGGCCAAATCGGGTTGCGGTACATCCGTGGTCAGCAGTTTGTTTCCCCAACGTCGGCAGGAACTGCGTCTGGCCAATCCCATCGGGGCCAAGGCAGGCGACCGTGTCATCATCGGATTGCCGGAGGCGGGGTTGCAGCGTGCCTCGCTGCGGCTCTATGGGATCCCGTTGCTCGGTCTGTTGGTGGGCGCGGCTTTGGGTGATCGTTGGGGTGGCTCGGAACCCATGGCCATTGCCGCGGGTCTGTTGGGCATCGTGATCGGGTTCGGTTACCTGCGCTGGGTAACCGGGAGAGGCGAAGACCTCCATCCGGTACTGTTGCGACGGGTGTCGGCAACGAGCGTGAGCCTTGCCGGTTTCAACGTCGGTTCATCTTAATCGTCTTTTGTCGGAGTTCTGATGAAACACTTTGCTGACCCCGCTCGGGTGCTTGTGTTGTTGGCTGTCGCTTTGCTGGCGCCTTTGGTCCAGGCATCGAGTCTGCCCGATTTTACCGATCTGGTAGCAGCGAGCGCGCCCGCCGTGGTGAACATCAGCACCACCCAGCACATCAAGGGCGGGGGGGCTCTCCCGCACGGGCTGCAGATGCCGGATCTACCGGAAGACAGTCCGTTCAACGACTTTTTTCGCCGTTTCTTCGGCGACGGTCAGGACATGCCGGAGCATGACGCCCAGTCGCTCGGGTCCGGTTTCATCGTGTCCGAGGACGGCTACATCCTGACCAATCATCATGTCGTCGATGGCGCGGATGAGATCGTCGTTCGTCTTGCCGACCGCAAGAGTTTCGACGCCAAGATCATCGGCTCGGACAAGGCCAGCGATGTCGCCCTGCTGAAGATCGACGCGACCGGGCTGCCGACGGTGAAGATCGGTAAGAGCCAACAGCTGAAGGTAGGCGAATGGGTGCTCGCCATTGGTTCGCCTTTTGGCTTCGATCACACGGTCACGGCCGGTATCGTCAGCGCCAAGGGGCGTAGCCTGCCGAGCGAAAACTACGTGCCCTTCATCCAGACTGACGTGGCGATCAACCCGTGCAACTCCGGTGGCCCGCTGTTCAACATGGACGGCGAAGTCGTCGGAATCAATTCGCAGATTTACAGCCGCACCGGCGGTTTCATGGGCTTGAGCTTCGCCATCCCCATCGAGTTGGCAATGGATGTTGCCGATCAATTGCGTACCACCGGTCACGTGTCCCGTGGCTACCTCGGCGTGCTCATCCAGGACGTCACCCGCGAGTTGGCGGAATCCTTCGGGCTGAGTCACCCGAAGGGTGCTTTGGTGTCACAGGTCATGCCGGATTCCCCGGCGGCCAAGGCAGGGATCAAGGAGGGCGACATCATTCTGAGCTTCAATGGTCATTCCTTGCTCAATTCGTCGCAGTTGCCTCCCCTGGTGGGCGCCAGTTCGGTCAACGGTAAAGCCGATCTGGTGATCCTGCGCAACCGCAAGGAACTGACCCTGAAGGTCGAGCTGGCGGAACTTCCGCCGGAACAGGCGATGGCACAAGCGGAGCCCGCCAAGCCGCAGCAGGGCAAGTTGGGCATGGTGGTCGGCGATTTGACCGAGCAGGATCGTAAGCGCTTGGGTATCGACGACGTTGCCGGCGTGCTGGTGCGTCAGGTCGGTCAAGGCCCAGCCAAGACGGCGGGTATCCGGCCGGGCGATGTCCTGGTCACCTTGGGCGGTCATCATGTGCCGGACATCAAGACCTACGCCAAGGTGGTCGACGAATTGCCTGCCGACAAGACCATTGCAGTGCTCATCCAGCGTCGCTCAGGGCCGATGTTCCTGGCACTGCGCACGCCGCCGGCCGAGGACAAGTGAGCCAGGCCGATCTGCGGTTGTACTATCGGGAGGGCTGTCATCTCTGTGAAGAGATGGCAGCGCTGTTGTATCGAGGTTGGCCGGATCGGCTGGACCAGCTGCGTTGGATCGACGTCGACCGTGACCCGGCGCTGGCGGCTCGCTACGGACTCAGAGTGCCGGTGCTGGTCGCAGACGGCGCCGAAGTGTGTGATCTGGCGCCGGATCCGGTCCGGCTGCAGGCGGTTTTCGGGGCACCCCGTAATCCGGTATGATTCGCCCCTTGCAGGGCCCCCCGATCGTCGGGGTGTGACCCGGTTGCATCGCTCGCCGGCGCACGCCTAAATGACCGATCTCAAACACATCCGCAACTTTTCCATCATCGCCCACATCGACCACGGCAAGTCCACCATCGCCGACCGGTTCATCCAGGTCTGCGGGGGGCTCACGGAACGGGAGATGGCCGCCCAGGTGCTCGACTCGATGGATATCGAGCGGGAACGAGGCATCACCATCAAGGCCCAGAGCGTGACGCTCAACTACAAGGCCGCCGATGGCGAGATATACGAGCTGAATTTCATCGACACCCCCGGCCATGTGGACTTTTCGTACGAGGTTTCCCGGTCGCTGGCGGCTTGCGAGGGTGCACTGCTGGTGGTGGACGCGGCGCAAGGCGTTGAGGCGCAAAGTGTGGCCAACTGCTATACCGCCATCGATCAAGGCCTGGAAGTGGTCCCGGTGCTGAACAAGATCGATCTCCCCTCGGCCGAGCCGGATCGGGTGATAACGGAGATCGAGGAAATCATCGGCATCGAGGCGCAGGATGCGCTGCGCGTCAGCGCCAAAAGCGGTATTGGTATTCCCGAGTTACTGGAGAGCCTGGTGGCGAAGATCCCGCCACCTCAAGGTGAGGTCGACGGACCGTTGCAGGCGCTGATCATCGATTCCTGGTTCGACCCGTATGTCGGTGTATTCGTGCTGGTTCGGGTGATGAACGGCCAGGTCAGTGTCAAGGACAAGATCCATATCATGTCCACAGGGCGCGCCTACCAGGTGGAAAAGGTCGGCGTGTTCACACCCAAGCGACTGGACAAGAAGACCCTGGAGACCGGCCAGGTCGGGTTTATCATCGCCGGCATCAAGGACATCGACGGTGCGCCGGTGGGGGACACCGTCACCTTGGTGGACAATAAGGCGAGCAAGCAATTGCCGGGCTTCAAGGAGATGCGCCCGCGCGTATTCGCCGGCCTGTATCCGGTCAGCACGGATGACTACGAGGCCTTTCGCGAGGCGCTGTCCAAACTGCGGCTCAACGACGCAGCCTTGCACTACGAACCGGAGACCTCCCAGGCATTGGGGTTCGGATTCCGTTGCGGCTTCCTCGGGATGCTCCACATGGAGATCGTCCAGGAGCGTCTTGAGCGCGAATATGATCTGGACCTGATTACCACGGCGCCCACCGTCATCTACGAGGTTGAACTCAAGGACGGCGCCATCGTCTTGGTGGATAACCCTGCCGCGCTGCCGGATCCGAACAAGTTCGAAGAAATCCGCGAGCCCATCATCGAAGCCCACATTCTGGTTCCCCAGGAACATCTGGGAAATGTGATCAGCTTGTGCGTGGAAAAACGGGGTGTGCAGAAAAACATGCAGTACCTCGGTGGTCAGGTGCAACTTACCTACGAACTGCCGATGAACGAAGTCGTGCTCGATTTCTTCGATCGACTCAAGTCAACCAGCCGCGGTTACGCATCCTTCGAATACGAATTCAAGCGGTTCCAGCCGGCCAACCTGATCAAACTGGATATTCTCATCAATGGCGAGAAGGTCGACGCGCTATCGATCATCGTGCATCGGGATTATGCCGAAAGTCGTGGACGCGAATTGACCGACAAGATGAAGGAACTGATCCCCAGGCAGATGTTCGAGGTGGCGATCCAAGCCGCCATCGGTGCCAAGATCGTCGCGCGCTCTTCGGTAAAGGCGTTGCGTAAGAACGTGACGGCAAAATGCTATGGCGGCGATGTCAGTCGCAAACGCAAATTGTTGGAAAAGCAGAAGGCCGGCAAAAAACGTATGAAACAGGTCGGCAGCGTGGAAATTCCCCAGGAGGCTTTCCTGGCGGTATTGAATGTCGGTAAGGACAACTGACCCAACAACCCATCAATAAAGGATACGGCATGCAGTTCTTCGGCATTGTTGCAGTAGGTGCGGTACTGGTCTGGCTTATTTTCGATCAGGGGATCGAAACCGCATTGGCGGCCGCGACCTTGCTATGTGCGCTCGTCTGGGCTGGTTATGCGCTGTTCGTCGGGCGTGGAAAGAAGCGCGACCAGGAACCGTTGGCGGTCGACTATGCGCGTAGCTTCCTCCCCATCTTTCTGGTGGTCCTGGTGCTGCGCTCCTTCGTGGTGGAACCGTTCCGTATCCCGTCGGGTTCCATGATGCCGACCCTGTTGGTCGGCGATTTCATTCTGGTGAACAAGTTCACCTACGGCATCAGGCTGCCGGTGGTGCGTACCAAGGTACTGGACAACAACGAGCCGGCGCGTGGCGATGTCGTGGTGTTCCGTTACCCTGAGAATCCCAAGCAGGACTACATCAAACGTGTGGTTGGCCTACCGGGCGACAAGATCCGCTACTTCCGCAAGACCGTTTTCATCAATGGCGAGCCGCAGCCGATGTCCGCCATCGGTCAATACCAGGCGGAGGGTTCCGGCGGGCGTGCCAATGGCTTCATAGAAGCGACTGAGAACCTCGATGGCGTCGAACATCAGGTGTTGGTCAATCCGTTCGTCCCGGATTTTTCACCCGGCTGCAATGTGCTGCGTAACGGGGAGTTCACCGTCCCCGACAATCATTACTTTGTCATGGGCGACAACCGTGACGATAGCAACGACAGCCGTTGCTGGGGCGTGGTGCCGGAACAGAATCTGGTAGGAAAGGCGTTCATGATCTGGATGAGTTGGGACACGGCCCGCTCCGGCGTGGTGGCGTGGGATCGCCTGGGCACTATCATTGACTAATCATTGGCGAACACGGAGACCGAGCATGGCGATCGCGCAGCGGAAACGACAACGGGGGATGACCTTCATCAGTTGGTTGATCGTACTGGGCTTAGTCGGGTTCTTCGCGGCCGTCACCCTGAAGTTGCTGCCGGTCTACATGGAGCATTATTCCATCAGACATGTGCTTGCCCAGTTTGAACTTGATCGGGATTTGTCGAAAAAGTCCACCGGCGAGATTCGCACGCTCATGAAAAAGCGGCTCAAGATCAATGGCGTATACGACTTCAATGTGAAGGACAACGTGCTGGTCGAGCGGGACAAAGGCAAGGTCACCGTCCGCGTGAAATACGAGGTTCGCAAGCCGATGCTGGGCAACGTGGATCTGGTGGTGCATTTCGATGATGCCGTCAGTGACTGAAGCGACGGAATTCGAGCGCCTGGCACAGCAGCTTGGGCATGCGTTCGGCGACATCGGTCTGCTTCAACAGGCGCTTACCCATCGTAGTGCGAGCGCAAGCAACAACGAGCGATTGGAGTTTCTTGGCGATGCGATCCTGGGTTTTCGTGTCGCCGAACGCCTATTCCAGATGCATCCGGATGCCGACGAAGGTTCGCTGAGCCGCATGCGCGCCCACTTGGTCAAACGCGACACCCTGGCCAAGGTCGGTAAGGAACTCAATCTCAACCAATGGGTGCAGTTGGGGCCAGGGGAACTGCGTACCGGTGGCCACAGTCGTGGTTCCACGTTGGCCGACGCCGTCGAAGCCGTCATCGCAGCGGTTTACCTGGACGGCGGCATGGGTGCTGCCGCCGGTCTGGTCGATCGATTGCTCGCCGATCGCATCGCGGTGGCTTCCCCCGAGCGGCATGGCAAGGACCCGAAGACCCGATTGCAGGAATGGTTGCAAGGACGCCAGTACCGCTTGCCTGAATACGACGTGCTCGCCGTGACCGGTGAGGCACACAAACAGCATTTCCGCGTCGCCTGCGCTTTGCCCGATCTGCAACTGCGCAGTGAAGGCGAAGGCAGCAGTCGCCGCAAGGCCGAGCAGCAGGCGGCGGACGCCATGCTGGCTCAACTGGGTGAAGGTGCCGCATGAGTTTCCGTACCGGTTATGCTGCCTTGGTCGGGCGACCGAACGTCGGCAAATCAACTCTGCTCAATCGGCTGATCGGACAGAAGTTGGCCATCACCTACCATAAGCCGCAGACCACCCGCCACAGCATACTGGGTATTCAGACCCGGGATGATGGCCAGATCATCTATGTCGATACCCCGGGTATTCATCAAGGCGGTACCAAAGCCCTGAACAAGGTGCTCAATCGCACCGATAAAACGGTGTTGTCGGACGTTGATGTGTTGTTGTTCGTGGTTCAGGCAGGGCAGTGGACGGATGATGACGCGGCGGTATTGGAAGCTGCCGCTCGGGCTGCCCGCCCGGTGATCGCCGTGATAAACAAGGTGGACGCGGTGACTCGAAAGGATGCCTTGCTGCCTTTCTTGGACGACCTGTCCAAACGACACGATTTTGCGGCGGTGATTCCGGCGTCGGCCCGCCATGGCGACAATTGCGATGTCCTCGAGAACCAGGTGCTGTCGCTGCTGAGCGAGGGTGAGGCAATATTCCCGGACGATCAGTTGAGCGATCGTCCGAGCCGTTTCTTTGCCGCCGAACTCATCCGTGAACAGCTTATCCGGCGCTATCACAAGGAGTTGCCCTACGCGACGTCGGTGGGCATCGAAAAGTTCGAAGAAAAGCCCAACGTGTATGTCATACACGCGGTGATCTGGGTCGAGCGGGACAGTCAGCGTGGCATATTGATCGGCCGGCAGGGTGAGGCATTGAAGGCGGCGGGCACCGCGGCACGCCAGGCCTTGGAGCGGTTTTTCGGGATCAAGGTCCACCTGGAACTCTGGGTGAAGGTCAAGTCGAGTTGGTCCGCTGACGAGAACGCATTGAACCAGTTGGGATACGGCGACTGAGGTCATGTCCGATCCCGGGCTGCAGCCGGCCTTCGTACTGCATCGCCGTCGATATGGCGACAGTAGTCTGCTGGTGGATCTGTTCAGTCAATCGCAGGGCAGGGTGGTCGCAATCGCCAAGGGCGCGCTGTCGGGCCGAGGTGGTCGTGCGGCCTTGTTGCAGCCGTTCGTGCCGATTTTGGCAGCGTGGCGCGGGCGTGGCGAAGTATCGACCTTGACAAGCGTGGAGCAGGCCGGTGGCGCGCTTGGACTAGCCGGTAAAACGCTCTACTGCGGTTTCTACCTGAACGAATTGTTGTTGCGGCTCTGCCAGCGCCAGGATGCACAATTGGAATTGTTCGCACAATACGGACATGCGCTGGCGTCACTCGCAGCGGGCGAGGATATCGACCCCGTGCTCAGGCGGTTTGAACTGACGCTATTGCAAGCGCTCGGATCGGCCGCGGACCTGACGGTCACCGCGGATGGACAGACGCCGGTGGAACCGGGTGGACGCTACCGCGTGTCCGCCGACGGCGGACCGGCGCTGGCCGACGGCGATGACCGCCAAGCCATCAGCGGAGAGACCTTGTTGCGCTTGGCGCGGCACGACACATTGCCAGAGCCCTATCGGCGCGAGGCACGGGACCTGTTGCGCCGCGTGCTTGCCCATCACCTGGGAAACCGACCGCTCAAAAGCCGTGAGTTGTTTCAAACCATGCCCCTGGACAAACCATGACAGTGAATACCGACGAGCGCCTGCTGGGCGTCAATATCGACCATGTGGCGACCCTGCGCCAAGCACGTGGGACACGCTATCCGGAGCCGGTCCAGGCGGCCCTGGTGTCCGAACAGGCCGGGGCGGATGCGATCACGCTGCACCTGCGTGAAGACCGTCGTCACATCCAGGACAGGGACGTCGAGATGTTGATCGATATCCTGCAGACCCGCATGAACCTGGAAATGGCGGCCACGGACGAGATGCTTGCCATTGCCAGACGCATCGGCCCAGCGGACTGTTGCCTGGTACCGGAAAGACGCGAGGAATTGACCACCGAGGGGGGGCTGGACGTGCTCGGCAGCCAGGACCGCCTGAAGGACTATTGTGCTGCCTTGGCGGAGGCCGGGGTGCGTGTCTCGCTGTTTATCGATGCGGACCCCAAGCAACTGGATGCCGCGGCGGCCGTCGGCGCGCCTGTGGTGGAGATCCATACCGGGCATTACGCGGACCTGACCGGCGCGGCGAGGACCCGCGAGTTCGCACGCATCGCGGCCGGCGTGGAGCACGGCCGCGCGTTGGGGCTACAGGTCAACGCGGGGCACGGTCTCGATTATCACAACGTGAAAGCGATCGCCGCGATCCCGGGCGTGAAGGAACTGAACATCGGCCATGCCATCGTCTGTCGCGCGTTGTTCAGCGGTCTGGCCCCAGCCGTGCGGGAAATGAAGCGTCTGATCCAGCCCGGCGCTGCTTGAGCGCACGCGGGACCTTATAGGGCGATGGAGGGCGCCCGCCGCTGGATGTTGTCCGCGGCACAGGGAGGTGCCGCCAAAACCGCGTTTGCAGCGCAGCGTGCGCTGAGAAGTCCAGGATGGACTTATCCAGAGCTTCCCTAACCGGTAGCGCTGTTCTGATCGCCATGTTGGGCCAATAAGCGGGCGACCTGGCTGTCCACTTCGGCTAGCTGATCGCTTATCAGGCCGGGTTGTTCCGCGCGCACCGCTTGCTGAAGCTGGTCCAACGCCCGATGCAATGCCGGGACGCCGCAAACAGCGGCCGCGCCATGCAGACGATGCGCGTGTTGCCAAAGGGCTGGCCAATCCTGTTCCTGATTGCTGAGATGGACCTGCCGTAAGGCATCCGGCAATTCGGTGACGAATTGCTGAAACAGTTTATCGGCAATTCCTCGTTGCCCGCCGGCGACCCGTAGCGCCTGCGGCAAGTCACGTACCGGCAGTTCAGGGGACGTGCGGGTGACCAACAGCTCGCTTCCAGGCGTATCCTCCGGCGGGAACAGATTGAGGTACTGACCCAGTACCCGGCGCAATTTGTGTTCTTCCAAGGGTTTGATCAGGTACGCATCCAGTCCGGCGCGCGTGGCGGCATCGGCGTTCTTGCGCAACACGTCGGCGGTCAGGGCGACGATGATCGGGCGGTGGTCGGGCGTGCCGTTGGTGCGGATCTGTTCACTGGCGGCCAAACCGTCCAGTTTCGGCATGTGGATATCCATGAAGATCATGTCGTAGGCGGTTTGCTGTGCTGCTTTGACCGCGTCTTCGCCATCGGTAACGGCGTCCACCGACGCACCGTGAAAGGTCAGCAACGCCTTCATGAGATCCAGATTGACCGCATTGTCGTCGGCGACCAGAAATTTTCGCCCCTGGAGCCAGAGATCGCCTTCCAGACCCATGGCGGTGTCCGGGTCGCGGTAATCGGGTTGTACGTAATCGACGCCGATGCATTGGCTAACCGCCTTACGCCGCTGTTCGCGCCTGACCGGCTTGGCGAGCACGACGGTGGTCAGGGCGCCGTCCGCCTGACTTTCGGGATCGCGGTTGTGATCGGTGGTCGCCAGGATCACCGGCACTCGCCATTGCGCCTGACACAGTCTGACCTGGTGCTGCACTTCCACCAGCCGGGTACCGGCCGGACACCCCAGCACCACCACGTCCGGGCTTGGCTGGGGCGGTTCGGGTGGCCAGCTTTCCAGGTCTTCGACCTCCATGCCTTCTGCCAACAGCGCATTGCGTAGCGCGATCCGCGTCAGGCGGTGACGTTCGATGAGCAGCGCCCGCCGGCCGTTGAACAGCTGCCGGTGGCCGGATGCGGCCGCGGAACCGTCCATCTCCAAGGTCAGTGTCACCTGGAAGCTGGCGCCCTGACCGGGTTTGCTGGTGACCCCGATGGTCCCACCGCTGGTTTTGACCAGGCTGCGACAGATGCTCAGGCCCAGCCCGGTCCCGCCATAGCTGCGTTTGCTGTTCACTTGCCCCTGACTGAAGGCGGCGAAGAGGCGCTCCTGCTCTTCGGGTGCAATGCCGATTCCCGTGTCGGTCACGGTCAGGGTCAGCTGGACGTGATTTTCCCATTGATCGTCCATCATGACGCGTAAAACCACATCGCCGTGATCGGTGAACTTGATTGCGTTGTTGAGTAGATTGCCAAGTATCTGGCCCAAGCGCAGTTCATCGCCGATCAGTTCGTCCGGCACGTCGTCGTAGATAAGGCCAACCAGTTCCAGGCCTTTCTCATGCGCTTGGGGCGCGAGCAGCGCCAGTACTCCTTCGACGGCGTCGCGTAACCGGAACGGCTGCCGGTTGAGGACCATCTTGCCCGATTCGAGTTTTGAAAAATCGAGGATGTCGTTGATGATCGCCAGCAGGTGGTTGGCCGACTTGGTGATGGTGTCCAGATAATCGCGTTGCGCCGGGTCCAGGTTGGTTTTCTTCAACAGGTTGGCGAAGCCGACAATGCCATTCATCGGGGTGCGAATCTCATGGCTCATGTTGGCCAGGAATTCAGACTTCACCCGGTTGGCCTCGATGGCCCGTTTTCGCGCGAGATCCAGTTCGACGTTGCGGATCTCGAGCGCCTCCATGGTTTCCTGCAGATCAGAGGTCGCCTGCTCGATCTGTGCCTGCATGCGTTGGTTTGCCGAGTCCAGTTCCCCGGCCATGGCGTTGAAACCCTGCTGCAGGGAAGCGATCTCGCCATCCGAATCCAAGGGTACCCGGACGTCGAGATCGCCATCGCGCAGGCGTTGCATCGCACCGGTCAGCTCGGTAATCGGACGGCTGAGACGGCGGCTGACGGCGATGGCGAATACGGCGGTGAGCAGCAACCCCACGGCCAACAGGACGCTGGTGTTGACCACGATCCGCTGGCGTTCCGCGGTGAGGCCCATGTCGTCCATGCGTATCAGCACCGCGCCGAGCGTGCTGTGCCAGTTGCTACCTTGATCCCCGGCGGCGACCTCCACCGGCCTGACCGGCGCATGGTACACGCGGCCGGCGCTCGGGCTCGTGCCCGGCCGGGTAAGTGTAAACAGATCATTGCCCAGGGCGTCACGGATCGTCACCTCATGAATCGCGCCGTTGCGCGCCAAGGCCGATTCGGCGAGGCGGCGCAAATGATCGCGATTGCCGGTGAACAATCCGTAGAATGCCGCGTTCGCCAATTGCTGGACTTCCGCTTGTCCCCGCCCGCTGACCGCTGCATCCAGGTCGGCCAAGCGGCTGCTGATGATGTAGGCGCTGAGCAGCAACGCCAACGCCGTCGCCGGCAGCAGCGCCATCAGCAGGATCTTACTGTGCAGCCTGCGCAGCAGCATCGCGGCCCTCCAATGCGGTCAACTGCTTGTGCATCAGCACGGAATCGGGCAGATCGTAACCGAGCGACCGTGCCACATTGTGGTTGATGGCCACCGCGAAACTGCGGCTGGGGCCGGCCTCGGGCAAGTCGCCGTCGGCGACGAATGCGACACTGGCGCGTGCCAAGTCCCGCGCGATCACGGAAACCGGTGTGTAGACGGCGATCATCGCGCCGGCTTCCACCAGTGCGGCGGAGTAGCCGACCACCGGGACGCGGGCGCTGTAACTGGTCAACAGAATGCCGTACAGGGTTTCGCGGTTGAACACCTCGGCGTCGGGCAGGGCAAGCAGAATGTCGATACGCGCGCTCAGGCGTTCGACAGCCGGGCCGACCTCATCGTGGTTCAGTACCTGTTCGGTTATCAACTCGACGCCGTGATTGGCCGCTTGGGCCCTGAGGGCCGGCCGGTAGGCCGATGACTCCGGCCCCAGGATCACCCCTACCCGACGCTTGTCCGCAGGGAGGGTCAGGGCAATCAGGTCGAACTGGCGCGCCAGGGGTTGATCCAGATACACCGCATTCTGCCGGCTGTTGGCGGAGGGGTACAGACGCGTCAGATTCTCCCAGGTGGTACGGGGAATCAATCCGTACAACAGTCGACGGGGCTGGCTGACCAGGGCATGAATCGCCGCCTTGTTGCCGACGGCGATCAACAGGTCCGCCGAATGCTTGGGCTGCCAGTTCCGGATTGTGCTTATCTGCAGCTCGGGCGATTCCGTGCAACGGAGTGCACAACCGCGAGCCAACTCGGCCTGGAAGGTCTCCGCCAGTTCCCGGTATTCGTCGCCTTCGTGGCTGAGCAGCAATTCCAGCCGGGGCGCAGCCTGTCCCGTGGGCATGATGGTCGATAAGGCGAGCGCAGCGAAAACGCCGCGGATCAGGCGGGATCTGGGACACCTATGCGAACGTACCATGGTCACCAGCGGATTCCCTGCGCACCAGGTCAGTGTCGAACGACCAGTTGCGCGTACAGGCGTCTGTCGAACAGGTTGCCGGTACGGGAGTCGTTCGGGACATAAAAGTCGTAGTAACGACGATTGAACAGGTTCTGCACCAGAAACTCCAGTCGTATCCGGCTTCCCGAGTGTCGCCAGTCACGGGCCACCTTCAGGTCGAAGCGGTTGGTCGCCTTTTGCCCGTCGCCTTCTCCGCCCCAAACCATGGGGTCGACGTAGAACCAGCTGAGGCTGCCGTGCCAGCCGTGCTGGAAACGGTGGCGGAGCAGGGCGCTGAAACTGTGTTGTGGCACGTTCCCGCGCATACCGGCGTACACGGTCAAGCCGGGACGCTCCCTTTTCAGGCGGCTACCGTTGGCATCCGCGAAACTCCAGGTGAAATGCAGGTCGGTACGTGCTGTCGGCTTGGTGTCGACCTGCAACTCGATGCCGCGCAAGTCCATTTTGCCGCTGTTGCGGAACTCCCAAACGGATGCATATCCATCCGGGGGGACCACCAGCACGCGATCGATTTCCACGGGGTCGATGACATCCTCTATCTGGTGACGAAACAGCTTTAGATCGTAGCGGGTATGCCAAAACGCCGCTTCGCCGACCAGACCGATCTCGTAGGCGATAATGGATTCGGGGCGAACCCGGTTGGGCGAGGTTTCTGCAATGAAGATCTCGCTGCCGTCGCTGCGGCTGTAGATACCGAATCGCGCATGTTGTTCGTAGAGTGCAGGGATCCGATAGCCACGGGCGGCGGACAGCCGCAAGGCGTGGCGGGGAAGGAAGGTGTGATTGAGCGAGATACGGGGCGACAGATATTGCCCGACACCTTCGAAGTCCTCACCCATCGCCCCGGCCTGCAACAGCCAATCGTCCGACAATTGCTGCTCCCCGTGGACGAACAGGCGCAGCTGCTGCACTGAGATATTCGCGTCGCGGGCCAGCGCGTAGTCCGCGCTCGCTTCATCGAGTCGCCAGCCGCTGCCGACCACCAGGCGAGCGCCAGGCACCGGGGAGCCGCGCCATTGCACCTCAGCATCGTAACGGCTTGCCGTAAAACCGAAATCCAGGAACGCCCCGGGGTAGGGGGCATAGTCGAAGGCGTCCTTGTTGCTCTGGTAGCTGTGATAGAACTGAAACGACAGGTCCGAGCCGCCGGTCATCAGGTGCTGCCAGGAAATCTGCTGATAGTGGTGCGCCAGGGCGGTATCGCGCAGCGGTTGCGCGTCGTCGCCGGGAAACCCTTTCTCCACATCGCTGCTGCGCAGCCCCAGCTGCACGTCGATTCGATCCCTGGGGGTCGCCTGGAAGCGGTAGCGGGTACTGAGTCTGCGCGACGACAGCGTGTCGTGACGTTGACGGAAGCCATCATCGTGCTCAGCCCCGGCGCGTACCTCCAGACGATGTCGGCCATTGGCGGCGGCCCAGTTTTCCGCGACGTCCACCTGGCGTCGTCCATAGCTGCCGACCGTCAGCTGCGCCTGCCCCCGGTCGTGGGCAGCTGGGGCTCGGGTAGTGATGTTGATGGTGCCGACGAAGGCATTGGCGCCGTCAATGGCCGCGTTCGGCCCACGGATGACTTCAATGCGTTCGACATCGGTCAAGGCGACCGGCAGCGATTGCCAAAGCGCACCACCGAACACGGGGTCGTACACCGACCGACCGTCCACCAGCACCTGCATACGCCGCCCTAGCTGATCCGCCATCCCGTGCGATGCGACGGTCCGTTCGCTGCCGCTCCAGCTGCCGACCTGGAATCCCGGCACCAGGCGCAACAGGTCGGGTATGGTCAGCGCCGGGCTTGCGTCGATCATGGCTCGGTCGATGACGGTGACCGCCGCGGGCGCCAGATGCTTCGGTTGTTCCAGGCGCGAGGCGCTGAGCACCACGGGTAGCTCAGCGAGAAAGTCGGATTCGCTCACCCCATGGGCAGGGTGGGCGTAAATAACGGCAAAGCCGACCAACGCCGCCAGTGCGCCGCGTCGCTGCCCTGAATGTATTGCCATACGTTTCGATCCCCGGGAGCACTGCGACCCACTGCGATACCGGTTTTTGATGTTATGCGTGGAGCATTTTACCAAGCTCGTCTTGATGATGGCGATTGAGTACACTGCGCGCCATGGAATTCCCCACCATCGAGCACTTCGTCGGAAACACCCCGCTTGTCCGGTTGCAGCGTCTGCCCCGGAACGGCGGCAATACCATTCTGGTCAAGCTCGAAGGCAACAATCCGGCCGGTTCGGTGAAGGATCGGCCGGCGCTGTCGATGATCCAACAAGCCGAAGCCCGCGGCGAGATCAAACGCGGCGACACCCTTATCGAGGCGACCAGCGGCAACACAGGTATCGCCCTGGCCATGGCGGCGGCCATCAAGGGCTATCGGCTGATTTTGATTATGCCGGACAACATGACCGCGGAGCGGCGGGCCGCCATGGCCGCCTATGGCGCCGAGCTGGTCTTGGTCAGTCGGGAGTCGGGCATGGAGGGCGCACGCGACCTGGCCGATCGGATGGCGGCGCAAGGCGAGGGCAAGGTACTGAATCAATTCGCCAATCCGGACAACCCATTGGCCCACTACCAAGGCACTGGACCGGAAATCTGGCGGGATACCGCCGGTAAGATCACGCATTTCGTCAGTGCCATGGGCACTACCGGCACAATCATGGGCACCGCGCGCTTCCTGAAGGAGAAGAACCCCGCTGTGCAGGTGATCGGTGTGCAACCGGCGGAGGGTGCGAGCATTCCCGGGATTCGGCGCTGGCCGGCGGAATACCTGCCGAGCATTTTCGATCCCGCGCTGGTGGATCGGGAGATGGACATCGGTCAGGCAGAGGCCGAAGACATCACCCGGCGCCTGGCCGCGGAAGAGGGTATCTTCGCCGGTATCTCGTCGGGCGGCGCCGTCGCCGCAGCGCTGAAACTGTCCGAGCAGGTTGAAAATGCCGTGATCGTGGCGATCATTTGCGACCGTGGGGACCGTTATCTTTCCACGGGCGTATTCCCAGCCGGCGGCGCGTAACCCCGCCGGACGTTGTTCTCTTTGCCGGTAGTTGAACCATGAATCTGATCGCTTTTGCCTTGTGCTGCGTGCCCAATGTCGCCGCTGCACGTCGTCTCTACGATGTGGAGGGTCTCGACGACGACGGCGTCGCCAAGATCATGTATCACCGGCGCAAGCAGCAGAACGGCCGTAACGATCTGCGTCCTGACCAACAGCGCATCGCGCTGCTATCCCTGGTACACGGTGAGCCGGAACATCCGCAGCTAGTGACCTTGTCCACTGCCAGTGATGATGAGGCGACGATTCTGCGCCATCTCGGCGAGGCGCTGGGCGGCACCGGCAGATTGGCGGGCTGGCGCCTGGGCGCGGAGTTGGCGGTGTTACGACTGCGCGCCACCCATTTGGGGGTGGCGTTGCCGCGCCTCTGGCACGACGAACACGTCGATCTGGCGGCGAACTGGGGTGGTGAGACGCCCTTGGGCGAGGCGGCCCGGCTGATGGGCCTGCCCGGTCTGGGCGACACGGAATGCGCGGACATCTGGGAGGCTTGGCATGGCGGCGATCATGACGCGGTACAGGCCTGCGCGGAGTTGCGCGCGCTCAATACCTGGCAGTTGTCCCATAAGGTCGCGGTGGCGCAGGGGCGCTTGACGCCGATCCATGCCCGTAACGGTATTCAAGCGCTGCGCAAGAAGCTCGCGGTCAGCGCCAGCGAGCATTTGCGGACCTTTGCCGAACGGCTGGAGGGCTAGTGGGTCGCCGTCGCCGTAAGCCGCTACCGACCGAGCCAGTGGTGTTGCAGGTCGATTCGCTAAGCCATGACGGGCGGGGAGTGGCCCGGAACGAGGCGGGGAAAACCGTCTTCGTGCACGGTGCCCTGGCTGGCGAACGGGTCCATGCCCGAATCACTCGGACGCACAAGAGCCACGATGAGGGAGATGCGCTGGAGATCGTCACTGCCAGCCCCGAGCGGGTGGTGCCCCGCTGTGCCCACTTCGGCGTCTGCGGCGGGTGCAGCCTGCAGCATCAGGCACCGGAAGCGCAGGTCGCCGCCAAGCAACAAGCGTTACTGGACGCACTCAAGCATATCGGCAAGGTCGAACCGGGCCGCGTGCTCGACCCGCTGCGTAACCGGACGCCGTGGGGCTATCGACGCAAGGCCCGCCTGGGGATCAAACACGTTCCCAAGAAGGGCAAGGTCCTGGTGGGCTTCAGGGAGCGCGGCACGCCCTATGTCACCGATCTGAGCGAGTGTCATGTGCTGCATCCGCGTATCGCAGCGCTGCTGACGCCTCTGTCCGTGCTGGTGGACGCGTTGCATATCCGCGATCGTGTGCCGCAAGTCGAAGTTGCGATGGACGACGATCAGCTGGTGCTGATCTTCCGCGTTCTCGATGCGCCGTCCGACGACGACCTGGCAGCGTTGCGGATTTTCGGAGCGGATCATGACGTGTTCGTCTATCTGCAAAGCGGCGGCCCGGACACCATCGCGCCCCTGGACGCCCCCGCCGACCTGGCGTATGCCTTGCCCGACTTCGATCTGAGATTGGGCTTTCTGCCGTCCGACTTCACCCAAGTGAATACGGATATCAATCGACAAATGATCCGTCATGCCTTGGATCTGCTGGACGTGGGACCACAGGACCATGTACTGGATATGTTCTGCGGGGTCGGCAATTTCACCTTGCCCCTGGCGACCCGCGCCGCCCGGGTGGTGGGCGTGGAGGGCGATGCGGGCCTGGTGGAGCGCGCGCGCGGCAATGCGATCAGGAACAACCTGGACAATGTCGGTTTTCATGTCGCCAATCTGTACGCCGACTTGGAACGTCCGCCCTGGCTGGGTGAGCGCTACGACAAGGTGCTGCTGGACCCGCCACGCAGCGGTGCGCTCGAGATCCTGGACCAGCTACCGAAACTGGGAGCACGGCGGGTCGTCTACGTGTCCTGCTATCCCGGCACCTTGGCGCGGGATGCCGGCGAGTTGGTGCACAAGCACGGCTACCGACTACGCGCCGCGGGCGTGATGGACATGTTTCCCCACACCGCACACGTGGAATCCATCGCGCTGTTCGAAAAGGCCTGAGCATGGCGACGGAGATCGAGCGTAAATTCCTGACCACGGGCGATACTTGGCGGGAACAGGTCACGTCATCCGTCCGCATGACCCAGGGGTATCTGCAGCGGGGCCCGGACACCGCCATCCGGGTACGGTTGGCAGGGGAGCGCGCTTGGCTGAACATCAAGAAGAACATCGACGGTGTGCGGCGCCTGGAGTTCGAGTACGAAATCCCCATCGGCGACGCGCGTACCTTGCTCGATCAGGTGGCTGCGCGTCCCCTCATCGACAAGACACGCCATCTGATCCCGCAGGGCATACATACCTGGGAGGTGGACGAGTTCCACGCGGAAAATGCCGGCCTGGTGGTTGCCGAGATAGAGTTGTCCGCCGTTGACGAAGCGTTCGACAAGCCCGACTGGCTTGGTCGGGAGGTGTCCACCGACGCACGCTATTTCAACAGCCAGCTCAGCGAGCGCCCTTACCGCAGCTGGTGATGGGCAAGCACTGGCGCGTGATGGTCTGGGCGGTGCTGGGGCTGGTCCTGCTCGGCTGCGAAGGGCCGCCGCCGGACGGCGTGCGTTTCGGCCTGAGCAGTTCGCCATTGACGCTGGACCCCCGGTTCGCCACCGATGCCGCCGGTGAGCGCATCGCCCGCCTGCTGTTTACCGGTTTGACCGATCACGATGCGCAGGGCCGGGTGATCCCCGCCTTGGCAACCTGGGAGCAGCGCGATGCCACCCATTACCGTTTTCGCCTACGGGCGGATCGTGCGACCTTCGCCGACGGTGCCCCGCTCACCAGTGCCGACGTGGTCGCCACCTACCAATCGGTGCTGGACCCGGCGACCGGCTCTCCGCATCGGGAAACCCTCAAGGCCATCCGGGTCGTCGCTGCACCCGACCCGGATACCGTCGTGTTCGAGCTGGCCGAGCCCGACAGCCTGTTTCCCGGACGATTGAACCTTGGCATCCTGCCCGCCCGGCAAGCACACGATCCCAACCGCCTTGCCCGACCACTCGGCACTGGTCCCTTCGTCGTCGCGCACCACGACCCAGGCGATCTGCGCTTACGCCGGCGCGCCGACGGGCTGATGATCCGTTTCCTGACGGTTGCCGACCCGACCGTACGTGCACTGAAGCTGGTGCGCGGTGAACTGGATCTGATGCAGAACGATCTGCCGCCGGAGCAGATCGCCTGGTTGGCCGAGCGTCGTGGTGTGCGGGTGATCAAGGCGCCGGGCGACACCTTTGCGTATCTCGGTTTCAATATGCTCGACCCGGCGACCGGCGACCGGCGGGTACGGCTCGCCATCGCCCACGCCATAGACCGTGCCGCGCTGATACGCTATCTGTTTCACGGTGCCGCCCGCCCGGCCGAATCGGTGCTGCCGCCCGATCACTGGGCCGGAAATCCCGCGCTGCAGCCGGTTGTCCATGACCCGGCCCGTGCCCGCCGCATCCTGACGGCGTTGGGCTACGGTCCGGCAACGCCGCTACGCTTGACCTACAAGACCTCCGCCGATCCGTTCCGTTTGCGTCTGGCGGCCGCCATCCAGGCACAGTTGGCCGAGGTCGGCATCGCGATGGCCATCCAGAGTTTCGACTGGGGGACCTTTTACGGGGATATCAAGGCCGGTCGTTTCCAGCTTTATTCGCTGGCCTGGGTGGGTATCAAGGAACCCGATGCGCTCCGGCATATGTTCCATTCCCGGTCGTTGCCGCCCGGCGGCGCCAACCGGGGCCGGTATCGCTCGCCGTTGGTGGATCTGGCCCTGGACGCCGCCGGGCGTGGCGGTAGCCGGGATGACCTGGCGCAGGCCTATCGCACGGTACAGGCCCAGGTCCACGACGACCTGGTCTATGTGCCGCTGTGGTACGAGGATCAGCTGGCAATCGTCGGTCCACGCGTACAAGGCTACCGCTTGCGACGGGACGGTGCCTATGATGGATTGTCCGACGTGACCATCCGACCTGGAGCCATCGGCCGTGACTGAACCCCGTGTCCGTATCCATATCGCTCGCCAGGAGCTGGAATTGCTGGCCGAAGGCGGGCGTGTCACGGACAGCTGGCCGGTCTCCAGTGCCTTGAACGGCAGCGGGCAGCGACAGCACTCGGGTTGTACGCCGCTCGGCGTGCATCGCGTGCGTATCCGCATTGGCGACGGCTGCGCACCCGGTACGGTTTTTGTCGGGCGCCGCCCGACCGGTGAGGTCTACAGTCCCGCCTTGGCGGCCGAACACCCGGAGCGGGACTGGGTGCTGTCGCGGATCCTGTGGTTGACCGGCTGCGAGTCCGGCTACAACCGGGGCGGCGCCTGCGACACCCTGCGGCGCTTCATCTACATCCACGGCACGCCGGACAGCGAGCCGATGGGTGTACCGCTTTCGCATGGCTGCGTGCGCATGCGCAATCACGATGTGATCGCGTTGTTCGATCAGCTGCGCCGTGGTGATGTGGTGGAGATCCTGCGCTGACATGACCGCCCTGCTCAGACGCGTGGCGGATACCTCGTTGACCTTGCTGCTGGTGGCCGGACTGGTGTTCGCGCTGATCCACCTGATTCCCGGTGATCCTGTGGACGTGATGCTGGGCGAGTCCGCCCATGCCGCCGATCGCGCCGCGCTGCGCGCCCGTCTGGGGCTGGACCAGCCAATCAGCGTGCAACTGCTGGATTATTACGCCGCGCTGGCCCAAGCGGATCTGGGCGCCTCCTTGCACCAGGGACAACCGGTCACCCGGCTGCTGCTCGACCGGCTGCCTGCAACCCTGCAATTGGCGGGCGCGGCTCTGGTCTTCGCGCTGCTGATCTCGCTGCCGTTGGGCGTGGTCGCGGCCCGGTTCGCCGGGCGCTCCCCGGATCGGGTGGCCAGCTCGGTCGCATTGATCGGCTTGTCGATCCCGAATTTCTGGCTCGGTCCGGTGCTTATCCTGGTGTTTTCCATCGGCCTGGGGCTGACCCCGGTCAGCGGCGACGAAGGCTGGGGCAGCCTGATACTTCCTGCATTGACACTGGGCATGTCGCTGGCGGCCATCAATACCCGGATGGTGCGTGCGAGCCTGCTGGAAGTGCTGGACCAGCCGTTTGTCCGCACCGCCCGCGCCAAAGGCCTGAGTCCCATCGCGGCACTGGTTCGCCACGCACTGCCCAATGCCGCCCTGCCGGTGCTGACCTTGCTGGGTCTGCAACTGGGACATCTGCTCGCCGGCGCGGTCATCACCGAGACGATATTTGCCTGGCCTGGGCTCGGTAGCCTGCTCATCGACGCCATACGCCAGCGGGATTATCCGTTGGTACAAGGTTGCGTGCTGCTGATCAGCGCGTCCTATGTCGTGATCAACGCGCTGACCGATACAGCCTACGGTTGGCTGGATCCTCGCACCAGGCGGCTGTCGTGAGGCTAGCGCTGGCGATACTCGGGTTGTGGTTGCTCGCAGCCGCGCTGGGTCCGTGGTTTCAGGCGTCGTCGGTGCAGGTCTGGTTGCCGGGCATACTGACAGCCCCGGATGCGTCGGCCTGGTTGGGGCGGGACGAACTGGGCCGCGATGTGCTCGCCCGGCTGCTGGCAGGCGCCGGTACGGCGCTGTGGGTGTCGCTGCTGGTGGTGGGCATTTCGGCGAGCGTCGGCACGACGCTGGGCCTGGCGGCAGGCTACTGGGGCGGTTGGCTCGATAGGGTGATCGGCCGGTTGATCGATGTCTTTCTGGCGTTTCCGGGCATCTTGTTGGCCATTGCCCTGGCCGCGGCCCTCGGTCCTGGTCTGGATAACCTGGTACTGGCGTTGGCGCTCATGGGCTGGGTGGGTTTTGCGCGCCTGGCGCGCGCCCAGGCGATGTCATTGCGGGAGCGTGACCATGTACAGGCGGCCATCGCGTTGGGCTGCAGCCAGCGGCGTATCCTGATTCGGCATCTGCTGCCGCTGGCGCTGGCGCCTTTGCTGGTGGAGACCAGTTTCAGCGTTGCCGGCGTGGTGGTGGCGGAAGCGGGGTTGTCGTTCCTTGGGCTTGGCGTCCAGCCACCTGCCGCCTCCTGGGGCAGCATGATCCGGGACGGCGTGCGCTACATGTTGACGGCGCCCCACCTGGTGCTGGCGCCGGGGGTGGCCCTGTGTCTGGTGGTGTTTGCCGCCAATCGGTTGGGCGACGTGTTGCAGGACCGCCTTAGCGGACGTAGTAACTGGTGAAGTAAAGGTCCTCGATCACCGGCGCCTTCACTTCGGCCTCCATTCGCGCCCGCAAGGCATTCAGCGCCGTTTCCCGCAGGGCCTTTTTCCCTTCGTGGGTTTGCAACGCGGCGCCATCCTGGTCGGCAAACAGCAGAAACAGCTCGTGACGCAGCGCCGGTTCGTATTTTTCCACCAAGGCCTTGTTCTCGTCACCGCGTACCATCAGCTGGATTTCGCATCGGATATATTTGGGGCCGCCGTTCAGATTGGTGACCAGGGACGGCTTCAATTCCACGTATACCGGGGGTAGCGGCGGCGCCTCTTCGTCTTCTCCCGCGTAGGCGAGCAGGGGCAGGCAGAGTAGGGCTGTGTACAACAAGTTGCGCATCGTGCGGTTCCGTTCTGGTATAAGGGCCGTTCTTCTTTTTCAGCCGGTAACGTAAAGATCCATGAGCCACGGCCCTGTCATGCTGGACCTGGAAGGTCCCGCACTCACCGCCGCCGACATCGAACGCCTGCGGCATCCGGCGACCGGTGGTGTCATCCTGTTCAGCCGTAACTATGAGTCTCCCGAACAAGTTAATCGGCTGATTCGCCAAATTCATGAGCTTCGTTCCCCACAATTGTTGGTGGCCGTCGACCAGGAAGGCGGGCGGGTGCAGCGCTTTCGCGATGGCTTCAGCCGCCTGCCGTCTGCCGCCTGCTATGGCAAGGCCTATGCAGCCGACCGCAAACGGGGCTTGAAGCTGGCCCAGGAGGCGGGTTGGGTGATGGCCAGCGAGTTGCGCGCCTGTGGTGTGGATTTCAGTTTCGCGCCGGTACTGGATCTGGATATTGGGCTCAGCGGCGTGATCGGTGATCGCGCCTTCGCTGCGGACCCCGAGACGATCGGGGCCCTGGCCTACGCGTGGGCGCGCGGTGCCAAGGAGGCCGGGATGGTTTCGGTCGGCAAGCATTATCCCGGGCATGGCGGCGTGCGCGAGGATTCCCACCTGGCGTTGCCGGTGGACAAGCGCAGCCTGGACGAGATCTGGAATCAGGATATCCGTCCCTTTCGCCACCTCATCGACAACGGGCTGGCCGGGATCATGCCCGCACACGTGATCTATGAGCAGGTGGACGAGCGCCCGGCCGGTTTCTCATCGCGCTGGTTGCAGTCACTGCTGCGGGACGAGCTGAACTTCCAGGGGGTGATCTTCAGCGACGATCTGTCGATGGAGGCAGCGCACGTCGCCGGGGGTTACGCCGATCGCGCGCGCCAGGCGCTGGATGCCGGTTGCGACATGGTATTGGTGTGCAACAATCCCGCCGGTGCCGACGAAGTCCTGCAGGCGCTGAGCGACTACCACGACCCGGTCGCGCAGACGCGCTTGGTGCGGCTGCACGGCCGCCATGAACCCACCCTGGCGCAACTGCACGAGTCGCCGCGTTGGCGCGACGCGGTGCAGATGCTCGCCACGGCGGAGGCCGAACTGGCCGATCAACCCCTCAATCTGGCCTGACCGGCCAGCAAGCCGAACCGGAGTAACCATGGCATTGACCGCTGACCAGGCCGCCATCGCCCTGCAACATGCCGACTGCCTGTACGATCAAGCTGCCGTCGAGGCGGCTATGGATCGCATGGCGGAGCGAATCGCCGAGGACCTGTCCGACCGCGATCCCATTTTGATGTGCGTGATGAACGGCGGCCTGGTGCCCACCGCCATGCTGATGACCCGCCTGCGTTTTCCGCTACGGGTCGATTACCTGCATGCCACCCGCTATCGCGAGCGCACCACCGGGACCGATCTGCAGTGGAAAAAGCACCACGAGATGGCGTTGTCCGGGCGGACGGTGCTTGTCGTCGACGACATCCTCGATGAAGGACATACCCTGGCGGCGATTCTCGATTACGTGCGCAACCAGGGCGCGGCGGAGGTGCGTAGCGCGGTGCTCAGCCATAAGCTGCACGACCGCGGCGTGGGTCTTCAGGCGGACTACGTGGCATTGACGTTGCCGGATCGATACGTGTTCGGCTATGGCATGGACTACAAGGGATACTGGCGCAACGCGCCCGGCATCTACGCCGAAGGTGCATCGGCATGAGCGGTTTGGGCGTCATCGGCGGTTCCGGACTCGACCAGTTCGAAGGCATGCACATCACCCACCGCGAGGTGATGGCGACGCCGTACGGCGAACCTTCCGGGCCCTTGTTGTTCGGTAGATACGACGGCCAGGACATGGTGTTTCTGCCGCGTCATGGCCCAGGGCATGCGTTTCCGCCGCATCTGATTAATTATCGCGCCAACCTGTGGGCGCTCAAGGAAGCCGGGGTCACGGAGGTGATTGCCATGGCCGCGGTCGGCGGGATCACCGCGCGCATGGCGCCTGAGGTCATGTGTGTGCCGGACCAGATCATCGATTACACCTGGGGTCGAGAACACACGATTTTCGAACGCGACCAGGTGGAACACATCGATTTCTCTTTGCCTTACTGCGTAACCCTGAGGCACCGTGTGCTGTTGGCCGCCCGCGCCGCAGGCATCGAGGTGGTGGATGGGGGGACCTATGGCGCCACCCAGGGGCCGCGGCTGGAAACCATCGCCGAGATCGCCCGGCTCGAGCGGGACGGCTGCGATATCGTCGGCATGACCGGCATGCCCGAGGCTGGCATCGCCCGGGAGATGGGCCTCAGTTACGCCTGTTGCGCGATGATCGTCAACTGGGCCGCAGGCAAGGAAGATGGACCGATCACCATGGAAGAAATCGGCCGTAATCTGAAGACCAGTATCGCGCAGGCGAAACAGGTACTACGCCATTTGTCGGCCCCGGACCCGTCGGAGACTTCGTAGCAGTTCTGGGCAAAGCGCTGACCGATCAGCAGCCGGACAATCGAGGCGCAAATCACGTGCTCCCGCCCGCTGGCAAAGTCGGCAGCGGAAATTGCCGTGCGCCCGGCGCGACCCGCAAGACCCCGGCATTTTCAACGCGTCCTCCCGTTTCACACACAAGTGAAAATTACCCGGGCGCCCGCGTACTATTTACCTCAAGGGGATGCCGGAACGGCCTAGCCTTCCTGTCACAAGGACGTGTCCAGGGTAAGTGATTGCGGTATGCCGCACCTGTGATCGCCCGGTCTACCCGACAGCTATGCGGAGCAGGGACGCACCGCTTTTTTGGGAACGGGGTCGCTCGGTGGACCTTGACCGATGTTTCCGGCAGGCCTAGGCTCGAAATTCCACCCAGGGGCGGAATCGCAGCGATAACTTTCATCGGGCGATCGTAAATACAGAACAAGCCCGAATACGGTCTGCCCCACATGCTGCAATGGAGTGTCGGCATTGGACGAGTATCCGCGTCGTCTGCGATGGACGGTTTTCGCGATCCTTTTGGGATGTATCCCGCCGTTTCCAGCGCTTTCCAGCCCGGTTTCGTGCGCTGTCTGGAGTGCGCGCGTCGTGTCCTTGCAGGGCGAACTGGCGGTCAAGCGTGGTAGCCAAGGGGCTTGGCAGCCCGCCCATTTGAACGACACCTTCTGCCGCGGGGACGTGATACGGGTCGGCGGCGACAGCCGCGCCTCGCTGGCGTTGTTCAATCACACCGTGTTGCGGCTCGATCAGTACACCACCTTGGTGCTGCCGGAGGCACCCCCCAGCGGGGGATTCTGGGTCGAACTGATCGATGGTGTCATACACCTGATCAGCCGGGTTTCCACACAGCTGGAGATTCGCACACCCTATGGTACCGCCGGGCTGGAAGGCACGGAGTTCGTCCTGCGGGTTCTCGAGCGCACGACCCGCCTGGATGTCATCGAGGGGCAGGTTGCGTTGCGCAACCCTGACGGGCTGGTCCGGGTGGGAAGCGGCGAGTCCGCCCTGAGCCCGGCCGATCGCGCGCCAGTGCTGACAGTGCCGGTGACCACGGTGGACAGCGTGCAATGGGCCTTGCATTTCCCGTTGCTGGGCGGTCCCGCGGGGCAGGGCGATTGGTTACGCTCGGCACAAGCCGCGTTGCAGCTGGGTCACGTCGATCAGGCCCGCGCCCATCTCACCCGTGCGCCGGCGGACGCCGTGGCGCAGGGTGCGGCCCAGGCGCTGTTGGCGGTGATTGCGGTGGTGGAGAATCGGCGCGCACAGGCACTGGCCCATGCCAAGGCCGCGGTGCGTCTGCAACCATTCAGCGGTGACGGGCTGCTAGCCCTGAGCTATGCACAGCAAGCCAACCACGACCTGGAAGCGGCGCGTGACACGGTGCAAAAGGCGGTCGATCTGCACCCAAAAAACGCGCTGCTGTGGGCCAGGCAGGCCGAGCTGGCACTTGCGACCGGCCGCCCCGCTGCCGCCGGGCAAGCGGCCCGACGGTCAGTGCAACTGGCGCCCAGGACCGCGCGGGGGCATACGTTGATGGGCTTCGCCTCCCTGGCATCCGGCAAGGTGACGGCCGGCCTCGCCGCCTTCGACCGTGCCATTACGCTTGATTCCACCGACGCCATGCCGCGCCTGGGCCGGGGCATTGCCCTCATCCGACGGGGTGAGCTGGCTGCCGGACGGCGGGAATTGGAGATCGCGATCGGGCTTGCCCCGGCCAATGCCGTGGTGCGCAGCTATCTGGGAAAAGCCTACGATGCGGAAAACCGCACCGAGCGTGCCCGGGTGCAATATGCCTTGGCGAAACAGCTCGACCCGCAGGATCCCACCGCATATTTCTATGACGCACTGCTGTTGCAGGCGACCAATCGGCCGGTTGCCGCGCCGCGCGAGCTGAAAGCGGCGCTGGCGCGCAATGCGAAACGCGGTGTCTACCGCTCCGGCCTGGCCGCGGATCAGGACCTGGCTGCGCGCAACGCGGCCATCGCCCGTATCTATGCGGAATTGGGTTTCGATCAACAGGCTGACGAGGCCATCGCCAGCGCCTTGAGTACCGATCCGGCGGATTACGCGGCACACCGGTTTCGTGCCGACACCCTGCAAGCGGACCGTCACCAGGCGCTCGCGCGCGCCAGTGAGGTCCTGCAGTCCCAGTTGCTTCAGCCATTGAACCTCTACCCGGTGCCCCCAGCGCTGGCTCAGTCGAATCTGAATATCCTCAACCATGCCGGGCCGCAGACCATCGGCATCAACGAGTACACGCCGCTGTTCGTGCGCGACCAAACGGTGTTGCAGTTGTCCGGGGTGGCGGGCACGGACGGTTTGCTCGGCGATGAAGTCCTGGTGGGGGCCCTCCAGGGCGACTGGGCGTTAAGCGCCGGGCAGTTCCATTACCAAACCGACGGCTTCCGGCAAAACAGCGACGTGGCGGAAGACATCTACACCCTGTTTCTGCAGCATCGTCTGAGTCCTGCCACCAGTGTGCAGGTGGAGCTGCGTCGACACGAACAGGAACGGGGGGATGTCGGCCTGCGTTTCGATCCGACGGCCTTCTCGGCGAATCGACGGGAGAATCTCCAGGAGGACAGTATCCGCCTTGGTATCCGCCACCAACTGACGGGAGGCGGATTGCTACTCGGCTCGGTCATTCGTGTCGATCAATCGGGCGACGACGCCAGCTCCGCGCCGCTGCCATCGACGCCCTACGTATCCACCCGTGAGCATAGCTACGACAACCAGGGCTACCTGACGGAATTTCAGTACCTGCGCCCGGCACCAACCGGGCCGTGGGTGATGGGTGGTGGATATTACGAGAATGATGTCTATGACAACATCATCACCCGGATTACCTTGGGGCCGAACGTTGTCGCGACCCTGCCGGTGTTGACCGACATTACCGAAACCCACGCCAACGCCTACGGCTACGGTTACTTCGACTTGCACGGGCAAGGGCAACTGGTGGCCGGGCTCAGCTACGACCGGCTCGACTCCACGCCCTATGCGATAGACCAGTTCAATCCCAAGCTCGGGTTGTTGTGGGACCTGTCGGCGCGAACCCGGGTTCGCGCCGCAGCCTTCCGTACCTTGCAGCGGTCGCTGGTGTCCGACCAGACGCTGGAGCCGACCCAGGTGGCTGGGTTTACCCAGTTCTGGGACGATCCGCTGGGGACCGACAGTCGGGCCGTGGCGGCGGCCATCGCGCATGATATCGGCGCCGATTTCTCGATTGGTGCCAAGCTGATCTACCGGCGCCTTGATGTGCCGATCCAAGGGCCGGAGGGTGAAGAGCGTCATATCAATCGCCGCGGCGACGCTTATGTGACCTGGATGCCGACGGCGCGGATCGCGGCGACCACCGGGTACCGGTTCGACGGTCGACGCAAGCGACAAAGTGCCTCGGTCTCCGCCAATGAGCCGCTGGCGCTGAACACTCACAGCTTTCCCACCCGTGTCTCCTATCATCATCCGAGCGGTTGGTTCGCGCGTCTGACCCAGACCTACTACCGTCAGGATGGTCGTATCAACACCAGCACCCTGACACCGCCGGATACGGAAAAGAGTCGTTTCTGGTTGACCGACGCCGAGCTCGGTTACCGCCTGCCGAAGCGGCGTGGAATGGTCAGCCTACAGGTCCGCAACCTGTTCGACCGGTCCTTCAATTTCCGGGACACGGACTTTGCAGCAGGCGGCACCCAGGCGCCGGAGATTCAACCGGCCCGGTCCACGTATCTGAGCCTGGCGCTGCCGTTCAACTGATGGCGTTTCTGGAAAGACCGGCCGTGCGTGGCCGTCATAAACATGGAGGTAGTCATATGTTCCGATTCCAAATGCGTCGCGCGGCGACACCTGTTCTGCTGAGCGCTTTCGCGGTATCCGGTTGCGATACCGGAGACAAGAATCGCCCGCCACTGGTACTTCCCCTGGGCGCAACCGCGGCCATCTATATCAATGCGGAGGGTGACATCGTCGGCGCCGATACCGCGGGCCTGAAACGCGCGGCGCCCTGTCGGCTGGCCTCGGAAACGGGCTCTGCACCGGTGTGTCGCGGGCTGGGCAAGGGCGGTGAGATCCAGCGTATCGTGGCCATCGTGGCGATCCGCTCGAAAGTGAACCCGATCTGCGAGACCTTCTACGACAGCCGGGGTGCGAAATTCGAGGTCTGCTGGGAAGAATGACCCCGGTTGACCTCAGTCAGGCGCTACGGCGATAACGCCGGGCCAGTCAGCAGCGGGCGGCGATGCCCGGTAATCGGCGCAGAGACTGGCAAAGAATCGTGCCGGTCCGTCCGCGGGATTGGCGGCGGCAAGCCGGGAAAAGCCGGCGTATGCCGCCTGCCACGCATGGCGTTCGAGTGCGCTCAAGGCGCGATCGAAATCCGCGTCCGGTGCATGGCACAGGGCGTACACGGTGACGGGGCGACGTTTTCCCTTGAGCGCGAAGCGACCCAGTCGGCGAGCGGGCACGTCCGGCAGTCCGGCCATGGCGTCGCTGGACGCCAGACAGCAGGTGCCCAGGGGCTTGTTCAGGGCCTGCAGCCGCGCGGCGGTGTTCACAGTGTCGCCCACGGCACGATATTCGAAATGATCACCCGCACCGACGTGGGAGAGCACCAGTTCGCCCGCATGCAGGCCCATGCGGGTGCGTAGCAGGGCTGGGACCTGCGGCTCAGGGTCGCCCTGCAGGATGTCCCGCACCGCCAGACAAGCCGACCGGCGTAGTGTTAGGGACGGCATGGGGCCGGTCCAAAGGGCCAGCATCGCGTCGCCCACCACGTCCGAGACATGGCCGCCATGGCGCGTTACCGGGGCGAACAAGGCGGCGTAGTAGCGATTCACCTGCCGGGCCAATTCGTCCGGGGGTAGCGCCTCGGCGAAATCGGTGAAACGCTCGGCATCGGTGCTCAGACAAACGCCATACACGGCCTGGCGCTCGTGGGCTGGATGAAAATCCTTCCTGCCCATGCGCCGCACCACGTGCGTCGGCAGGTAACGGCTGACCGCAGCACCCATGCGGCGCTGTATCGAGCGGCTTGCAACCGCCTGAACGCCGAGTCCCATCACCAGCGCCATCGGGATTTGACCGGCCAGGGGCACCGCGAGCGGCAACCATAGGTAGTGCTCCGTGAAGCCCATCATGGCAATCGCCAGCCAGCCACCGCCGACCAGCAAGGTCGCCAATACCGCGAGCATCGGCGGCAAGCCGCCGCACACCATGCCGACCGCGAACCCGAACAGCAGCACGGCGGCGATCTGCCACCCTGGTGCGGGTAGCGCGATGCTGCGTCCGTCCGCGAGGTTCGCCACCGCCGTGGCCAGCAGTTCCACACCGGCGATGTCATGACCGCTGACCGGGTCCGAGTAGGGCGTGACGAAGGCGTCCGCTTGGTCCGGTTGCGAACGACTCGACATCCCGACCAACACGATGCTGCCCGCGATTGGCGCGGCTGTCGCCTGAGCCGTCGCGTCGGCGTCTGGGGTCAGGATTTTCCAGTACGGGATGGTGGGGATGCTACGCGGCGGTCCATAAAGATTGAGTACCCGACTCTGCGGTCCGGTGTAGATGTCGCGTAGCCGCCCGACCATCGGATCGGGCGACGGCGCTGTCGTGACACGGGCGGTCGCGGATGTGTCCGAGGCCAGGCCGCAGGTGCGCTGGCGGTTGGCAAAGGTGCTTTGCACCGTGCCGCGCAGATTGTCGGGCGGTGCCCGTTGCTCGACGCCGCGGTAACAGTCCGTCAGGACCACATCGTGAGCATCAGGATAGGCGGCAAACAGCGCCAGCGAGGCCAGGCTGGGGGTGTCGCCGGCAGCCTTGTCGAACGTCCAGAAGTGACTTACCGCGACCGGGATCTTAGGCAGGGTGAACGGGCCGCTGGCCAGCGCGTGGTAGGCAAAACGCGGATGCGGCGGATGCAGCTGGTGCAGTGCCAATTCCGATGCGCCACGCCCGGACAGGGTTGTCTTGGCCAAGCGTTCGAGCAGCAACACGTTGCCTGCCTCGCCGATTGCCCGTGCGAATGCCGCGTCGTCGGCCAACGGGCCGGGACGGTCGAACCACAGGTCGAACACAATCGCCTGGGCGCCAGCTGCGTGGAGACGTCGGATCAACGCCGCATGAAGGCGTCGCGGCCAGTGGTCGGGTCGATGACGGACGCCGAGGCGCTCGGACGACCCGCGGTCCAGACTGACGATCACGACGTGCGGGGGGGCGGGCACCGGGCCGCGCAATTGAAACAGCCAATTCAGTCCCCAGCCCTGTTCAATGACGCGACCCCAAGGCGAGATGAACAGCAGCACGCCCAGCAAGGCGCAGGCCGTGCCCACCAGCACGCCTGTCGCCAACTTGCCACCAGCGTCCGCCGCATCCAATCGTCGCCACCGCCATGCAGTCAAGGTGTTTGTCCACCTTCGTCCTTGGGAGTGATGTGCTCCTGACGGTCATCTTAGATCGCCGCTGACCACAGGGCGACGACAATCGGCGTATACAAGGCCCAGGCGCCGCCTAGTCGCAACCGTCGTCCAGGTCGAGCTCGTCGCCGTTGGTGCGTACGTGGATGAACATCATGCTGCCGATGCGATCGAATTGCTCGTCCATGGCGCGGTCGACGTCGCTGTTGTCCAATCCGTCATAGATGGTTACCCGGCCGCGCTTCTCCATTTGTAACAACTTGGGTGAGGGCTGATGCAGTTGATGACGCTCCCATTTGGTCGCCGTATCGGCCTCTGCGCGGTTGGCCGACAGCCACAACGTGACGATCGTGATTACAATCACGATCGCGGTAATCGGATAACTGGTAAATCGCGGTTCCATAACGGCTGCCTCCATGTGCCTGTTGCGGGTACGACCGGGCAGGGCATGCAGTCGCCATGTCCTCGGCCATGCGGTCAGATTACGCAGTGGCAAACCAGACTGAAGGGAACTAGTAACCGACGACGGCGGTAATATTCACATTGGGAGTGCAACGGGACCCGGCGTGCCTACCAATGGGTGGGCAATTTGCGTTCGATGACCAAGCGTTTGCCGTCGTTGGTGACGTACCCGCCGCGCTTGAGATCCTTGAGGATCTTGGTGACCATTTCCCGGGACGATGCAACGCGGTCCGCCAGATCCTGGTGCGTGAAGGGCGGGGTGATCGTGCGGCCGTTTTGGGTCACCGCTGACGCATTGAGCAGTTTGCTCAACCGACCGTACACGTCCAGCAGCGCCAAGTCGCTGACGGCGTCGGTAAGATAGCGGGTACGCTCCGCCAAGGCGGCGATCAGGTTCCAGGCAATGGACGGGAATTCCGCCAAGCACTGCTGAAAGGCCAGTTTGGTCAGCGTGAGTACGGTCGTGTCGGTAACGGTGGCAACCGACGCCGAGCGTGGCACGTCGCCCAGCAGGGCCAACTCGCCGAAATACGCGCCTTTCGTCAGCTCGTTCAGAATGACTTCCTTACCGAGTGCATCGGCAACATAAACCTTGACCGCGCCGTCGGTAACCACATAGAGCGAATTGCCGACATCCCCGCGTTCGATGAGCACGGTATTTCGGCGATAGGTGCGGTGCGCGCTATGTCGCTCCAAGGTATCCAGATCGCTCTGCGGCAATCCCCTGAAGAGGGAGACGTTGTTGAGCATGGCGGTGATCCTTTCCAGACAGTAGCGGAGCCATGGCACGGTCATGCGTTTAAGTCTGCTCAGGCCGGACAGCGCACGCTGAGACTCGGGACACGTTCCTGGCAAGCAGCATCCGCCGGGAATCATTCAAATGCCATGGGAATATCCTGATCTGCGATGGCGATATGCCTGAGCGGATGAAAAACGTACGAGCGCGGATGACAAAATTTCGGCAGAATCCGGTCCTCGGGATTGCCAATCCGCACGGTAAGTATTCGAACCACAATGCATTTCGCCACCATCACGCGCCTGATCGGCTTCCTCTGCCTGGGATTCGGTGCCGCCTTGATCGTGCCATTGATGGTTTCCCTCTGGTTTTCGGACGGACAGGTCATGCAGTTCCTGATGTCCTTCGCCTTGGCGGTCGGGGCAGGGGGGGTGGCGATGGCCGCAAGCGGTCGCGGCAAGCTGATGCTGCGCAACCGGGACGGTTTTCTGGTGGTGGCGCTGTTCTGGGCGGTGCTTTGCCTGCTCGCCGCGGTACCGTTCGTGCGCATCGGCCAGTTGAGTTTTGTGGATGCACTGTTCGAGGCCACCTCCGGCCTGACCACCACCGGGGCGACGGTGATCACCCATCTGGCCGATCAACCGAAGTCGTTGTTGTTCTACCGCCAATACATCCAATGGCTGGGCGGCATGGGCCTGGTGGTGCTCGCCGTGGCAGTCCTGCCATTGCTGGGTATCGGTGGTTCGCAGTTGTACCGATCAGAGGCCCCCGGACCGTTGAAGGACGAACGGCTGACCCCGCGCCTGACCAGCACCGCACGGCTCCTGTGGGGGGTCTACGTGGCTATCACCGTAGCCTGCGCGCTGGCCTATTAGCTGGCGGGCATGTCCGTGTTCGAGGCCATCGGCCATAGTTTCGCGACGGTCTCCACGGGCGGGTTCTCCACCCGTGACGACAGCATCGCCGCCTTCGCCGACGGCCAGGTGGAGGTGGTCGCCATGGTGTTCATGACCCTCGGCGCCATCAACTTCAGCGTCCACCTTGCCGCGTGGCAAGGCAAGCGGCTGGGCTACTACGCCCGTAACCCGGAGGTGCGCGCCTTTCTCATGGTGATCGTCGGTGCCGCGTTGCTCACGGCGCTGGTACTGCATATCGAAAAGGTTGCCGAGACCCCGTTGCAAGCGTTGCGCATGGGTGCTTTCGAGGTGATCTCCGTGATCACCAGTACCGGATTTTCCATGGCGGACTTCTCCCTATGGCCGGCGTTCTTGCCGATTTTTCTGATATTCATCAGTTTCATCGGGGGGTGCGGCGGCTCAACCGCCGGTGGCATGAAAGTGCTGCGCATCCAGCTGCTGGTACTGCAGGGCTGGCGGGAGATCATGCGCCTGATTCACCCCAAGGCCGTGGTCCCGGTGCGGATCGGCGCCCACCCCGTGCCGCCGCAGGTCGTCCAGGCCGTGTGGGGATTCTTCGCCGCCTACGTGTTGGCTTTTGTCGTGCTCATGCTGGGCATGATGACCGCCGGACTGGACCAGGTCAGCGCATTCGGTGCCGTCGCAACCACCTTGAACAACCTCGGTCCCGGGCTGGGGCGGGTCGCCATGAGCTTTGCGGATATCTCGGACCCGGCCAAGGCGCTGTCCATCTTCGCCATGCTGCTGGGCCGGCTGGAGATCTTCACCATCGCGGTGTTGCTCACACCGGAGTTCTGGCGTCGCTAACGCGCGTCGCGGCTGATCTCGCTGCGTACCTGGATGTAGCGCCAGGCGCCGAACACCACAGTGCCCAATCCCAACGGCACCATCACGTAACCGCCGTCGACCATCCAGGCCACCTCCGGGAACAGCTTGATCAAAGTCACGCCGGCAATCACCAACGTTAGTCCGGTGCGCCACCACGCCAGCAAGGTCCGCTCGTTGGCCAGCCGGGTGCGATCGATCGCCAAGTGGTCTCGTAGAATCAGTTGTGATTCCTGGCCCCGGTACGGGCGAGGGGGTCTAGCTGTCATCGTTTACACGTCGGCCGTTGAGGGTAATTGCGGTTAGTCTCGAATTCGACAGGGCGCCGGGGCTATCCGATCCATGCCTTGTGAGCACCACCGATTACGGCTCGGAATACGATATTTAACATAATATACATATTTTTAGGGGCATATCGCGGCTCCTAGTGGTGTGGGCTGCCGATGATCAGCTACACAATAAACTGGATTATCGGTGGCCGAATGGCGAAGCGTAGGCCTCCTGTCCCACTGACCGCGCTCAAGGACGCCGAGCTTAACAACCGCGATTGGCGGGTGTTGCTAGCCATGTCTTATTTGCGCGATCCAGGAACCGAGACGTGTTCATCCAGCCTTAAGGCTATCGGTCGCGTTGCCGGACTGCCAGAAACACGTGTTTCTGAGGCGCGTAACAAGCTAAGTGCCCGTGGATACGGGGTTATATCCGCCGACGGCCGCACGCGGCCGTTCACTTTTGCGTGGGACATACTTCCGGGCAGCGAGGAAGTATCAAGCATCAAACCATTCCGGGCGGCGAGGAAGTATCCGCCATCTAATACTTCCGGGCAGCGAGGAATTATTCCGGGCAGCGAGGAAGTATCCGCGCACAATACTTCCGGGCAGCGAGGAAGTATTGAGGGGGGTCATTTCCGGGCAGCGGGGAAGTATGACTCTTCTATAGATATTCAGATATCTGATTCTGATCTGATCGGATCCGCTGAAAGCAATGAAAATCTGTGTCCGGCGAAGGCCGAGGCCATCCTGCTGCACTACGGGATCCCCGCACATTTTGTGCGTCAGGATCGTGCGTTGATCAATTCGTGGGTCACACAAGGCCACAGCGTTGGGCAGATGCACCGAGCGTGTGGGCGAGCGAAAACGCACAACGCAAGCCCAGGACCGAAGTACATCGCGCGTTGCCTAGAGTCAATCGCTGCCGAAGACGCAGGAACAGCAGCCGCCAATAACAAGATCTGGTACGAAACGTCCACTGGAATCAGCGCCAAAGGCGCGGAGTACGGAATCGACGAAGAGAGGTTCGACGCATTTCCACAATTCCGCCACGCCGTTATGCTTGAAGCGTTGCGCAGGGATGAACCAGGCGTTGCAGAACACCTTAGTCGACGCAGGGAGGTCGTGGCATGACCCTTGATTCATGCTTCTTTTCCCATAATCCACACACGCAACCCTTGTTGCCGTTGTTCCCCAAACCGCACGGGGCGTTGGCCTCAGCCCTAAAGGCCGCTGTTGCTGTGCCCCAACCCGCTGGCTGGTTTCTGCGGCAGATGTTGCTGCGGCCGGAGATAACGAACCGGGGATACGGCGCGTCATCTGCGGGATCGCCCTCTGGGGCGGGCCTCCTGGCGTGCCCGCTCCGGTCGGGGCGGAACAGCGGGGCCACCCCCCATCCAAAGCTCAGGGGTGCGGGAAGGGGAGGGCGCATTGGTTGGCCCTCTATGGGCGGGGCGATTTTAAGTATCTGCGCGGCCCCGGGCCTGGAGCGTAATCATGACGCATGATGCGTTGGTCTCCGCGCAGGACGAACTTGGGCGGGTCATGCGGCGCATAGTGCGCCGCGATTTGACTGGCGAACAGCGGGCGGACATCGATGCGTGGGCGCTGTGGTTGCGCATCAACCGCGGTTTGCGTCCCGCCTCAGCCGCCAATTACGTGGAGGCTGTTGCGGAATTTTGTGAATGGCTCAACTACCGCAGACCTGGTTGCTGGCCTGACGTGTCCAGCGATGACGTCAATGCGTGGCAGCAGGACCAGGCGTTGACCCACAACCTGACGCCAGAGGCGCGCCACGTGAAGCTGGTTGCGCTTCGTCAGGTGTTTCGCTGGGGACAGGCCTTCCGCGGCTGGGTGGATCCGACCATGGGCATTCCCGGCCCAAAGCGCCGAGAGCGGGTGCCGAGAAAATTTTCACGGGACCAGCTCAGACGGCTGTTTGCCACCTGCGACAGGGGGACGGTGCAGGGGCGGCGGGATTACGCGGTGCTGGTTTTTTTCTTGGCGACAGGTGCGCGGCGTAGTGAGGTCGCGAGCCTGACGCTTCGTCAGCTTCAGTTGCGCAACAAGGTTGGGGCAGTGCGATTTGCAGGAAAGGGTTCCAAAGAGCGCATGGTAGCGTTTGAGGGGGAGGCTGTGACGGCGTTGCGCGCGTGGTTCGCTGACCTTGATTTGCTGCCCAAGTCCGAGGCGGAGCCGGTGTTTGTAGGCTTATCGGGGAAAGCGCGCCACACCGCGTTAGGGGTTGGGGGGCTTCATGACATCCTGCAGCGCGCCGCTCGGTCCGCTGGCATGAAGCTGGGCGAGGGGCAGGCCCTGCACCGGCTTCGGGCAACATTTGCCACCGCGCTTTATGATCAGACGCACGACATCGAGCGTGTCCGCATTGCCATGGGCCACGACGACATCAACACGACGCGCGGCTACCTTGCAATTTCCGAAACCCAGATGCGTACGCGCTTGTCCAGCGACTTCCTCGCGGGGGTTACGGGCAGCGGGCGGACAATGCCGTTGTGGCTGAAAAACAGATTGGGCGACCAGGGGGGCGACTGATGCGGTCAAACGAAGTGTTGCTCGGCGCGCTCTTGGAGCACTTCTCAGCAGATCATTCTGCCTGGGTCGATCTTGGCCTAGATATCGGCGCTTCGGCGCTGTGTCGGCTTATGGACCGGCTGGGGGGCACGAAAACACACGTTCCGACGCTGGAGTCGTTCGTCGCACAGCTGACACGCGAAATGCGGGATCAGGACATTCGCGCACGGTTCAACGGCCTGAACTACGACGAGCTTTCGTCCGAATATGGCATCGGTCCTCGGCATATCCGTCGGATTGTCCATGGCGCAGAAAAAAAGTGACGCGATTCGGACGACATGTCACAGGCTGAGGGAACACACTGAGACCATGACGGACGACCGCCAGAAAAAACCCCTAACCGAAGCGCAGCTGCGCCAGCGCCGTGAGGCTGCCGCCAAGTCGACCGGCCCGCGCACGCAGGCCGGAAAGGCCGCCAGCAGCAGAAATGCTTGGAAAACCGGAGAGCATAGCGCTGCCACAAGGCTGATCAGGCAGCAGTGGGGAGTCGGTGCGCTTGGGAAGCCGTGTCGCCGCACATGCGGCCAATATCCCTGTAGCTTGGTAGACGCGGGGCACACGCAGCCGGGTGGCGACTGTCTTGACAAAACCGTGTACATGGCAGCTTTTGACCGCCTGATAACGAGTCTGCAGTCAGGCAGCGCGGATCCGATGCAGGATGTGTTGGCTGCCGAGGCAGCCGGCGCTCTGGAAATACTGCACCGGTTGCGTGAAGAAATCGCCGAACATGGGATGTCCCGCGAGATTCCGGCGGTGGACAAGGACGGCAACGTGATCATGCATGAAGGCAGGGCAGTTCCGGCAAAGATCATCGACAACCCGGCGATCGGCAAATACATCGCACTGCTGGACCGTCTGGGCATCAACCTGCCTGAGTTGCTGGCAACGCCACGCTCGGTCAGCAAAGCAGGCCAGGGGGACGATGCGGTGGATGCTGTTGCTGAATTGCTGGCGGGTGCCGCCCGCGCAGGATTGCGCCGACCGGTCACGGTTGACCAGGACGGTGATCAGTGACCAGCAGTCTCGCACCGCAAATGCGGCAGGCTCGGGACAGAGACGCCTACAGCGCTGACGCGTTCGATCAGTGGTTGTCTGAACGTGGTCTGGCTTGGCAAATGCTCGAGCGAGGTGAATATGGGTTTTCGCTTGAGCAGGCTCAAATCTGTTTTCTGTACCAGGATCCCGTGCGCTGGTGCCGTGCGTACCTGACCGAACCCGACACGGGCGAGCCCTACAGTTTTTGGCCGTACCAGGAAACCTCCGTGCGGAGTTGGCGGCAGGACGTCATTCACCAGGACGGCGCCGAGGTCGGTAAAACCCGCGAGATTACCGCCCTGATCCTGTGGGGGCAGTGCACAAGCATGGGTCTGACGACACAGAATCCCAGCATGCTGGTGGCGGCGCCACAACAAACCCATCTGGACGAAATCATCATGGCCATCGAGGCACATGTCGGCGTTGCCGAGGGAGCTAGTGGCGGACCGGCATTGCTGCGCGAATTCTGGCTCAAGCCCAAAAAGCACCCGCACTACCTCATGCGGTTCAAGGGTCCGATGTGCACCAAAAACCAAACCGGCGTCGTGTACTTTCGGCCCGCCGGCCACGATGGCGAGGCTTTTCGCGGCGTCCACGTCTCTGACATGGGGTTGTTTGATGAGGCCGCAAAAGTCAAGTCGAAGGTTTGCTGGTCGGAGTTCCATCGCGCGCTAAAACCGGGGTGCACTCGGCGTTACTACAGCGTGCCTGACGGTGACAATGCGACAGAGTTCTATCGCATGACGCAGGAGGCGGTTCCTGAATTGGCTGAGGGAAAAGAAGGGCTCAGGCTTTTCCATTGGCCAAAAACGTTGATGCCGGCGCCTTTCTGGTCGGCGGAGCGCGACAGGCATTTCGTGCGGCTTTACGGTAGCCGCACCGCACCGGGGTATATCCGCAATGTTCTTGGTGAGCATGGGCAGCAGGAGAACCCCGTCTGGCCGTGGGAGTCGCTTTTGGCGAACATTCATGACCTGCCTGACTACCGCGCGATCAAGCTGACGGCTGACCCAGCGACCCAGACCATGAATGTCGAGGTTTACGGCATTGATCTTCAGCAGGTTGACGGGCGGAAACACGGGCAGGAACGCCACTTGGCCGATATGGGCATAGATCTGGCGCCATTCGAGTCAGCCGACACCCGCCGTGATGCTGTGCGTAAATTGTTGCGTGACTACATTATGCCGCCTGGCACCGGTGTTTTTTGGGCCGGCGCCGACCTGGGCTACGCCAAAGACCCCACCGAGATATTTCTGCACCAGCAGATCGGCGACCAGTTGCGGGACGTGGTCCGGGTGCATGCAAAGGGCGTCAGCTACGACGTGCAGTGTGACCTGATCTACTGCCTTGATGAATTACTGGATTTTACGCCCGGCTGGGGGGTTGATTTTGGCAATGCCGGAACCGCCGTAGTGCAGATGCTGCAGAAGCTGGACGACTATGCGCGCGGCCATTACGAAGATCGGCTGATCGGTTTTCAGTTCGCCAGCGCATTGGACGCAGTGGACGAAGCGGGTGACCCGCTTACAGAAGCCGACCCCAAAACCGGGGCGGAAAAAACTGTGCGGCTACCAGCAAAAGAGCTTGCAACCAACCTGATGACCGCCCGCCTGCAGCGTTATGGTTATGCCTGGGCGTACGACACCGAAGTGGTGAATCACCACAGCAACCACACCGCGCGAGAGGGTGCGCGCCATCGCATTTTTAGCAAGAACGACGACCACACCATTGACGCGCGTCGGGTGGCGCTGTTGCGCAAGGTTTTTGACGACCAGGTTGGTGGGCAATCGGTTTTTGCCACAGGCGTATTCAAGCGTAGCGCATAGGAGCCGTCAGCTATGAACCTGAACCCATTTGCTTGGTTTGCTCGGCCGCAACGCGTCAAGGCCGCGCAGCCTGGAGCCACCGTCATGTCGCGGTCGACCAACCCACAAGGGCCTTGGACCAGCGCGCTCAGCAACTGGAGCGCCAGAGAGGTGTCGCCCCATCTGTACGAAGCAATGCGTGAGGCCTGCCCTCCGATTGATGCGGCGATTGATAGGCTGACGACGCTGGACGGCATTCTGCGCGTTGAAACAGAAACCGACCGGCTAGCCAATGCCATTCAGGACTGGATGGACAACGTGCGGGTCAACGATATGCAACACGGTCTGCAGACTTTTTACGCAGGGCAGTCGAATGAAATGTACGAACAGGGGTTCACGGTCGGCGGCTACCGGCTGACCGGAAACAACGTAGACCGGCTGCGTGTTTATGACAGCAAGGGTGTTGTGTTTCATCGTGTTGGCAATGTTCTACAAACCTGGTACGCGCCGCCTGCGCGCCCAGCAGCGACCAGACACGACGGCACGCAACAACTCGAGCGACTACTGCGCAACCCGCATCCTGGGACTACCATCGCCAGCTTGCTGGCGGACAACGGCTACCGTCGCCTGGCGCCGGGGCGGCTTATTTATGCCAGTCGCGCACCAGAGGCGGACAATCCCTATGGCACGTCGATCATGCGCAGCACAGAATTTGTCACCCGGTTGATCGCCACCATGGACAACAGCCTGCTGCACGTGTGGGAGCGGTTTGGTACCCCGTCGTTCGTGGTCACGTATCAGGCCGGCAGCAGAAAAACCACCGAGGCCGAGTTGGCAACCCGCCAAGGCGAGCTGGCGTCCATGATGGCCGATGCAGCTACGAAAAAGCGTGATGGGCACGCTGTGGACGTGGTGAATGCCATTGGCGCCGACGACAAGTTGAGCGTCGGTATCTTGGGCGGCGATGGGCAGGTCCTGGAGATTGAAGCACCGGCGCGCCATGTCCTCGAGCAGATTGTCGCAAAAACCGGCCTTCCGTCGTGGATGCTTGGTTTTCATTGGTCAACTGCCGAGCGGCTCGCCCAGCGGCAGGGCGAGCTTGCCTTGCAGGAAAGCCGTACGCGCTTTTCGGCCCGCAAGCCCGCGCTGGACAATTTGCTGGCAACCATGCTGCGCGCGCTCGGTTACACGTGGGAGCCTGGGGACTGGCAACTGGTGCAGGACCTACCAAACCTGCAGGATCTGGTGGCGGTTGCGCAGGCTGGGTTCCTCGAGGCGCAGACGGAGTTGATGCGAAGCAACACCGGTGCTGCGGGTGCCACGGCAGACCAATCTGCCCAGCCTGCTCAGCAGATGACCATGCATCCAGATGGCCGGATGGAGTGGCGCATTAAGTCGCCGCCGGGTGTTTCTACCGCCAAGCAGGCGGATACTGGTGGTGCGTCACCAGGCGAGTCAGCGGCTGAGAACGGCGACCAGCTTGCGCGGGCAGAACGCTCGGCGCTGCTGGCGATCAGCCGGGACTGGTCAGGATTGCAGACTGAGACGTTTGCGGTTTTGGGGTTGAGCAGCACGAACAAGGCGCTCAAGGCGGACGCATCGGTGTTCAGTTTTGACGCCGACACGATGTTGGCCGCGCTGCTAGGGCTGCAGGACGAATTTGTATCCGCAGTTGGCGCGGAAGACGGTGACTACCTGGCGCAGCTGTACACTGCGTGGGCGGTTGGTGTCAGCACTGCCGCAGAGCAGGTAGACGCCCAGGCGATGGCGGATGCCGCTCGGCGGCGCTACCTCGTGGCGGTGGCAGACCAGGGCCTGGCGCAAGTGCGCGACACCGCGGTGCGGGTGTATGCAGAGGACATTGTCGCCAGCTTGAGGTCCGGCGTTTATGACGGCGAGAACCCAGCTGATGTGGCGCGTGAGCTGCGCGAACGGTTCGATGTGCGCGAATATGATTGGAAGCGTCTCGCCCGCTCAGAAATCACCCAGGCGCATGCGGTTGGCAAAATGGACCAGTACGCCGAATTGGAGGTCGAGCGATACGACTACGTCACCGCCGGTGACGCGCGGGTGTCGACGATCTGCCGTGGGCTTGCTGCTGGTGGGCCGTATGTTGTCGGGCAGGGCCCACTACCGATGCGCGATAGTCACCCAAACTGCCGGTGCACCGTGGTAGCGCGTGCAGACGATGGTTGAAAAGTGACACGTTTCGGACGACATGTCACTGATCGGCAGTCAAACTAATGACCGAGGTAGACATCTCCATCATGTGTACTCCCATTTTCCCCGCACTGCGGGGATTTTTTTTTGCTCGGGAAAAAAGTGACACGTTTCGGACGACATGTCACAGCTGCGCTGCACATACTGGATCCAACAGTCAAGAAACGCGGGTTTAGGCATGACCGACGACGACATCAAAACCAAGCGCCGGGAAAAAACCGAAGACCTGGTCGCCCAGTTCGGCGACTTTGATAACGCTACGTTGGCGCAACTCAAGGCCGCCGAGCTAAACCAGCGGCGCCCGCGTGCTGGACTGGTCGAATCGATCGATGAAGAGCTGGCCGCGCGCTCCGCGCCACCGGTGTCAGAGGACCCGCAGACAGTGAGCAAGGCAGCCAAGCCGGCCCGTGGTGAGGTGCCTGCTTGGCAGCGGCCTGAATACGACGGCCCGCTGACTTGTGATCAGGCTTACTGGCGCAACACACAGCTGGTGACGAAATGAGCGCAGTCCGCAAGGCGTTGTGCGGTGTGATGCGTAAGGGCGCACGCCCTGACGATACGCAGCTGGCCGCGATCAACAGGCTTGCGGTTGAGCCGCAGACTGCCGACAGCGTGTATGTACGCACAGCCTGGGCGGGGCACAACGCCATCGACCGTGATGGTGAGGTGATTGACGACGCCTTGTTGGTAGACATCGGCATCACCCTGGTCGGCAAGGGGCTGCATTTGCGCCACCCGTCAGGGTGGGACGGGGACAGTGGCCCAGGCGTTGGTCGGGTATTTGACACCCGTATTGTCTCCATGTCCCTGGACGACGCGCGTACCGCGCTGCGCGAGCCAGAACTACGGTTTCCGCCTGGCGCCGTCGAAGCGCATTTGCTGGAGGCGAGTTTTTTCATTCCTCGCACCAGCAAAAACGCCGACCTGCTGGCCGACATCGACGCCGGTGTGGCTGGCGATGTGTCGTTGGGCTTCATGCCGGGCCCGCGGGCACCTGTTACCGACGACGCCGGAACTCAGATCGCTACACGTCTACAGAGCCCCGGCGAGGGGTACGAACTGTCCCTGGTGTGGCTGGGCGCGCAGCCTGGCGCCCGTGTGCACAAGGCCGCGAAGGGCGGCGACCACAACCATGACGAGGACCACCACATGACCGTGGAATTGCAGAAACAAATCACCGACCTGCAGGCTGCAAATGGCACGCTGCAGAGCAAGCTCGACAAGGCCTTGGCGGCCGTCAGCAGCCTTGAAGCCATCCGCAAGGCGGTTGGCGGTTTGGCGGATGACCCGCAAGCGCTGGCAAAAGCTGTGCAGGCAGGCAATGACTACACCGCCGCGCTGGTGGACGACATCGTCACGGCTGAGCGGCATCTGAAGTTGACCGGAGATAGCGACGACGAAGTGGCCGCCGCCAAGGCCGTCTATGTCGACTATCCAATCACCAAGCTCAAGGCGCTGTGCTCCAGGCTGGACGCCATGGTGCCCAAGAGTCCCACGGACGAGCTGGGCGGCGAGCCGAACCTGGGCAGCCAAGACGGCGGCGTTTCCACTGACAAGGCCAAGCGCACGCAGTCAGACCCCATCCACAATCCGATGCTGAACAAGTCGGCCACGGCCTGACGCGGCACAACCGAGAGGACTAGACCATGGCCACCGAACTGCTGGCAGATTACAGCGATATCGTCGACGCCCAGGCTGGCGCCACGACCGCCAAGAATTTTTACCTGATCAACGGCAAGGTTGCGCTGGCGATCAACAGCGCTGCAGCTGGGGCGGACAACGTATTCGCCTACGCCTGTCCCAAGGCCCGTGTGCCCAAGGCCAGTGGCCAGGTGTGGGACGTGCTGCAGCTGATCTACTGGGATGATGTCGCCAAAAACTTCACCACGGTCGTGACCAGCAACACGCTGGCCGGCGTGGTGGTCAGTGATGCCGCATCCGCTGACACCGAGGGTGTCATCGACTTTTCGCCGTTCGCCTGATTGGCGGCCTGACTAGCTAGAGGATAGACCGATGCAAATCGCACTCAACTGGAACGCCTACCAGCAGGCCGCCGAGGCAGACCGCCCCGCCATGCTCAAGGCAGCCATCAATTATCACATGGCCATGCCCGCCGCCTGTCGTGACATGCTCGGCAAAGCGGCAGTGCTGCAAACGGGCCGCATCAGCACGGCCGGCAATCCGTCATCCGTCGACGTGGTTGCGCGCATCAAAGCCGCCATGGCGCGCAAATACGCCACCCCGTCCGATACCCCGCAGCTGAATGATCCGGCAAACGACATGGCGGAATATTTCCACAGCAACATGCCGGAAATGGACATGGGCTATGAGCTGCTGTTCGACTTTATCGATCTGCGCAACAGCAAGCACGACCACTTCGACATCATCGACACCAACGCCGGCCTGACCTGGAACCAGCGCCAGCCTGGCGCGGCTGTTGAAGTGCGCAAGAACATCAGCGAAAGCAAAACGACCGTCAACGTTGTCGAGTATGCCGAGGCGCTGGGCTTTCTTGACTACTGGTTGCAGTTTGACAAGTTCTGGAACATCGACGAGGCGCTGGCCGAGTTCATCACGACCTACTACGACAAAAAGGCTGGGCTGCACTACGGGCTGCTCACCGCGCTCAGTTCGGCAGTCGACGAAGCATTTTCCATCGACGACGTCACCACGGCGAACAACGCCGCAGGGACCATCCTGCGCGCAACCCGGGACAAGGGCTACAACCTGGGCGGAAACGCCGGGCTGTACGCGGTATGCGCAGTGGAGCATCAAGGCCGTGTGGAAAAGATGCTGACCGCTCAGCGCGGCAGCGCCATTGTGGAACAGGGCACGGTCAGTCAGCCGCTGACCGCGCGCATCAGCGGCGTGATCGCTACCACGCACATCCCCGCCAACAGCACCGGTTATTACCTGGTGTTGCCCGGCCGCAAAAACAAGCGGGCGGACTGGAAGGACCTGACCACCGAGCAGGGTCGCAACATCTACAAAAGCGCCACCGACACTGTGGGTGTTGGCCAGTACAACGCGGCCATCGGCGATTCCGATCAAGTGCGACGCTGTCTGTTCGGGTAATCCCATGCGGCCCGCACTGGGGTCGCGATAGGGGGGTGGCAATGTATGTGCAACCAAATGGCGGTGCGTAATGTGGGCCGACGTGGTCGGCGAGATCCTGGCTCGACCGGAAACCTGGGGCGGGGTGGCGGCCGCCAGCACGTTCGGTTGGTTGTTGGCGGAGCGGCGAGCGGCCTTGATGGCCAAAACCTACGCCGCGCTGATGGACCGTTTTGCCACCGCCGTGCTAAGCCGCGGTGGCGAGTCGTGACGTCGGCACGCCGATTCGTTGCGCGGCTGTTGGCCGTGATGCGTTCTGCCATAACGCCCCGGCGCCGTTTCGACGCAGCGGCCAGACGCTTTGACGACGCTATCGATCGTCATCTGCGCCGCCACAACGGTGGCGCCGGTGGATAGCATGCTGGCCGCGCACATCAATGTTGCATTTACGCTGGCTGGAATCGCTTGTCTTCTGGTGCTGCTGGCGGCGCGAGGCCGCTTGCGTTCGCGCGTAGAAGATCTGGTGTTGTTGGACGGCACCTTGCTGATTCTGGCTGGCATGGTCAGCAACAAGGCGGTGTGGGGCGTGGCTCGCACGCTCGAGGCTGGTGGAGTCCGCGGAGCCTATCGGTTTGTGGTTGATCAGGGGCCGGCGGTCGCGCTGCTGATGGTGATCAGCATCCTGGGTATCGGCATCGCCATGAGCGCGGCATTTCAACATAGGCATCGGGGCGTGTTTCTGCTGTTGTACGCGGTGGCGCTGGTTGGTTTTACGGCGGCGGCTGTGAGGTTGGTGTGATGCGTAACTGGGTCGCCCAATCCATCACCACCACCGGCGCCACCGCTGTCGGCACCGTGCTCAGCCTGGGCTCGGCAGTGGCCGACCACCTCGCCGTTTCGGCCCGCTACGCGACCGGCGTGCGGCTGGACTACCTGGTGGTCACCGACGATACCGGGGCAGGAATTAACCGGATGATTGTCGACGCGACGCTGACGACTGGCACGCCCGACACGCTGACGATCGACGCGGTGCACGAAAAACTCGAAGGTGGCGCGCTGGCCGTGTCGCCCGCATCCGGGCTGACGCTGAGCGGCGTGGGGCCGGGTGGTGTTCGGGTGGATGTGTCGGCAGACGCCAACCTACTCCATCGCACCACCGATCTGGAGATCATCACCCCGGCCACGGTTGACGCGAACCAAACCGGCGTGGTCAACCGGATTTTGTACTGGGACCTGTCCGCCCTGACCGTGGTGCGCGATTTCACCCTGCCCGCGACCGCGCGGGTGGGCGACCGCGTGGGCGTGCTGGCCACGCTGGGCCACGCAACGCTGGCCGCGCGCGTTCTGCCGGCAGCAGGTGACGCCATCAACGCCGATGCGGCAGGGGTTGAGCGCACGCGCCTGCTGACCACCGGCGAGTACGTCATTTACCGGTGCGTTTCTGCTGGCACCAGCCTGCGCTGGGCGGCTGAGGTAGAGCAGCTGGTGCCAACCTACTGCCGCATCGATGGTGTGGGCGGGGCCAACCAGACGCTGGCCGACGTGACCTGGACCACAGTGGCTGGAACCTGCCTGGCGAACGCAGCCGCGGACGACTTCGGCATGGCCGACACGGTCAATGGCCGCATCAATTTTCGGCGCTCAGGCACATATGTCGGCAACGTGGTCGGCATTTGCGGTCTTAGTGGAACCGGTGACATGCGGATGACCGCAACGATGCCTGTATCCGGCGACGTGCTGATCACGCCAAAGGACTACGTCGCTGGCACCCAGCCATCCACTGCAATCGGATCAGCGTTCAGGGTCGACATCGCCGCGGATGCGTACCTGTACGCGAGGGCCCGGCAGGCTACGGGCGCGTCGAACAACTTGCAGGCGAGCACAGGAACCTATCTCGAAGTGTTGGAGCAGCTTTGATGGCGTACCCGGCTACCACAGGCGAGATTCTAGCCAAGCGCGGCTACGTTGCAGACACCGACTTTGTAGCGCATGAGACGGGCGGGGTGGTTACCCTGACCTGGCTGCACCCGGACCCGAAACCGGACGACCTGACGGTGGCGAGCTGGGAGATCGACGTCGCCCGCGCGGATAAAATCACTGAGACCAAAGCCGAGGCGGGGCGGCGTATCGTGGCGACCTACCCGCAGACCGCGCAGGCCAACCTCCAGGCGTATGAGTCGCTGGTCGTGACGCTTGGGCTGTACAAATTGGCGGTGGCCCTCCAGGACACCGAGGTACAGGCCGCGTTGCAACCGGCGTGGGACGCGGTGGGCGGTACGATGCTGCCAAACTCCGCGACGATTGTTGCGGACGCCGTGAACGCCATGCTCGCGTTCATCAAACCGATCCGCGACGCAAGCGATCTGATCGAGGCGGACATTCTGGCGCTGCCGAACGACCCGGACGCGATCCGCGCGTTTGACGTGGCTGGGTCGACGAGGTGGCCGGCATGAGCCTGGGTGAAGCGCGCGCGCTTGGGGTTGGTCCGGCGCTGGGGGTGGTGGCGGCTGTAGCGGTGTCTGGCGTTCAAATCAGTCCGGCTGGTATCCCAGGCGCAGAAGCCTTTGGCGCCAGTCAAGCGGCTGCCGGGCCGGTTACCGTAGCGCCAGCCGGCACCGCAAGCGCAGAGGCCTTCGGCGCCTTACAGGTGCTACGTGGGACGGTCAGCATCAACACCACAGGGATCGCTGGCGCTGAGTTGGTCAGCGCGCCAGTGGTTTCTGTCGGCAACGTGCAGATTTCTCCAGCCGGTATTGCCAGCATCGAGCAAATTGGGACTCACGTCATAACGCCTGGTGTGGTTTCGGTGTTGGCCGCGGCAACGGCAAGCGCCGAGGTCTTCGGTGCGGCGACGGTCAGCCAGGGCCAGTTGGTCGTGCAAGCGGTTGGCGTGCCATCGGCAGAGCAGCTTGGCGCGGCTGCGGTATTGCCCGGCGCAGTGTCGGTGCAGCCTGTTGGTGTCGCCAGTGCCGAAGGCGTTGGGGGCGTTTCGGTCGCGCCTGGTTCGGTCGTGGTCCTGCCGTCTGGCATTGGATCCGTCGAGGTGGTTGGCGGGCAGGTCGTGATACCCGGTGCCACCGTGATACAGCCGGCTGGGTTGGCCGCATCCGGTGGGTTTGGGGTGGTCACGCTTGTTGGTGGCGACAGTGGCGCAGTGGGTGAGCTGGTTGCGCGGATAACCCTGGCTGCAGGGCTTGATGCGTATGGACGCACAGGCGACGCGCTGGGCGCAGTTCCGCGCGTTGTGGGGGCGGCATGACGGCGGCGGTGTACCACCTGAACAACAGTCTGCTTGTTGAGCTGCGCGACCTGCGCAACGCGGCAGATAACAGTTATGTCAACACGGCCACCGTAGCCGTCAGCATCAAAGACGCTGCGGGCACCAACCTGGCGGGTGCCACCTGGCCGGTGAGTCTTGGTTATGTGGCCGGAAGCAACGGGCTGTACCAGGGCGTTGTGGCGTCGACGCTTGGTGTTTCGGTAGGCGACGTGGTCACCGTGTACATCACCGCAACTGCCACCGGCCTTGATGGCGAGTGGGTAAATCATCTGGAGGTAAAGCAGCGCTATGGCTAATGCACTGTACGACTACGGCAGAGAGGGGTTTCTGGCCGGGGACATCGACTGGGACCTGGACAATATCAAGGTCATGTTGGTGGACGCCGCGGACTACGTTGTCAATTTGGCTACGAACCAGTTTCTGAGCGACGTGCCGGCACTGGCGCGAACCGCGATCAGCGCCAACTTGACAGCAAAAACCACCGCCGGCGGCGTCGCGGATGCAGCCGATGTCACGCTGACCAGCGTTACCGGAGACCCGTCAGAGGCGTTGGTGTTTTACCAGGATACCGGCGTGGAAACGACCAGCAGGTTGATCGCCTACATCGACACCGCGACTGGTCTGCCAGTAACGCCGAATGGCGGCAACATCGACCTGGTTTGGGACAACGGTGCCAACAAGATATTCAAGCTGTGAGGCCTGACATGATGCATTACGACACGATGTCCATTGACGAACTGGAAGCCGAAAACGCACGGCTCATGGCCGAGCGTGCTGCGCTGCGCAAACAGCAGCAGGCGCTGGTCGCAGCGATTGACACCAAACGGGCAGAAGCCGCGGTGGCCGCTGATCTGCAGGCTTTGCAAGCCCGCCATGGCGTAACGGTCCAGGTGGTCGCGCCTAGCGCCATCGATAGCGCAGAGCAGGTCAAGGGCTGATGCCAAAGGTCACGCCAGCACAGATTGCCCGGCTGGGCTTTGTGGCGGACCAGTTTGGCGCGCCCGGCGACTGGCTGGCGACTGACGGCTATTTGGCGGAGATCATCACCAGCGTGGCCGAGTTTGTGCGCAACGAGGTTGGCGCCGGGCTTTACGACAGCGCAACAGGCCCGGTTCTCAGTCAGCTGGTGGATGCAGAAAAGGCGTTGACCAGTGCGGAATTGTGGCGCCGGCGGGCCGCCTTTGTTGATGCCAGCAGCAGCCTGGGAAACAGCGATAGCCGGTACCGCGCAGGTCGTGAGTACCTGACCAACGGCGACAAGGCAGAGCAGCGTGGGCTGGAACTGATGGCCAAGGTGTCCGGCACCCGGGTCTATGGCGGGCTGGCCGTTGGACTGGTTGCAACCGGCCGGTTTGCGGGAAGTGACGCGTGAAAGGTGGGCCCGGAAAGCTGGCCCGCGAGTTCATGGCCCGGCGCCGCAAGCTGGACGCCGCTTTGTTCCGCGGCTTGCGCAACTGGGCCATTGCGGTGGACCGCGCGCAGGTCGACAACCTGCGTGGCGGCAATCAGCCAGGCGACTATCCAGTGCCAGTGCGTACCGGAAACCTATTGGGCAGCCATTTTTTTGCTGTGCCGGCCAAGCGGCGAGCCGTGGTAGGCAATACCGCCAGCTACGCGGTGCCGATACATGAGGGGCAGGGGGGCAACGCGGTGCACGGTCGTCGCCCGTTTCTGGAGGATGCCGCCAAAGCGACCGATGGCGCCGCCATTGTGCAGAAGCCCCTGCGCAAGGTGTTCGCATGAGCACCGCCGGCGCATTTGATGGCCTAGGCACGGTTTTGCTTGCGGATCCGGGACTGACAGGCTGGTCTGTGACCCACTTCGGTCGCGCGCTGACATTGGTAAACGGCAATCGCCCAGTGGAAACCGTTGCCAGTCAACACCTGCCGGCGCTGGTGTTGGAGATGGGCGACGGCCAGGCTGAAGAGCTGGTGCATGGCCAGCAAATGGAGACAGTGCAGGAACTGGGGTGTGCACTGGTCTGGAACGAACAGAACGAAGCAGACGCCTTTGTGCAGCGCACCGCGTTGCCGGAGATCATTGCAAGGGCGCTGATGTCAAATCGAACGCTCAGTGGCCAGGTGGCCGGTGCGTGGCTGCAAAGCTGGTCGCCAGACCGCGGCGCAAACCACCCGCGCAACGTGTTCGTATTTGCGGTGGCGGTTGAAGACTTTATTCAGGGGGCATGACCATGGCTCAAGTACGCGGGACCGATTTTGCACTACGTCTTTACGAAGAGGACACGTACGGCCAAGACCCAACGACGCCGGCAGCGGTGTTGCTGTACAGCCGCGGCACCAGTTTGGGCGCCAGCCAAAACCTACAGGACGACCCGACGTTGGCGGCCAGTCGCACACGCACCGAGCCGGACAAGGGCAACATTGACGTCACCGGCGACATCCCGGTCACCGCCAACGCCCAGTCCATGGCGTGGCTGGTCAAGCATGCGTTGGGGTCGGTGACCACGGGCCGGCCGGTAAGCAAGCAGCCCACCAACGTCACCGGCGTGGTGGTTGAATATGCCGAGCCGACCACGACCAGCGGCGCCGGCACGTTGACCTACACGGCGACGGGCACGCTGCTCAGTTGGGCCGCCAACGGCGATACGGCCGGAGTTGGTGTTGATGTGTCGGCAGGCGGCGTTTTCACCCTGCAGTCAGGCACGGCGGGCGAGGCGCTTACGGTGACGGTCTCGGCGGCCGGCCTGCCGGTTGCAAACCAGAGCGATGCAGACATCAGCGTGGTCGCGGCATACGAGCACCGGTTTGTCATCGGTGACCTGCCGGTTGGGTTGACCATTGAAAAGGACTACGGCGCAGCCGTCAGCGGCAGCGGCCGGGTGGAAAAGCTGAGCGGTTGCCGGGTGGGCGCCGCGACCTTCAGGTTCCCACAAGAGGGTTACCCGGAAGCCGTCTTCACCCTTACCGGCGCGGGCACGGCGCTGGCATCCAGTGGGCTTGACGCTACGCCTACGGACCCTGGCCACGCTGGGTTTACCGCATTTTCCGCGGCTGTGCAGGAGGGCGGCGCGACCATTGCCACGCTTGTTGAGGCGGACATCACCCTGAACAACGACTTGGACACGGACGGCTACGTGCTGGGCGGCAGTGGCACCCGGGCGCAACTGCCGGAGGGTTTCGCAACCGTTGGCGGCCGCGTGCGCGGCCTGTTCACCAGCGCCGCCCTGTTGCAAAAGGCCGTGTCAGGCACCGAGTCCAGCCTGCAGGTTGACCTCAAGCGTGGCGATGGATTCGGCACGGCGGGCAATGAGTTTTGCGGCTTTACGGTTCAGCAGCTCAAGTACGAACTGACCGGCGTGCAGATCGATGGCCCGCGCGGCGTGGTGATCGACCTGCCGTTCAAAAGCTACCGCAAGGGCGCCAGCGGTGGGCTGCTGGTTACCGTTCGCAATCAGATCAGCACCATTTAAGGGGTCGTCATGTTCAAACTGGCAGAACAAAACCAAGTGCGCTGGCCGGTGACTGTGCAAATACCACAGGACGGGGGCACCGTCCGCGACGTGGAAATCGGCATTGACTACCGCCTGCTGACCAAACAGCAGGCGCGCGAGATCAAGGCCCTTGACGACGACCAGGCGGAATCACGCCTGGTCGACCACGTTGTCGGTTGGGATGACCGCGTGGTGGACACCGCCGGCCAACCGGTCCCGTTCAGCCGCGAAAATCTGGAGCTGTTGCTGGAATACGACTTCATTGCCCGCGCCATTGTGCTCGGCCTGTACCAGGCCAGTCGGGGTGCGCCGGCAAAAAACTGATTGCCTGGGTTCGCTGGTTGCACGGGGCCGACGGGCCGGGCCCCGACTACTGCCAAGCGGCGGGCTGCGGACCCAGCGGCTGTGAACAGTGCCCGCGGCCTGGCGTGTTGCCACAGAACCAGGGCGCCGTGCGCCTGTTCATGGGCACAGCCACCCAGTGGCGGGAAGGCCCCATGGGGCCGACTGGACTGGACTACCGTGCGCTCGGTGTCACGGCTGACTGGTTGGGCATGACGCCAAGCGCTCAGCTACTGGAACAGGTGCAGGTGCTTGAAAACGAAACGCTGAAGATCATCAGAAAGGCGCGACGCGATGGCCATTAAAAAAGACGTCCTGCAGCTTGAGCTGACCACCACCGGCGACGGCCGAGTCAAAGCGTCGCTGGCCGGTGTGTCGCGCGAACTGGATCGGGTTGATCGTACGGGCCAGGGCATGCTGAGGACCCTGGGCAACGCAAAGACCCTGTTTGCCGGGCTGGCCACGGGGGCGCTGGTGGCCATGACCAAGGGCGCCATCAGCAGCACTGCCGCATTACAGGCGCAGGCGGAAAAACTGAACCTCAGTACCGATGCGCTGCAGGTCTACCAGTATGCCGCCGGGCAAACCAATGTCGAGCAGGCCAAGCTCGATATGGGCTTGCAGCGCCTTATCCGCCGTGCCGGTGACGCTGCGCGGGGCATTGGCGAAAGCGCAAAAGTGTTCGACCAGCTCGGCGTCGCCGTGACCAACAGCAACGGCACCATGCGCAGCTCGGAATCCATTGTGAACGACGTGGCCACGGCTATCGGCCGCATGGACGATGAAGCCGCTCAGATGTCGGCCACCGTGCAGCTGGTGGACAGCGAGGGCGCCGGCCTGGTGCGCACCTTTCGCGCCATGGCGTCCGGCACCCGAAACTTTGAACGCGAAGCCCGCGAACTGGGCATCGTCATCGATGCCAGCCTGATCCAGCAGGCCGGCGAGGCGGACGCAAAGCTGGATGCCTTGGGGCGGGTGGTCAAGACGCAGGTTGTCAGCGCGCTGATTGAACTGGCGCCGCTGATTACCGAAGTGGGCGGGGCATTTTTGGAGGCGGCGAAAGGAGTACGGCAGTTCTTTCTGGCCGGCAAGGAGGCGTCTAGCTTTACACTCGCAAGCGACATCGAGGCGGAAGTCGCTAGGCTCGAGAAGTCCATTCCAGCGATGCAGCAGCGACTGGGTCGTGCTCTTGCGTTCAAGAACCTGCAGGCAGTTGGCGGGAGTCTTTACGACGAGGCCAGCGGCGACGAGATTCTTGGATTGATGCTCGGAAACTTTGACCTAGACAAAATATCGTCTGCAATAAAAGAAAAAGAACAGCGGATTATTTCGCTGCGTGAAAGGCTGGCTGCGCTTCAAGAAAACGCATCTGCTGACAACCGCGACAATAACGGAGGGGGGGCTCCCCCAGGTGGCGCCGATCCGGATGCTGCCGCCCGCCAAAATGCCATCGACAAACTGGTTGCCAGTCTGCAGGCAGAGGCCGACACCTACGGCCTGAGCGCCGGACAAATTGTGCAGTACAATCTGGCCAAGCTGGGCGCGTCAGACGCCACCCTGGCGCTGGCTTCCAGCTTAAGCGAGCAACTGGCCGCGGCCCAGGCGGCAACCCAGGCCGAAGAGGCGCAAGCCCGCCTGCATGATGAAGCAGCGGCGGCTGTGGCGCGGCAGGTGGAAGAGCTGAACGCCTATGCCAATGCATTGACGCGCACCCACAACCCAGCACAGCAGACCGCCGACGACCTGCGCAAAATTGAACAGGCATTTGATGCCGGCCTGATCAGCGCCGACACCTATTTCAACGCCGTCGATGCAGCGTTCGACAAAATGAACAAAGGCGCCGAAGACAACGCCGCCAAGGTCGGCGAGGCATGGAAGGACCTGGGCCTGACATTCAGTAGCGCATTTGAAGAGGCCATTATCGAGGGCGGCAACCTGCGCGACATCCTGAAGGGGTTGGAGCAGGATATTTTGCGGGTTGTTACCCGTGAGTTGGTGACCAAGCCGCTCGGCAATGCGGTTGCCAAATTTGCCCAAAACCTGTTTGGCGGCAGTTTTTTCGGCGCCGCCACCGGGGCGGACTTCATCGTACCCGGCACCGGCGGCCTGGACCGTCAGTTCCTGCCTGTGTCCAGCGGTGAGCGGGTCACCGTAACCCCGCCTGGGCAGGTCGGCGCGGCCGCGGGCGGTAATACCTACGTCACCATGAATGTGACAACGCCTGATGCGGGCAGCTTTCGCGCGTCCGAGCGCAATCTTGTCCGCGACATCCGTGCCCGGTTGGCGGGAGCGGGCTGATGCCAGCGCAGAATCTGCGAATCCTGTTTCCGGAGGATATCAGCCAAGGCAGCCGCGGCGGCCCCATGTGGCGCACCGACGCCCACACGGTGGACAATGGATACCGCTCAGCAAACAGCCCGTGGGACTATCCGCTGCACAGTTACGAAGCGGTCTATGGCGTGCGCCGGTGGCCACAGTTGGAAGCGCTGTCCGCCATTTTTCACCTCAGCCGTGGCGAACTGTACGACCTGCTGTACAAGGATCCGCTGGACCACAAAACCTGCAGCGTCAGCAATACCCCAGCGTTTGGCGACACCACGCTGATTGCCAGTGCGGTCGGCGGTGAAGTCACCGCACAGCTGAAAAAAACTTATCTGGCGGCCGACATTGACGGCGTCAATGTGACCTACCAGCGCAAGATTACCAGGCCGGCATACGGCGCGCTGATGGGGCTTAACGGAATCGCGCTGACCGAAGGCGTCGACTACACCATCGACTACAACACCGGTCAGGCCACCTTCGGCGCGCTCAGCGTCGGAGATGCGCTGACCTGGGGGGGGCTGTTTTACGTGCCGGTGATATTCGCCGCCGATAGCCTTGATCACACGCTGAACAATTACCTGACCGGCCAGACCAGTGTGCCGCTGATGGAGGTGCGCGAGTGAAGTCGACCCCGTCCGCGCTGTTGAACCACCTGGGCTTATCGGCCACAACGGTGAACAAGTGCATAAAAATCGAACGTGCCGATGGTCAGGTGCTGACTTTCACAGACGCCGACGTGCCACTCGTCATTGACGCGCAAACCTACAAGGCGACGGGCGGGTTCAGTGCAACCGCGCACCGGCAGGCCGCCGGCCTGGAGCCTGACGGGCTGGATCTTCGCGGTATCATCGATGACGCCAGCGTTACCAGTGCAGACCTGCGTTCTGGCCGGTACCGTGGCGCCAAGGTGTGGATTTTCGAGGTCAATCGCCGCGATATCGCGGCGGGCAAGCACCGGCTTGACTACGGCTACATCGGCGACGTTACGCACCAGCGCGTGCTGTTTGTGGCGCAGTTCAACAGCCTGACCACCCTGTTAAACCAGACCATCGGCGATAAATACGGCACCCGCTGTCGCGCCACCCTGGGCGATGCCGACTGCATGGTCGTGCTGGACCCGCCGGTGCGCCCGGCCAGCACCATTGTCACGGTCGGCCAGGTGTTCAAAGCCAGCGCGTACGACGCCCGCCGTTACGTTGTTACGGTGGGGGGCACCACAGACGCCACCGAACCCACCTGGGACACGGTGATCGGCAACACCACCACAGAGACGGGTGGGGTCGCCTACGTGGCGGCCGAGGCGTTTACCAAGGAGGGGGCGGTGACCACCCCGGCGGCGGACAACCAAAGCCTGGTAGACACCAGTCGCACCGAACCGGCGGGGTGGTTCCGCGGCGGCGTGATCACCTGGACCAGCGGCGCCAACACCGGTCTGCGGTTGGACATAAAAAGCAGCGGGGCGGACGGCACGCTGGTGCTGCACTTCCCAACCCCGTTTCCTATTGCCCCCGGCGACACTTTCACCGCGGTCACCGGCTGCAACCACTATTTGAAAATGCCCGGGGATGTGCGCGGCACCCCCTACACCGGCGACTGTCGGGTCAAGTTCGCCAACGCGGCCAACTTCATGGCCGAGCCTGACCTGCCCACCTCCGACGAATTGACCCGGGGGCCGCAATGAGCGTGACCACCGAGCAGATCGTCGCCGAGGCGCGCAGCTGGTTGGGCACTCCGTTCGTGCACCAGGGCAGGCTCAAGGGCGTGGGCGTGGACTGCGCCGGGCTGGTGGTTGGCGTGGCGCGCGCACTGGGCCTGGCGCCGGACTACGTGGACAGGCTGGATTACCCGCGCCAACCCATTGGCCGCGACATGGGTGACCGGCTGGACCGTCACCTGGTGCACGTGCCACTGCCCGAGCGCCGCGCGGCGGACGTGCTGTGGTTTGCCTGGGCAGCAAACCCCCAGCACCTGGGCATACTGACGGGCCGCAACACCGTCATCCACGCCTACGGTTACGACACCGGTCGCCGCCAACGCGGCGGCGTGGTGGAAACCCACCTGACCGGATCGCACCTGGCCGCCCTGCGTCGCGCGTACCGGTTCCCTGACCTGGTGGAGGCGGCCTGATGGCACAGCTGGCACTGGGTGTTGTCGGCGGGGTACTGGGCAGCTTTGTCGGCATGCCCCAGCTGGGCTATATGATCGGCAGCGCCGCCGGCGCGTACCTGTCCCAGCCCGACATCCCGGACACCGAAGGCCCCCGGCTGGCCGACCTGTCGGTCACCGGCTCGGTGGAGGGCAGCGACATCGCCCGCGCCTGGGGCAATGTGCGCCTGCCGGCCCGCGCCATTTTCAGCGCGCCGCTGGACGAGGTGGCCACCGCGACCGAGGTCAGCGCCAAGGGCGGCCCCAGCGGCACCAACACTACCTACACCTACTATCTGACCCAGCTGTGTTCGGTCGGCCAGGTGCCGCCCGGCACCAAGCTGCGCCGCGTTTGGGCCAACAAGAAATTGATTTTCGACGCCAGCGCCAACGCCGACGCCGTGTCAGCCGGCTACCGCTTCACCTGGTACGACGGCAGCCAGACCCAACCGGACCCGGTGTACGAAGCCATCGTCGGCGCCGGCAACGCGCCGGCCTACAAAGGGCAGGGACTGCTGCTGGTGGACGCCTGGAACGTCACCGACGAATTCGGCAGCCGGCCCCCGGCGATTGAGGTGGAGATCTGCACCAACGGCACCAACGCCGTGGTGGCGCAGACAGTGGAGCTGGGGCCGTCGTCCAATAATTTGGAGGACCAGTGGTGGTCTGCCTACGGCAACAGCATTTTGATGAGTTATGTGGATATCACTACCAGCGACATCGTTGAGGTCGACCCATATTCCGGGGTGGTCAAAAACCGCATTGCCAACAACGGTGCCAAGATGCGGCCGTTTTCTGAGGTACTGCCGGGCGGCCTGGCGGGCGAACAGAAGTACCTGCTGGTTTTAAAAACCAATGAATCGGCGTCGATTTACGACCTCAGCAACTGGTCATACGTCGCGGGCTGGGCGACAACAAACCGATACGCATTCTATGTGGTAGCCGAAAACAATGTTGTGGTGTTGTATTACGACAATGTCGGCTACCACTTTGTGGACAAGCAAGCACTGACCCTGGTGGAAGCGGTTCCACCTACGCCTACCGGATTTTCGGCCAGCCAATCCGCCATCGGCATAGACGATTATTTCCTGGTTTATTTGACCCGCGACGTGGACAGCGCCATGGCGTTCGCCAAACTGTACCCGAACGGCGTCAACAGCTGGGCGTGGTCCACGCCGACGGTACCGGCCGAACTGTCAGGCTACAACGCCTCGGCGCCCGGGCCTGTCACCGACGCCGCTGGGCTGATCTGGTGGCCGGTGGACGTTACGGCATCGTCGTCACCAGCATTACTGTCCACCGACGCTGCAGGAAACGTCGTTGACCTGTTGGACATCCAAAACGACCTGAATGGCGGCAGCGGGTCGTGGGGCGGGGCGTCGGGTACCCCGCTGCTCCACTACAACGAAACGGTCGACGCGTTGTTCTTCAACTACTACGGGATGATCAGAAAATTCGACTGTGCGCGCAAAACCATCGAAACATTCAGCGGCGGAACCGCAGGTTCCTGGTGCGTGTACCACCCAGAAACCGACACCTGCTGGAACGGCCACCAGAATGATCCCACGCTCGGCACCACCGTCACCTACAAAGTCAAGCTCCACACCGTCGAACCGGTCCTGCACCCGGTCGACACAATAGTCACCGACATCTGCGCCAAAGCGCCGCAGTTCAACACCGCCACCGACCTGGACCTGACCGCGCTGACACCGATCCCCACCGTCGCCGGCTATGTGCAAACCCGCCAAAGCACCGCCAGGGCGGTGCTGGAACCGCTGCTGCGTGCCATCTTGGCGGAAGGCGTCGTCAGCGACTGGCAACTGAAAGTCGTGCCGCTGGGCGGCGCGGTTGCCGCCACGCTGACCACCGCCGGCATGGGTGCCAGATCCGCCACCGAAACCGCCGGCCCGCCGGTGGAGGTGATAGAACCCGAATCTGTCGCACTGCCCAACCGCTACCAGCTGCGCTATATCAGCACCGACCGCGAGCTGCAGCCGGCCATGGCCAGCAGCGCCTTTGGTGCAGCCGGCAGTGGTAAAACGGTGACCTTGGACGCTCCCCTCACCCTCACCGACGCCGAGGCCGCAGCCCTGTGCCAGCAGCTGCACCACCTGGCGATCGAGCAGACCCGGCTGCGCTTCAGCCTGCCGCGCGGCCAGGCACAGCTGGAACCGACCGACCCGGTGGTGGTGCCGACGCCGGCGGGCGACACGGTGCGCGCACGGCTGACCCGGGTGGACCGCGGCGCCAACGGCGTGCTGATGTGCGAAGCGGTCAGCGACCTGGTCGCGCACCTGACCGCCGACGCGGTGGCCGGCGGTGCGGGATTGAGCGCCGCCACCATCCTGTCCAGTAGTGCGCCGGAGCTGATCATTCTGGACACCCCGCTGCTGCGCGATGCCGACGCAGACCACCCCGGGCCGTATCTGACCGCGTTCACCTACGGCGCCGGATTCGCCGGTGCCGCATTCGCCGCCAGCGCGGACGGCCAGACCTACAACCTGTTCGCCAGCAGCAAAACCGAGCCAGTACTGTGCACCTGCGCCACGGTACCGGTGTCCGCCGATTTTGAGGCGTGGGACGACACCAACACCCTGCGGCTAACGATGCGCACCGCGGGCACCTTCGCCAGCACCACGGACGCGGACGTGATCGCCGGCGCCAATGCCATCGCCTGGGGCCGCCCGGGACGGTGGGAGCTGGTGCAATTTGGTACCGCCACCCAGATCGACGCCACCACCTGGGACCTGTCGCACCTGCTGCGCGGCCGACGCGGCACGGACTGGGCAATGGACCTGCATGCCGCGGGCGACTGGGTGGTGGTGCTGTCCGGCACCAGCATCGTCCGCCACGTGCTGACCGTGGGCGATATCGCCGCCCAGCGCCACTACCGCGCGCCGGCCAGCAACCAGGCCCTGTCCGACGCCCGCGCCACCGCCTGGACCGTGGGCGACGCACCACTGCGCCCCTACAGCCCGATTGGCCTGGGCATGACGTTCACCGGCAAGGACGGGTCACTGACCTGGACCCGCCGCACCCGTGGCGGCGGCACCTACTGCGGCATCAACGGCCTAACCGACGGTGTCGGTGGTCCGCTGCGTGAGGACAACGAGTCGTACCTGATCACGGTGCGGGACGATATTGGCACCGCCTTGAACACCTACACCCACAGCGGCCCGCCGCCCTGGGCTTATCCGCAGTCAGCGATCGTCGCCGACTACGGAACCTATCCCAGCAAAATCCACGCGGACGTGGCGCAGATCAGCGCCGCCGCGGGTGCCGGCTACGCCGGCCAGATCACCCAAGCCACGCCGGTGTCGTCGGCCTACGTGGCGGCGGTTGAAACCGACGGTGCATCCCACCTATGGCGTCTGGACGACACCGCCACCACCGCGTTCGACCTGATCAGCAGCCTGGACGGTACCTACGGCGGCACTTACACCCAGGCCCAGCCGTCCCTGTTGGCCGACGCTACCGGGGCCTCTGTCGCCGTCAACAGCGGTTACGTCGAGGTGCCGGCCCACGCCGATCTGCAGGCCATGCAGACGGTGGAGGTGCTGTTGGTGCCGGCGGCCATCCCGACCGGCAATGGCGCGTTGTTGGTGGGGTGTCATGACGCGGTCGCCAGCACCAACGGCGTCGCTGTGGTCGCCATCGTCGGCGGTGGAATCCATGTGTCTGTAAAGGATGGCGTCGACTACGTGTTCAATGTCAACGTGGCGTCGCAGCTCACCGTCGGCGTCCCCGTCCACATCGCGCTGGAATGGGACGGATTCACCACGCTGGACGAGATCAGGCTGCTGGTCGACGGGGTTGTCGTGGCCAGCGGATTCCCGACGGCCAACTGGTCAATCGCGGCCAATCCGCTGCGGGCGGGTCAGTCGATCGATAGCTATTGGGAGCCGCTGGACGGTCGCATCCAGGAGCTGGCCATCTACCCGACCGCCGTCCCAGTGGCGGCCGTATTCAACCACGCCGCTCACGCCGGCACGGTGGATTACGCCACCCTGGTGGCCTCGCTGTCGCCAACCCTGTACCTACGCCTGGGCGAATCCACCGGCACCGTCGCCGCCGACTCCAGCCCCAACGCGCTGAACGGCACTTATGTCGGTTCCCCCACGCTGGCCGCCGCCGGCGCCATTGCCGGCGACCCGGACACCGCCGTGGTTTTCGACGGCGTCGGCAGTTATGTCGAAGTGGCCGACAACCCACTGTTCAACGGCCTGGGTCAAATGACCATCTGCGCCTGGGTGCGCCTGGACGACGTGGCCGGTGACAACGTCATCATCGCCAAGGACGCCGTCACCACCGGCGACCGCGCGTTCACGCTGTTTTTCACCGACTACGCTACCTCCCCAGCCGCCGAGGCACACCTGTCGTTCTACGCCGCTGAAGGGGCCGCCACCGCGCGCAGCTTAGGCACCTACGTGGTCGGCCCGGACTGGCTGTTCGTTGCAGCGGTATTCGACGGCCTGAACAACCCGTCGGTCTACGTCAACGGCGCTGACGTCACCGACCCGGCCACCGCCGCCAGCACCGTCACCACCCTGCCCACCACCGCCGCCGCCCTGCGCATCGCCAACAACTCCAGGGCCGCGCAAACCACCCTGCTCGCCGGCGCCGGTGACGAGGTTCAGCTGTACCCCGCCGCCCTCACGCCCGCGCAGATCCGTCAGCTGTATGACAATGGGCGGCTGTAGATGATCACGGTGCTGGCAGTTCTGGGCGCAGTGTTGTCGGTAGCGCTGCTGCTGTGCCTGACGGTGGCAACACTGGTGCTGCGAGGGCGTAACTGCCTCAGCTGGGCGCTGGACGAGTACCGTGCCGGCCGGGCGGTGGCGCTGGTGGTCCGCCCGACACGCCACAAGCCGTATCCGTTTTATGGGCTTTTTCGGCCGCTGCGCGTGCTGTGGCGGGCGGGCTTTCATGTTGGCGTGCTGCGTGCCGGCCATCAAAACCCCATGCACCACCTGACCCCCAGTGCCGAAGAGCACGCCCGTTATTGGGCGCAAGGCCAGTGGGCCGCGTTGCGGTCGCTGTGGCACTTCACGGGGCACATAACAGAAGGCGACAGCCATGACCCTGACCATTGACCAGATGATCGCCGACGTACTGCGGCGCGAGGGCGGTTACGTGAACCACCCCAACGACCGGGGCGGCCCAACCAACTTTGGGATCACCCAGCGGTCCCTGGCCACCTGGCGCGGCCAGCCGGTGAGCGCCCAGGACGTTCGTCAGCTGGCACAGGACGAAGCGGTGCGCATTTACAAGGCCCGCTACTTCACCGGCCCCAGGCTGCATCGCCTGCCGCCAGCGCTACAGCCGCAACTGTTCGACATGGCCGTCAACCATGGCCCGGGTCGGGCGGTAAAGCTGTTGCAGCAGGTCATCAACCAGGCCGGCTTCGGACCGCTGGAAACTGACGGGCGGGTAGGCCCGGCCACCGCCGGCGCCGCGGCCAGGGCGCTGGACGCCATGGGCGACTACCTGCACAACGCCCTGGTGGACGAACGGCTGGCATTCTACCGGCGCATTGTGTCGCGTAATCCGTCACAAGGCGTGTTTTTGAAAGGCTGGACCCGGCGGGCCGACGAGTTCCGCCGCCGCATTACGAACAGCGAGGTGGCGTGATGGCGATATCCATACCCCTGATTGGCGCCCTGGGCGATCTGGCGATCAAAGGGTGGCGCACCGTGTTTGGCGACAAGCGCGAACAGGACCGTTACCAGTCTGACGCCCGCACCCAAATCGCCGCCAACTACGCTGCTGAGTTTCTGCCTCGCGCCAACCGCACCAAGTGGGACAGCTTTTGGGACGGCATGAACCGTGCGCCCCGCCCCATGATGGTGATACTGGTGGTCGCCTACTTTGTCACCGCCTGGTGGTCGCCCGCTGAATTTGCCCGGATCAACGCCGGCCTGGCAACCGTGCCGGCACCCATGTGGGCCACGCTCGGCGCCATCATCGGCTTCTATTTTGCGGCCCGTGAATTCAAATACAGCCGGGACACCAAGGCCTTTGCGCAAGCCGCCCAGGCCGCGCAGGCGTTGGCTCAGCAGAAGGCCCCCGCCGCGCTACCCGGGCCGGACACCGTCAATCCGTCGATCGTGGCGTGGCGGGCACAAGCCGCCAACCGGTCGCCAGCGCCAGCGCGTGACGAGCCCACCAGCATAGACGTGTGGGACGACGACGACTGGTAGCATCAATAGCGCAGCCCCTTGGCCGCCACCTCGGCAATGAAGGCTGTCAGCTCGGCGGTGGAATAGCCCAAGAGAATCGGGCTGACGCCGTACACGCGGGCCAGCCGCCGGATCATCAACCGGCTGTCAGTGCCAATTTCCTCCAGCCGCTGTATGGTTTTTTCGCTGATCTTCAATCGTTCGGCAGCTTGTGCACGTGAAAGGCCCGCGTGCAGGCGAGCGGCCAAAATACGGGCCGCGGTGGCTTGTCTATCGGCTAACGTGGGCATGCAGACTGGACACCGAGTGTCCAAAAAGGGCGGGTTTGTTGGTCAAATCTGGACAGTTGGTGTCCAGGCTATTGCGTGGACCTCTACCGTGTTGTTAAAACTGACCGACCATAAAAATACAACGGGTCAACAAAGGAGATACCATGGACAAGGCAGTCATCCGAACAGGCGTGGACCGTGGGCAGACTCGCGAGCGAGCTGACGTATTATACCGCAGGGCGGTGATGCGGGAGGCGAATAGGGTTCGCCAAACAGCGCCAGTGGCGACGTCATTAGAGACCATGGCCAGCGACATCGTCGCCGACGTTGAATGCCTGCAGTGCGGAAGGGTAGAGGATGTACAGAAGCATTTAATGGGGTATGCAGCGTGGCTGCTGCACGCCGCAATGGCGCTACGCTGATTGTGTAGTGCGCATCAGTTCTAGTCTACTGTGGCCCGTTCTGAAGCACTCATTTTGACGCCCACAATTTGCCATCCTCTGGGCACATCAAAACGCCACAAAAGCACCGCATGGCGAAACCGTGTCTCGAAACGGGCTAAAGAGGTAAACCCAGCTGAGCGCAGCCCCGAGCTGTCGTAGCCAGCTTGGCTGGCCGCCAGTGCGGGGGTATCGCTGGTGGCCGCACCAATAAGCGGCAACAACGCACCGGGCGTCGTCAGCAGGCTTGAAGCCTGCATCAGCAGCGGCAGCGTGTCTTCGTTAAATCCTCCGCGAGATATAAACAACGTCTCAAGGGAGCGTTCCAAGTCACGCCGCGAAATATAGCTGTCGTACGTTGCCAAGTCTCCGCGCTGGGCGGCGCTGGACCACGCCCATACCGCATACCGTGGTGACGCCACATAAGCAACTACGACAATCACGCACATGAAGATTGCCGCGCTAAGCTGTTTTTTTGTCCGGTTTTTCACTGCGGGTGCTTTTCTTGTTTGTTTGGTGACTCACGTATGCTGGAGCCATGGCGGCGTCACGCGTGGCCTTAATAAATTGGCCGAGCAAGTCGGCCTGATGCTGGTTTAACAGGTGATACGCGGCATGTGGCTCAGAAACCCCGGATACGTCCACGCCCACGGTGGATTCAAGCCGCGCCACTATCTCCGCATTCAAACTGCGGTGATTCCGTTTGGCGGCCTGCTGCAGCGTCGCTTTTAAGTCTTCAGGCATTCGCAGCCTGAACAGTGGGTCTTCGCGTGCCATTGTGCCATTGTCCCTTAAAAAAAAACTTGCGCAATAGCCCACCGTGGGCCATTCTTAGCCCATCGATAGACCATGGTGGGCCATATGACCGAGCAACGACCACAAGCTACAGCCAAAGATCCAGCAACCAATGTGCGGCTGCCGGCAGATTTAATGGCTTATATAGACCTGCAGGCGCGGGTTAACGGTCGCAGCCGGAACACGGAAATTATCATGCGGCTGCGCCAATCGATGCGGCGCGAGAAGGCCGCCTGATGACCTCCGGCTACTGCGAACTCTGCGGCCACTGGTCCAGCACCCTCACGCTGGGCATTTGCCCAGAATGCCAAGCCCGCTATCAGCCCAGTCAACCGGGCAGGGCGGCTGCCAAACCGGCTGGCCGCGTGATGAACGATGCCCGGCTTACCGGACGGGACCTGCGCGTACTGCTGGCCGCCTTTGCTCATAAAGACCCGGCGCAAGGGGTGTTCAATGCCGGCTACCGGACGCTGTCCGGCGCCACCGGCTTGCCGGTAACCCGCATCTGCGAAGCAATGGGCCGGCTGGAACGGGCCGGCTGGGTCAAGCGCTGCAAGGTGGGGCGTGGCGTGGCCATTACGATGCGGGGGTTGCCATGCGCTTGATCGGCTATGTGCGGGTGTCCACCGAGGATCAGGCAGACCGCGGTCGGGCGGTGGCGTTTTACCGCCAGCAGGTCAAACAATATTGCGCGTTGTACGACCACGATCTGATCGATGTGGTGGTTGACGACATCAGTGGCGGTGTGCGGTTTTTTGATCGGCCAGGCGGCGGGCAGGTCAAGGCGGCATTGCTGTCCGGCCAGGCCGATGGTTTTGTGGCCTGCGATCTTGAGCGGTGTTTTCGCGAGACCCGTGACGGTCTGGACACCGTGGACTGGCTGGAGGGGCGGGGCCTTGAACTGCATCTGGTCGAAGACAGGATCGACACGGGTGATCCGGACGGTTACTTCTTTTTCACCATAAAGCTGGCGGCCGCCAAGCGTGAGCGCCACAAGATTCAGCACCGCACGCGCCGCGTGATGCGCGGCCTGCGCGAACAGGCCAAACCCTGGGGTCACCCGCCGTACGGTACCCGGTTGGTCAATGCAGGGACGGATGAAGATCCCGACTGGTTGCTGTACCGAGACCCGGATACCTGGCCCATGCGCGAGCGCATTGTTGCGCTCAAGGAGTCTGAGGGCCTGAGCTACCGAAAGCTGGCAGAAAAGCTGAACCGAGACCGCGTGCCGGCTCCTGGGGCCGGGCAGGCCCGCAAGCGCGGACAGCGCACCACCACACTGAGCGGCCGGCTTTGGCATGTATCGACATTGCAGCGCGTCGTCAAGGGTCACCATGATTTGGATCATATTCCGGCTTTGCCGGCAGCGCCAGAAACGGCTGTCTCATCGGGTGGTGGCGAATGAACCGCGCGGTCGTTCAGCCGGATTCACCGCGCGTATTCCATGTGCGCCTGCACAGCCGCGCTGAGTTCGACGCAATCGACTTGCCGGTATGGGATTACCGCAACTACCCGATACCGCAGCCACTGCTGGTCAAAGAGCTGACGGACGGCGACACCGCCGTGCTGTTTGAGTACGTGCTGACGCACGAGGATTTGACAACACCGCTGGCGCTATGCACGCCGGCGCACCACCAGACGGAGAACACATGATGATCGCAGATACCCCGGTGTGCACGCGCCAATCCGTGCTGCACGATTATGTAGCGCGGTGGAAGCGCGACACCCGCACCAGCCGCGAGACCGTGGCCACCTTGGTGCGTGAAATCTACCATGCCACCGTGCCAGAGCCGGATCGGGCGGTCTCGTTCAGCCCCTTGGCCGACGCATACGAACGCAGTCGCCGCGACGCCCAGACGCTGGACCGGCTGCTGGATAAGCCGGGTGCATTCCCTGTCGATCTGGAAGATGCGGTGCTGTTGGCGCTGCCGGACCGCTACCAGCAGGACTGTATCAACGAGTTGTCCGGCCGCTGGGGCCAGTACAGCGGCCCGATGGGCGACGACGGCACAGCCAAATTCGAGTCACTGTCAAAACTGCTGAAAGAGGTCAGCGACGTGGTGGACGCCATGGCGCCCGCGCTGGCTGACGGCAAGTGGACGCCGGCTGACCGGGCGTATGTGGCGCGCATTGAAAAAGAGCTGAACGATCTGGTCGGCATTTGCCTGGCGGCAAAACGCGATATGCGCACCAAGGTGCTCAACGCCAACGTGCACCCCTTGAGGGGCTGACGATGAACATCGATATCACGTTCGATTTGGGAGCCCGCGTTGTTGTTGCCGATCACGCGCGTCCCGGCAGAGTGGTTGGCATGCACGTCGACCGGCACGGCTTGGTGCGTTACGACGTGGAGTATCGAGACCACCGCGGTGCGCTGCGCAGTGACTGGCACAACGCACAACAACTGATCCTGGTGCCATTGTGCACAAGTTCAAGCTGACCGCATGCCTGCTGTGCGGAATGGTGGTCCCTGCCTGCCTGTGGCTGACGCTGGTTCTGGCGTGGGACGCACTGACCAACCAAGCCGGCAAAGACCGGACCACCCTGGTAATGGAGATACAACGATGATCCAGACCGATCACCCTGTGGTGTACGCATATGATGCGTCACCGGCGTCGGAGGCGCTGCGTTTGGCGCTGTCTGAATGCCTCGATTTTATGCAGGATCTGGCACTTGACGACGCTGTAAAGGCTGAGCGCGGGCGCCGCATTTTCAGCCGCGGAAGCGCGTTGCTTGCAGAGCTTCGCGGGGAGGGCCCCCGCTATGTCTGACGTCTTGAGCTTTACACCCCGCACACCCCGCGCCGCAGACAACGTGCCGACGGCATGCTTGCGATACCTGGAACATAAGCGCAGCCACGGCGTGGCGCAGGCAACGATTACGGCTTACGGTAGCGACCTGCAACTGTTTGCCGGATTTCTGGCTGCCGCCGACATTCTGACCTTGCAGCAGGTCCGCGTGCAGGATGTTGAGGATTTTATCGCCGCGCTGATTGACGGCGAGGGCAATAGCCCACGTACTGCCGCGCGTCGCTTGGCCACGGTCAAGGGCTTTTTCAAGTGGGCAGCAAAACGCAATCTGGTTGCCCATAATGTTGCCGATCAGGCGGAGCCGCTGCGCTTTCACATCCCGAAGGTCGTCGGCCCCAGTGTCGACGCCGTGCAGCGTTTTCTGGCGGCCATTGACACCAGCACCCGGCTGGGCGTGCGCGATCGCGCCATGTTCCAGCTGATGGCCGATACCGCACTGCGTGTGGGTGGGCTACAGAGCCTGGATTTGCATGACCCGGATCAAGTGCCGCTATGCGGCGTGCGGCCCAATGGAATTGTCTCGTACCAGTCGAAGGGCGGGAAAATCAAGGAAACGGTTTACACCGCGGATGCCACGGCGCGGTGGCTTGCGCGCTGGATTGAAGTGCGCCCATTGTTTCAGTCCCGCAGGCCGTGCCCGGCATTGTTCCTGACGGAGCGGGGCACCCGCGTGTCGCGCCAATCGATTCAAGCACGCATCAAATTGTGGGCGTCCGCCGCGGGGATGCCGGCGCTGCACTGCCACTTGCTGCGGCATAGCCGCATTGGCGATGCCATCGAACGCGGCGACCTGCATTTGGCGCACCTATTGGCCGGCCACGAAAACAAGTCGACCACCGCCGACATGTACGGTGCACAGGCAGCGAGCAAGCTGCGTAACCGGCTGCGCAGAGAGGCGCCATTTGGCGACAGCGCTGAGGACGAGCCATGCGCGTTGTGATCGATCTGGTCGAGCTGCGCACCGCCATCGCTACTGGCGTTTCCCGGCGCAGCACGCTGCCGATTCTTGAAACGGCGTTGGTTTGCGCAGACGCCGAGCGGCAGCGCCTTAGCTACACCACCAGTGACACCGAAAAGGAGGTGACCGCATACGTCCAGGCGGAGGTTTTGGAGGGGGGTTCCGGAACCCTTTGCCCGGTTAGATTGAAAGCGGCGACACAGGGCTTGGAAGGCGCCGGCGAGTTGGTTCACGAGGGCGAGCGCATCACGCTGCGGCACGGTCGGCGCCGCTTCACGTTTGATTCGTTTTGCGCCGAGGATTGGCCCGGTATTCAGACTGACGATGGGTTTGACGTGAGCGTGTTGCCCGACGAAATGGTCGCCGCGCTGACCCGATTGGCCTACGCCTGTGCGCCAGAAGATCACAGACCCTTTTGTCAGGGCGTGCACCTTGGCAGTGGCTATGCTGCCGCAACAGATGGATTTAGATTTGCGTATATGCCAATGCATGGTGATCTGGCGCCCATGATCGTGCCGGCTGGGTCGGTCACCGCCGTGCGCAACGTGCTATCAAAAGAGCGGGCAACGTGCAGGCTATTCGGCGATGCACAAAACCCCTTTGCGCTGCTGGTTCAGTCTGACACGTTGCAGGTGGTCACGCGGCTGATCAGTGGCCGATTCCCTGACTTGTCAAACCAAATTGACGCCTTCGACGGTGTCCCGATCGTTGGCTGCGTCGACGTCGCTGAAGTAATAGGTGCACTAAGCCGTGTACGACCGTTTGGCTCCAACAACAGCGGATATTGCGCCGTAACAATAAATGTTGATGGTGACACAGCCGAGGTCCATACGCTTCGCGGCGATGGCGTGGACGAGTTCCATATCGAAACCAATGTGCAGGAGCCCACACAGATCCCCGTTGACGCCGGACTGTTGTCCGATGCCCTGCGCGCCCTGGGCGGCAAGGTTGCCTGGCGTGCGACAGACAAATTGCAGTTGTTGCAACTCAGCCGGTCAGACAGGACTGACGTTCACTACATAGCCCACGTTCGGGTATAGGAGGAGGCATGCCATTTTCAAAGCAGATGACCAGTACCATGCATGTGCAAGACCTTGTTCACTACGCTGAGTTCGACCCCGAGGCGGCCGCAGAGTTGAAGCGCCGCGCAACTGGGCCGCGCCTTGTTGATGAGCTTGAGTCCTGCGGATTTAACGCGCAGCGCGAATTATTCAGCGACCCATTTGAAGACGATGACGGCGAGTTTGTGGCGGTCAGCCAATGATCAGGCAGGCGCTATATCGCTTGACCGCTAGGCTGCCGGCCCGCCTGATCTGTGTGGACGATGCACCGTACCTCGAGCGGTACTACGTGGGGTCGCTGTTTGGTGCGACTGTGTACCTGCACCGGTTTGTGTCGCCTGATCAGGACAGACATGTGCATGATCACCCGTGGCCATGGGCCGTCTCGATTGTGCTGGTTGGTCACTACATCGAAGAGTCTGTGCGCTGGTTGACGCCGGACGCGGGCTGGGTGGCACGGTACGTTCGCCGTTGTTGGTGGCGGCCAAACCTGCTCAATGCCCGCAGTCTGCACCGTATTCATACCGCATCGCCTGACACATGGACGCTGTTCGTGCACGGCCCACGGCGCAAGCGGTGGGGTTTCCTGGAACCTGCCGAACAGGGCGCAACTTACCGCCAGCCACTCGACGATAAAGCGTCTATTGGTTGGGAAACCACCGCGCCGCCAGGGCGATCTGTTGGCCGTGTACCGTACCCACAGCCGCCGTCAGCGTGCTTGGCAGGCAGCGCAGGCCAAATCGTCGCCGCATCGGGCTGTTACGAAGAGGACCTGCCATGATCTGGACTGAACGTATTGTTGATGCGATGTACTGCACGATTTTTGTCGTGATCGTCCTCGCCGCATACACGGTTGTCGGCGACATGGATGCCGCCGATGCGGCGGTCAGGGCTACCCAGTGACGCGAATCATTGACTGCAATCAATCAGACGACCTGTCTGGTTTTATCGGCTGGGTTCGCGACTGTCTTGATTACACGATGCTGTCGCATTTTCTAGATAGCCAGGGTAGGCGAGGCGCAGATTGTCACGCGGCGAAGTGGCGGTCATACCAGCGCGACCCGTTGGGTTTTTTGGTCCAGTGGGGAGACCCGCTCGCCGCGTGGTACCTGAAACACGTATGGCCTGCAGAAATGATTCATAAGCGCATCGGCGGCGAGGAATGAACGAACAAGCTAACGGGTGCGCGTAGCGCATCCCTTTGAGCGCCTTGTTATGCGGCGCTGGTACAGGACTATGGAAACGATTGCGGTATGGTTTAGTTGTGGCGCGGCTTCGGCGGTGGCAGCGATGCTGACAAAACAACAATACGGGGACACTTGCTTGGTGCGAGTGCTGAACAACCCGGTGATTGAGGAAGACGCTGATAACGTGCGCTTCATGCGTGACGTTGAGGCATGGCTTAGGCTGCCCATTGAGACAGTTAAAAATCACAAGTACCCGAATTGCTCCGCTGTTGAAGTGTGGGAACGGCGTGGTTATATGTCTGGGAATGCCGGGGCACCTTGCACACTCGAACTAAAAAAGATGGCCCGCCAGCAGTTTGAAATGGACAATGATATTGACTGGCACGTTTTGGGGTTTGCGGCTGGAGAGGAATCTCGCTTTTGTAACTTTCAGGAGCAGGAAAGGCGCAACACACTACCTGTGCTGATAGAGGCAGGAATGAGCAGAGCAGACTGCTACAAGTATCTTAAAGAGGTAGGGATCGCCCCGCCTCGGTCATACGAAGAAGGTTGGCCGAACGCAAACTGCAAAGGGTGTGTTAAAGCCTCCTCACCAACGTATTGGAACTTTGTAAGGCGCGTAGCCTACGATGTATTTCAGGCAAGAAAAGAACAATCACGCCGCATAGGTGCCAAATTAACACGGTGTCACCCGAAGTTCTTGGCGTTTTGCAGCAAGCACGAAGATAGCCTTTGGTATGACGATAGAACCAAAACCTGCCTTCACTCTGAACCGGATAGCCGAGGCGTGAGAAAACTCATCTCTCCCAGGATTTACCTAGACGAATTGCCAGCAGACGCGAAGGGACGACCTATGAAAAATTTGGACTTCGAGTGCGGTATTTTTTGCCACACGCACGGCGGTTGATGCGCCGCCTAGCCAAAAAAGTTTGGATTGGCTCTTGACAGTTAGCAACTAACACCTATAATCGCCATTACAATGTTAGCAACTAACGCCGAGGACAGACACATGGACCTAAACACCGAACTTAACGACTTCGACGAAACCGAGTTCCGCGCATGGTTTGATGCAACGGCCCGAGAAGGGATCAACTACGATGAGACGCTCTACGAGGCGCTGGACATTCTGGAACAGGATCAGCGACGCGGCACGACCCCGAGCTACGAACTGGGTGGGGCATACACCAAGTCTGGAAACCCCGAGATTTACTACCTGTGAGCGGTGTAAGGACAGGCGCGCAGCGGGTTCGAGAAAGCGAGGCCCGCAAGCGCGAACAGGGGTTGGTAAAGGGATGGGCCTGGGTTTACCCAGAGGACCGAGAAGCTCTCAGAAAATGCGCGGCCAGACTACGCACGAAGCGCGAGAAGGCGCGCTAACGACCAGTCACCAGCAGGCCGCGTTAGCGGCTCGGCTGGGTGCGATTGTTATGCCTTACTGGATATTGAAATGAGCGTAAAGAACAGTCAACAACTGAAACAGCTACAAACTCGCAAGGCGAAGTTGGAAGTTGATATTAAGGCTTTGGAGAAAGATGCCAAGGAAAAGCAGCAGGCGCATTCCAAAGCCCTGAACGCCCTAAAGTCAGTTTGTAGAGAAATATCCGATCTACAGAACTCCGAGATTGTAGTAAGCGAACACGCCATTATTCGTTTCATGGAACGGGCTATGGGGTTGGATATTGAACAGATCAAACAACAGATACTAACCGCAGACAATGTGCGGGCCATTGAGGCGATGGGGGATGGTAAGTACCCAGGCCCAGAAGGACTTAGTGTGGTGGTGAAGAACCGCACAGTGGTTAGCGTGGCATAACGACTAGCATAAGGCGCAACGCTTTTTGTTGTCGCCTTGATGCACTTGTTAGGCGATTTTAGGAGGATATATGGGAACAGTAACAAATATTGATGATGCAAGGCCACATACTACAGCGACGATTGTTTGTAGTGACTGCGGGCACAAATGGGTATCCGTGTTTCCAACCGGTACAGACGCGCTCGAATGCCCCGGTTGCCATAACGCGGTAAACGAATATGGTACACGGATTCTTGTGCGTAGATGCAAGACGTGCAATGCACGATTCACTGTCTGCCCAATACCTGAGAAGCCGGAGCATTGGGAGAACTGCCTAGCGCCAGAATGCCAAAGCTACGATAAAGACAGAGATTGCGATGATTTATTTGACGCCTAACGCTGAGTGAAGTGGCCGGAGCGCGAAGCGCGGAGGTCCGAGCGAAAGCGGCTTGCACGACTTGTTAAAAGGCAACCCATGAGATACCCACCGAATAGCGGCGGGCCGACAGGCTGGATTTGCGGCCCGCGCACGTACTACTTCAAGGGTTGGCACTTTGAATACCACGCCTATTGCGGCCCATGGCCGCTGAAAAAAGACGGGGAGCCGAGGAAACGAGCGGGCCGCGTGTTTTGGAAGGTGTGCCAAGAGTTTGCCGACCTGCCGAAAGCGGAGCGGGAAAAGTACAGAACTGGCGGCGGGTGCGCTGCCTTTTAACGATGGAGGTAAGCCGTGACTGAGAAGCGCAGCGACGAAGGCATCGGATTGACCGACTTGTTAGGCGCACGCATTCGTGAGTTAGAAACGCAGTATGGCGGCCTACGCGCTGCTGCGAGAGTATTGGACTGCGACGCCGCTTACCTGCTGCGACTGAGGGACGGCGAGAAATGCAACCCGAGCGCCGCAATACTGCGAAAGCTGGGATTGAAAAAGGTGGTGACGTATGTACGGACCAAGTGACGGCGATCTGATTTTCATGGCCTGCATTATCGCAGTTATCGGATGGGCCGGAATCGAGGCGGTGCTGTGGATTTTGCGGCATCTGACATGGGCGTGGAACTGAGTCGCCTAACGACGAGGTAAGAAGCCATGAAGGGATACCAGCCGATGTGCAGATGTAAAGACCCAGTTCTAGAGTGCGTTGGAGTGTGCGGGCGCGACCCACACTCATGGTCTGCTTCACCGGCTTGTTCAAATGCGCAGTTGACCCCAGAGGCGATAAAAGAAATCAGCGATCGATGCGAGGTGTGCAGCGTTGACAGCACTGGGATCAAACTAACCGCGCTCGGGCTTACTGGGCCATACATCATCTTGACCGGCGAGCAGTGTGAAGAACTGAACCGATGGGCAGAGTCCCAGCGCATTTGAACGGCCTCACATGAGGCGCGGCGCTTTTTGCCGTCGCGCTCTATGTGGTGGTTATGTTTTTGGAGGTAAATATGAAGACACCAGACGAAGTAGCAACGGAGTTAAAACGAGATGGGTTTGACGGGCTTTATTACCCTGGGGAATGTGCCTGCCTATCAAATGATTTGGCCCCATGCGGTGAATGGGAGGAAGGCGGAGACTATGTCAATGGTTGTGATGGTGGCTATAAACACATTGATCCGAAAGATGAAACCAATTGGTGCGTGTCTGTTAGCAAAGAGCAGCCGGACGAGGAAACCTGGGAAAACTACAGACTTTAAAACATAACAGAGATTCAAACGCATGATGGAATATTGAACACGGAGTCGGCATGAAACTGGACGAAGTCATCGACCGAGCAACCAACGTCCTGCGCAGGAAGCACATGGCATTGGCCACCGAAAAAACCTATCTGCACTGGATTCGCAGATATGCGCGCTGGTGTGCCCAGCACCCGGACGAGACACCCGAACAGAAGATCACCGGCTTCCTAACCCACCTCGCCAGAGATCGGCAGGTGTCGCAGTCAACACAGAGTGTTGCAAAAAATGCGATCCACTTTCTGTACGCGCATGTACTGGATCAGGAACTGGGAGACTTTTCAGCGCACCAGACATCGCGCAAGCCCAAGCGATTGCCGACAGTGCTGTCACGCGATGAGGCCATGGCCGTTATCGGGCGTGTCACTGGTGTGAGGTGGTTGATCGTGTCATTACTGTACGGGTCCGGCCTGCGGCAGAAAGAAGCCCTCAGTCTGCGCATTCAAGACATTGACCTGCGTCGCCGCACGGTTACTGTGCGATTTGGCAAGGGCGCAAAGGACCGCGTTGTCATGCTGCCAGCGCCGCTGGTGGAGCCCCTGCGCCACCACATCGAGGACGTGCGCCGGATTCACCGCCGCGACCTGGCCAACGGCGTTGGCGATGCCTACATGCCGGGCGGGCTGGCCCGCAAGTATCCCAACGCCCGCAAGGAATTCGGGTGGCAGTTCCTTTTTCCGGCCACCACCATCGCGCCAGATCCGCGCGACCAGACGCAACGCCGCCGGCATCACCTGCACCAATCCGCAGTATCCAAAGCGATCAAGTCGGCTGCCATTGCAGCCGGCATCGACAAGCGCGTCACGGCGCACACATTCCGGCACTGTTTCGCCACGCACCTGCTAGAAGCCGGCGCAGACATCCGCACCGTGCAGGAGCTGCTGGGTCACAGCAACGTCGACACCACCATGATCTACACCCACGTCACGACCACGGGCGCGATCTCGACTCGCAGCCCGCTGGAAGGCGCCACTAACGTGGTGCAGATAGTTGCCCACGCATGATTTGACGTTGCGCACATACCAACACAAACGAAGGGATGGACATGAGCAGCAGAGGCGTTAATAAAGTCATCTTGATCGGCAACCTGGGGCAGAACCCAGAGGTTCGCTACATGCCCAACGGAGGCGCGGTGTGCAACATCACCGTAGCTACGTCTGAGACCTGGAAGGACAAGGACACCGGCGAGCAGCAGGAAAAGACGGAGTGGCACCGCGTGGTACTGTTCCGCTGCCTCGGCGAGATCGCCGGCGAATACCTGAAAAAAGGCTCGAAGGTCTATCTGGAAGGTCGTTTACAGACCCGCAAATGGCAGGATCAGCAGGGCCAAGATCGCTACACCACCGAGATCATCGCGGACGAAATGCAGATGCTCGATCGACCGGCCGACTTCGATAATAGGCCCGCTTCCTAATGTCGCGTCGACCACCTACGCGCCAGTGCCAGCGATGCGGCACTTGGAACCAGAGCAGCAGCAAAATATGCGGCGCCTGCTATACGCCATTGGCGCAGCCGCGCTTCCGCATGACCCCAGACCGTGTGAAGTTCCTACATGTTCTAGCCCTGCGACAGAAGGGCCTAGACCGCGAAGACTATGAAGCCCGCCTGCAGCGCGTCGGCGTAACCACATGCAAGGACCTGACCCTACGGCAATATCGGGAACTGGTTGACGGGCTGCGCAAGCTGCCGGATGCGGCTAGGGCAGGGAGGACCAGACAATGAAGCACGGCAAGCCCAAGGTTGGACTACCCGTGCCGCGGATGTTTTGCAATTTCCCGCCGCAGCGTGGCCAGGTCCACGCCCAGGTAGCGGCCAGTTGTAGACAGCTGCGCATGTCCCAGCATTTCCTGTACAGCGCGCAAATCGCATCCGTTGGCCAGCAGGTGGCTTGCGAAGCTGGCGCGCAGCAGATGCGGGTAATAGCCGGACCAGGGCTTGCGTCTGCCGGTGCTGCTCAGCAGTTCATAACCACGGCCACGGCCAAGGGCGTCGCGGGCGTATTTGTTCACGATGACCCACACCGAGCGACCAGACGCGAATTGGCGCCCATAGCGGTTTACGAACAGCGCCGCCCGCTTGCCTGGCCCAAGATTGCGCCGGACCGTTTCCCACGCATTGAGCAGGTTTGCCATTTTCTCACTAATCGGCACCAACCGGTCCACGCGGCCTTTACCCCCGACCACAGCCACCGTGCGATCGGGCAGCACGTCGCCCAGCCCAAGTTGCACCAGCTCGCTGGCGCGCAGTCCAGTTTCGTAGGCCAGGCACAGCAGCACGTGGTCGCGGAACCCGGCCGGATCGGCCAGATTCGGCGCTGCCAGCAGACGCCCGACTTCCGCTTCGGTCAGGTAGCGCACGAGGCGGCGCGGAACTCGTGCGCCGCAAGGCACAAAATCGCGGTAGTCGAGCAGCAGATATTCCATGTCCCACGCCCAACCGTAGAACCTGCGCAGGGCGGACAGTTCGCCGTTTACTGTGCCCGGCGCCACCTGTCTGCGCCTTTCGCCCGCGTAACGACGCAGGGCCTCCCTCGTGGGCGCGGCGAGGTCGAAACGCGCGCCTGCGCGCCCAAGGACTGCCTCGCAACGGGCGACGGTGCCGGAACTGTACCGCAAAGCGCGCAGGTGTTGGATGAAGCGGCTAATCAAACCGCCATAGTATTTACAATAAGGGGGTTTAAGTGATGGCGACTGCAATTCTCGCATTTCTGACAATCCACGTAAGTTGTTGGGCGTTAATATATTTTTCCCATTTTTTTGTAGTCGCTTCCGATATTTTACATAATATACATTATGCGCATAACCAGACGCCGCGAAATCGGCCCGGAGGCCTTGTCCCATGGGCCTAGACACCCTGTTGCTGCAGGACGGTTTGCGGGCGATTCGACCACACTTAGCGGCCCTACCTGAGCGCGGATAGCGCCCGACATCCCAGCTACTACCCATAAGCACAGTCACCGGTTTGACCTGGAGTCGACTCCAGACAGTAGGCTCCTCACGTCACACCAGGTGGCGCCATGCCGCTTGGACTGAGTTTGTTGGGCTGCGGTTGGAGGTGAGATGAAAAACACGATGTGGAAATGGCTGTGTGCATTGGGCGCCTGGGGATTGTCTGGTACGCCGGCCATGGCCCACGACCCGATTTTCGGCATCGGGCCGCACGTGCTGTACAAAGGCGGCGTCGAGACGGCGCTGGCGCTGGATGCGGACAAGGCCGGCGATGAAAAACAGCAAGCGGCAGTACTGGAGCTGACCTATGGCCTTTCCGGGGACTGGGCGGCGGGTGTGGATCTGCCTTATGTGGTCAAGGATCAAGGCGCGAACACGAACCGCGGCGCTGGGGATCTGGGTCTGTTCACCAAGTATCGTTTTTGGCGCGCGGACTCCCTGGGCCTGCAGCAATCTGCGGCGGTGCATCTGAAATTGCTAACCGATACCGCGTCCGACCGGGGCGTGCCGTCACTGGACAAGGGAACGACCGACGCCGTACTGGGACTCAGTTACGGCTATGAGGGCCGCAAGTGGTATCGCTGGGTAAGCGCCCGTTATCGGGCCAACGGCAAGAACAAGGCAGGTTTTCAACGGGGCGACAAGATACTGCTCGACCTGGTTGGCGGCATTCGACCGCGACAAACCAAATACCTCGAAGCAGACACCGTCTGGTTGCTTGAACTGAACGGCGAATATGCGCGGCAGGCCCGTCAGGGTGGCGTTCGGCTGTCCAACAGCGGTGGCACCGAATGGTTTGTGTCCCCCGGCATTTTTTGGACCAAGCGCAATTTCGCCATCAAGGCCGGTGTGCAGATTCCCGTTTTTCACGACCTGAACGGCACCCAGGCCGAGTCGGACTATCGGGCCCACGCGACCTTCGAGTGGCATCTTTGAATCTATCCGCTCAATCGGCGGTCATTGGTAAGTGACAGGAGCTATTGAATATGAAAAACCGTTTATTTGCAGGCACCCTTGCCCTGATGTTGATGCAAGGCGCCCTCGCCGCCGGCGCCGGGACCCACTACGAGATGCGTGTCGACGGCTTGGCATGCCCGTACTGCGCTTATGGAGTGGAGAAAAAGCTCAAGGCCATCGACGGCACCAGCAATATCGATGTGGACCTCGATAACGGCATCGTCAGCGTCGATGTGGCGGATGGACAGGTACTGACCGAGCAGCAGATGAGGACCTTATTCAGCGATGCCGGTTTCACCTTCCGCAGCATGAAAAAGACACCCGAGTGAGGTCGAAGGCGATGACAGATCACGGCATTGCGATATGCGCAGTATCCCGCAACAGAGGCCATCGGCATGTCTGACCGCACGCCCGATGCGCCCACCCTGAGCCGGGACCGGGGCGTAACGGTATTCACGCTGTTCACCACCACCGGCACCCTGCTCTGTTGTGCGCTGCCGATCGTCTTCGTGTCGCTGGGTCTGGGCGCCACCGTGGTGGCAATTACCAGCACCTTCCCGTTCCTGGTCACGCTGACCCACTACAAGATCTGGGTGTTCGCATTCTCCGGGTTGATGCTGGTGGTCAGCGGTTGGCTGATGTTCCGCTCAGGTCGCCACTGCCCCACCGATGCCGCCTTAGGCGCCGCCTGCGGCAAGGCCGACCGATGGAACCGGCGAATCTATTGGACCTCGGTCACGATCTGGTCGGTGGGTTTTTTCGCCGCCTACGTGGCGTTGCCGTTGCGGATCTGGTTGGGGATCTGACGCCAGCGAATCCCGGGCGACCGAGGTCAACGGGGCGACGGTTCAGGGCCCTGCGCAGGCGGTTCCATCCAGCCGGCCATCCGCGTTCTAATGGCGGACAGCCCTCAATGCCGCTGCGGTAACGTCATGTTCGACCTCGACCCCGATTTGATCTACCTGAACCACGCCGCGGTGGCGCCCTGGCCGACGGCGGTGGCCCGCGCGGTCACCGATTTCGCGGCTCAGAATCGTTTTCAGGGTGCGGAACATTACCCCGCCTGGGCGGCCGTGGAAGCGGACTTGCGGGTGCAATTGGCCACCCTGCTCAATGCGCCGAGCAGCGACGACATCGCCTTGGTGAAGAACACCTCCGAGGCCTTGTCCTTCGTGGCCGCTGGGCTTGATTGGCGTCCGGGCGACGCGGTGGTGGGGATCGTCGATGATTTTCCCTCCAATCGCCTGCCCTGGCTTGCGCTGGCGGATCAGGGAGTGGGTTTTGTTGGTGTCGATGTGAACCGGGCAGCGGATCCGGAGGCGGCCTTGATCGAGGCATTGACGGCCGACGTCCGCCTGCTGGCCGTCAGCTCCGTGCACTACGCGACCGGCTTGCGCATCGATCTGGTGCGGCTTGGCCAGGCCTGCCGGGACAGGGGCGTGCTGTTTTGTGTGGACGCCATCCAGTCCCTCGGGCTGATTCCGTTCGATGTGCAGGCCTGCGGGGCTGATTTCGTCGCAGCCGATGGCCATAAATGGTTGCTCGGGCCAGAGGGTCTGGGTGTCTTTTACTGTCGGGAGGAACTGCGCCCCCGGCTGCGTCTGACGCAGTTCGGCTGGCACATGGTGGCCGACGTCGGCGCCTTCGATGCGCCGGACTGGCTACCGGCGGATTCAGGGCGCCGATTCGAGTGTGGCAGTCCCAACATGCTGGGGGTGCATGCACTGGCCGCGAGCGTTCGGGCGATCCTGGAAACGGGCGTGGAACATATCTTCACCCATGTCGATAGCTTGAACTGCTATCTCATTGAACAAGCGGGTGAAATGGGGGTTTCTTTGGCCGGGGGAAAGCCCCCGGAGACACGCCGTTCCGGGATCGTGGTTGTGCCGGTGTCGCCCCACGACAACGTGAAAATCTGGCAGAAACTGATGGCGGACCGGGTCGTCACAGCCCCTCGGGGCGGCGGCATACGATTCTCGCCCCACCTGCACAACCATGCGGCACAGATCGACAAGGCGCTGGCTAGTCTGGCGCGGGCCATGAATGCTTAGCGACTTGTTAAAAATATCCTACAACCCGTTATATCTTCTGAATATTCGTTAGGGTTTCACGTCGCTGTAAAAATTCTCTTGTTCCTGCTGCATGTGCCGATAGAATCCTTGTATGGCTCCGGTGCCAACCGGGGCATGTCGTTGCAGTCAAGGAGTCACCATGTCGGACACCCAATCGCTCCACCGCGTTGTCATTGTCGGCGGTGGGGCCGGTGGTATTGAACTGGCCACCAAACTCGGCAAAAAGATCGGCAAAAAGAAACGCGCAGAAATCACCCTGGTCGACGCCAGTCGCACCCACATCTGGAAACCCCTGCTCCACGAAGTGGCCGCAGGCACCTTCGATTCCCACGAGAACCAGATCGAGTATCTTGCCCAGGCGGCCAACAACGGCTTTCGCTTTCGTCTGGGGCGCATGACCGGGATCGACCGGGAGCGCCAGGTCATCAAGGTCGCGCCGACCTACAACGATCAGGGCAAGGAGCTGATTCCGGCGCGGGAATTCGGCTACGACACCCTGATCATCGGGGTGGGCAGTATCAGCAACGATTTCGGCATCACCGGCGTGCGCGACCACTGCCTGTTCCTCGACACCCATGAACAGGCGGAAAACTTCCAGCGCAAGCTGCTCGAATCCACCCTGGTGGTGCACGCCCACGCCCGCCCTTCCGAGGACCATGACCTGGATGTCGCCATTGCCGGCGCCGGTGCAACCGGGGTGGAATTGGCCGCGCAGCTGCACAAGGTGACCCGGCTGTTCAAGGCCTATGGCCTGGATGGCATTACCCCCCAGGACATCAAGATCCATATCATCGAGGCAGCGGACCTTATCCTTCCTGGCCTGCCGCCGAGACTGTCGGAGGCCACCCACCAGGAGCTGTCCAAGCTCGATATCCAGGTGCACACCAACGAACGGGTGGTGGAGGCCACCGAAGAAGGCATCCGCTGCGAATCGGGCCAGTTCTTCAGCGCGGGAATCCGGGTGTGGGCCGCGGGCATCAAGGCGCCCGATTTCTTGTCGGACCTGGGCCTGGAAACCAACCGCATCAACCAATTGGTCGTGCTGCCGACGCTGCAGACCACCCGGGACGAGAACATCTTCGCCCTCGGCGACTGCGCCGCCTGCCCGCTTCCGGACGGCAAATGGGTACCGCCGCGGGCCCAGTCAGCCCACCAACAGGCGTCCACCTTGGTGAAAACCGTGTGCGCGCGGTTGCGGGGCAAACCGCTGCCCCAATACACCTACCGCGACTACGGATCGCTGGTATCGCTGGGCAAGTACAGCACCGTCGGCAACCTGATGGGCAATCTGACCGGCAGCGTCATGGTCGAAGGCTTCTTCGCCCGCATGGTGTATTTGACGTTGTACAAGCTGCATCAACTGGCCATGTTCGGTATGTACCGTACCGCGATGCTATCCATCGCCCACCAGTTTCGGGCCAGCGTACACCCGGAGATCAAGCTCCACTGACCGCCCGCTTCAAGGTATTGGGGTGAAACCCGCGTCCAGCGGCAAGGCCCCTGTGAGGCGATCAGCCACAGTCATCATCGCCGCGTCGTCAGTGTAGGCACTGGCGGGCACCCTACCCCACACCGGCGCCGGCCAGGCCGGGTCCGTGCGATAGCGTGCGATATGGTGCACATGCAGCTGCGGCACCATGTTGCCGAGCGCGGCGACGTTCAGCTTGTCAGGCTTGAATGCCTGTTCGATGGCCTGGGACAGGCAGACCGATTCGTGCAACAGCTGTTGACGATCCGCTTCGACCAGGTGATGGATCTCCCCAATTCCGCTGCGCGCGGGAACCAGTAGAAACCAGGGATAGTTCGCGTCGCGCAGCATCAACAGCTGGCTGAGCGGAAAGGTGCCGAGTGTCACGCAGTCGGCGGCAAGTTGGGGATGCAGCTGGAACATGTTCAGATATCCTCGATGGCAGCGCATTATAGGATGCGGACCAGGACACTGTTGCCACCAGGTCTGCTGCTGGCCGGCAAAGAGGGAAGGACATGAGCAAGGGTGCGGCACGGGGGTTGCTGGCGATCGGGGTTGTACTGCTCGTAGGCCTGGGGATCTGGTGGCAAAGCCGACCGGAACCGGTTCCCGTCACCGTCGCGGATGTCGCCCGGGGGGTGGTCGAACGGACCGTAAGCAATACCCGCGCCGGGACCGTCACCGCATGCCGCCGCGCCAAGCTGTCGCCCAGTGCCGGGGGGCAGATCGCCCAATTGCCGATCCACGAAGGCGACCATGTCAAACAAGGCCAACTCCTGTTGGCGTTGTGGAACGACGACGTCGTGGCGGAGCTCGAGCTGGCTCGTCGTGAGTCCCAGGCGGCCCGCGCCACCGCTCGCGCGGTCTGTCTTAACGCGGACGAAGCCCGCCGAGACGCCGAGCGTCAGCAAACCCTGTTCGCCCGCAAGCTGGTGTCGGAAGAGATTCGTGACCGTGCGCGCACCCAGGCACGGTCCCGCGCCGCCGAATGCGAGGCCTCGAACATGTCCGCCCGGGTGCGCGAGGCGCGGGTGGGCGTGGTGCAAGCGAATCTGGCCCGCACCCGTCTGACGGCGCCGTTCGACGGGGTGGTCGCCGAAGTCACCGGCGAACTGAACGAATACGTCACGCCCTCACCGCCCGGCATCCCTACCCCACCCGCGGTCGACTTGATCGACACCGGTTGTTTCTACGTCGACGCCCCGATCGACGAGGTGGACGCCGCCGGGGTTGCCGTGGGCCAGCCGGCCCGCATCACCCTGGATGCCTTTGGTAAGCAGGCCTTCGCCGGCAAGGTCAGACGCATCGGCAATTATGTGGTCGACCTGGAAAAGCAGGCCCGCACCGTCTCGGTGGAGGTGGAGTTCACCAATGGCGAGGATCGTCCCCGCCTGCTGGCCGGCTACAGCGCGGACGTGGATATCATCCTGTCCAGCCGCCAGGATGTGTTGCGGGTGCCGAGCCAGGCCTTGCTCGAAGGCGATAAGGTCTACGTGTTCGATAGTGACCAAGGCCGGGTGGCGCGGCGGGACGTCAAGACCGGTGCGGCAAATTGGCAGTTCACCGAGGTTACCGACGGGTTGCAGGCCGGTGATCAGGTGGTCACCAACCCGGACGCCGACGGCCTGGCCGATGGCGCACCTGCCAAGCAGGTCAGCGAAGCGCAACTGCAATGAGCCTCCCCCGATGATCGAACTGCAGGCCGTTGAACGTCGTTTCCAGGTGGGTGACGAGATCGTGCACGGTCTGCGTGGTGTCAGCCTGAGCATTGCCGACGGCGACTATCTGTCGATCATGGGACCATCAGGGTCCGGCAAATCGACCCTATTGAACATCCTGGGCCTGCTCGATCGCCCGGATGCCGGCCATTACCGCCTGGAAGGCACCGAGACCACCACACAGGACGAAGAGGCGCGCGCGGGATTGCGCCAACATCACATCGGCTTCGTATTCCAGGCCTTCCACCTGATCCCACGCCTGACCGCGGCGCAGAACATTGCCCTGCCGATGACCCTCGCCGGGGTGGCGCCGGCACAACGGGAACGGCGTGTCGCCGAGGTCCTTCAGGCCATGGGACTGAGCGACCGGGCACGGCATACACCCAACCAATTGTCGGGTGGACAACGCCAGCGAGTTGCCATCGGACGGGCCATCGTCATGCAGCCGCAGGTGTTGCTGGCGGACGAACCCACCGGCAACCTGGACCAGCATTCCGGCGGCGAGGTGATCAAGGTCCTCGAGCAACTGAACGATCAGGGCATCACCTTGATCGTGGTGACCCATGACCCGGCAATCGGTGCCCGGGCGCGACGGCGTATCCGCATGCTCGACGGCGCCATCGAGTCCGATCAATGAATCTGGGCGACAATCTACGCATGGCGGCGGGTGCGTTGCGCGGGGCCCGCCTGCGCACCGGGTTGATGCTGTTGGCGATGAGCATTGGTGTGGCGTCTGTGGTCTTGTTGACCGCCCTGGGTGAAGGGGCGCGCCGGTACGTGGTCAACGAATTCGCCTCGCTGGGCACGCACCTGCTGATCATGTTGCCGGGTCGTAACGAAACCACCGGTGGCGCGCCGCCGCTGCTCGGCGCGACGCCGCGTGACCTGACGCTGGACGACGCGCTGGCCATGCTGCGCAGCCAGGCGATCCTGCGGGTCGCCCCGCTGACCATCGGCAATGCCCCGGTTTCCCATGGCGGTTTGTCGCGGGAGGTCTCGGTGCTGGGTTCCACCCCGGAGCTGTTCCCCATCCGTCACCTGGATATTGCCCAAGGCGATCCCCTGCCCGCCGGGGATCCGACCCGGGGTGCGGCCGTTGCGGTGCTCGGGAGCACCTTGAAGCAGGAACTGTTCGGTCACCGTCATGCGCTGGGCGAATGGGTGCGTATCAACGACCGTCGTTTTCGCGTGATCGGGATCTTGGCCGACAGTGGCGAATCGCTGGGCCAGGATCTGGGCGACATGGTCATCATCCCGGTGGCCAGCGCGCAGGCCTTGTTCAATACGCCGGGCCTGTTCCGGGTGCTTATCCAGGCACGCAGCCTGGCGTCGATCCCGGCCGCACAGCGGGCGGCGCGGGAGATCATCCGCGCCCGCCACGACGGCGAGGACGACGTCACCATCATCACCCAGGACGCGCTGCTGTCGACCTTCGACAAGATCCTGCGCGCCCTCACCTTCACCGTCGGCGGCATCGCGGCGATCAGCTTGGTGGTGGCCGGCATCCTGATCATGAACGTGATGTTGGTATCCGTGTCGCAGCGCACCGCCGAGATCGGGCTGATGAAGGCAGTGGGCGCCGCCAATCGGCAGATATTGCGACTGTTCCTGGTGGAATCGCTGCTGCTGGCGGGTGCCGGCGCGGGCACCGGATTGTTGCTGGCTGCCGCCGGCACAGCGGCGCTGCGGGCCGCGTTTCCCGATTTCCCACTCGCCGCGCCGACCTGGGCGCCGCTCGCGGCGGTCACCGTGGCGTTGCTGGCCGGGTTGGTCTTCGGCCTGGCACCGGCGCGCCGCGCGGCCCGTATGGACCCGGTACGGGCCCTCACCGGACGTTGACCACCATGCGAACCCTCGATCTGATCAGCATGACGGGCGGCGCGGTACGGGGGCAGCGTATGCGTAGCCTGCTGACCGGGCTGGGTATCGCGGTCGGTATTGCCGCCGTGGTGTTGCTCACGGCGATCGGTGAAGGCATCCAACGTTTCGTGCTCAACGAGTTCACCCAGTTCGGCACCAATCTGTTGGCGATCACGCCGGGCAAGACCGGCACCATGGGCATGTCCGGCGCGGTGGTCAGCAACGTGCGACCGCTCAGTCTTGAAGACGCGGACGCGGTGCGCGCGTTGCCCAAGGTGCGTGCCGTGGTACCGATGATCCAGGGCAACGCCGCCGTCGAGCATGCGTCCCGCAGCAGACGCACCATGGTGCTTGGGGTCAACGGCGAGGTGCCCCAGGTTTGGCAGATGCATGCCGCGCTGGGGCGCTTTCTGCCCCAGGACCCGCCGCGTCGTGCCCGCGCCTATGCGGTGCTCGGCAGCAAGTTGCGCGACGAGTTGTTCGGCACGCGGACGCCGTTGGGCGAGCGCATCCGCATCGGCGGCGAAAGCTACCGTGTCATCGGCGTGATGGCATCGAAAGGACAGATGCTCGGATTCGATCTGGACGACACGGTGTTCATCCCGGTGGCGCGGGCCATGGCGATGTTCGATCGGGAAAGCCTGATGGAAATCGATCTGCTCTACACGCCGGGCGTCCGGGCCGACAGGATTGCTCGCGAGGTGCATACCGTGATGCTGCGCCGCCACGGTGAGGAAGACTTCACCATCACCACCCAGGATCAGATGCTCGATGTCCTCGGCTCTGTGCTGGATGTATTGACCATGGCGGTGGGCGCGCTGGGGGGGATCTCGCTGCTGGTGGGCGGTGTCGGCATCCTGACCATCATGACCATCGCGGTGAAGGAACGTACAGCGGAAATCGGCTTGTTGCGCGCCCTTGGCGCACGCCGACGCCAAGTGCTATCCCTGTTCCTGGCCGAGGCCGTGCTGTTGGCGGTCCTGGGGGGTGTTGCCGGACTGGTGGTCGGTGCCGGCGGGGCCTGGCTGTTGGGCTGGTTGATTCCGGCGCTGCCGACCCACTTGGCGTGGGACTTCACCCTGCTCGCCCTGGTGGTCGCCGCCGCCATCGGCACCCTTGCCGGTGTGGTCCCGGCGCTACAGGCGGCGCGACTTGATCCGGTTACGGCTTTGCGCGACGAATGACCCCGACTCAGGAGGATCTGGATGGCAATCTACAAACACCTGTTGCTGGCTCTGGATTTTGGTGATGACCAGGAACGCTTGATCGACCACGCCGTGTCCATGGCGAGCGTTTTCGACGCCCGCCTGACCCTGGCCCATATCGTCGACTACATGCCCGCCGCCTATGGCGGCGAGGTCCCGTTACCCGACGACCTGCAGATGGATGCCCTCCTGCTGGACAAGGCTAAGGGCCGACTCGCGTCCCTGGTGGCAGGCTTGGCGCTACCCGACGTGGACTGGCGAGCCGAGTTGGGGGTGCCCAAACACGGCATCACCCGACTGGCCGAGGAACTGGAGGTGGACCTGATCCTGGTGGGCAGTCACGGGCGCCATGGGCTGCAGTTGCTGCTTGGTTCGACAGCCAACGGCGTGTTGCACCTGGCCGGCTGCGATGTGTTGGCGATCCGGGTAAAGGACGGGGATTAGCGCCCCTAACCCGCAGACAGCAGGCGTCGAAGTTCCTCGATTTCACGGCTGGCGTTGTCGATGATCATCATCGAACCCCGTGGCGTGAGGGTGCCGCCGGCGAGTTTACGGAACGCAGGTACCTCGTCGATCCGGGGTAATTCGGCCATCCGTGATGTCCCGATGTAGGCGTGCAGTTGCGCCAGGATGACCACATCCACGTAATCGGGTATGGCGTCACCGGGGCGTTGCCAGTCTTCGGCACGGGCCGCGATATCGATGAATTGCTGGTCGAATCCCCAGTGACGCATGGTTTGTACGCCGATCTCGTCGCGCAGTTGATCGATCAGCCGGTCCAGAACCTCCGGATCGTCCAGCACCTCCGGGTGCTCCCGGGCGCGATCGAGTATGGGAATGATGCCGACATCGTGGACCAAGCCGGCCAGCAGGGCCCGTTCCGGGTCGAGGCCCGGGGTGTGTTTGGCGAGAATTGCCGCGATGGCGCCGACGTGACAGCTATGCGCCCAAAGCGCCGCCATGCGCTTTTTCAACTTCGTGCAATCGGTCCTGAACATGCCTTTGACGATGAAGCTGAACACCAGATTGCGGATATGTTCGCGCCCCAGGCGCGAGACCGCCTGAGACAGATTCTGGATCGGCTGGCCGGTGTTGTATGAAGCACTGTTGACGACGCTCATCACCCGCGTCGCCAAGGCCGGATCGCTTTGGATGACCCGGGCGATGCGCTCGCTGGCCGTGCTCGGATCGTCGATCACCTTGCCGATGCGCGTTGCCAGATCGGGCATGCTGGGCAACTCGCAGTTGCCGTTCTTGATGTCGTAATAGAAGTTCAGCAGTGGCTGTTCGCCAGTATCGGATTCCCGCCAATCGATGGGATGTTTCGGGGCCAGCTTGCCGCCGGCCAGCACCAGAAAGCGGGACGGGATCTTCAGCAAGGTACAGGGCGTGAGCGCGTGCACACGGAGGCCGCGACCCCGCGGCAAGGCGAACTCGCTGGCGGGAAGGTCACTGGACAACAATTGGCGGGGCTGACCTTGGGTTTCCACCGCGGCACGGCCCCGATGCAAGAACACCAGCCCTTCCGGATCGCCGGTATTGATCGGGCCGCCGGGGATGCGCTCGAATAGCGCGGCCTCGGCTACCTGGTGAAGCTGTTTGGGATTGAGTTTCGCAAACGGAACCAGCTTTTTTATGTCTTCCGCGCTGGGAACCTGCGGTTCCCCATCGTCGGGAAATTTGCGTTTGCCGAAAAGCCCCATGATACCTGCCGCTTGTCCACCTTGATCCATGGGGTCCTCAGCGACCGAAAAGGGCGAATATTTAGCGTCAGACCACCAGCCACATGCCGTATCTACTGCGGGAAACGTTCCGACCAGTTGCCTTCCGGCAGGAATTGCGCCTCCTCGCTGATGGCCAAGGCTTCGTCACGACGACCCAGCGCCTGCAGGATGGCGGCCTTGAGCAACAATGCGTTTCGGGAACTCGGCGCCAATTGCAAGGCTTGATCGACCCACTGCAGTGCAGCCGGATGATTGCCCGCCAGATGCTCGACCATCGCCAGGTTGTGATAGGCCTTCTGATAGGTCGGGTCGTGGGCGATGGCGCTGAGAAAATGGCGCTCGGCAGCCCCGAGGCGTTGCTGTTGGGCATACAGCACACCCAGATCGTCGTGGGCTTCGGCATTGCTGTCGTCCAACCTCACGGCGGTTTCCAGATCCGACTGGGCATTGGCGAAATCCCCGGCCCATATGTGACGCACACCGCGCTTGGTGTAGGCCCTGGAGTCGTCCGGATGACGCTCGATGAAATGGGACAGGTCGGCGATGCCGTCGCGGATCTCGCCGGCCCGACCGCGTGCCATGCCCCGCCAGAACCAGGCCTCGTCCAGCTCGGGGTTCAGGCTCAGCGCCTTGGACAGGTCGGAAACGGCGGCATCGAAGGCGTGCAGTTGAAAGTACGCCCGGCCACGGTCGAGATACCATTGCGGTTCGTCCGGCGTGATCCCGATCAGACCACTCAGCAGTTCGATGTCGGACTCGATGCGGGTGCGCGCATCATTGTCGCGTTCGTTGGGCAGCCCGGTTTGCAGGGCCGCCAGATACGGGTCGGCCGATCCGGGGATCTGCTCGAAGCAGGATGCATACAGGGCGTCGCCGACGTCGTCAGGCACCACGCCGGCGTGTAGCGGCAGTTCGTCTTCGTCCAGGCTGACCATCACAGGCTCGCCGAAGAACTCGCCCTTGCACTGCTCGTAGATGCGTACACCGGAAGCGTCGAACTGTCGGTAGGCATGCAGCCCGTCTTCGTGATGATGCAGGTTCACCAAGGTCTGAATCGGTGCATTGCGATACTTGGGCAGATAGACCGCTGCGTAATCACGGGCCACCCGGCCACGGTCGTCATACTCGTAGACCTCGATGCTGTGAACCCGATCCGGGTGCGTCCGCTCCCAACGGATGCGGCTCAGCAGCTTGCCACTGTGTTTGTCGCGGTAACTGACCTCGCGGTAAAAATCCGGATGATTGGCGTAACCGCCGGATTCCTCGCTGGTGACCACATCGCCGCGGGCCAGTCGTTGTTCGTGGATTGCGCGCAGCGCATCGGCGAACCCGTTCCACTGCGCGACCTGCTGATGATCCACGGTCAGGGTTTGTGCGGCGAGCGGTGTGGCGCAAATCCCCGCGCCTGCCACCACGGCGGACACCCAGTAGCGGATTCGACGCTTCATTGCGATCTCCCGGATCGACCGGCATGCCGATCCTGTTGGCTGCGTTCATCCGGCTAGATGCGACAGGGCCCCGGGAAATTCCGCCGTGGCGGTCAAAGTTGCTGTAAGTAAGCGTAGCCGAGCTGGTGCATCTGCCGTTGAATCCACTGGGCTCGGCTCGACAAATAGGCGCTGGGACGGTCCGGACGGCGATCGTCCGGGTCGGGCAACGCCGCTGCCAACAATGCGGCCTGGTGCTCCGTGATCGTGGCCGGTGTCACCCCGAACAAGGAGCGGCTTGCGGCCAGCACGCCATAGTCCCGGGCGCTGAACTGGGCGATGTTCAGATACACCTCCAGTGTCCGGCGTTTCGGCCACAGTAGCTCGATCCAGCCGGTGAGATACGCCTCCGCGCTTTTACGTAGCCAGTTTCGGCTGTGTGACAGGAACAGATTCTTCGCCACCTGCTGGGTGATGGTACTGGCTCCACGCAAGCGGCCGCCGCGGGCACGACTCTCCAGCGCATCGGCGATGGCATCGAGATCGAATCCCCAGTGTTCGGCAAAGCGCTGGTCCTCGGCGGCGATGGCCGCCAGCTGCAGTGACGGGGCCATGGTGTCCAGTGACGTCCACTGCTGGCGCACGTAGGACCAATCATGGCCGTTGAGCAGTGCATCGACGCGGGCCTGTACGATGACCGACGACGTCGGCGGATCGACCCATCGCAGCACCAGGATCGCCAGCACCGGTGCGAGCAAGACCAGGGCGGCCAGTTGCAGCGCACGTCGCCACAGGCGTTTGAACAGACTGCCGGCCATGATCTCCACCTGATTGCCGATATGCCTTGCCCCGGACGTGCGACCGACCGCGCGATGGGTCCAGGGTCCTCTGAAGCTGAATTGTTTCACGAAGCAGCGGACAACGCAGGACAAGGACGTATCGTCACCGTGGAACTTGCTGCGGTTCGATCAGGTCCGTTCGGACAGGCAGGTGTGGGCTCTGGCCTGTGTCGCGTGCCAAACTGACTACTCAACCACAACGGATAGGGATCGCCATGAATCAGTTAGACCAACTTCGCCAGATGACCACCGTTGTCGCTGACACCGGCGATATCGACGCCATCCGCGCCCAGGTCCCCACCGACGCCACCACCAACCCGTCGTTGCTGTTGAAGGCTGCGCAGCAACCTGAGTACAAGGCGTTGGTGGAATCGGCTATCGCCTACGGGCGAAAGCAGGTGCAATCCGCTGAGGCGCGTACCGCCGCCACCATGAAGAAGTTGGCGGTCAACTTCGGCACCGAGATCCTCAAGATCGTCCCGGGGCGGGTGTCCACCGAGGTGGACGCCCGCCTTTCTTTTGATCGTGATGCCACCATCGCCCGTGCCGAGGAGTTGATCCAACTGTATGCCGACAACGGCGTCGACAAGGAACGTGTGCTGATCAAGATCGCCAGCACCTGGGAAGGCATCGCCGCCGCCACCGAGCTGGAAAAGCGTGGGATCCATTGCAACCTCACGCTGTTGTTCCACTTTGCGCAGGCGGTGGCCTGCGGTGACGCCGGCGTCACCCTGATCTCGCCGTTCGTCGGACGAATCACCGACTGGTACAAGGCCCACGAAGGGGTGGCGGGTTACGCGCCGGCGGAAGACCCCGGCGTGAAATCGGTGACCGCCATCTACGGGTACTTCAAACACCAGGGGTTTTCCACCCAGGTGATGGGCGCCAGCTTCCGCAACGCCGACCAGATCCGCGAACTGGCCGGTTGCGACCTGCTGACCATTTCGCCGGCGCTGATGAAGGAACTGGCCGGCAGCGATGCGCCTCTGGTGCGCAAGCTGGACCCGAATACGCCCCAGGGTCCTGGCGACACCATCCACTTCAACCAGTCCGCGTTCCGTTGGGCAATCAACGATGACGCCATGGCAACCGAGAAACTGGCCGAAGGAATACGCCGTTTCGCTGCAGATAGCGACAAACTCGCGGAATTTGTGCACGGTATGTGTAACGACTGCGACTGACGCAGCCGGGCCGCCTCATCTTGGTATACAGTAGCAGTCACGCAAACCGGCTCAGCCAACGATGGCCGCCACTGTCCCAGGGAAGACCCAGTCCGGAGTTCCGCATGACCGAAGCCCTTACGCCGATCCTGATCGGCGCCGTTGCCGTTGCCATTGCCGTCGGTGTCCTGATCGGCGTTGGCTTGATGCTGTTGATGCAGCGTAGTCAGACCGGCGGCAAAACCCTCGCCGCCTTGCGCCAGGAGCAGGAAGACTACGAGCAGTCCGTCGAGCAGCACTTCGAACGCAGTGCGGTGTTGTTCAAGAAGCTCACCGACGACTACCGGGCGTTCTACGAACACATGGCCAGTGGCGCGCACACCTTGTGCAAGCATGACGAACCGGTGATCCAGCCACTGGAGCTGAGTCGATCCCCGGCCCTTTCAGACGAATCCGCATCCGACGCGGGGCAAACCGCGGCCGACGACACCACCGGCCAGGGCGACGAAACCGAAGCACCGAAGTCTGAAGCGCCTACCGTCGCGGACCAACCGCCCGGCGACGCCGGCGTGGCGCCATCGGCCCCCGTGGAACAGAACCCGGGCGGTACGACAGCCCCGACCACCGCCGCCACGCAAAAGGAAAAACCGCCGGCATAATCGTCGGGGAATTTTACAGTGCCGAGCACCGGCAGGTACAAGCGATTGATTTGTCGGTAAAGTTGTAACGGGAACGACCTTTGCATTCATCCGCTTGCGCAGCACAGTCAGCGGACAGGGATGGACCATGGATCACGGCTGGATCCGACACCTCGCAATCGTCGTCGCCTTTGCCACTGGCGCATCGGCGTTCGCCGCCCCGCAACGGCCGGCGGAGTTTCGTGACCTCGCCACGCGCCTGGCAAACGCTGAGGGCATACCGCGCGATCTGGCGCGCGCGCGGCAGCTGTACTGTATCGCTGCCCTGCAAGGCGATGCGGAATCCATGTATCACCTGGGGCGGATGTACCTGGACGGACGCGGTGTGGCGCAGGACGACGGCCTGGCCAAGGAGTGGTTGCTGCGCGCCCAGCGCAAGGGTGACGTCTACGCCGGGCGGTTGCTGAAGTTGTTGCCCAGCACGGCGGCCCGTCGCGATCCGCTGTGCATCCCCAACGATCATTCGCATCCCACCCGCAGGCAGATCACCACCTGGGTGACCCTGCTCGCGCCGGAATATCAACTGGACCCGAAGCTGGTCCTATCCGTGATTGCCGCGGAATCGAATTTCAACGCCCGTGCCCTGTCCCACCGCAATGCCCACGGCCTGATGCAGCTGATCCCCCGCACGGCACAGCGCTTTCATGTCACCGACATCTGGCACCCCATCGACAACCTGCGCGGTGGCATGGCGTATCTGAGCTGGCTGATGGACACCTTCGACCAGAACATCGCGCTCTCGCTGGCGGCTTACAACGCGGGTGAATTGGCCGTGCAACGCTACGGGGGCATACCACCGTTTCCCGAAACCCAGGCTTATGTAAAGCGCATCCTGGCCAGTTACCAGTCCGATCGACGTCAGTAGGCTCTGTCACCACGAAACTTATCCGACCGATCTTGTGTCTTAGTTCGCATGGGCACGCCGCATCGGCGGTCACCGCGTTTCCCACCGAATCATCCAGGACACCTCAGCCAATGCGCAGCTCCCTGTGGCGGGCCTATTCGGGCAGCAACGGCCTCAAACGCGCCATCGTACCCCTGAGCGCGCTGTTCGCCGGCCTGCTGTTCGCCTGGCTGACGACCCACAATCCGCTGTGGACAATCCCGTTGGCGATCAGCCTCGGGGTGGTGGCACTGGGCCTCTACGACGCCGTACAGACCCGGCACACCCTGACCCGCAACTATCCCGTCGCGGCGCGGATACGCTGGCTTTTTTACGAGCTGCGCCCGTATCTGCGCGCTTACATCGTGGAAGGCGATGAGGAAGGCACACCCTACAGCTACGAGGCGCGCCGGCTGGTATATGCGCGCGCTGAGAAAACCTCGGACACCCATCCGTTCGGCACCCAGCTGGACCTGGACTCGCCGGAATACGGCTGGCTGAGCCATTCCATCACGCCGGCAACGAGCCCCGACACCAGACCGACCGTGCGGGTCGGCAGTCCTCAGTGCGAGCACCCGTATGAAGTGTCCGTGCTCAACATCTCCGCCATGAGCTTTGGCGCGCTGTCCGCCGCGGCCATCGAGGCATTGAACAAGGGCGCGTGGATCGGCGGCTTTTATCACGATACCGGCGAAGGTGGCATCAGCCCGTATCACTTGAAACCCGGCGGCGATCTGGTCTGGGAGATCGGCTCCGGGTATTTCGGCTGCCGGGACGACGACGGCAACTTTTCGCCGCAGCTGTTCCGTGAGCAGGCGATCCGCGACAGCGTGAAGATGATCGAGATCAAGCTCAGTCAGGGCGCAAAACCGGGACACGGGGGGCTGCTCCCCGGCGCCAAGGTCACTGCCGAGATTGCCGAAACGCGCAAGGTTCCAGCGGGCGAAGACTGCGTTTCGCCGCGCGCCCACAGCGCATTCCATACCCCGGTCGAGCTGCTGCAATTCGCCGCAAGACTACGTGAGTTGTCCGGTGGCAAGCCGGTCGGCGTGAAGCTGTGCGTCGGACACGTCCACGAAGTCATGGCACTGATGAAGGCCATGCACAAGACCGGCGTCCTGCTGGACTTCATCGTGGTGGATGGCGCCGAAGGGGGCACCGGTGCCGCGCCGCTGGAGTTGTCCAACAACGTGGGCATGCCGTTGAAGGAAGGCTTGTTGGTGGTGCGCAACGCCCTGGTCGGCGCAGGTCTGCGCGACAAGATCCGCCTGGCAGCCAGCGGCAAGGTGTATTCAGCCGCCGGATTGGCGGAATGTCTGGCGATTGGCGCCGACTGGTGCAATGCGGCGCGGGCGTTCATGTTTTCCATCGGCTGCATTCAGGCGCTGCGCTGTCATACCGGCACCTGTCCCACCGGCATCACCACCCAGGACCCCAGACGCCAACACGGCCTGGTGGTGGATGTGCAGGCCCAACGCGCAGCAAATTTCCACGCCCGCACCCTGGTCGCATTGTCCGACGTGGTGGGTGCCGCCGGTCTTGAACATCCCAGGGACCTGCAACCGCACCACGTGCATCATCGCATCAGCGCGAATGCGTCCGCGCCCCTTGACCGGATCTGGCACTTCCTGGCGGAAAACACCCTGCTCGACGCGCCGGACGATACGCCCTACGCTTGGTGGTGGCGCGCCGCGGACCCGGACGACTTTGCGCCACGCCTGCCCTGGGATGGCGGCCATAACGCCATCACGCGGCTTCGCTGCTGAACATAGGCGTCCATCCAGAGGCTTCAAGCATGCCAACCGTATCGGAAGTGATTGTCGACACACTGGTCAAGGCCGGTGCCCAGCGGTGCTACGGCATTGTTGGAGACACCATCAATCATCTCACCGACGCCATTCGCCGATCGGAGCTGACCTGGGTGCATGTGCGCCATGAGGAGGTCGGGGCCTTGGCCGCCGGAGGTGAGTCATACCTGACCGGCCGATTGAGTGCCTGTGCCGGAACCACCGGTCCCGGCAGTCTGCATTTTCTGAACGGTGTCTTCGAAAGCCATCGCAACGGCGCGCCTGTGATCATGATCGCAAGCAACGTAGACCGTGCCGAGCAGGGTCTGCAGTTTCCCCAGGAGGTGGACCAGCGCAAGCTGTATGAGCAGACCGCCGTGTTTTGCGAGCCCATCAGCCACCCCGAGCAAGCCCGGCGTATTACTGCCGCGGCCTGCCAGGCCGCGCTCACCAAAGGCGGGGTGGCGGTTATCATCGTCAGTGGCGACATGTTCAAACAGCACTGCGAAGACGCGCTGCCCTGGTCGCCGCATCACCCCATGCCACTGTGCCGCCCGAACGACCAGGAACTCGACCGGCTGATCGACCTGATCGACGACGCGGATCGAATCACCTTGTATGCCGGGATCGGTTGCCGCGATGCCCACGCCCAGGTTGTGGCCCTGGCGGAACGCCTGTCCGCGCCCGTGGTACACACCACCCGCGCCAAGGAGTTTCTGGCCTACGACAACCCCAACGACGTGGGAATGAACGGCATCCTCGGCAATCGCGCCGGTTACGATGCGGTCAACGACACACAATTGCTGATCTGTTTGGGGACCGACTTTGCCTATACCCAGTTCTATCCCCAAAAGGCGAGCATCGTGCAACTGGACAAGGATGCCAGTCGCATCGGGCGCCGCGCCCCGGTGTATCTGGCGCTGGTGGGCGACGTGGCAACCACCTTGGATGCCTTGTTGCCACGTTTGACCAAGCGTACCAACGACGATTTTCTGCAGCGTGTCCGCGCGACCTTCGAGAAAGACCTGGCCAAACTGGCCGAGCGTGGCGACCAACCGGACCCGACATTGATCCACCCGCAATTCGTCGCCCAGACCCTGGACAGGCTGGCGGATCACGACGCGGCCTTTACTGCGGATGGCGGCTCGCCCATGGTCTGGCTGCTGCGCCATCTGCATGCCAACGGCCAGCGCAGCTTTCTCACCAGTCTGCTGCACGGCACCATGGCAAATGCCTACCCCCAGGCACTGGGCATTGCACTGGCCTACCCCAAACGACAGGTGATCGCCTTATGCGGCGATGGTGGACTAACCATGCTGCTGGGTGATCTGCTCACCCTGGTGCAGGAAAACATCCCCGTCAAACTGCTGGTGTTCAACAACAGTTCGCTGGGCTTCGTCGAGATGGAGCAGCGTATCGAGGGCATGCTCGACAGTTTCACCGA
>JASBTJ010000032.1 GCA_030148485.1 Gammaproteobacteria bacterium | reverse complement strand
GCCGGCCGGTGAGCCCAGCATCGAATTGCGCGATGACAACGATGACGGCGGCTTTGGCTATACCGCGACCTTCGAGGTCATGCCCGAGATTACCATCTCCGGCCTGAGCGACATGACGGTATCCAAGCCGGTGGCCGAGGTCGCCGACGAAGACGTCGACGCCATGATCGAGAAACTGCGCAAACAGCGCACTACCTGGACCGACGTGGACCGCGAGGCCCAGGCCGGCGACACCGTGCACATGAACTTCACCGGCTATCTGGACGGTGAGGCCTTTGAGGGCGGCAGCGCCGAGAACGTGCCGTTGGAACTCGGTTCCGGGTCCATGATTCCCGGCTTCGAGGATGCATTGATGGGCGCCAAGGCCGACGAGGAGCGCAAGTTCGACGTCACCTTCCCTGAGGATTACCGCGCCGAGCACCTGGCTGGCAAGCAGGTCACCTTCGACGCCAAGGTACTCAAGGTCGCCGAGCCGACCTTGCCGGACGTGGACGATGAATTCGCCAGCGCATTCGGTGTCGAAGAAGGTGGCGTGGAAGGCCTGCGGGCCGAGATCCGCAAGAACATGACGCGGGAACTGCAGCAGAAGCTCGGGCAGATGACCAAGGAGCGCGTGATGGATGCGTTGTTGGCCGTCAATCCCATCGATGTACCCAAGGCGATGGTCGATGAAGAGGCCGAGCGGGTGAAGCAGCAGACGCAGCAGGAGATGGCGCAGGCGGGGCAGCAGAGCAATCTGGATCTGCCGTTGTCCCTGTTCGAAGAGCAGGCCAAGCGCCGGGTCGCCCTTGGCTTGTTGCTAGGTGCGATCATGGGCGAACAGAACCTCGAATTGGACCAGACGCGGGTGCAGGCGATGATCGAGGACTTCGCTTCGTCTTACGAAAAGCCCGAAGAACTGGTTCAATGGTATGCGACCAACCCGGAACAGCGGCGCCAGGTGGAAAGTCTGGTGCTGGAAGAGCAGGTGGTCGATTGGTTGCTCGATCAGGCCCAAGTGACTGAAGAACAAATGTCTTTCTCGGGCGTGGTCGGTGGTGCGATCTGAACCCGACCGCTCTTTTGCCGGGCCGACACGAATTTCGTTAAGGAAGCCGTAAGATGACCGATATGCAGGGCATGAGCGATTTCAATCCCCAAAACCTGGGTCTGGTGCCCATGGTGGTCGAGCAAACCTCTCGGGGGGAGCGCGCCTATGACATCTATTCCCGTCTGCTCAAGGAGCGGGTGATCTTCTGTGTGGGACCCATCGAGGACCACATGGCCAATCTGATCGTCGCCCAGATGTTGTTCCTGGAGTCCGAGAACCCGGACAAGGACATTCACCTTTACGTCAATTCCCCCGGTGGCTCGGTGACCGCCGGCATGGCGATTTATGACACCATGCAGTTCATCCGCCCCGACGTGAGCACCATGTGCATCGGTCAGGCGGCCTCCATGGGTGCGGTGTTGCTGACCGCGGGCGAGAAGGATAAGCGCTATTGCTTGCCGAATTCCCGCGTGATGATCCACCAGCCGCTGGGCGGGTTCCAGGGGCAGGCGACGGATTTCGAGATCCATGCCAAGGAAATTCTGCTGATCCGCGAGAAGTTGAACAAGATTCTCGCCGACCACACCGGTCAGTCCCTTGAAACCATTTCCAAGGACACGGACCGCGACAATTTCATGAGCGCTGACGCGGCTGTGAGCTATGGTTTGGTTGACGCTGTGCTACAGCGCCGCCCTGACGCCGAAGCCTGACCGCGCCGGGCCGTAAAGCGCATTTAGGCGAGGAAAAGGGTCGGAAAATCAGCGCATTTCGCGTGCTTGTCTTCCGACCCTATTCCGATATGATGGATCTCAAGTTCCCGTGTGACGACTTGATGTCGTGCATTGGGGCACTGACAGGTCAGATGAGGTAGCACGTATGAGCGACGAGAAGAACGGCAAGGGCGACGACGGGAAGCTGCTGTACTGCTCGTTCTGTGGCAAAAGCCAGCACGAGGTGCGCAAGCTCATCGCCGGACCCTCTGTGTTCATCTGCGACGAATGCGTTGAGCTGTGCAACGACATCATCCGCGAGGAGATGCAGGAAGCGGCCACCGAGGGCAGCTCCAAGTTGCCCAATCCGCACGAAATCAACGAGACACTCGACCAGTACGTGATTGGCCAATCGCGTGCCAAGAAGGTGTTGTCGGTCGCGGTGTACAACCATTACAAGCGCCTGGAAGTCAAAGGTAAAAAGGAAGAAGTCGAAATCGCCAAGAGCAATATCCTGCTCATTGGTCCGACCGGTTCCGGTAAGACGCTGCTGGCGGAAACCCTCGCGCGTCTGCTGAATGTTCCCTTCACCATTGCCGACGCCACCACGTTGACCGAAGCCGGTTACGTGGGGGAAGACGTCGAAAACATCATCCAGAAGCTGCTGCAGAAGTGCGATTACGACGTCGATAAGGCCCAGACCGGCATCGTCTACATCGACGAAATCGACAAGATCTCGCGCAAGTCGGACAACACCTCAATCACCCGTGACGTATCCGGTGAGGGTGTGCAGCAGGCCTTGCTCAAATTGATCGAAGGTACAGTCGCGTCCGTACCGCCCCAGGGTGGCCGTAAGCATCCGCAGCAGGAATTCCTGCAGGTCGATACCTCCAACATCCTGTTCATCGTCGGTGGCGCCTTTGCCGGCCTGGACAAGGTGATCCGCGACCGCTCCGCCAAGGGCGGTATCGGTTTTTCCGCCGAGGTACGCAGCAAGGACGACAAGCGCAATGTCGGGGAAGTGCTGGCCGAGGTCGAGCCGGAAGACCTGATCCGTTACGGCCTGATCCCGGAATTCGTCGGCCGCCTGCCGGTGGTGGCGACCCTCGAGGAATTGGACGAGGCAGCGCTGATCACCATCCTGACCGAGCCGAAGAACGCTTTGGTCAAGCAATATCAGCGTCTGTTCGACATGGAAGGCGCCGAATTGGAATTGCGCGACGATGCGCTGCGGGCCATTGCCGGCAAGGCGATGGAGCGTAAGACAGGGGCACGGGGTCTGCGCACCATCCTGGAGCATATTCTGCTCGATACCATGTACGACCTGCCGTCGATGGAGAATGTCAGCAAGGTCGTCGTCGACGAGACGGTGGTCAAGGGCGAATCGCAGCCGTATATGATTTACGAAGGCGGCGAACAGCGGGCCGCGTCAGACTGATCCGACAACGGGCGCCCTTGGGCGCCCGTTGTTACTTGATATCCCCGGCAACCATCCCCATGTTGCCAGCAGTCCCGTTCCCCGGGGCCGAGTATCCGGACGAGCCGACACCGAGCCTGCCCGGTGATCATGCGAATTCGCCAGCCAGCGCCCCCCCTGTGCTGCATGCCATTTCTGAGGACACAAGAACATGGGCCAAACAGACCACACCAAAGACGTCACGCCAGCGTCCACTGATATGGCACCGGTCCTGCCGTTGCGGGACGTGGTCGTGTATCCCCACATGGTGATCCCGCTGTTCGTCGGTCGGGAAAAGTCCATCAAGGCGTTGGACGCGGCCATGCAGGATAACAAGCAGATCCTGCTGGTGGCGCAAAAGAGCGCCGACGTCGACGACCCGAAGCCCGAAGATCTGTACCAGGTCGGCACCCTGGCCAGCATTCTGCAGCTGCTCAAGCTGCCAGACGGTACCGTGAAAGTGCTTGTCGAGGGTGGCGAGCGCGCCAAGCTGGAGAAATTCCAAGCCCAGGACGACTACTACACCGCGGATATCCTGCCGCTGGACGACGTGCCGGAACTGCCCGAGCGCGAAGCCGAAGTGTTGATGCGCTCAGCCAGCGACCTGTTCGATCAATACGTGAAACTGAACAAGAAGGTGCCGCCGGAGGTGCTCACCTCGCTGGCATCCATTGATGAACCCTCCCGTCTGGCCGACACCATGGCCGCGCACATGTCGTTGAAGCTGGACGAAAAGCAGCACGTGCTGGAAATGGCCGACGTGCGTGAGCGTCTTGAGCATCTGATGGCGTTGATGGAGGGTGAAAACGACATCCTGCAGATGGAAAAGCGCATCCGCGGGCGCGTCAAGCGCCAGATGGAGAAAAACCAGCGCGAGTACTACCTGAACGAACAGATGAAGGCCATCCAGAAGGAGTTGGGCGAGCTGGATGATGCGCCCAACGAAATGGAAGAGCTGGCCGAAAAGATCGAAAAGGCCGGCATGAGCAAAGAGGCCAAGGCCAAGGCCATCGCCGAACTGAACAAGCTCAAGTTGATGTCGCCGATGTCAGCGGAAGCGACCGTGGTGCGCAATTACATCGATGCCCTGGTGGGCGTGCCCTGGAAAAAGCGCAGCAAGGTGCGCAATGACCTGGGCGTGGCTGAAACCACCCTTGATACCGATCACTATGGCCTGGAAAAGGTCAAGGAACGCATCCTCGAATACCTGGCGGTGCAACAACGCGTACGCAAGCTCAAGGGACCGATCCTGTGCCTGGTCGGGCCGCCGGGGGTGGGTAAGACCTCCCTGGGTCAGTCCATCGCCAAGGCCACCAACCGCAAGTTCGTGCGCATGGCGCTTGGTGGTGTACGCGACGAAGCGGAGATCCGCGGTCACCGCAAGACCTACATCGGCGCCATGCCCGGCAAGATTGTGCAGAACCTGACCAAGGTCGGTACCCGCAATCCGCTGTTCCTGCTCGATGAGATCGACAAGATGGCGCAGGACTTCCGCGGTGACCCGGCATCCGCGCTGCTCGAGGTGCTCGATCCGGAGCAGAACCACACCTTCCAGGATCACTATCTGGAAGTGGATTTCGACTTGTCCGAGATCATGTTCGTGGCCACCGCCAACAGCATGAACATCCCGGCCCCCTTGCTTGATCGCATGGAAGTCATTCGCCTGTCCGGCTACACGGAAGACGAGAAGGTCAACATCGCCGATCGTTATCTTGTGCCCAAGCAGATGAAGAACAATGGCCTGAAGGATGACGAGTTGGTCATTCGCAGCGCCGCGGTGCGTGACATCGTGCGTTACTACACGCGCGAGGCCGGGGTGCGCAATCTCGAACGCGAGATCGCCAAGATCTGTCGCAAGGTGGTCAAGGACGTGTTGCTGGCCGGCGACAAGGACAAGGCCGTCACGGTGACCCCGAAGAGCCTGGAAAAATACCTGGGCGTCAAACGTTTCCGCTACGGTCGTGCCGACGAGCACGATCAGGTGGGGCAGGTCACCGGTTTGGCGTGGACCGAAGTGGGCGGCGAGTTGCTGCGTATAGAAGCCGCGCTCGCGCCGGGCAAAGGACGTCTGACCCAGACCGGCCAGCTCGGCGATGTGATGAAGGAATCCATACAGGCCGCCATGACGGTGGTGCGGTCCCGTTCCGAAGCACTGGGGCTGGAAGAGGACTTCTATCAGAAGCAGGACATCCACATCCACGTGCCCGAGGGTGCGACGCCCAAGGACGGCCCGAGCGCCGGTATCGGCATGTGTACCGCACTGGTCTCCGCGCTCACCGATATCCCGGTGCGCGCCGACGTGGCCATGACTGGCGAGATCACCCTACGTGGCGAGGTGTTGCCCATCGGTGGGTTGAAGGAGAAACTGTTGGCCGCACACCGCGGCGGCATCCAGGTGGTGGTGATCCCGGAAGAGAACGAACGCGATCTGGTGGACTTGCCGAAGAACATCAAACAGAACCTCGATATCCGACCTGTGCGCTGGATTGACGAGGTGCTGGAGATCGCCTTGGTGTCTCAACCATCGCCGGTCGCCGGAAAATCCAGGGAGTCGGAAACCACGGCCAAGTCGGCCAGCAAGGGTGGTGCCAAGTCCGGACGTAAGGGCACGGTTCGCCATTAAACTGTTGAACCAGGTAGCAAGGTGCGTTTGAGCGCATAAAAAACGGCTCCAACGCGCCTTTTTTCTTGACGGGGTTTTCGTCAAATTGGTATAAAACACGCCGCTTCGGAACGCTTCCATCCGCGTCCGACACAAGCTATCGAGGCGGGCCAGAACTCGTCCAATAATCCAAAGGGGGCATCTCCAGAATGAACAAATCCGAATTGATCGACGCCATGGCAGACGCAGCTGACATTTCCAAGGCCGCTGCAGGTCGTGCGCTGGAGGGAATGATCGAGGGCATCACCGGTGCGCTGAAAAAAGGCGACACCGTGAGCGTCACCGGCTTCGGCAGCTTTGTCGTCCGTGACCGCGCCGCCCGTACCGGTCGCAACCCCAAGACCGGTGAAACCATCGAGATCAAAGCCAGTAAATCGCCTGCATTCAAAGCTGGCAAAGCGCTGAAGGATGCAGTAAACTAACGCGCCTTCGCGATAGGGTGCTTAGCTCAGCTGGGAGAGCATCGCCCTTACAAGGCGAGGGTCGCAGGTTCGATCCCTGCAGCACCCACCAAGCGAAAAAAGCAGTTTTAGGAGTGGTAGTTCAGTTGGTTAGAATACCGGCCTGTCACGCCGGGGGTCGCGGGTTCGAGTCCCGTCCACTCCGCCATATGTAGTCGAACGGGGTATCATGGCAACGTGATACCCCGTTCGCATTTCCGCTCAGAATAAACGCTAGACCACACCACCATGCTTCAGGCTATTAGAGACAAGGCACAAGGCTGGATCGCTTGGGCCATCGTTATCCTCATCAGCGTTCCATTCGCCCTGTGGGGCATCCAGGAATACCTGGGCGTCGGCGGCGAAACGGAGGTCGCCCAGGTCGCGGGGCAGCCGATCACCGAACAGGCGCTCGAAGAGCAGACCCGCCAGAGCCGCGAAGCCCTACGTGCCAATCTGGGTTCCGCCTATCGTGCCGAGTTGTTTCCGGAGAGCATGCTGCGCGCCCAGACCCTCGATCGGATGATCGACGAGCGGGTGTTGCAGGCCACTGCGGCCGATTGGCAGATGCGGGCCAGCGACCAGATGGTCATCGACGCCACACGGGCCGAACCGGCGTTTCAGAACAATGGGCGTTTCGACAACGAGTTGTACAAGCTGGTGCTACGCAACAACGCGATGTCCCAGTCGGCCTACGATGCGTCGGTCCGCCAGGGGCTGACCCTGCGTCAGTTGCAACAAGGTATCGCCGGCAGCGCGTTTGCGACCGGGCATCAGGTGGATCGATACCAGGCCTTGCGCGATCAACGGCGCACCCTGTCCTATGCCGTCGTGCCGGCGGACAAGTTTGTTGCGGGGATAAGCCCTGACGACGCCGAGATCGCCGCTTACTACGATGCCAATCAAGTGCGCTTTCAGGTGCCCGAACGCGTCAAGCTCGACTATCTGCTGTTGGACGTCGCTACGCTCGCCGGGCAAGTCAAGGTGGAGCCGAACGCTGTCGAGGCGTGGTTCGCGCAGCATCGGGATGAATTCGTGGCGCCGGAAGAGCGGCATCTGCGCCACATCCTGATCACCGCTTCCGGGGACGATGCCAAGGCCCAGGCCAAGGCAAAGGCGTTACGTGCCAAGCTGGCCGACGGCGCCGACTTTGCAACTTTGGCAAAGGCCGAGTCCGCGGATCCGGGCTCTGCGGGTAAGGGCGGTGATCTGGGCTGGGTGTCTCGGGGCATGATGGTCGAGACCTTCGAGCAGGCGGCCTTTGATCTGAACAAAGGTGACATCAGCGAGCCGGTCAAATCGCCGTTCGGTTACCACATCATCCAATTGGAAGACGTGCGTGGTGGCGGTGACGCGGATTTTGCGCAAGTTGCCGACAAGGCCACGGCGGCCTATCGCAAGGCCGAAGCGGAGCGGTTGTTTTTCGAACGGGCCGAGCGGCTGGCTGAACTGGCCTATGAAAGCCCCGACAATCTGGAGCAGCCGGCCGACGCGCTGGGGCTCGCGATCCGCCATAGCGATTGGCTGGACCGGTCCGGCGGCAGCGGCGATCTGGCCTCACCCAAGGTGACCGCAGCCGCCTTCAGCGACGACGTGTTGGTACAAGGCCACAACAGCGAAATGCTGGAACTGGGCCCGGAGAAACTGCTGGTCCTGCGGGTCGCCGAGCATCAGCAAACCCGCGTACGGCCGCTCGCCGAGGTGCGTGACCAGGTGGTCATGGCGTTGCGCACGACCCAGGCGGCCCAGGCGGCCAAACAGGCCGGTGAGCAGGCGCTCGATTCAATCAAGACGGCGGCTGATCTTGAGCAGGCTGCCGCTCAGCATGGCTGGGGCTGGCACGCCGCCGTCACCACGTCCCGTGACCAGACGGATGTTCCCGCGGCATTGCGTGATCGCGCGTTTTCCATGCCGCACCCGGAAAAAGGCGCAGCCGTCATGGCGGGAACCGAGCTGGCAACCGGTGATTACGCGGTGATCGCACTGATCGGGGTGCAGGATGGTGACCCGGCCAAGTTGGATGATACCGCGCGCAAACTGTTGGCCAGTCAGATCGCCAGCCTGCAGGGTAGTTTAGATATGGCCAGTCTGGTCAAGGCCCTGCGTCAGGAGGCGGATGTCACCATTTCGCTGAATACGGCACCGCCCAGCGACGCCGAGTAGTAACCGGCGCGGTAAGGTGCACACAAAAAAGGCGGCCAGCGGCCGCCTTTTTTTGTGTGCATGCCGGGAAGTTCAGGTCATGCCCAGGATGTGATAACCGGAATCCACGTACAACACGTCGCCGGTGATTCCCGACGCGAGGTCGGAGCAAAGGAATGCGGCGGCATTGCCGACTTCCTCGATGGTGACGTTGCGACGCAGCGGCACCTTGGCTTCGGCTTCGGACAGCATGTCGCGGAAGTTGGCGATACCCGAGGCGGCCAGGGTACGAATCGGCCCGGCGGATATGGCGTTCACCCGGATGCCTTCCGGGCCCATGGACTCGGCGAGGTAACGGACGTTGGCCTCCAGACTGGCCTTGGCGACCCCCATCACGTTGTAGTTTTTCACGGTGCGTACCGCGCCCAGGTAGCTCATGGTCAGGATAGAGCCGTTGCGGCCGGCCATGAGGCCACGGCCGGCCTTGGCCAGGGCCGCCAAGCTGTACGAGCTGATGTCATGGGCGATCTGGAACCCTTCGCGGGTTACCGCGTCGATATAGGATCCTTCGAGCTGCTCGCGCGGAGCATAGCCGATGGAATGGATGATGCTGTCCAGTCCGTCCCAGTGTTCGGCCAGTTGGCTGAAACAGGCGGCGATGCTGTCGTCGTCGGCAACGTCCAGCGGCAGCACGATGCTGGAACCGCACTCCGCGGCGATTTTTTCGGCGCGCGACTTGAGCTTGTCGTTCTGGTAGGTAAAGGCCAGTTGAGCGCCCTGGTCAGCCATGGCCTTGGCGCAGCCATAGGCGATGGAGCGGTTGCTGGCGACGCCAGTCACCAGGATGCGTTTGTCTTGCAAAAAGCCCATGGGGCGTGTCCTCTGGCTGTTGTGACGGATGCGGCTGACAAGCCGCGCGGGGGATGCGAAGATGCCCCGCACAGGGATGGCGTAAGTTACCGGAAACAATAAGATCGATCAAAGAACGGATGCCCAAGTCGCAGCGCAAAACAAGGCTTCTGTCACTGGCCGTCCTGCTTACAACGTTGGCCGCCTGTACAGACACCGCCTGGAACAATCCCTACCCGGCCGAGCAGACCGGGGAGAACATCTATTATTCGTCGTTTGACGAACGTCCCAAGCACCTGGACCCGGCGCGCTCCTACAGCGAGAACGAATGGGCGTTCATTTCGCAGATCTACGAGCCACCCCTGCAGTACCATTTTCTCAAACGTCCCTACCAGTTGATTCCGCAAAGCGCGGTAGCCTTGCCCGAGGTCGTGGCCGTGGACGCACAAGGCACGCCGCTGCCGGCGGGAGCGGATCCGCAAACGGCGGCGTTCACCGATTACATCATCACGGTGCGACCTGATCTGCGTTACCAGCCACACCCGGCGTTTGCCCACAACGCGCAGGGCGGATGGCGCTACTGGCCCCTGGACGATGCCACGCTGTCATCGGTCAACACCTTGAATGATTTCCCCGAGCGCGACACGCGGCTGGCGACACCGGCCGACTTCGTCTACCAGATCAAGCGTCTGGCCTTTGGCCCCAATCATTCGCCCATCGCCGGTTTGATGGCCGAACATATCGTCGGTTTCCGCGATTTCGCCAAGGCCAGCGGCGCCGCGTACCGGGAACTCAAGCGGGAGACCGGCGAAGCGGATCCCTGGCTCGACCTGCGACAGATCGATATGGCTGGTGTAAAGGTGCTGGACGGGCATCGCTATCGGATTCGCATCCGTGGTCGCTATCCGCAATTCATCTATTGGCTTGCGATGAATTTTTTCGCGCCGATGCCCTGGGAGGCCGATCGCTTCTACGGCCAGCCCGGTCTGGCGGAGCGGAACATCACCCTGGACTGGTATCCGGTCGGGACCGGGCCATACTACCTGTCGGAGAACAATCCGAATCTGCGTATGGTGCTGGCGCGCAACCCCCACTATCACCGGGAACACTACCCGACCGAGGGGATGCCCGGCGACCGGGAGGCCGGCATGCTGGACGACGCCGGAAAAACGCTGCCGTTTATCGACCGCGCCGTGTACAGCCTGGAAAAGGAAGCCATCCCGCGGTGGAACAAGTTCCTGCAGGGCTATTACGACGCATCGGGCATCGCCTCGGATAGTTTCGATCAGGCGATCCAGTTTGGCAGTGGCGGTGAGGCGGGGTTGACCCCGGCGATGCGGGAGCGCGGGATCAAGCTGAACACGGCGGTAGAGACCTCGATCTTCTACACCGGTTTCAACATGGCCGACCCGGTGGTTGGCGGGTACACGGAAAAGGCGCGCGCCTTGCGCCGTGCCATTGCCATCGCGGTCGATATCGAAGAGTACATTTCCGTATTCACCAACGACCGGGCCCAGGCAGCGCAAGGCCCGCTGCCACCTGGTATCTACGGTTATCTGGACGGCGCTCAAGGTTACAACCCGTACGTCTATGCGCTCACGGATGGCAGGCCGCGGCGGCGCGGTATCGCCGAGGCCAAGGCCTTGTTGGCCAAGGCAGGCTATCCGAACGGCCGCGACCCGAAGACCGGTGCGCCGCTGGTGCTGCACTACGATACCGCCAGCGCCGGGCCCGGTAGCAAGGCGGCCTTGGACTGGTACCGAAAACAGTTCGCCAAGTTGGGCATCGAGTTGGTCATTCGCGCCACCGACTACAACCGCTTTCAGGAGAAAATGCTCAAGGGCACGGCGCAGATCTACACCTGGGGATGGAACGCGGATTATCCGGATCCGGAGAATTTTCTGTTCCTGCTCTACGGGCCCAACGGCAAGGTGGCCTATCGAGGGGAAAATGCGTCGAACTACTCGAATCCGGCATTCGATAAACTGTTTCCACGGATGAAAAATCTACCCAACGGGCCGGAGCGGCTGGCGGTGATCCAGCGCATGGTGGAGATCGCGCGTCGTGATGGCCCCTGGATCTGGGGTTTCAATCCCAAGGCGTTCAGTCTGCACCACGCCTGGTACCATAATGCGAAGCCCCATTTGATGGCCAACAACACCCTCAAGTACAAGCGCGTCGACCCGCAGCTGCGAGCCGAGAAACGCCGGGAATGGAATCATCCGGTGATTTGGCCGGTCGCGGTCATCGCCCTGGTCTTGCTGATCAGCGTTGCGCCGGCGTGGATCGCGTTCCGCCGTCGTGAGCGGGAGGCCGCCCGATGAGCGCCTATGTCCTGCGTCGTCTGTTGTATGCCATTCCGATCCTGCTGGGCGTGAATCTGCTGACCTTCGTGTTGTTCTTCGTGGTCAACTCGCCTGATGACATGGCGCGTATGCACCTGGGCGGCAAGCGGGTCACCGATGCGGCCATCGAGCAATGGAAGGTCGACCACGGCTACGCCTTGCCGTTGTTGTTCAACGCCCAGGCCGAGGGCGGCGACAAACTCACCGAAACCATCCTTTATCAAAAGTCGTTGAAGCTGTTTCAGTTTCAATTTGGCCAGTCGGACAGTGGTCGGGACATCGGCTACGACATCAGCCAGCGAATGTGGCCGAGTCTGGCGATTGCCATTCCGACCTTGTTGGTGGGGCTGCTGGTGAATATCACCTTCGCCTTGTTGCTGGCTTTCTTTCGCGCGACCTATCTCGACTTCTGGGGGGTGGTGATCTGCGTGACCATGATGTCCATTTCGGGCCTGTTCTACATCATTGGGGGGCAATACCTGGTCGGGAAGCTCCTTAATCTGGTGCCCATCTCGGGCTACGACACCGGCTGGGCATCCTTGAAGTTCCTGGTCTTGCCGGTGATCGTCGGTGTCATCGGCGGAATCGGTGCCGGTACCCGGTGGTATCGCACGTTGTTTCTCGAAGAGATCAACAAGGACTATGTGCGTACCGCGCGCGCCAAGGGGCTGGCCGAACAATGGGTGTTGTTCGGTCACGTATTCAAGAACGCGCTGATCCCCATTCTCACCGGCGTGGTGGTGGTGCTGCCATTGCTGTTTACCGGCAGCCTGCTGACCGAGTCCTTCTTCGGCATCCCCGGCCTCGGCAGCTACACCATCGATGCCATCAATCGCCAGGATTTCGCCATCGTACGGGCAATGGTGTTTCTTGGTGCGGTGCTGTACATCCTGGGACTGATACTCACCGATATCTCCTACACCCTGGTCGACCCCAGGGTCCGGCTGGAGTAGGGCATGGGGAAGCCGGTTTTTCTGCTGACCGATATCCTGATCTTCGTGCTGGTCGGGTTGACGCTGTTGTTCGCCTGGTACGCCCATCGGCACGAACACCTGCGCGCGCCGTGGCGGCGCGTGGTGCAAAGCCGCACAGCGCTTGGCGCACTGGTGGTACTCGGTTTTTATGTGGTGGTGGGACTGCTCGACTCGGTGCACTATCAGCCGCGTATCGACACCCGGGCCAATGGCGACGCCATTTACTCGGGTGAGGTGCGTAGCCTGTTCGATTGGATCGCCGGGCCCTTGCGCGCCAACCAGGAGAAGACCTACTCCGCCCCGTTTGCCGTGCATTTGTATGCCAAGGAGAATATCGAGCAGCCGGACGGCAGCGTGGTCCGCGACTACCCGCGGCTCGATCATGCCGGGGCCCATCTGGCGAATCCGGATGATCGCTGGGCCGATGTCGCACAGCATGCCGAGCGGGGGCTTGCGTGGGGCCTGCTGGTATGGGCGGTCGGCGTTCTGCTGTTGGCCGCCGTCCGCGCGCGGTTGCGCCGCACGGCGTTGGCCGAGTCGGTGGGCACGTTGCTGCGTGGGCGCACCCATTACCCATGGCACGTCGCGCTGTGGACCTTGCTGGTCATGTGTCTGTTGATCGGGCTGATCGCCACGGTGGGCAGCCATTACCATATATTGGGGACCGACAAGGTCGGTGAAGACGTGCTTTACCAGGCACTCAAATCCGTGCGCACCGGGCTGATGATCGGTACGCTGACCACGATGGTTATGCTGCCGGCGGCGATCCTGTTGGGCTTGATGGCCGGCTACTTCAAGGGCTGGGTGGACGATGTCATCCAATACATCTACACCACGCTCAATGCCATTCCCGGGGTGTTGCTTATCGCCGCGGCGATCCTGATGCTGCATATCTATCTGTCCAACAACGCCGATGAATTCACCAGCGTCACCGAGCGTGCCGATCTGCGGCTGCTGTTTCTGTGCCTGATTCTGGGTATCACCAGTTGGACCGGTCTGTGTCGGTTGCTGCGCGGCGAAACTTTCAAGTTGCGTGAGCTGGAATATGTGCAGGCGGCGCATTCCATGGGCGTGCGTCATTTCAACACCTTGTTGCGTCACATCCTGCCGAACGTGCTGCACATCGTATTGATCACCGTGGTGATCGACTTCTCGGGCCTGGTGCTGGCTGAGGCGGTGTTGTCATACATCAACATCGGGGTCGACCCGTCGATGGACAGCTGGGGCAACATGATCAATGGCGCTCGGCTGGAATTGGCGCGGGAGCCGGTGGTGTGGTGGTCGCTGGCGGCGGCCTTTGTGTTCATGTTCACCCTGGTGCTGGCGGCGAATTTGTTCGCCGACGTGGTGCGGGATGCCTTCGACCCGAGATTGAGGAACAGCCGGTGACAAACGCTGCCAGAGACACCCAACCGGGTGAGTCGCTATTGCAGGTGCGTGGCTTGCGTGTCGAACTGGGCACCGGTGACGGCGCCGTGAGGGCGGTCGACGGTGTCGACCTGAGTATCCAACGGAGCGAGACATTTGCTTTGCTCGGCGAGTCCGGTTGCGGCAAGTCGATGACCGCCTTGGCATTGATGCGCCTGCTGCCGCCCGTCGGCCGGATAAGCGACGGCGAGGTGTTGCTCGATGGACTCGGTTTGCTCGATCTGCCCGAGGCATCCATGCGGCAGGAACGCGGTGGTCGCGTCGGGATGATCTTTCAGGAGCCGATGACCAGCCTGAACCCGGTGATGCGCATCGGCGATCAGATCGCCGAGTCGGTGCGCTTGCACGACCCTCAGGCGCGGGATCATATCGACGACCGGGTGGTGGAATTGCTCACCCAGGTGGGCATCCCGGATCCGGTGCGGCGCGCCAGGGAGTATCCCCATCAGCTCTCGGGCGGCATGAAGCAGCGGGTGATGATCGCCATTGCGTTGGCCGGTCGCCCCAAGTTGCTGATCGCCGATGAGCCCACCACCGCCCTGGATGTGACCATTCAGGCGCAGGTCCTGACCTTGCTCAAGGATCTGCAACGGGATTCCGGGATGGCAATTCTGTTGATTACCCACGATCTGGGCGTGGTCGCCGAAACCGCGGATCGGGTAGCGGTCATGTACGCCGGCCAGATCGTCGAGAACGCGCCGGTAAAACAGTTCTTCAGCCGTCCGGCGCATCCTTACAGTCGTATGCTATTCCGGTCTTTGCCCGACGCCAGTCGGCGCGACAAGCCGTTGACCGTGATTCCGGGGATGGTGCCGCCGCTCAGTCAACGGTTCACCGGGTGCCGGTTCGTCGCTCGTTGCCAGGCCGCCACCACCGAATGCGAACTGCGCGAACCGCCATGGCTCGCCGTGGAACAACAGGGGTGGCGATGCCATTATCGGCCGGACGAGGTGGTCCTCAAGGATGCCGCCGACACCGTGCCGCCCCCGGTGAGCGATGCTCCCGATACCCTGATGACGGTGCAGGACCTACAGGTTTACTTCCCGATACGACAGGGCCTTTTGCGGCGCACCGTGGGCCATGTCAAAGCGGTCGATGGCGTGTCCTTGGCCTTACAGACCGGGCGTACGCTGGCGCTGGTGGGTGAATCGGGCTGTGGCAAGACCACGGTCGGCAAGGGCCTGTTGCAGTTGCTCAAGCCGACCGGTGGGCGGGTGGACTATGCCGGTACCGAACTGACCACGCTGGACGGCGGCGCCTTGCGCAAGCTGCGTCGTGACTTTCAGATCATCTTTCAGGACCCGGCCGCCAGCATGAACCCGCGCATGCTGGTACGCGATATCGTCGCCGAAGGACTGGTGGCGCAAGGCCTGATGAAGGAACAGGCGGCCCGGCATCGCAAGGTGACCGAGTTGTTGGCTCAGGTCGGCTTGCCGGCAGAGGCCGCGGACCGCTATCCCCACGAATTCTCCGGTGGCCAGCGACAGCGTATCTGTATTGCCCGAGCGCTGGCCTTGCAACCCAAGTTGATCGTCTGCGACGAACCCACCAGCGCCCTGGACGTATCAGTACAGGCCCAGGTGCTGAATTTGCTGAAGGAATTGCAGCATAGGTTGGGCCTGAGCTACCTGTTCATCACCCACAATATTTCGGTGGTCGCGTATCTGGCGGACGAGGTGGCGGTGATGTACCTGGGGCGCATCGTGGAGCGCGGCCCGGTGCATCGTGTGCTCGATGCGCCGGCACATCCGTACACCCAGGCGTTGTTGTCGGCGGTGCCCCAGCCCGAGCCTGACCGCCATCACCAGGTGATTCGGTTGGGTGGCGAGTTGCCGTCGCCGGCGAATCCGCCGACCGGCTGCCATTTTCATCCCCGCTGCCCGCAGGCCATGCCGCAATGTCACCAGACCTACCCACCGGTATTTTCGGGGGAGCAGGGTCATCAGGTGGCATGCTGGCTGGAGCAGGCGTGAACAGCGGCCCCGTCTGCGGTCGCCGGACAGCTCAGGGAAGCGCTGAATAAGTCCATCCTGGACTTCTCAGCGCACGCTGCGCTGCAAACGCGGTTTGCAACTTGCTTCAAAATCAGTCGCTTGCAGCGACCGATTTTGGCGGCACCTCCCTGTGCCGCGGAAGCTCTGAATTTTTCAGAGCTTCCTTAGGGGCGACCAAGGTACGCGGCTGTGCGCGGTGAGCGCGTGTGTGTTTGGCTGTTACAAGGTCTGCTTCGCCGGGTCGACGAACAAGGTCAATCGTTGGCCCGGGCGTACCAGGTTGCCGTTCAGCCGGTTCCAACGGCGTAGCTGGCCGACGCTGACCCGAAACTTCCGGGCGATGTCATAGAGCGAATCGCCGTGCCGTACCCGATATCGCACCCGGCTGTGGGGCAACTTCGGTGCGGCCACGGGGGCCAGCGCCAGCGCGCTGGGGTAGCGGGGGATCAGCAGATACTGGCCGACCCTTATGCGATTGTTGTTCAGGGCGTTTGCGGTCTTCAGTGCCGAGGTGCTCAGGTCGTTGCGCGCCGCGATGGTGCTCAAGGTGTCGCCGCGCTTCACCCGGTAGCGGTCGCGCTGCAGGCGTTCGGCCTTGGGCAGGGTCGTCAAGGCCAGCTGGAAAGCGTGCGCCTTATCGGTGGGTATCAGTAGGCGGTGCGGGCCTTTGGGCGGGGTTGCCAGTCGATTCAGCCCGGCGTTGAGTGCCGCCAACTCCGTAAGCGGGACCTCCGCCAGCTTGGCGGCGACGCCAAGATCGATCTGGTCTTTGATGTCCACCACGGCGAACTGCGGTCGGTCGGGGATATCCGGCAGGGTTACGCCGAAGCGTTCCGGTGCGGCAATGACGGCACTCAAGGCAAGCAGGCGGGGCACGTAGCTGTTGGTCTCGTCCGGAAGGTCGAGCGACCAGTAGTCCGTGGCGGCGCCTTTTTGGCGGTTGCGGCGAATGGCACGGTTGACCGTCCCGCGTCCCGCATTGTAAGAGGCAAGCGTATGCAGCCAATTGCCGCCCATGCGGCGGTTCAGGAATTGCAGATGCTTGAGCGCCGCCTCGGTGCCGTCCACCACGTCGCGGCGGCCGTCGTACCACCAGTCCAGGGTCAGACCGCGCCAGCGTCCGGTCGCCGGCATGAACTGCCACAGGCCCGCCGCACCGGATCGTGAATGGGCGTAGGGGCGATAGCCGCTCTCCACCGCCGGCAGCAGGGCCAGCTCCATGGGTAGTTGGTGACGCTCCACCGCCTGGACGATGTGGTAAAGCCACGGGCGTGCCGCTTCCAGCATGGCGCTCAGGGCCGCCGGGTGACGCCGCAGCCGCTCCAGCTCGTGCTCAAGTCTGGGATGATTGATGTCCCACAACACGAAGCCGCCACGTAGACGGTCCCAGATTTGCGCTTGATCGTGCGCGGCTGTGTCGGCCAACGGCAATTGACAGTAGGCCACCGGGGACACGTCTGGGGCCGCTGCGTGTTGATCCGGCGGCGGACCGGCTTGCTCTCTGTGGCTGTCGGTGACGCAGCTACCGAGTGCCAGGGCCAACCCGGTGAGCGCCGCGACGGTGGCACCACGGCGGCGCCATCGGTGGGATAGTAAGCGGGGGCTGCGGTTCGGCGAAGGCTGGTTTAAGGTAGCGGACTCGGGACACATGGGGTCCGACTATATCGGTTTTGGCGCCCGCCCGCCAGAGCACATCCTTGAGAGCTGGACCACGTCCGCATGATGACTGACGACACAAAGTTGCCGGAATCCGGTTCGTTATCGTTGAACGCGTGGTACCAAGCGTGGCCTGGTCAGCTGGTGTCCAAGGCCGAATCCAAGCTGTTGGCCGACTTGGCGGGCAGCCTGTTCGGTTACCAGCTGGTCCAACTCGGTATGCTGGGGCCGGGGCAGGATTATCTGACGGTTTGTCCGGTGCGTGAGCACACCGTGGTGGCCGTAACGGGGGAGGCCGCCGGGGCCGACGTGGTGGCGCGGCCGGAATCCTTGCCCATCGCCAGCGACAGTATCGACGCCGTGTTGATGCCGCATACGCTGGACTTTGCGTCCGACCCGCATCAGGTGCTGCGCGAGGCGGAGCGTATCCTGGTTCCGGAGGGCCGGCTGGTGATCACCGGTTTCAATCCGTGGAGCCTGTGGGGGCTGTGGCGCGCGCTTCGACGTCCTTTCCGGCGGCAACGCGATCAGTTGCCCTGGTGCGGGCACTTTCTCTCCTACCCACGATTGCAGGATTGGTTGACATTGATGGGATTCGATATCGAACGAACGGACGTACGGGTCTTTCGTCCACCCTTGACGCGCGCCGCGGCGCTGACTCGCCTGGCGTTTCTGGAACGGTTGGGAGAACGCTACTGGCCGTTGTTTGCCGGTGTGTATGTCGTTCAAGCGGTGAAACGGGTGTCGACGCTGCGTCCGGTGGGGCCGGCCTTCAAACGCCGCCGGGCGCTGGGTGCCCGGTCCATCGAGCCCTCGACGGGGGGGGTGCCGCGTGTCTGAGCAGGTCGAATTGTTCACTGACGGCGCCTGCCGCGGCAATCCCGGGCCCGGCGGTTGGGGTGTGCTGTTGCGTTATAACGGCAGCGAAAAGACCTTGCATGGCGGGGAGCGTCATACCACCAACAATCGTATGGAGTTGCTGGCGGTGATCGAAGGGCTGAAGGCGCTCAACCGTCCCTGCCATGTGCGTGTGACCACCGACTCGCAATACGTCAAGAACGGCATCACCCAGTGGATCCACAATTGGAAGAAAAACGGCTGGAAAACGGCTGCCAAAAAACCGGTGAAAAACGACGACCTGTGGCGACTACTCGACGAACAGGCCGGTCGTCACGAGGTTGAGTGGGCCTGGGTGCGCGGTCATACCGGTCACCGCGAGAACGAGCTCGCCGATCAACTGGCCAATCGCGGCATCGATGAACTGGGAGGCTGAGCGTATGCGCCAGATCGTGTTGGATACTGAAACCACCGGCCTGGAGCCGCAGCAGGGGCATCGCATCATCGAGATCGGCTGCGTGGAGCTGGTCGAAAGACGACTGACCGGCAACAACTTCCATGTCTATCTGCAACCGGATCGGGAGATCGACGCCGGGGCCATCGAGGTCCATGGCATCACCAACGAGTTCCTGGCCGACAAGCCCCGCTTCAGCGACATTGCGGCCGACATGATGGATTACCTGCGCGGGGCGGAATTGGTCATCCACAACGCGCCCTTCGATATGGGCTTCCTCGATCATGAGTTGAAGCAGCTGGGGGGGTGGGAGCCGCTTGGGCACTACTGCGACGTCGTCGATACCCTGGTGATGGCCAGAGAGCTTCACCCAGGCCAACGCAACAGCCTGGATGCCCTGTGCGCGCGCTATGAGGTCGACAACACCAAGCGCGAAAAGCACGGGGCCTTGCTGGATGCCGAGATCCTGGCGGATGTCTATCTCGCCATGACCGGTGGTCAAACCGCATTGTTCGCGGACAGCGAAGGGGCCAGTGAGGGCGAGGGCGTCGAAGCCGGGATTCGCCGGCTTGCCGCGGATCGGCCACCGTTGACGGTGGTACGCGCCACCCAGGATGAATTGGGTATGCACGAAGCCCGGCTGGATGCCTTGGACAAGGCGGATGGGGGCAGCGTCTGGCGTCGACCGTCCGAACCGCCGATGGGTTAGGCCACCGCTGAGACATTCAGCGGTTCCGCGGCACAGGGAGGTGCCGCCAAAACCGGTCACGGCAAGTGACTGATTTTGAAGCAAGCAGCAAACCGTGTATGCAGCGCAGCGTGCGCTGAGCAGTCCAGGATGGACGTATTCAGCGCTTCCTTAGTGCAGGCGTATGGCTCCGGCCGCCTGTGTGAGGAATCGACCTTCCAGGCGCCAATGCCGTTGGGGCGGCGTGAGGGTAAGCCGCCAGTGGGCATCGATCAGCGGCTCCAGGTTTCCGACATACAAACCGGGGGTTACCGGCCACAGGGTGATCTGCTGATCGTGCCCGGACAGGGTCGGGTGTCTGACGCTGAGCGTCAGCGACGCTGGTGCCGGCTCAGGGTGGGTGAGCGCCACTCGGACCTCACCGCGCGTCGTGTCGAAGCGGACATCGGCGATCACGCCGAGGGCATGGGCGGCCTCGGTCTGTGCCGCGTTGCGGTGAATCGCCAGGCCTTGTTTGTAGTAATCGGCCTCCACCAGCCCATCGTCGGTCTTGACCGCGATCACGATGGTGAAAATGGCGGCCACCACGGTCGCAGCCGGCACGCTCATCAGCAGCCATGGCCATAGCTGCCGGTACCAGGGGTAGTGATCTTCATGAACCACGTGCATCGGGCGCTCCTTCGGTTGTCATTGCGCCGGGCCGATGAAGCGGGCCGGCTGGTCGAGTCGGATTTTGGGGTCGCCTATCGCGCGAATATGGAAGGTGAGTGAATTGCTCCCTGCCGCCAGTTCGGACGGGTCGGCGCGCACCCGTAGCGGCACATCGGCGACACTGCCATGCGCCACCGTCACTTGTGGATCGTTCATCAGCAACTGCAGGCCGGCGATCCCTTCCACGCTGACGTCGTAGATCTGATCGTTTTCGCTCATGTTGATGATCTTCAGGTGATACACGTTCTCCACCAGTCCTTCGTCGGTCCGGTGATAAAGCGCGCTGCGGTCACGCATGATGTCCACTTCCAGCGGTATCCGTTGCCAAAGGCCCCAGATCAGCGCTCCGGTGAGCACGGACAGCAACAAGGCGTAGGCGATCACCCGTGGGCGAAGCAGGCGGGTGGCAGTCCCGGCGATGGCGTTTTCGGTGGTGTAGCGGATCAGTCCGGGGGCATAGCCCATCTTGGCCATCACGTCGTCGCAGACGTCGATACAGGCGGCACAACCGATGCACTGATATTGCAAACCGTCCCGGATGTCGATGCCCGTGGGGCAGGCCTGAACACAAAGTGTGCAGTCGATACAGTCGCCCAGACCGGCCGGCTTGGCGGCGTTGCGACGGCGCGCGCCGCGTGGATCTCCACGGCGCTCGTCATACGAGATGATCATGGTGTCGCGGTCGAACATGGCGCTTTGAAAGCGCGCGTAAGGACACATGTAGATGCAGACCTGCTCGCGCAGGAAGCCGGCGTTGCCGTAGGTCGCGAACCCGTAGAACAGAATCCAGAAGATCTCCCACGGCGTCAGTTGGAACTGGATCAGTTGCTGCGACAATTCGCGGATCGGTGTGAAGTAGCCGACGAAGGTGAACCCGGTCCACAACGAGAACGCCAGCCACAGTGCATGCTTGGCGGTTTTCAGTCTTAAGCGACGTCCGCTGACGGGGCCCTGGTCCAACTTGAGTCGCGCACGGCTGTTGCCCTCGATCCAGCGCTCCATGACCAGGAAGATTTCGGTCCATACCGTCTGTGGGCAGGCATAACCGCACCACAGCCGTCCGGCCAGCGCGGTAAAGAAAAATAGCGAAAGGGCCGCGATGATCAGGATCACGGCCAGATAGAAGAAGTCCTGAGGCCAGAAGGTCAGCCCAAAAACATGGAATTTGCGCGCCGGCAGATCGAACAGCAGCAACTGCTGGCCGTCCCATTGCAGCCAGGCCAGCCCGTAGTAGAGCCCAAGCAGGACGCCCAGGGTGAGTGTGCGCAGTCGCGCAAATCGCCCGGTGACCTCACGGGGGTAGATCTTGACGTGTTTCTGATAGAGCTCGACGGGCTCGGGTGGCGGTGCGTCGGTCTGAGGCTTGGGTAACGACATGGGTCAGAAACGATCCGAATGGGCCTGGGGGGCGCGCGGTGGGCAGGGTCGTCGGAAGTAGCAGGTGAGTGCGCAGCTCGTCGCCGTCAACAGCCAGAAGGCGAAGAATCCCAGGGTGTATCCCGCCTGTCGGCTAACGCCCGGGTATCCGGCGAGCAACGCCAGCTCGACCGGGTCGAACAGGGTGAAAAACACCACAGTGGCGGCGCCGGCGGTAAGAAACGACGGCCATAACACGGAGGCGAGACGTTGGATCGTCGGCAAGCGGTCGTCCGGCGGGTCAGGGGATTGTGGGGTGACTTCCATGGCGGCTCTCCGCAGGGCCGCCGGTCGCAGGCTCCGCGACCGGCGGGGTGTTGATCGTCCGGGTCACCGTGACAGGCTGGCCACGTAGGCGGCGAGCAGGTGCACCTTGTCCTGCCCCAACAGTTCCTGGTGTGCGGGCATGATGCCATGCCGTCCCTTGGTGATGGTTTCCCGGATCGTTGCGGCGCTGCCGCCGTACAGCCAGGTGTTGTCGGTCAGGTTCGGCGCACCGAGCAGCACATTGCCTTTGGCGTCCAGGCCATGACAGCCGACACACCCGGCTGTGACGAAGATCTGCCGACCCGCGCTCTGGCCGGCCGAGTCCGTGACCGGATCGCTCAGCGAACGGACGTAGGCGACGAGATTGTCGATGGATGCCGCATCGAGATGCCCGTGCGCGGGCATCATCGCCTGCCGGCCGTTGGCGATGGACGCCGTGATCTGATCGGCGGAGCCACCCCATAGCCAGTCCTTGTCCGCCAGGTTGGGGAAACCGCTGCTGCCCCGTGCGTCCGAGCCGTGGCATTGCATGCAGTAGGTCAGAAACAGCCTTTCACCCATCGCTCGGGCTTCGGCATACTCCGGTTTGCTGGCCAGGTCGTCCACGGATACGGATGCGTATTGGCGGTAGATCGGACCGTACTTTGCTTCAGCGGCCTGCATTTCCTGAGTGTATTGGGAGCCGTGCGAGGACCAACCGAACAGGCCCTGGTAGTTGCCCAGGCCCGGGTAAAGGGCCAGGTAAATCACGGCAAAGGCCAAGGTCAGATAGAACAGCCAGAGCCACCAGCGCGGTAAGGGATTGTTGTATTCCTGCAGATCCTCATCCCAGGTGTGACCCGTGACATCACCGGTCGCCGCTTCGTTGCTGCGTTTCTTCATGGTCCAGCGGATCAGCCACAAACAGGCGACAATATTGCCGACGGTTAGCACGACGACCCAGGTGCTCCAGAACGTGCTCATGCGCGATCCCCCGTGTTGTTGTTGATGTCGGCGATCGTTGCCGCCTCGTTGTCGTCATCCGCGAAGGGCAGATTGGCGGCTTCGTCAAAACGCGCCTTGCGGCGACGGCCGTAGGCCCAGGCCACGATGGCGATAAAGGTCAGCAGCAGCACCACGGTGTGCCAGGCGCGGAAATCGTTGATATCCATGTCGATCACCATTGCTTGGAGGCCAGGCCAAGGCCTTGCAGATAGGCCACCAGGGCTTGCGCTTCGGTCTTGCCGGCCACGTCGGCCTGCGCGTTCGCCATATCCTGCTCGGTATACAGTTCGCATTTCGGACAGGTGGCCCCGATGGCGACGTTGAGCGCGAGCATCTTGGCCGCCGTGTCATCGCCCGTCAGTCGTGCGGTGCTCAGCCAGCTGTATGCAGGCATGTTGGACTCCGGCACCACGTCGCGCGGGTTCTGCAAGTGGGCGAAGTGCCATTCGTCGCTGTAGCGGCCGCCGACTCGGGCCAGATCGGGTCCGGTACGCTTTGAGCCCCATTGGAAGGGGTGGTCATAGACGGATTCCCCTGCCACCGAATAATGGCCGTAGCGTTCGGTTTCGGCGCGGAACGGGCGAATCATCTGCGAATGGCAGTTGTAGCAGCCTTCACGAATGTAGATATCCCGTCCCTCCAGGCGTAATGCGCTGTAGCGATGAACGCCCGGGGCCGGTTCGGTGGTGTCGCTGAGCGCAAACAGCGGCACGATCTCCACCAGTCCACCGACGCTGACCACCAGCAGGATAAGCACCGCCATCAGACCGACGTTCTTTTCAACAATTGCATGTGACATAGCGTTGGTACCTGTCCGTCAGTGAGCCGCGGGTGCGTGGATGGCGTCGTCGGCGGACTGTGCCCCTGCCATGGTCTTCACCATGTTGAAGGCCATCAGGAACATGCCGCCGAGGAACAACAGCCCGCCGAGCAGGCGCACGTAGTAGTACGGATAGGTGCGCTCAACGGATTCGATAAAGGCGTAGGTGAGCGTGCCGTCGGCATTCACCGCCCGCCACATCAGGCCCTGCATGACACCGGCGATCCACATGGAGGCGATGTACAACACCACCCCGATGGTTGCGATCCAGAAGTGGGTTTCCACCAGCCGTGTGCTGTACATGGCAGGGCGGCCGAACAACTTCGGCAACAGGAAATAGATCGCGCCCACCGATACCATGGCCACCCAGCCCAAGGCGCCGGAGTGCACGTGGCCGATGGTCCAGTCGGTGTAGTGGGACAGGGCATTGACGGTCTTGATGGACATCATCGGTCCCTCGAAGGTCGACATGCCGTAGAACGACAGTGACACGATGAGGAATTTGAGAATCGGGTCGGTGCGCAACTTATGCCAGGCACCGGACAGGGTCATGATGCCGTTGATCATGCCGCCCCAGGACGGTGCCAGCAGAATCAGCGAGAACAGCATGCCCACGCTCTGCGCCCAGTCGGGCAGGGCGGTGTAGTGCAGGTGATGTGGGCCGGCCCACATGTAGGTGGAGATCAGGGCCCAGAAGTGCACCACCGACAGCCGATAGGAGTAAACCGGGCGACCGGCCTGCTTGGGCACGAAGTAGTACATCATCCCCAGGAAGCCGGCGGTCAGGAAGAAGCCCACGGCGTTGTGGCCGTACCACCACTGCACCATGGCGTCGATGGCGCCGGGGTACAGACTGTAGGCCTTGGTCGGAGTGACCGGGATTACCATGCTGTTGACTATATGCAGCAGCGCGACGGTCAGAATGAAGGCACCGTAGAACCAATTGGCGACATAGATGTGGGAGACCTTGCGCTTGACGATGGTGCCGAAGAACACCACCGCGTAGCAGACCCAGACCACCGCGATCAGGATGTCGATGGGCCACTCGAGCTCGGCGTACTCCTTTCCCGAGGTGATGCCCAAGGGCAGGGTTACCGCCGCCAGCACGATGATCAGCTGCCAACCCCAGAAGGTGAATCCCACCAGGGGACCACCGAACAGGCGGGCCTGACAGGTGCGTTGCACCACGTAATAGGATGTGGCAAATAGCGCCGATCCGCCGAAGGCGAAGATCACCGCGTTGGTGTGCAGGGGTCTCAGCCGTCCGTAAGACAGCCAGGATATTCCGTCAGTCAGTGTTGGAAAGGCCAGTTGGGCGGCAATGATGACGCCGACCAACATCCCGACGATGCCCCAGACCACGGTCATGACCGCGAACTGGCGCACGACCCGGTAGTTATAGGTTTCTTGTTGCATCTGCTTCTCCGCAAGCTCCCAGCGCGCAGGTGTGCGCGTGACTGGGAGGCTACCGAGGGCAGATTCGGGGCACTTGACTTAGGTCAAGTGGGCGTTCAAGACGTCAAACAGACGCCGGGGTCACTTGAGGCAGATCAAGTCCCGTGGATCAGTTGGGCCCCTGGGCCTGCTGATCGCAATTGGTCTGATGCGCGATCACCTTGCGCAGGCGTTCCAGATCCAGAATGGTGATGTGTTTACGATCGACCCGCAGGATGCCGTCTTCCTGGAAGCGCGTGAACAGGCGACTGACGGTCTCCAGTGCCAAGCCGAGATAGCTGCCGATTTCCTGGCGGGACATGCTCAGAATGAATTCCTTGGCGGAAAACCCCCGACGTTGGTAGCGCTCGGACAGGCTGAGCAGAAAGCTCGCTAGCCGTTCCTCGGCGGGACTGCGGCTGAGCAAGGCGACCATGTCCGTATCCTGACCGATCTCTTTGGACAGCAGGCGGAACAATTGGTGCTGTAGGGTGGGAATATGGGATGCCAGTTCTTCAAGGCGTTCAAAAGGCAGTTCACACACCGACGAGGTCTCAAGCACCCGGGCGGAGCAGCGGTGAACGTCGCTCTGGATCGCGTCCAATCCCAACAATTCTCCCGGGAGATGAAAGCCCAGAACTTGCTCGTTCCCGTCCGGTCCCAGGGTATAGGTCTTGACCGAGCCGGTCTTGACCGCGAACAGGCTGCGGAACTTGTGTTCGCTCTCGAACAGGTGGTCGCCGCGGCGCAACGGCCGACTCCGCTTCACGATGGCTTCGAGCTTGTCGACGTCGGCCGGCGCAAGCCCCATGGGCAGACAAAGGGAGGCCAGACTGCAGTTCTGGCAGGCGACTTTGATGTTGCTGAGGGAAACGACCGGAGTAGCTGTCAAAAGTCCGTACCTGTCATGAGGAATTGGTCGATATTTTGCAGTGAATCGGCCCGCTGTTCAATCGTGGCGCCGGTTGCCGGATCGTGCTGCGCCAATTGAGCGCAAACCGGCGGTCTGGTAAGGTTTACGCCCGTCCGGGTAACCCCCTCCAGCTGAGCCTCCCAGCCACATGACCAAGTTCATTTTTATCACCGGCGGCGTGGTGTCGTCCCTTGGAAAAGGGATCGCGTCCGCCTCCCTCGGTGCGCTTTTGGAGGCCCGTGGCCTCAAGGTGACCATGATCAAACTGGATCCGTATATCAACGTGGATCCAGGCACCATGAGCCCCTTCCAGCACGGCGAGGTGTTTGTCACCGAAGACGGTGCCGAGACCGATCTGGACCTGGGCCACTACGAACGTTTCATCCGTACCACCATGGGGCGGGCCAACAACTTCACCACCGGCCAGATCTACGAAAACGTCATCCGCAAGGAGCGGCGTGGCGAATATCTGGGCGGTACCGTGCAGGTGATCCCCCACATCACCGACGAAATCAAGCGCTCCATCGTCGAAGGCGCGGGTGACGCTGACATCGCCATGGTGGAGATCGGCGGTACCGTGGGCGATATCGAATCGCTGCCGTTCCTCGAGGCGATCCGCCAGATGGGCGTGGAACTGGGCCGCGAGAATACCTTGTTCATGCACCTGACCCTGGTGCCCTACATCCCCACCGCGGGCGAAGTGAAGACCAAGCCCACCCAGCACTCGGTGAAGGAATTGCGCTCCATCGGTATCCAGCCGGACGTGCTGCTGTGTCGCGCGGATCGGCGCCTGCCGGATGGTGAGCGCCGCAAGATCGCCTTGTTCACCAATGTATCCGAGAAGGCCGTCATCTCCGCCACGGATGCGGATACCATCTACCGTATTCCGCTGATGCTGCATGCCGAGCATCTGGACCAGATCGTGGTGGACCAGCTGCGCCTGGACGTGCCTGCTGCGGACCTGTCCGAGTGGCAGGCGGTGGTGGACGGTTTGGACAACACCGAGCACACGGTGCACATTGCCATGGTGGGCAAGTACGTCGGTTTGACCGAATCGTACAAGTCGCTCAACGAGGCGCTGATCCACGCCGGCATCCAGAACCGTACCAAGGTCAAGATCCACTACATCGATTCGGAAGACATCGAGCGCGACGGCCCGCGCAGCCTGGAACCCATGGATGCCGTCCTGGTGCCCGGCGGTTTCGGTGAGCGGGGCGTGGAGGGAAAGATCCAGGCGGTGCGCTATGCCCGTGAACACAAGGTGCCGTATCTGGGCATCTGCTTAGGTATGCAGGTGGCGGTCATCGAGGTGGCCCGCGACGTGGCCGGCTTCAGCGATGCCCATAGCACCGAGTTCAATCCACAGACCAAGCACCCGGTGATCGGTCTGATCACCGAGTGGGTAAACGCCGACGGGTCCGTGGAACAACGCGATGAAGCCTCCGACCTGGGCGGCACCATGCGTCTGGGCGGGCAGCCGTGCAAACTGGCCGAAGGCACCATCTCCCGCGAACTGTACGGACAGGAGGTGATCACCGAGCGTCACCGTCATCGCTACGAGTTCAACAACCGCTTCCGTCAGGATCTGGAGGACGCCGGTCTCAAGGTGGCCGGCACGTCCACCGATGGCACCTTGGTGGAAGTCGTGGAACTGCCGGATCACCCGTGGTTCGTGGCGTGCCAGTTCCACCCTGAATTCACCTCCACGCCGCGTTACGGCCACCCGCTGTTCAGCGGCTTCGTCAAGGCCGCGGTGGAATCCAACGAGGCCGGCAAGTCCGGCGAGGCAGCGTCTGCATGAAGCTCTGTGGCTTTGAGGCTGGTCTGGACCAGCCGTTCTTCCTGATTGCCGGTACCTGCGTCATCGAGGGCGAACAGCATGCCCTGGATGTGGCAGGCAGGCTGAAGGCGATCACCGAGGAACTGGGTATCCCGTTCATCTACAAGTCGTCCTTCGACAAAGCCAACCGCTCGTCCCATGACAGCTTCCGCGGCCCGGGCATGGCCGAAGGCCTGCGCATCCTGCAGAAGGTCAAGGACGAGCTGGGCCTGCCGGTGTTGACCGACGTGCACGAAGACACCCCGCTGGACGAAGTGGCCGACGTGGTGGACGTGCTGCAGACCCCGGCCTTCCTGGTACGCCAGACCAACTTCATCCAGAACGTGGCCCGCGCCGGCAAGCCGGTGAACATCAAAAAAGGCCAGTTCATGGCCCCCTGGGACATGAACAACGTGGTGGAAAAGGCCCGTGCGATGGGCAATGACCAGCTCATGGTCTGTGAGCGCGGCGTGTCCTTCGGCTATAACACCCTGATATCCGACATGCGCGGCCTGGCGGTCATGCGCAGTACCGGCTGCCCGGTGGTGTTCGACGCCACCCATTCCGTGCAGCAGCCCGGCGGCCTTGGCAACAAGTCGGGTGGTCAGCGTGAACATGTCCCGGTACTGTCCCGCGCGGCGGTGGCATCCGGCATCTCCGGCCTGTTCATTGAGACCCATCCGGATCCGGAGAACGCCCTGTCCGATGGCCCCAATTCCTGGCCGCTGGACCGGATGAAGGACCTGCTGACCGTACTGGTCGACATCGACCGCGCGGTCAAGGCCCAGCCTTTCGCCGAAAGCCAGCTGTAACAAATCCGGGCAGGGCGCCGATAAGTCCGGCGACCCGCCCACCCCGAATCAAGCAAAGTACCCAATCAGGAGCAGTCATGTCCGAAATCATTGATGTCCGCGCCCGCGAGATCCTCGATTCCCGAGGCAATCCCACGGTTGAGGCCGATGTCATCACCGCCAATGGCGCCATCGGCCGCGCCGTGGCCCCGTCCGGTGCCTCCACCGGCTCCCGCGAGGCCCTGGAACTGCGTGACGTCGACAAGTCCCGCTATCTGGGCAAGGGCGTGCTGACCGCCGTCGGCAACGTCAACGGCGCCATCAAGGATGCCATCAAGGGCATGGACGTGACCGACCAGGCCGCCCTCGACAAGAAGATGATCGAGCTGGACGGTACCGAGAACAAGTCCAAGCTGGGCGCCAACGCCATTCTGGCGGCCTCCCTGGCCGCGGCCCACGCCGCCGCACAGGAAAACGCCCAGCCGCTGTACCAATACCTGGGCAAGGGCGAATACCGCATGCCGGTGCCCATGATGAATATCATCAACGGCGGCGAACATGCCGACAACAGCGTCGACCTGCAGGAGTTCATGATTCTGCCGGTGTCCGCGCCGAGCATCCGCGAGGCGGTGCGCTATGGTGCCGAGGTGTTCCACGCGCTGAAGGGCGTGCTGGGCGGTCGCAAGCTGGCCACCACCGTGGGCGACGAGGGCGGCTTCGCGCCGGACCTGCGCTCCAACGAGGAGGCCATCGAGGTCATCCTGGAAGCGATCACCAAGGCCGGCTTCAAGCCGGGCCAGGATATCTACCTGGGCCTGGACTGCGCTGCCTCCGAGTTCTACAAGGACGGCAAGTACGTGCTGGCTTCCGAGGGCAAGTCCTTCGACTCCGCCGGCTTCGTCGACTTCCTGGCCGGCTGGGTGGACCAGTACCCGATCATCTCCATCGAAGACGGCCTGGACGAGAGCGACTGGGACGGCTGGAAGGTGCTGACCGACAAGCTGGCCAGCAAGACCCAGCTGGTGGGCGACGACCTGTTCGTCACCAACCCGAAGATCCTCAAGGAAGGCATCGACAAGGGCATCGCCAACTCCATCCTGATCAAATTCAACCAGATCGGCACCCTGACCGAGACCATCGAGGCCATCGAGATGGCCAAGAAGGCCGGCTACAGCGCCGTGGTCTCGCACCGTTCCGGCGAGACCGAGGACACCACCATCGCCGACCTGGTGGTCGCGCTGAACACCGGGCAGATCAAGACCGGCTCGCTGTCCCGCTCCGACCGCGTCGCCAAGTACAACCAGCTGATGCGCATCGAGGACCAGCTGGGCAGCGATGTCGCCTATGCCGGTCGCGGAGCCTTCCCGGGCCTGTAAGGCGCACGGCAGCAGGCTATGGACTGGCGTCTGAAGCTTGTCATCGGCCTGTTGCTGGCCTTGTTCGTCGGTCTGCAATATCGACTGTGGGTCGGGGAGGGCAGTCTGGCCGAGGTCGCCGGGCTGAAAAACCAATTGGCCGATCAGCAGGCGGAGCTGGACAAGCTCAAGGCGCGTAATGCCCTGTTGCGGGACGAGATCGCCGAACTCAAGCGCGGGCTTGAGGCCGTCGAGGCCCGTGCCCGGGGCGAGCTGGGGATGATCAAGGAGGGGGAGACCTTCTATCAGGTCGTACCTGCCCAACCCGACCGGTAACTGCGGCGGTTTTGTTACGGCACATGGCCCGAAGGCGTGAGTCTTCGGGCCTTTCGTTTTCAAGCTGGTCGGTCTTTCCGGTTTCGTCGTTGCGGGATCGGTCAGCCTGGTGTTGCCGGCTTGGGTAGGGGAACTCGTTTGCGCTAGGCTGGTCCTCCTGGGTATGCCAACTGGTGGGATTCCAACGATGCCATCCGCTAAGGCGCGTCCGCGAAAGCCGGGATCGAACAGCCGGTGGATTCCGGCGCCAGCCGCCAGGTTCACGACGCCTTCAGCGGCTACATAACGCCATGGCCGTCGTCTGCCAGGGCTTGACGAAACAGTACGGTCACGGGTCCAACACGTTTCAAGCCCTGCGCGGCCTGGATCTGACGGTCGCCACCGGCGAACTGGTGATGCTGGTCGGTCCCTCAGGTTGCGGTAAGACCACCCTGGTCTCGATACTGTCCGCCGTTATCGAGCCGGACGCCGGCGAGTGCCGGGTTCTGGGTCAGGACCTGATTGCAATGACACCCGACGAGAAGACCCGCTTTCGACGCACCCATGTGGGCTTCGTATTCCAGACCTTCAACCTGCTGCCGGCCCTGAGCTTGGCGGAAAACGTCGCCGTCCCGTTGTTCATCGCCGGACGACACCGACGCACGGCACTTGCCGCGGCTGAGCAACTGCTTGATCGCGTCGGTCTGGCCGGGCGGGCGGACGCCAAGCCCGGCGAACTCAGTGGCGGACAACAGCAGCGGGTGGCGATTGCCCGTGCCCTGGTGCACGGGCCGAGTCTGGTGGTCTGTGACGAGCCTACCAGCAACCTGGATCACCGCAACGGCCAGGAGATGATGAAACTGCTGCGCGATACCGCACTCGCTGCCAACCGCACTGTGATCGTCGTCACCCACGATCCGCGGATACTTGGATACGCCGATCGGGTGGTGCACATGGACGACGGTCGGATCGTCACGGCGCCAGCGCCGTCAAGCAGCGAACGGGTGGGCGGATGAAGGCATTCGGCACACTGCTGGTACTGGCGTTTGTCGGGGTGCTTGGGACCCTGGTCTACGTTTGGCAGGATCGCGCGCCGGCCCAGGCGGTGACCCGGCCGTTGGGTGACGTGCCACAGCCGCCGTACGCGGCATTCGTCGCCGCAACCGGTCTGGTGGAGCCCGCCGACGGCGAGATCGCCATCGGCACCCCGGTATCCGGTGTCGTTACCGACTTGCCGGTTCGCATCGGCGCCCGCGTGCATGCAGGGGACGTGTTGTTCCAAGTGGACAGTCGCGCCTTGCAGGTGACCCTGCAGACCCGCGCAGCCCAGGTGCAGTTGGCCCAGGCGGTGCTGCGCAAGCCGCAGCATCGGCTTGAACACGCGCGTCAGTTGAGCCGCCGCGACCCGCATGCCATCAGTCGTCAGGCCATGCAGGACCTGGAAGACGATCTCGCCGCGGCAGCGGCCGAGCTGGCCCTGGCCAAGGCACGGCAGCAGGAGCTGGAGCGGGACATCGCGCGCTACACGGTGCGGGCGCCGAGCAACGGCCAGGTGCTGCAATTGACAATGCGCCCGGGCATGTTCGTCGAAGCCAGTGGCACCGGCCAGAATCCGCCGCTGTTGATCATCGGCGACATGTCGGCGCCATGGCTACGCGTCGAAATCAACGAGCAGGATATCGCCCGCCTGGGCGAGGACGCGGTCGCTTACCTGCCCAGCGACCCCTCCAAGGCCTACCCGCTCGACTACCTGTATACCGAACCGCAGCTGCAACCGAAGACCGTCCTCACCGGCCGGGCCACCGAACGTTCCGACAGCCGGATACTGCGGCGCGTTTACCGCCTAGCCGGGGATTCGCAGGCGTTGTTCGCCGGGCAGGAAATGGCGGTGTTCATCGCGGCGGCAGGTGACAAGGTCGCGCCATGATCCGGCTCGCGCTGGAGATGTTGATCGGTGATCGGGTAAAGGCGCTGGGGTTGATGCTCGGCGTTGCGTTTACTGCTTTCCTGGTTACCTTCGCCGCTGGATATTTCGCCGGATTCATGACCAACGGATTTGCCCTGATCACCGAAAACAGCGCCGCCGACGTCTGGGTGATGGATCCGGCCGTGATGTCGGTGGAAGCAACGATCAACGTCACTGATGCCGCTTTGAACCGGGTGCGTGCCGTGCCCGGCGTAGCGCGTGCCTGGCCAATGCTGTTGGCCGACGTGGAAGCGCGCTTTCCCAACGGGCGTTTCCAGACCTTCCAGTTGGTCGGCCTGGATGACGTGACCCTGGCGGGCCTGCCTGACAGCGCGTCGCCAGATGTCGCCGCGCGATTGCGCACACCGGATGCCGTGGTGGTGGCTTCCGGCGGCACCAGTGGCAAGTTGGGCACCCCTGCGCAGCTGCGGGACCAGTGGCCGTACGACGGTGCGCATCTGAACGTGCCGCTGCGGCCGTTGGCGGCTGGCGACCAGGTTTTGGTAAACGGATTGCGGGTCCGCGTGGCAGCGCAGGCCCGGGTGCTGGAGCGTTTCCCGCCGCGTCCACTCATGTATACCGGCATCGCCAATGCGCGGCGGTTGTTGCCACCGGAAAGGCAACGGCCTACGTTCGTGCTCGTTCGCGCGCGCGATGGCGTTTCGTCCCGGCAACTGGCACAGCGTATCGAACGTCAGACCGGGCTGCGCGCCCGCCCGCGCGACGCCTTCAAGGCGGACACGGTGCGTTGGTATCTGGTCAATTCCGAGGATGTGGGCGACATGACCGCCATGTTGATGTTGGCCATGGTGGTTGGCTTCGGCGTGGCCGGTATCATGCTGTACATGTTCAGCTACGAGAACCTGCGCCAATATGCGGTGTTCAAGGCGATGGGCGCGTCCGGCAGGCAATTGGTGGGGATGGTGCTCGCCCAGGCCGGCGGCGTTGCGGTATTGGCGACCGGTATCGGCTTGGGCCTCTGTTCGTTGGCCGGCAGCGCGGTAGCAGCGTCCGGACACCCCTTCCGCATGCTGTGGTTCGCCCCGGTGCTGGGGGCCGGCGGTGTGCTGCTGATCAGTCTGACCGCGGCTCTGATCAGCGTGCGCCCCCTATTGAAGCTGTCGCCCGGCGAGGTATTCGCGGGGCGTTGATCGGGAAAAAGTTTTTCACAGCTCTGCTGTCAGTATTACCGCGGCGAACATAACAACATACCGAAAAAGCACGCCGCGATTTGGCAACACAAGAGACAATGTGCTCCTCGGTCGGGGGTGGAGACCCACTCGGGCTGCGCACGTCTGGTGCCTTCGGATTGAATCAGCTTGAGCCCTCTATGCATAAGCGGGTAGAAGCGACAACAGGCAGCATTGCATTTCTTGATAGTCATAATTCAGCTAAGCCCAAGGCATCGCGGATTCAACTCCAAAGTGCACAGGTCGTAGGCCCGAGAGGACGGACACCATGGGCTGCCCTGATAAGCTGAGGTTGTCGAGACTTCAGGAAATCAGGAGCCCACAATGTCCTACCGGCATCTTAGCCGATGTGAAC
>JASBTJ010000031.1 GCA_030148485.1 Gammaproteobacteria bacterium | reverse complement strand
GTTCACATCGGCTAAGATGCCGGTAGGACATTGTGGGCTCCTGATTTCCTGAAGTCTCGACAACCTCAGCTTATCAGGGCAGCCCATGGTGTCCGTCCTCTCGGGCCTACGACCTGTGCACTTTGGAGTTGAATCCGCGATTCGAAGGCGATCTATTCGGCGGCGAAGTATCACTTTCTTCTGCGGATGTAAAAAAGATGGGGGGCCTGACCATTCGCGCGGACTGGGCAGACATCGTTCAGTTCCAGGCAACGAGCTACTCCGGAACCATGGAGAATTCGGTCGCGACGATCATGAATGGTAAGGAACACAAGGCAACGTTGGTTGGCATCAAGGCTGACTGGGAAAATGTCGTTGCCTATGCAGAGTGGGCCAAGGTGAAAATGGATGTGACCGCAATGGGTAATCCGAACATCATGAACTCGGATGCATGGTACACGACATTGGGATACCGGTTCGGTAGTGTTCTTCCGTATGTGAGCTATGAGAACCTCGAACAAGGCGATGGTGATAAGCAACACATTACGACGCTGGGTGCGCGTTGGGACTTTATGAAGAATGTGGCCTTCAAAGCAGCCGTATCAAAAATTGAAAGCGACTCTGACCTCTCCGTTGCTGCGATGAACCGAGGTGGTTTGTTCGAATCGCTGCCGTCACAGACCGATACGATGTACATCGGTATTGGTGTGGATCTGGTATTTTGAGGACTAGCGCAATGATCAGGAAAGCCCAGGCCAAAGCTGCAGGATACGTAATGCTTGCAGGATTCCTTCTCACGAGCAGCCCGCTGACGAGCGCCGATGTCGTGGTGATCGTCAACAAAGACAGCGGCGTATCTAGCCTTTCGGCATCTGATGTCAAAAAGCTTTTCCTCGGTAAAAGCCGAACTCTACCTGGTGGCGCGTCGGCAAAAGTGGTGGACCAGCCGGAAGGAGCGGCTACCCGCGAGGAGTTCGGATCAAAAGTACTTAAAAAGTCGCCAAGCCAACTGAAGGCTTATTGGTCCAAGCTGATTTTCTCTGGCAAAGGGGCGCCACCTCAGACAATGGACGACGACGCTGCAGTGAAAGCCTTCGTAGCAGACAACGCGAACGGCATTGGCTATGTCGACGCCGCTGCTGTCGATGACAGCGTCACGGTGGTTTTGGAAGTCAAATAGACTCAAGCACCATTAATGAGAGGTACCCCCTATCATTCGATAGGGGCTCGACCAAGGTTGGTGGACCATGATCTCAATAAATAATATTTCCATTAAGGCAAAGATTTTCGTGATTGTCGCGGTATCGACCATCGGCTTCATCATAAATCTTTTCATCAACTACCAGACTTCCAGTGCCAACGCAGTCAGCCTTCAGTCTGTTCAGAGTGCCATCTATCCAGTATTGTCGGAAATCGACTCCAATATAGTGCGGCTGGACAAAGTGAAGGAATCGCTTAACGCCGCAGCGGTCAGCGCAGAGGAGGAGCTGCTTGCCAATGCTGATGACTTAGCGAAGCAGACCCGTGAATCGTTTCAACGAATCAAGGAGTTGGAGCCACAAGCGGAACACAGCATCGCCGAGTTAACTACAGCCTTTGACAGTTACTATGGCGCAGGAAGGACGTTAACCACGGGCATGATTGAAGGAACCCTGCCTATGGATCAGTTCCAGGCGGCAGCGGCCAAGATGACCGGCGCGTTAGAGCACTATCAAGGGTCGCTAACGCAAACTCGAGATCATCACTATACCGCCTTCATCGATACGCTGACCACGATGAACGAACGTTCTCAGCATGCTGTTTGGGCGGGGGTCGCGGTTGCTTTGGGGTTCGTGCTTATTACGGGCCTGGTTGGCGGGTCGATCGGGATGCTGCTGGGTCGGGATGTCCAGGGGGTAGTCACTTCCTTGCAGGACATTGCTGATGGAGAAGGAGACTTAACCAAGCGGCTGACGGTTCGCGGGACCGATGAGGTCGGGCGGCTGGGGCTCGCGTTCAATACGTTTATGGACAAACTGCAGGACACCATCACTCAGGTGAAGACCTCAACGCTCTCGTTGGCGGCGGCGTCAGAGCGCCTATCCAGGATTTCGGATACAGCGACCAATCAGATCGTTGGTCAGCAGGAACGGACAGGCAATATCGCGACGGCGGTCAACGAGATGGCCGCGACAGTGCAGGAGGTTTCGGCCAATGCGCAGTCGGCTGCCGACGCAGCACAGGACGCCAAAAACGATGCGGCGAAAGGTCACCAAGTTGTAGAGACTACTATCGCCTCGATCCACGGACTGTCTGCGGAAGTAGATAAGGCCTCGGAAGTTATTCATCGGTTGGATACCGACACAGAAAATATCGGTGTGGTGCTCGACGTGATCAAGGGAATCTCCGAGCAAACCAACCTATTGGCCCTTAACGCTGCCATTGAAGCAGCGCGGGCAGGTGAGCAAGGTCGGGGATTTGCGGTGGTTGCCGATGAAGTCAGAACATTGGCCAGCCGTACGCAACAGTCTACGCAGGAAATTCAGGGAATGATCGAGCGTTTGCAGACGGGTGCACGGGAGGCTGTTGATGTCATGGAATACGGTCGCCAGAAAGTACAATCAAGTGTTGCCCAGGCACAGTCGGCAGGCGGTGCTCTGCAAAACATCTCCGATGGAGTGGTGAAGATTGCAGGCATGAACACCCAGATCGCCAGTGCTTCCGTGGAGCAAAGCTCGGTCGCCGAAGAAATCAATCAGAACATTGCGCACATCAGTGACCTTGCGATGGGTGCTGCAGGCAGCGCGAGTGAAGCGTCCGAGGCGAGTCAGGAGTTGTTTCGATTGGCAGCGGAATTGGAGAGGGTCGTCGGAAGATTCAAAGTCGAGCAGTAGACCCCATGCCCCATGACTAACAGTCGGGGTCAGAGAGAAAATTCGGGGGATATCCCGCTACTGCATCGCTAAGCATTCTAAGGGCGGGCCGACAGGTTAGCGGCGGGCGAGAAGAGGCTTTGGCATCGGGTGCGGGTCATCCGACTTTGTCGGCGTGAGGCGTTTTCGTTTTGTGGCCGTCATGCCACTGCGGTCCCACTTACGCGAAAGTGCGCAATTCACCCCTCTCCCCCCGGGAGAGGGGACAGGGCAGTGCTTGCCAATGGCAAATCCAAGTCTCGATCCCTTGCGGCCACTCCAAACTCAGCAATGGTGGGCCTTGCAACCACGATCACCAGAAATAAGTGGGACAGCAGTGCCGTCATGCCATTTTTTGCACCAAGAAAGCGGCGCTGCTGATTGCGTGATCGGTCGACGGGTGGTCGCTCCTGCTTTCGAGTAGCGCCGCCACGTCCGGGGGCGGGGCAGAGCTCTCTGTTCGCAGGTCTTTCACCCTAAGCTCGGAAGCTTGGAAATACGCCTTCAGGTCGGCGGTGGTTGTGCGATTGACAAAGTCGTCCTCAAAAATTTGCGTCACGACTGCGCGCGCGTCGGGTTCAGACATGCTCGTTGATTTGAGGCGATCAAGGATGCCTTCGCGAGAGCTATATACATGTTCCCAATCGTGGATCGGGTTGTCACCGGTGAAGCGGTATTTTTTGCCGCTTGGCGCATCCAGCCATATGTGATGCCCTTTAGGCCCCTGCCAGAGTGGCCCGCCGTGTAGATATGCATATCCGCCAGGGCGAAGTACCTGCGCCACCTGGCTCAACGCAAGCGGGATGTCGTGAAGATGCTCCAAAATCGCAACGCCGATCACGAGGTCGAAACTGTCGTTCGGAAAATCCAGCTGCCTCGCGTCCATGTGGATATGTTCGATACCCGGGAAGGCCGGTGCTGACTCAAACCCGTCAGCAATATTTGTTGAAACCACGGAGGAAGCGCCAAGTAGGCGTATGCCACGTGCAAAAAGTGCGTCGAGATCGCCGCCTATCTCAAGCACGCGGCTGCCTTGAATCGGGATGTGGTCTCTGAGATACATCAGGTGATTGATTTGGCCGTCACGTAGCCCAGGTAGCTGCTCGCGAAGCGTGCGGCGACGTTTTTGCCTGATTTTTTTCCCTATCAAATGCTTGAAGTGAGCAAACATACGTATGGGTCCTTGTACGTGGCGACGAGGCGGTGTCAGGGTACGTCATTCCACTGTCCGAATGCCAGGGCACGCTCTGGAGGATTCGTGTGTATGCGTTCTACCTCGTCGGCGCAGCCGTTGCTTGGCCTCTGTCCAAGCCCTGCGCCTCATCACCCCCCGCGCTTCCGCTCGGCGCCAATGCGCACCTTGTTGTTGCGTACAGAAACCGCCGCGCAGGCGATTTACCCGGATGATTTAGTTGTACTCGCCGGGCAGGTCGTTCTTGATCACCGTGACCTTGCCGACCTTTTTTCCTGACATGCGCAGTAGCTCGTCGCCGGAGAATTCGAAGCCGAGTCGTAGGGCGATGCGTGCGACGTCGTCTGCCGTTGTCGCCGCGAGCACCTGACTTTTCAGTTCGGGGTCGGATTGCATCTTGGTGAGAAATGCTTCGAGTTGATCCAGGGCCATGTTGCCGATTCCTGTGCTTGCGGGCAGCGCGTCCGCCGTGGGTGTCGGCGGTTGCCGGTGTTGGCGAATTGTACCCTGCTTCTCGCCGATTGCCGTTGCAGCGTGCTGGCGAAGGGCGCGGGCACGTCCTTGTGCCGAGGTGTTGCCGACTGGGTTGCGGGTCGTCCTTCAGCGGCGCTGATAGTTCGCCCGGCCGGGGATGACGTTGCGGATGCCGCCGCGCGGGTCGGCGATGTCGCCTTTGTAGCGCGGCAGTACGATCACGTGCAGGTGATCGATGCTTCGGCCCGCTTCCCGCCCGTCGTTGTTGCCGACGGTGTAGGCGTCGGGTTTTTGATCCAGGAAGGGGAGCTGCAAGACGGTTTCGATGTGTGTCTTTGGCCGGTCCTGCAGATAGTCCCGCTGGACCATCTCTTGATAGAGCTCGGCCATGTCTGTGGTTTCGATGACCCCTTTGACGCCTGTGATGGCGTCGAAATAGTCCGCCTGTTCAGTGGAGTTGAGTTCGAAGATCGATGCCACGTGGCGTTTGGGGATGACCAGGGCGTGGCCGGGGTTGACGGGATTGGTGTCGAAGATGCCCACGAAGGAGCGATTCTCGAAAATGAAAGGGTCGGCCTTGCGCTGGGAAACCTGGCAAAAGTAACAGTGCGGGTCGGTGCTGGCTGAGCTCATGGATCTGGACTCGGATGGCGCTATCGAGCGGGTATTTTGCGGTGGCGGACGTGTCGATTCCAGCGGATGCCACGCGCCGGCTGGTGCTTGCGCGTCCGGCGGCGTCGAGGCGAACCCAGGGTGTGGGGCGAAACGGGCGATGGATCGCCCGCAAGGGGCGTGTGCGTTCGCCATCCGGAGCCGTCCTTGCGGCGCAGCGCGCGCTGAGAAGTCCAGGCTGGACTTATTCAGCGCTTCCCGAGGGGAGGGCTAATGCGTCGCCCGTTTGGCAAGGGCCTGGCCGTCGATCTCCTGCAACACCCGTGATCGCAGCCCCACCAGCACCGGGTGGTCGGGGGCGCTTTCCAGTCCGTAGCCGATGCTGATCAGCGCATCGCGGTAGCGGCCATTGCCCATCTCGTATTCAGCGCGCTTGAGGTACAGGTTGGCGATGTAGGACCGCTGCGCCGGGGTCATGGCGGGCACGGCTTGGCGGGGCTGGGCCGGTTGCCGGCGGGCGACCTCCGGCTGCTCCGCGGGTGCGGGTGATGGCGGCTCGGTGGCCTGGGTCTGCGGGTCCGGCGCCGATAGGGGGGCAGGGTTGTCCGCACTGGGGGCCAGGGTTTCCGACACGGGGTGCATGACGGTCGGCTGCCCGGCCCCGGCTGCCGTGGGGGGCAATGTCATGGCGATCCGCAGCGCGTCCAGGCCCACGGCGCCGCTGGCTTCCGGGAGCAGTGACGGCGGGTCCGGTAACGGGGGATCGCTCCTGGGTGTGTCAGGCGTGGTGACCGGCTCGGCCGGGAGCACGGGCTGAGATGCCGCGACCCGGGTGGCGGGTGTCACGGTGCCGGGCAGGGGTTCCTGGTTCGCCGGCCCGGATGGCGCCGGTGGTTGCTGATGCTGGTCGGTGGGTGTTTGACGCTGCGCGATGGCTGGCGTGGGTGCGGCGGCCGGGGCGGCTTGCGGCTCGGCGACCGGCGCGCTGCGCGGACGCACCGGTTGGGCGGCGGCGTGGTTGGACAAGGGGGGCGCGGGCCGCTCCGGCGCCGAGGCGGTGTCAGAGGCCGTCCAGCGTTCGAGTCGCGTCTTCGCCGCCTGGCTGAACCGTTGATATTCGCCTTGCAGATGGCTGGCGTCACCATACAGGGACAAGCCCAGCGCCAAGCCGAGGCCGACACCAAGGCCCAGTACGGCTATGCCGGCTAATCCGCTGACCAGCCGAGTGGGTTGGCGGGCCGCGGGCGGCGGCGATGTCGTGGCGCCGCGCTGTTCGCCATACAGCGGGGGCATGGCGGTTGCCTGCGCCGGTGCGCCTTCACGGGTGAACAATCTGAGGTCGGGCGTGTCCGGTGGAGGTTCCGCGGCCATGGTCGGGGTGGCGTCGATTGCCTCGCTGGGTGCCGTGTCCGCGGTGCCGTGCTCTGGTGTGACGGTTGGGGGGGTGTCGCTGTCCGGGACGGCATCCTCGGTTGCCGTGGCGCGATCGCTGGCTGCGGCGGCAGCCGGCGGTGGCGCCTGAAACGGATAAATGCCGCTGGCCCAGCGTTGGTTGGCTACGTCGTCGATCACCTGTGCCGTGATCGGTTGCTGGTCGGTGACACAGGATTCGGTCAGGGCCATGAAACAGAGCATGTTGATCAGTTGCGGCAAGCCGCCGCTGTAGGTGGCGACGGCGGCGCTGGCATCGGCGCGGAACAGGTCCTGGTCGAATCCGGCATGGCGCAGGCGGTGGCGGATGTACGCAGCGGTTTCCGTTGCCGTCATCGGCCCCAGGCGCAGGGTCTGGTCCGGTTGAATCGGCGGCGGGTCGGCGCGCTTGTCATCGAACAGGGACAACAACTGCGGGGTGCCTCCCAGCACCAGCTGACCGCCCACCAGCTGCACGAGCCGTCGTAGTGTGATGAAGTCGGGCCGTTTGAGCTTGTCGGCGTTGTCCACCAGCTGGACGATGGGCGCGGCATGTTTTTGGGCTTTCAGCAAGGCGGCCTTCAGGTCACGTCCTTCTATGGTTTCGGGTGCCGCGTTCGCCAGTTGCAAGCGACCCTTCAGGCGCGACAGCAGGTCACCCAGGCCCGGTTGGGTGATCAGGCCCACGTAGCCGCTTTGGAGGCCGTCGTACAGGGCGGACAACAGCGCGCTCTTGCCGCCGCCGGGCGGACTGGTGAAACACAGCAGCTGCCGGCCCTGTTGCAGCCCTGCACGCAGGCCGTCGAGCACCAGCTGGTGGCTGTGGAAGGGGTATAGCGGCAGCTCGTCCAGGCCGAGGCCGAAGGCCAGACTGCAACGCTTGTGCACATCAGTTTGCATGGGTTCCCTCCGTGGTGTGGGAGGTCGGTCGTCCGGCGTCCGGTCGTGTCCATGCGGTCAGCCGTGCCATGATAGGACGGCGGTCACGACACGGCGGGTCAGATTGGTTCGGTAATGCGGGTGTCGTCGACATATGTGGATCGTCCTTGATCGGCATGGGGTGCACGGGCTCCCCAGTGCAAAGGCGGTATATGGCTTGTCCTCACAGGCGGATTATCCGGTGTCGCGGCGGGCGAAAATCGGCTCGAAGTCACATCTTTGCGGTCTGCAATGGCGCTGCCCGGTGGGTGCCTTTTCGGACGAAATGTCGGCAATCCCGGATATTCCGTCTACGCTCAGTGTCGGGTCCTCGGACCCGCTGGCACAACCCACAAAGAGCAAGGCGCTTGGCTGAAACTTTCAAGCCGTATAACGACAAGGCGGGTGGTTCTCCTCAGCGTCGCGGCCGAGGAGCAGAGCCAGGACGTGAAGACCAGTGTCGTGGTCAAGCCCTCCTGCAGCCTGACCGACGACGAGAGTGCCGGCATGCGGCGTGACTCCATGGGTAATCCCCCCATTTTTAGCTGAGGCCAGAAGTGGAGATCAGGCCGACAGGGCCAACTTCTGTTTCGGGGTGATGCCTCCCAAGGCCATGTTCGGCCGTTCGTGATTGTAGGTCCAGAGCCAGCGGGTGGCGAAATCCT
>JASBTJ010000030.1 GCA_030148485.1 Gammaproteobacteria bacterium | reverse complement strand
GTTCACATCGGCTAAGATGCCGGTAGGACATTGTGGGCTCCTGATTTCCTGAAGTCTCGACAACCTCAGCTTATCAGGGCAGCCCATGGTGTCCGTCCTCTCGGGCCTACGACCTGTGCACTTTGGAGTTGAATCCGCGCTTGATTACACTCCCGCCCTGGACGAGCGCTTGAATCTCCTCGGCTGCTGATGTGTCGAATCCAATCGTCAGCCCGGTCAAGTCATCGGTCAGTGGATTCGTTACATCCACGATCGTTTTACCTGCGAGCGACCCAGTTTGTTCGAGCACGTCGCTTACCGCGCCGAAAGGCACTGCCAAAAAAATCACCTCGGCAGCACCGGCCGCCTCTGGGATGGCTCCGCCATGAATCTGCCGTCCTAAAGTCCGAGAAAGCTCGGCTGCCTTTTGACTGCCTAGAGCAGCGTCACGCGAACCAAGCGTCACCTCATAGCCCACCGCAGAAAGCGCGGTCGCGAGCCCCAGCGCTACGTTTCCAGTACCAAGAATGCTGATATTCATCATTGAACTCCTCTCATGCTGTTTCGGCACGGTTGCCGTAGATAGCACTGTATATGCTTCCGAAGTTAACTTAATTGGCTTATAGTGACATTTACTATTTCTTTATAAGAATCAAATAATGGATCAGCTGAAATGCATGCAGGTATTCACGAAGGTCGTGGAACTCGGTGCTTTTGTGGCCGCAGCCGAGGCGCTAGAGATGTCCCCCCCCATGGCAAGCAAGCATGTGAAACGCCTGGAAGACAGGCTAGGCGTGCGACTTCTGAATCGAACCACTCGCACTGTTTCGACAACGGAGGCGGGGCGGACCTTCTATCAGCACTGCCAACTGATATTTGGCCAAATCGAAGAAGCCATCGCCGAAGCATCTAACCTGCAGCTTGAACCTAAAGGCCAGCTCAAAATAAATGCGCCGCTATCCTTCGGGCGAGTTCATCTATCCCGAGCGGTTGCAGCGTTTCAGGGCTGTTATCCGCAGATTTCAGTGGATCTCACATTGAATGACCGAATTGTCGACATCGTCGACGAGGGTTTCGATGTCGCGATTCGCATTGGCCGATTGGCTGATTCAAGTTTGATTGCACGAACGCTGGCACCTTGTCGAATGACACTTTGTGCTGCGCCGGCATACATCGGCGAACGAGGCAAACCTCGCACGCCTGCGGATCTAAAGCACCACAATTGCCTGATGTACGAATATCTTGAGCAGACCGGTCGGTGGCGCTTTTCGCACGCGAGCGACGAAATCGTTAGCCACGTCAACGGTGATTTTCGCTCTAGCTACGGCGCGGCCATTGTCGAAGCTGCTGTGGCGGGACGCGGCATCATTCTTGAGCCGAGCTTTATGACGGGGCCATATCTACGGTCTGGCGAATTGCTACAGTTACTACCTGACTACCGGCCACAGAGCCTTGCTGTGCATGCCGTTTATTCACAGGCGCGACTTTTGCCGCGGAAAGTCAGGGTGTTCATTGATTTTCTCGCACAACAATTTGGTCCCGCGCCATACTGGGACGAGGGATTGTTTGACGACTAAGCGGATCAGCAGCAGTACGTTTTAGGGCCAGTAAGCTCTAGGAGCTTCAGGGGCCGGGAAATCCATGGGGTCGCCCATTGATTCGTGCTTGCCAGCCAGGTCAGCGCGGTGTCGATGGCTCCGGCCGCGCTGCTACCGGACACCTTCAGCGCCCGCACCGCCAGGGCGGTGACATTGGTCCGGCTGGGTCCGCCTGTGGCGCCACTCCAACCGCCGTCCGCGTTTTGGGCAGCCGCCAAATACGCGACAGCCCCGTCCAACGCGGTCCGGTAGCCCGCCGGGAAAGTGCCTAAGGCCTGCATCGCCAAGGCCGTATCCAGCGGATCGCTGGCATAACCGCTACTGATGCCCCAGCCGCCGTCCGCATTCTGGCGCGCCAATAGCGCGTTGCGTAGCGCGGTGGCATCAGCGCCCCGGTTGAACGTCACCAATGCGTCGCGCGCCAGGTAATCGGTGTTGGGATCAGGCTGTGCGGCCAACCAGTCCGCCGCCGGACCGGCGTTGGAAAAGCCGGCGTCCAGGCGCGACAGCACGTCCAACGCCACCGCGGTGTCGCGGCCCCGAGTGCTTGCCTTGTCACCCCAGAAGCCATCGAACTGCTGCTGACCGCGCAGCCAGATCACGGCGTCGTCCAGATTGGCAGCGTCAATACGAGGCGCCCCGCCGGATACCGTGGTGGGTGTACCCGTCGTCGCCACCGGCTTGGCCTCGGGGTAAATATGCGCAACGGCGCGCCCGCCGGTCAGGATCGCAAAGCGGGTCATGAACGCCTTGCGGATATTGTTCAGCGCCACGATCTGCGCGTCGGTGACCTGTTCATTGGGCCCGGTGAGCAGCACAAATCCAAAACGGAATTGCTTCTGCGCATCAGCGGCCGCTGGCACCCGCGCCCCCTCGGCGGCGATGATGTCGTCAATGGTCACCGTGCGCGCCGTGCCCGCGATGGTGATGTTTTCCTGCGGCAGACTGAACCGGCTCAGGTCCGCGCTGTCGATCAGGGTGATCGGCGGCACCTCTGCCGGCATGTTCATGCCCATCAGATACAAATCCAAGGGACTGAAGAAGGTGCGAACACCCCGGGCACTGAAGGTGCCGTCGCCGTTGTCTTTCCAGTCGGCGCCGTATTCCACGGATGCATCGGTATCCAGCAGCGCGCTCCAATGCGCCAAATCCCGTCCGAGCAGTTCGTCGCTCAGGCTGCCGTCGGCCTTGCGGTATTTGACGAACGATGCCCACTGGTGCAACACCTCATGGGACAACACCGACAGGGTGTCCTCAAACTTGGGGTCCAGCGGGTTGCCCGACCAGCGGCTGAGTGCCGCCATATCGATATACCCCTGCAGTTTGCCGTTGCTGCCAAACAGGGCGCTGACATCAAACTGGGGCAACCCAATACCCTGCACGTCATTGCGCACCATCCAGTGGAAGGCGGCGGCGTCGCCCGTGTTGAACTCAAAGGTGGAAAACACCACCAGAAAATCGTAGTTGTCCGGGTGGTTGCGGAAATACTCCTGGGCAATTGCCGCGCGCGGCTCCAGGTTCGCGGACCCATCCGCAAACGACCGGTCGTAGTTGCCCGCCATCTGGATGACGGAGATGCCGTCGCGGTCCTGGGCGTGGGTGGCCGTATAGGCGCCGGTAATGGGGAACGGGGTGATGGGGCCGGACCCGGCGGCGCGCACCCCGCCGTTCAGCACAACGGCCAGCAACAGCGCCATGACAACCCCCATGGCGACGCCTGCCAGGCGCCTTGTTCCGCGATGAATGCCCATTCCCGTTCCCTTGCTTGTTCTCGTTGTTTCCTGCCCCGCAGGTTGCGAGTTACTTAGCCTTGTTGGTGTCCGGCTCCGGCGGATATCCCTGCATCACCTTAAGCGGCACCACCTGCCTGCCCGGTCCCTGCCCGTCCAGGCGCTGCACCCGCGACTTGCCCCCGCTCGCCTTGTGGATCCACACCGTCTGTTGCCGTGGCGGTGAACCGGCGATGGTTTCTTCCACCACCAGGCGGTTGGTCAGGATCTGCTTGACGATTGCCCGGCTGTCCGGCACGGCGTCGCCGGTCTTCAGCACCAACATCTTGCCGTCCGCCGTCTTGACCACCGCCCGGCCGTCCAATGGCCCCAGCGCCATCACCGTCAGGTCATCCACACCCGCCTGCACCGCACCGGCCAGCAACGCAACCGCCCCCGCCAACACCCGTTTCAACCCATTCATCCGTCGCATGTTTGTCGTTAGGGCTCAACCGTGGTGACACCACCCTACGGCCGGCCCTTTCTCCCTCTTGGTCATGTGTACTGCGTGATCGCCCCGCCAACCGGTTTGTCACTGCCCGTTACTGTCTGCTCGCCATTCCCTGGCGCGAATACCCCCTGCTTCAACACCGCGCCGGCTGTGCCGCGCTCGTGGTGCATTTGATCGTTGCTACTGACGCTCGATTTGACTTTGGTTACTGTGGCCGAAACTCATGTTTATGACGGATCAATCGAGTCTGACCCCATTGATTTGCACTCGCGGTGCATTTGATCGTTGCTACTGACGCTCGGTTTGACTTTGGTTACTGTGGCCGAAGCTCATGTTTATGACGGATCAATCGAGTCTGACCCCATTGATTCCGACCCCATTGATTCCATCGCTACACGGTTTGATTCTTCTACATATATAAATCGAAGTTCTTCGAACATAGAATCCCACTCACCAAACCCATGGTAAGATTTAATTGCTTTCTCTAACCGAACCGGTGCCACACCTTTCCGATAGCGCAGTCTATCCGACACATCTGAACCAACTCGTTTCCGAAACTTCCTGTCAAATGTTTCAACAACTATCCCGCCGGGCTCCTCGACTTTGTAGATTGGCTGAATAATTTTCGATGTATCACAGCCGCGTCTAACAATCGGCCAATGCCCATGCCATATTTTTGCATCCAATGAGGATGAAGCGAATATTGGCGTTAGCTTTTCCAATTTAACTTCGCTTAAATCAGCTGTGTTATCGAACTTTTCTTCAAAAAGTACAATGTAAAGTTCTTTTTCCCACTTTTCAGCAACCACACCCAGACAAAAATATTTTTCATCCAAAGGAATAGAAAATAAGTCGCCTTTTTTTGCTGTAGTACCCATATTTAAGGCTCCAACTTAGGCTCGGGTAATCCCAACTCTACTCTACGCGCAGCTCCGACGGGATCCTTTAAATTAGAGACAAGTGGAGACTTGCGAGCCGCTACCCCACCAGTTAGTTCTTGAATAAAGTTATGCTCTAAAACATCCAGTTGAACGCCAGGCTCGGCTCGCCCGACAATTTCAAATTCAAAATCCGCATCAGGATTTGCTCTTGCATGTTCTGCTTGTCGTTCGATAAAGCGTGCTTCACTTTTTGCCTGGCCACCATACGGCGCAATCTCTCCTGAAAGATCTGTACGACGGTAAACAATACCTTCAGGAATTTTGTCTGGAACCCCAACCCCACTCCGCCGCACCTTCGACAGGTACTTTATCGTACTAACGCCGGTTGCAGCTGCCGCGACATCCACCGCCAGCGCCGCGCGGGCGCCGCGCCGGATGTGCCGGGGTTGGTCGGAACCTGCTTTCGCGCTGTTCTCATAGACGTCGCCAATCAGATCAGCTGTGCCCTGCGCTAGCAGCCCCCCATACTTCAGCACAGGGCCTTGCGATTCACGCCAGCGCGTGAACGAGGCGCGTTTTTGGCTTCCCCAGGTGGCACTAGCCGCGCTTTCTGCCCGTTCAATGCCTGAGTCGTATGCACTACCGATATCGGCAGGGACACCCGGCGAGGCGAACGCGGCGCGGGCGGCTTCTCCGGCCAAGTAGCGGCTGTACAGATTGTCTCCAACATCGTCCAGGTAGGCGTCGAACGCCTGATCAGGGGACTCGTCCCCTTCGCGAACCATCAGGCGCGTGGGGGCCTTGCCGGCGCCACTGGCCTGGATGATCTGGGCGTATTTCTGTACATCTTCGGGCGAAATCGAGAAATATCGCCCTCTCGGTCCGGTATCACGGGCGTTAACGCCGATCTGCTCACCGAAGTTGCGGATGGCCGCGTGCTTGCCTCCGCGCAGGCGCAGCCCTTGCTGTGCGTCTGCTGCGCCCACTACGGTCTTGATCTGTGCTTCATTCAGGACAGCCGCATAACCCGTCAAGTCAACAAACACCCCCGGATTCGCATACGCATACAAATACCGATGCAAGCTGGGTGCGGTGTTGACATCCCCCAGGTACGGGTCCTGGCTGAGGAAGCGCCCGGTGTCCGGGTCGTAGAAGCGGGCCTTGAAGTAGTACAGCCCGGTTTCGTTGTCGCGCTCGTGTCCGGTGAAGGCAAAGGCGTTCCAGCTGCTGCCGGTGGTGGCGCGGAAGTTGCCCCAGGCGTCGTATTGATAGCGGGCCTGGATGGCCGCGTCCGGTCGGGACAGGTTGACGACGGACCCGAGGGCGTCAAAGTGGTAGAACTGTCGCCCCTGGGTGGCGTGGCTGAGTGACAGCAGGACATCGGGGCCGTAGTCGAACTTGGCCAGGGTGGTGCCGGCACTGTCGTGCTGGGTGAGGACGCTGGCACCGTCGTAGGTGTAGCGCACCAGGCCGTGTTCGCCGGTTTTGGCGACGCGCATGCCGCCGTAGTCGTAGAAGAACTGGCTCAGGGTGGTGGCGGCTTGCCGTACGGTGAGCAGCTTGTCGCGCACGTCGTAGACGAAGGTGGTGGTGACGCCGTTCTTGCTTTTGATGACTTGGTTGCCGTTGGCGTCGTACTGGTAGGTGACGCTGTCGGGCGCGTTCAGGTGGTCGGTGATATCGGTCAGCTGGTTGCGGTTGTTGTAGCGGTAGGCCTTGTCCACCAGCACCGCGCTGGTGGTGTTGTCTGTGCTGCGTTCGCCGGTGCGGTTGAACGCGGCGTCGTAGCTGTAGGTGACGGTGGCGTCCGGGTAGGTGACCTGGGTCATCCGGTCGTTGGTGTCATAGCCGTAGCGGGTGGTCTCGGCGGCCCCGCCATTGATTTCGATCTGGGTCAGGCGGTTGCCGTTGGCGTCGTACGTGTAGTCGTACTGGGAGATGACGGCCACGCCCTGGCTGTTGCGCACCTGTTGGTAGCGACGCGCGCCGTCATAGGTGTAGCGGCTTTCGGTGCCATTGGGGTAGATGACCCGGGTTTTCAGGCTGGACCGGTCGTAGCGGTACTGGGTCATGCCGCCGGCGGTGGTGGCGGTGACCAGCCGGTTCAGGTCATCGAACGTGTAGGTGGTGACCTTGCCGTCGGGGTCGGTCAGGCTGGTGCGGTTGCCATTGGCGTCGTAGCCGTAGCGTAAGGGTTTGCCAAAGGCGTCGGTCACCTGGGTGAGGCGGTCGAAGGTGTCGTAGACCCGCGTTGTCACCCGGGTGCCGGTTACGCCGCTGTAGGTTTCGGTGACGCGGGTTGGATTGCTGTTGGGATCGTACGCGGTGGCGATGCTTTGAATGTCATCACCCGTGGGGGCTGCCGGCGCGGGGTAGCGGCGCAGGGTTTCACGGTTCAGTGCGTCGAAGGTGTAGGTGAACGCCTGGCCCTTGGCGTCGGTCAGGCTGGTGCGGTTGCCGTTGGCGTCGTAGCCGTAGGCTTCACGGGCGGTGTTGGCGTAGACCGTGATTTCTAAAGGGTACTGACCGCTTTAGACGGCCCCCTTTAGACGCTGGCTTGTCGACGGGTTTTCTTGAAACGTCGTGCGTTCCAATCGCACGTGTCTTCAAGGGCCGGGGTGCTGGCAGGTGCGGGGCTTCGAAGTGCTCTGTCTGGTGCCCCTGGCGCGATGACTCGGCTTTGCCTCGTGCTTCGCGGCTGGCGCCGCTTGTCGACGAACTTTTTGGAACGTCGTGCGTTCGAATCGCGCTACGTTGGGCAGTCCGGAGGGGGCTGGCGGGTAGGGAGGTTCGATCAGGAAATCTGGTGCCCCTGGCGCGATTCGAACGCACGACCTGCCGCTTAGGAGGCGGCTGCTCTATCCTACTGAGCTACAGGGGCGAGGGCGCGAATTTTAGCACCGTGGCGGGGCAGAGTCAGCCGACGCAGCCGTGTTGGTCAGGCCTTGGCCAGGGTCACGCCGCCGATGCGTTTGGGGGTTTGTCCCCGACGACCGTACAGGTCGGGTTCGGAAGGGCGGCCGGTCAGGATGGACAGTGCGTGTTGCGCAGTCTTTTCGCCCTGGCTGGCCAGTTGTGCGTTCTGGGTGTTGAGTCGTTCGATGCGTTTGGCGGTGGCCGTTAATGCGTCCCAGTGTTTGCGGATCGCGGCATCTGCGGGGGCTTGACTCATGAGCTGATCCCCGCCGGGGATGCCGGGTGCCGCACCGAGGCGTTGTTGGATACTGTCCCGCTCGGCAACCAGCGGCTCCAGTTCGGCCAGGGCGGCCAGCTTTTGCCGGACCGCCTGTTCCAGCGCCTGGGGATCGGCGCCGGTCAGGGCGATCTGCTCGGCTGCCAGCACCGATTCCAACTGCGCCAGTGCCGCCTGCGTGCGTTGCACGCTGGCGGCAAAGCGCTGTAGATCGGAGGTTGCCGCCGTCATGGATCAGGCTTCGCCGCCGATGGTGGATTCGAATTGCAGCATCTTGTCCGCAACCTGGGCGGGGTCGATCTGGTAGCTGCCTGTCGCCAGGCTACGCTGCACTTCCTGCACACGCTGGGTGTCGACCACCGGCAGGGCGGTGATCTGGTCTTCCAGGGTCTGCAGCTGCTGCGCGGTGCTGGTCAGACTCAGTTTGTCGGTGCCGCTTGCACTGGTCCCGCCCGTGGGACTGGGAGACGTTGCCGTCTTGTCCGCAGGTTTGCGGTTGTCTCCCAGCTCGATCGGGGCACGCCCGTGAGGCCCGTTGATCTCTATGCTCATGTTGTTGCCAACCTTGATGTTTTTATCGGTTCGCCCGGCTTATCGTCTGAATCCTGACGGACTTTAGTCAGCGTACGCAAGTTGTGAACTTTGTTCCATTTTTTGCTTTCTTTCGGGATTGAAAGTCTGTTTAGGAACCGCTGAAAAACTCAGCGGTTCCGCGGCACAGGGAGGTGCCGCCAAAATCGGTCACTGCAAGTGACTGATTTTGCAGCAAGCTGCAAACCGCGTTTGCAGCGCAGCGTGCGCTGAGAAGTCCAGGATGGACTTGTTCAGCGCTTCCTTTTAAAGAATCGCAATCCCGGACCGCTACCCGAAATATCCCTCTCGTCTCCCCGAAGCGTCGATATTTCAGTCACATGCCTACGGCCAAATTCTCACCAATGCCTGCCGCCCAAGGCAATGGCACGACCGTGCCCTTCCCGCAGCCGCCGCTAAGCACCAGCTGTGCGGGCAACCAGGTGGTCGCAGGGGAGTCCGTTGCGATCACCATGCTGGACGGCGAAAAGGTGCGCGGCACCCTGCTCAGCTTCGACATGGGCCAGGGCGTGGCGGGCATCCAGCGCAAAGGCGATGCAGAGGCCAGCTTTGTCAGTCTGGGCAAGACGAAAATCCTGCAACTACCGAAGGTCCGCGAGTTGGTGCGCGGCACACCGGCGACCGATCCCGGGCACGCCATCGAGATCCCGGACCAGACCCAAACGTTCGAGATCACCTTCCAGGACGGCGACACACTTGCCGGTCGCACCCTGAGCTACCGGGACACACGCCTCGGGCTGTATTTGTTTCCGGTGCAACAAGACGAGCGCTACATCTGCGCCTTCGTCTCGCACCAGGCGATCAAGGATTGGCATGTCGGACCGCTCATCGGCGAGATGCTGGTGGCCGACAAGCTGGTCAGCGAAAACAAGCTGGACTCGGCGCTGCATGCGCAGGACGAATCAAGGGAACAGCCGCTGGGCGAATATCTGCGTACCAAGGCGGTGGTCACCACCATGGACCTGGAACGGGCCTTGGAGCGGCAAAAGACCGCACCGAACCTGCGCCTGGGCGAGATTCTTACCAGCGAGGAACTGATCACCGACGATCAGTTGGAACAGGCGCTGCGGGAACAGAAGGACAAGCGTAAAAAACCGCTCGGCGAGATCCTGGTCGAAAACGGCCTGGTCACGAAGGCCGACATCCAGCGCAGCCTGGCGAAAAAGCTCGGCATCCCGTTCGTTGACCTGGGCAAGTTCAGTATCGATCCAGGCGTGGTCAGTCACATCCCCGAGCCGCTCGCACGCAAACATCTGGTGGTCCCCCTGTACGCGTACGACGGCAAACTGGTCGTGACCATGGAAAACCCCATGGACTGGGGCGTGCTGGACGATCTGCGCTTTCACACCAATCTGACCATCGAGCCGGTGATGGCGCCGCTGATGGAGATCCGCCGTGCGCTCAACCAGGTGTATTCGGCGGCACAAAGCGAAGCCTTGAGCCTGGCCGAAGTCGACCACGCGGCCAGTCAAATGACCGAGGAGGTGGAGCCAAGGGAGGTCGAGACCGACATCGGTGACAACCTGGTGGTCAAGCTGGTGAACAAGATCATCATCGATGCCTACAACCAGCATGCATCGGACATCCATATCGAACCCTATCCCGGCAGCGCCAAGACCGTGGTGCGTATCCGCCGCGACGGCACCATGTTCGACTATTACGAGATCCCGCCGAAACTGCGCAACGCGGTGGTCTCACGGTTGAAGATCATGGCCAACCTCGACACCTCCGAACGACGCAAGCCGCAGGATGGCAAGATCGACTTCAGCCGCTACAGCCCGTTCAAAATGGAGTTGCGGATCGCCACGCTCCCGACCGCCGGGGGACAGGAAGACGTGGTGCTGCGGATTCTGACCAGCGGCACCCCGCTCACGCTGGACGAACTCGACCTGAGCAAGGAAAAACGGCGCAAGCTGCAACAGGTCATCGAGAAGCCCTATGGACTGTTCTTTGTCTGTGGTCCGACAGGATCGGGCAAGACCACCACGCTGCACTCGATTCTGGCCCATCTCAACACCCCCGATCGGAAGATCTGGACCGCCGAAGACCCGGTGGAGATCGTCCAAAAGGGGCTCCGACAAGTCCAGGTGAATCCCAAGATCGGCTTCGGCTTTGCACAGGCCATGCGCGCCTTCCTGCGTGCCGACCCGGACATCGTCATGGTCGGCGAGATGCGCGACAAGGAAACCGCTGCCATCGGCATCGAGGCGTCGCTTACCGGCCACCTGGTGTTGTCGACGCTGCACACCAACAGCGCACCGGACAGCATCCAGCGACTGCTGAACATGGGCATGGACCCGTTCAATTTTTCCGACGCCCTGCTCGGCGTGCTGGCCCAACGACTGGCCAAGCGGCTGTGCCAGACCTGTTGCGAGAGCTATCAGGCGAGCGACGAGGAACTGGAGGAACTGGCTGCCGAATACCAGTATGAAAACAGTTGGCTCGAACTGACCGACGCCGAACGAGCGCAACGCCACGAGGACATCCTGGCCCAGTGGCGCGAGACCTACGGAGATGGCCAAGGACGCATCCTGTTGCACCGGGCCACCGGCTGCGACAGCTGCCACGACACCGGCTACCGCAACCGTATCGCCCTGCATGAGATCCTGCTGGCCACCGAGGCGGTGAAGCGGGAGATCCTGGAAAGCGCCGCAGCGAACAAGATCCTGGCGATCGCTGCCCAGGAGGGCATGACCACGCTGAAGCAGGACGGCATCCACAAGGTCCTGCAAGGCCACACGGACATCCAGCAGGTGCGGCGCGTCTGTATCAAGTAGGCCGCGAACCGCCGCCGCAAGAAAAAAGCCCCGCAAACGATGCCTGCGGGGCTTTCGATTATGGGGTGGATGATGGGACTCGAACCCACGACGACCGGAATCACAATCCGGGGCTCTACCAACTGAGCTACACCCACCAGTGAACTGGTGTTTTGCCTGTCCGGCGTACTGGCACGCCCGGCAGGACTCGAACCTGCTACCGTCGGCTTAGAAGGCCGATGCTCTATCCAGATGAGCTACGGGCGCATGTTCGCAATTGTACTGCGTAATATGGTCGGGGTAGAGAGATTCGAACTCCCGACATCCTGCTCCCAAAGCAGGCGCGCTACCAGACTGCGCTATACCCCGCGCTTCAGGCCCCGCCTAGGGCGAAGGTGGCGCATGATACGCCCGCCCCCCTGCCGCGTCAACGCATGGACCGCCAGCACTGACGGCAACAACGCTTCGGGTTAGAATCCGCCCTCGTTTTCGCCCTTACCCAAAGCCCGAGGTACCCATGAGCGCCCAGATCCTGGATGGCAAGGCCATCGCCGCCGATATCCGCGAACAGGTCAAACAGCACGTCGAGGCCCGTACCGCCAAGGGGCTGCGTGCACCCGGGCTGGCGGTGGTACTGGTGGGCGACAATCCGGCGTCCGAGGTCTATGTGCGCAACAAGCGCAACGCTTGCGCCCAGGTCGGCTTCCATTCCGAACTGATCGAACTGTCCGGCGACACCACCCAGGCGCAACTGCTGACCCTGGTCGACGAACTGAACGCCCGCGACGATATCGACGGCATTCTGGTGCAGTTGCCTTTGCCCGATCAGATCGACGAAGACACGGTCACCGAACGCATCCTGCCCACCAAGGACGTCGACGGCTTCCACCCGTACAACATCGGCCGCCTCACCCTGCGCATGCCCTTGCTGCGCCCCTGTACACCCCGTGGCGTGATGACCATGCTGGAACGTACCGGCATGGACCTGGTGGGCAAGGATGCCGTGATCATCGGCCAGTCCAATATCGTCGGCCGGCCAATGATGCTGGAGCTGCTGATGGCCCGCTGCACGCCGATGGTGTGCCACAGCAAGACCCGCGATCTGGCCGACAAGGTACGCCAAGCCGACATTGTGGTAGCGGCAGTCGGCGTGCCCAGGTTCGTTCAGGGCGACTGGATCAAGCCCGGCGCCATTGTCATCGACGTGGGTATCAACCGGCTGGACGACGGCAAACTGTGCGGCGACGTGGACTACGCGGCCTGCGCGGAAAACGCCGCCTGGATCACGCCGGTCCCCGGCGGCGTCGGGCCGATGACCGTGGCCACGTTGCTGGAGAACACCCTGCAAGCGGCTGAGTTGCACGCCGCCGGCTGACCCGCACGCCGCGCCCCACCGGCGGAAACGCCGTCACCTTCCATGTCGTATCCCGCGCCGATGGGGCTAGCCCCCATCGAGCGCGACTTGCGGATTCCGGTCCGTGTCGCTGCGCCGAATCGCCGGCGACGACCACCGACGCGATCCGCACGACCGTCCTTGCCCGCACCCTGCCCCCGCGTCCCACAGCGCTGTAACACCCGGCCCACACTCCGCAGCAGAGACCGGGAATCAAGCTCGACCAAGGAACCGCCTTCCCGGCACGCACCACGCCGTTCCTGCGTAAAGCCCAATCATCAGACAACCCTGATACAGATCAGCGAAAACCGCATCCGGCAGGCGTAGCGTCAAGCTCAGCACAAAAAGAATTCCGGGTGCGGCGGAACATCGAACAACGATAGAAAACGTCCGACTTGCACACGCGGCGTCCGGCACTTGGCGACTACTAGCGCATCGAGCGAGGTCAGGCCCCATGGACCACAACAGACGGAATTTTCTCAAAGGCACCGCGGTGGCGGCATTGACCGTGGGCGGCAACCCGCCAGCCGGAGCCAACACATCCAGTGCGCGCCCAATGGGATCGCCCGAGCACCGCTGGGCCATGGCGGTGGACCTGCGCAAGTGCATCGGCTGCCAAGCCTGTACTGTGGCCTGCGGCATGGAAAACGCCGTGCCTGCTGGACAGTTTCGCACCATCGTGTCGAACTATGAGATCGAGTCGCAAGGCCACACGAGGAGCGTGGTCCTGCCGCGACTCTGCAATCATTGCGAAGACCCGCCGTGCATCCCGGTCTGCCCGGTGCAGGCCACCTATCAGCGCAACGACGGCATCGTGGTGGTGGATGGCGAACGCTGTGTCGGCTGCGGCTACTGCGTTCAAGCCTGTCCGTACGACGCCCGGTTCATCAATCCGGAAACCCAGGTCGCCGACAAGTGCACCTTTTGCGTGCACCGCGTCGAGGCGGGCCTGCTGCCCGCCTGCGTGGAGACCTGCGTCGGCGGGGCACGGGTGTTCGGTGACCTGAAAGACCCGGAAAGTCAGGTGTCGCATCTGCTGTCCCGCCTACCGACCAAGGGGCTGCGCCCCGAGATGCACACCTCACCACAGGTGTATTACATCGGGCTGGACGAGCGTTTCCGCAGCCGCATAGACGGCGATGCCCGTGCGCGACAGGTCCTGGCCGCAACCGAAGAGGTGGCGTCATGAATGATCAAATCGTCGAATTGATCGGTGCGGACTACGGCATAAGCTGGTTGTCCTGGGGCGTGCAATACTTTTTCCTGATCGGGCTTAGCTACGCCGCCTTCTTTCTCTCGCTGCCCGCCTTTCTGTTCGGCCGGCGGGACCTGGACGGCATGGCGCGACTGGCCCTGGTGGTAGCGATCAGCTGCGGCATCGCCGCCCCCATCGCCTTGGTAGCGGACCTGCATCAGCCGGCCCGCTTTTATCAATTCTATTTGCACCTCACACCCGGTTCCTGGATGTCCTGGGGATCACTGTTCCTGCCGATCTATGTGGTCGGGCTGCTGATCTACGCATGGCTGGTCTACCGACCGGGGCTGGCGGCCATGGCGAACACCGGCCATGGGCCGACCGCGACGGCACTCCGCATCCTGTCCATGGGTGGCAATACCTCACGCGGTGCCATCCGCGTCGCCGCAGCGATCACCGCGGTCGCGGCGCTGTTGGTGGCGCTGTACACCGGCGTGGAAATGGCCGTGGTCGCTACCCGCCCCTTATGGCACTCACCCTTCATGCCCTTGCTGTATGTCACCACGGCGGTGGCTGGCGCCGCCGGTTTGAGCCTGCTGTTGGGACGACTGTTCGGCGCTGTCGATGACGCGACCGGCACGCGCCTGAGCGGGATCGTGATGGCCGGCTCCGGTTTGACATTGCTGCTGGCGGGTGCCTGGCTGCTGGCCGGCAAGCTGGGCTACTCCCCCTCGGGTCAGGTCGCGCTACGCCTTGCCGCGGACTACAACCCGCTGTCCTTCAGTGGGCTGTGGCTGGCGCTCGGGACCCTGGCGCCATTGCTGTTGGCCAAACGCCTGCCGCTGTTGGCCGGTGCCTTGACCGTGCTCGGCGCCTGGTGGCTGAGATGGAGCATGTTCATTGACGGTCAGCGCATTCCCAAAACCGGGGCCGGCTTCTATCCCTACGAACTGCCGGTTGGCGCCGAAGGCCTAGCTGGACTGCTCGGCACCTTCGGTCTGTGGGTATTGCTGTTGCTGATGGTGACCACCTGGATGCCCTGGCGCGGACAGCACCCGACAGTGCGCTGAACGCATAACAGACGTCGACCAAAATTCGGGAGAATCGATCATGCATACCGCACGGCGCAATTTCATCAAAGGCGCGGCAGCCATCGGCGCCCTGGGCGCTTTCGGCTATGGCTACAGCCATAGCGCAAACGAGATCCTCAAGGGTTTTCTTGGCAAACGGCAGGCCGCGGACCGGATAACCGGCAATGCCCCCAAACCGGAGTTCGCCGTCGACCCGGTGACCGGCAAGCTGACGCCGAACCCGGACCAGACCGTGGCCTATACCCTGTTCATGGGCTGCACCACCCTCTGTGGCGTGCGGGTGCGTATCGACAACGAAAGCCAGCAGGTGATGCGGGTCACCGGAAATCCATATCACGTCCTGTCCTCAGATCCGTTTCTACCCTATGAGACTTCCGTCAACGACAGTTTCCAGGCACTGAGTCGCTTCCAGGAACGCGGCTTGGCGTCCCGCTCCACCGCGTGCGGTCGCGGTAACGCAGTGCTGCAGAAGTTGCACAGCAAGCAGCGCGTGACGGTGCCCCTGAAACGGGTCGGGCCGCGCGGTAGCGATCAATGGGCGCCGATCTCCTTTGAACAGCTGATTGAGGAAGTCGTGGAGGGCGGTGACCTGTTTGGCGAGGGCCACGTCGATGGCCTGCGCGCTATCCGTGACCTGACCACCCCGATCGATCCGGATCAGCCCGAATTCGGCCCCAAGGCAAATCAGCTGGCAGTGATGCCAGCCTTCAAGGACGGTCGACTGCGCCTGGCAGCGCGGTTCGCCAAACAAAGTTTCGGCACGGTGAATTTCGCCGGACACCGCTCCTATTGCGGCTTGTCCATGCGGGCTGGGTATGCCGCGTTGCTCGGCGACTGGAAGAAGATGCCGCATCTGAAACCGGATTTCGCCAACGCGGAGTTTTTGCTGTTCATCGGCACGGCCCCGGCCAACGCCGGCAACCCCTTCAAGCGCCAAGGGCAGTTGATTGCCAAGGCACGCAGCGACGGCAAGCTAAAGTACGTGGTGGTCGACCCGGTATTGACCAACAGCGACAACCTTGCGGATGACGGGCGCAGCCGTTGGATACCGATAAAGCCCGGCACCGACGGCGCGCTGGTGATGGCCATGATCCGCTGGATACTGGACCACCAACGCTATGACCGGAATTTCCTGGTACGCCCCAGTGGCGAGGCCGCCGCGGCCGGCGGCGAGGCGGCCTGGTCGAACGCCACCCACCTGGTGATCGTCGAGGAGGGGCATCCCAATCAGGGACGACTGCTGCGCGCCTCCGACCTGGACGCAGGCGCGCCCAGCGACACCTTCTTGGTGATCGATGCGGCCAGCGGCTCGGTCGTCTCAAGTCAGCAGACAAACGAGGCCGCCTTGTTTCACGACGGACAGGTACAGGCAGCGGACGGTAGCATGATCGCTGTCAAAACCAGCCTGTCGATGCTGCGCGACCAGGCCGACCGCCACACCCTGACCGAGTACGCCGAGGCCTGCGGCATCCCCGAACAGACCATCGTCGAGCTGGCTGACGAATTCACCCGTCATGGCAAGCACGCGGCGGTGGACTGCCACGGCGGCACCATGGCGAGCAACGGCTTCTATAACGCCTACGCCATCGTCATGCTCAATGCCCTGGTAGGCAATCTCAACGTCCGGGGCGGCACCAGCGCCGGTGGCGGCAAGTTCAAAGAGATCGCCCCTGGACCGCGTTACAACCTGAAGAAGTTTGCCGGAGCGGTGAAACCGAAGGGACTGGGGCTCGGGCGCAACGGCCTGCCTTACGAAAAAAGCACCGAATACAAGCGCAAGCTGGCGAACGGTGAGAATCCCTATCCGGCCAAGGCCCCGTGGTACTCCCTGTCGCCGACCATGACCTCGGAATTCCTGTCGTCCGCGCTCAACGGGTATCCGTATCCGCTCAAGGCGCTCATCCTGTGGAGCGCCAACCCGCTTTACGGGGTGGCCGGACTACGGCAACAGATCCAGGCGAAGCTTGCGGACCCGAGTGCACTGCCCCTGATCGTGTCCATCGATCCCTTCATCAACGAATCCAACGCCTTTGCCGATTACATCGTGCCCGACTCGGTGCTGTACGAAAGCTGGGGCTGGGCCAGTGCCTGGGGCGGACACCTGACCAAGGTCAGCACCGCGCGCTGGCCGGTGGTGGAGCCCGCCCAGGCCAAGAACGCCGCGGGCCGTCCCATTGATATGGAGACGTTCTTCATTTCCGTGGCCAAACGCATGGGCCTGCCAGGGTTCGGTGAGGGGGCCATCGCCGATACGGACGGCAACACCTATCCGCTCGACAGCGCCGAGGATTTCTACCTGCGCGCCGCCGCCAATGTGGCCTTCGATGGCCACCCGGTGCCGGATGCCAGCGACGAAGACGTGGCGCTCAGCGGTGTTCTGCGCATCGTGCCGCGACTGCAACACACTCTCAAGGCGGAGGAATGGCGCAAGGTCGCCTACGTTTACGCACGCGGCGGTCGCTTTGAGAATGGCGACCGCGCCTATGAAAACGATCTGCTGCGCCACCGTTACAAGAAACCGATGCAGATCTACGACGAGCGCCTGGCGACCGCACGCAACGCGCTGACCGGAAGCACCTATCCCGGCACGCCCACCTGGGTCCCCCCTGCGCTGGCGGACGGTTCGCCACTGGCGGACCACTACCCCGCGACGGACTGGCCGTTTCAGGCGGTCAGCACCAAGTCCCAGCTGCAGTCGAGTCATACGATCACCGCGCCATCACTGCGCGCGATCCACCCCAGTAATGCCGTGGGCATCCACCGTGACGATGCCGCCAGGTTGCAGATCCGATCCGGCGATCGCATCCGGGTGGTCACCCCGGGCGGCAGCGCCGAGGCAGTCGCCCAGGTGCGTGGCGGGCTCCAGCGCGGCGTGCTGGCGATCGAGCACGGCTTTGGACATCGCCAATTGGGGGCCGGCAGCCAGCGTATCGGCGACCGCGTACTGACCAGCGACCCGGCAATCGGCGCCGGGATCAATATCAACGACCTCGGATTCGCCGATCCCAAGCGGGTGGGGTTTTCGGTGCTGGCCGATTGGGTGGTCGGCAACGTCGCGCGGCAAGGGCTGCCTGCACGGGTGGAACGCGTCTGACGCGGTAGGGGTACGCGGCCGGACCGACTCGAGGCAAGTCGCGTGAATCATGCCGCGACGGTTCCCGATACCCTGGCTCGACGCCTTGCCCCGCTCGGGAGGGCACCGGACGCAATAGCGCATGTCCGCAGCGTATCGCCACGCTGCGACGAGGCAGCGGGCGTGTCCCGCGCGGGAGTGGTGTAAAATCCGCCACCATCCGTATTCATCCCGCTGCCCGAGGCATCCATGGCCCAGTACATCTACACCATGAATCGCGTCAGTAAGATCGTGCCGCCCAAGCGGCAGATCCTGCGCGACATCTCCCTGTCCTTCTTTCCCGGCGCCAAGATCGGGGTACTCGGTCTCAACGGCGCCGGTAAGTCCACGCTGCTGCGCATCATGGCCGGCATCGATACCGACATCGAGGGCGAAGCCCGGCCGCAGCCCGGCATCCGTGTCGGGTATCTCCCGCAGGAACCTCAGCTGAACGAAGACAAGGACGTGCGGGGCAACGTCGAAGAGGCGCTCGGCGAAGTGGTACAGGCCAAGGAGGAGCTGGAAAAGGTCTACGCCGCCTACGCTGAGCCGGATGCAGATTTCGACGCCTTGGCGGCCAAACAGGCGGAGCTGGAAAACATCATCCAGGCCGCCGACGGACACAATATCGACCGCCAGCTGGATGTCGCCGCCGAGGCCCTGCGTCTGCCGCCCTGGGATGCGGACGTGAAGGTGCTGTCCGGCGGCGAGCGTCGCCGCGTGGCACTGTGCAAATTGCTGCTGTCCAAGCCCGACATGCTGCTGTTGGACGAACCCACCAACCACCTGGACGCCGAATCGGTGGCCTGGCTGGAACGTTTTCTACACGACTACGAAGGCACCGTGGTGGCGGTCACCCACGACCGCTACTTCCTCGACAATGTCGCCGGCTGGATCCTGGAATTGGACCGTGTCCACGGCATGCCCGACGAAGGCAACTACTCCTCCTGGCTGGAACAAAAGGAGAAGCGCCTGGAGCTGGAGCAGAAGCAGGAAGCCGGCCGCATCAAGGCCATGAAGGAGGAACTGGAGTGGGTGCGCTCCACCCCCAAGGGTCGCCAGGCCAAGAGCAAGGCCCGTCTGGCCCGCTTCGACGAACTGCAGAACTCGGACTTTCAAAAGCGCAACGAGACCAACGAAATCTACATCCCGCCCGGCGAACGCCTGGGCGATCTGGTGGTGGAGGCCAACCACCTGTCGAAGTCCTTTGGTGATCGCCTACTGTACGACGATCTCACCTTCAATCTGCCCAAGGGCGGCATCGTCGGGGTTATCGGCCCGAACGGCGCGGGTAAGACCACCATGTTCAAGCTGTTGACCGGCCAGGAGACCCCGGACGCCGGCGAGCTGCGTATCGGTCCCACCGTGCAGATGGCCTATGTGGACCAGTCCCGCGACGCGCTGGATGCAAACAAGACCGTGTGGGAAGAGATATCCGAAGGCCAGGACATCATCACCGTCGGCAAATTCACCACCCAGAGCCGCGCCTACTGCTCACGTTTCAACTTCAAGGGCAGCGACCAGCAGAAGAAGGTCGGCGACCTGTCCGGCGGCGAGCGCAACCGGGTACATCTGGCCAAGCTGCTCAAGTCCGGCGGCAACCTGCTGCTGTTGGACGAACCGACCAACGACCTGGATGTGGAAACCCTGCGCGCCCTGGAAGAGGCTCTGCTGGCCTTCCCCGGCTGTGCCGTGGTGATCTCCCACGACCGCTGGTTCCTGGACCGTACCGCCACCCATATCCTGGCCTTTGAAGGCGACTCCTCCGCCGTGTGGTACGAAGGCAACTTCGCCGACTACGAAGCCGACAAGAAACGTCGTCTGGGAGAGGACGCCCTCAACCCGCACCGTATCAAGTATCGAAAAATCGATGCCTGAGGCCATCGGCCAAGCCATCGCAGGCGCCTCAGGGCGCCTTTTTCATGCCTGACATTCATACGCCAGAACCCACTGTATCTTTAGCGAATCGTGGTGTAACGTATAATCGTTCTCATTTCCAACATACCAAGAGCCATCGCCATGCTGCGCCGTCCGTCCCGTTTGCTGCTTCCCCTGTTCGCTCTGGTCGCGCTGTGGCTGGGACCGGTCCACGCCAAATCGGCCGACCCCCAGGCGCTGCTCCACCTGCTCGACTACATTGGTGTGGACTACCCGAACACCGTCCAGGACGGCAAGGTCACCAATCCCACCGAATACGCCGAGCAACGTGAATTTGCCCAACGGGTGGCCACCCAGGTCGGGCAGTTGCCCGCGGGCAAGGCCCGCGACTTGGCCCAGGCGAACGCGGCGCAGCTGAACCGGCTGATCGCCGAGCACGCCAGCGGCGACCGGATCCGCACCCTGACCACCGACATGCGCGGCCAACTGATCGCCGCGTTCGACGTGGTCACCGTGCCGCGCAGGCAACCGGACCTGCGCCGCGCAGCCGCCTTGTTCGAGGCCCAATGCAGCAGTTGTCACGGCGCCGAGGGGCGCGGTGACGGCCCGGCCGCCCGCGGCCTGGAGCCCGCGCCCACCAACTTCCATGATCGTGCCCGCGCCGACCAGCGCAGCCTGTACGGCCTGTTCAGCACCATCACCCTGGGGGTGGCGGACACCGGCATGGCCAGCTTCGATCATCTCAAGGATGCCGATCGCTGGTCACTGGCCTTTTACGTCGGCAGCCTCGCCTACGGCGACACCCGGTTGCGCGAACGCGGCGACGCCCTGTTGGCGAACCCGACGGAAAAATCCAATGGCTTGTTCGAGCTGGCCAAACTCACCCGCACCGCGCCGGCCGAGGCCCTGGCCGCGCAAGGCGAAGACGGTCTGGCACTGATGGCGGCGCTGCGCCGGCACCCGGCCGGGTTGTTCAACCAACCGTCACCGCTGACGGTTGCGGCCGAACGCCTGGATGCCAGTCTGGCGGCGTACCGCGCCGGCGACACCGGTCGCGCCTATCAGCTGGCCCTGTCCGCCTATCTGGACGGCTTTGAGCTGGCGGAGTCCACACTGCGGGCCACGGACCCGGAAGGCGTGTCCGAACTGGAAGCCCGCATGATGGACTTCCGCCGCGCGGTTCAGACCCCCGGCAACACCGATCAAGCCAACGCATTGCACACCCAGCTGATCGCACGCCTCAACCTGCTGCGCGACCAGTCGGACGAGGCGCGTCTGGATGCCGGCGTGGCCATGGGTAGCGCCTACGTGATCCTGTTACGGGAAGGACTGGAGGCACTGTTGGTGCTGGCGGCGATCATCGGCATTCTCATCAAGACCGGGCGCCGTGATCTCCTACCCTATGTCCACGCCGGCTGGATCGGGGCCCTGGCGCTTGGGTTGGCGACCTGGGGCGCGTCGGCGTATCTGGTCGACATCAGCGGCGCCAGCCGTGAACTGACCGAGGGCGGTACCGCATTGCTGGCAGTGGTGGTGCTGCTCTATGTCGGTTTCTGGCTACATGACAAGTCCCATGCCGATCAATGGCAGGCGTTCGTCAAGAAACGCATCCACGGCGCCCTCAACGGCCGTGCCCTGTGGGCGCTGACCACGGTCGCGTTCCTGGCGGTGTACCGCGAGGTGTTCGAGACCGTGCTGTTCTACCAGGCGCTTTGGCTACAGACCGAGGAGAGCGGTCAGTCGATGTTGCTGGGCGGTGTCGCGCTTGCCGCACTCACCTTGCTGGCCGCCGGTTGGATCATTCTCAGATCCAGCATGCGCCTGCCCTTGAGCGCCTTCTTCCGCGTCAATGCCGCAATCATGTTCGTGCTGGCCCTGATATTTGCCGGCCATGGCGTCGCGGGGCTGCAAAAGGCCGGCGCACTGTCGGTCACCCCGGTCGACTTCGTACAAATCGACCTGCTCGGCATCTATCCGACGGCCGAGAGCCTGGGGCTTCAGGCCCTGTTGCTGGCTCTGCTGGCGGTGCTGATGGTGCGCGGACGGGCAGTGGAGCAACCAGCAAACTAGCTGGCGCCCAGCCCCCCCTCGTCCGGCTAGGCACGGGCTTCGCAGCTTCATCCGGAAGCCGTAAAGTCGCCAGGCCCGGTGCCGCTAGAGGTGCACGGTGAGACCGCACTGGCGCGTCGTTCACCGGCACCTTGTGGTCGAGGAGAGTCTGGCATGCCCGCTGCCGCCGTACCCATCTACGAGAAAGAGCGCCTGGCGGCGCTGGACGCCTGCAGGATTCTGGACACACCGGACGAGCAGCGCTTCGATGATCTGACCCTGTTGGCGGCAAAGCTCGCCGGGGTACCTATTTCGCTGGTGAGCCTGGTGGACAAGGACCGGCAGTGGTTCAAGTCCCGCGTAGGAGTGGACGCTACCGAAACGCCCCGCGACCAGGCGTTTTGCGCCCACGCCATTCTGAATCCCACCAGCCCCCTGGTGGTACCGGACGCGACCCGGGACAGGCGTTTCGCGGACAATCCCTTGGTTACCGACAAGCCTGGCATCCGTTTCTACGCCGGGGTGCCACTGTTGGACGACGATCAGATGCCCCTGGGCACGCTGTGTGTCATCGACACCGTACCGCGCGTCATCAGCCAGGCGAACCTGGAGATGCTGGACGCCTTGGCACGACAAGCATCGGCGCAGCTGCAGTTGACTCGCCTGGCGCGCGAGCTGCATGAGAGGAATCGCCTCCAGGAACGCGATTACAAGTGCATGGTGGAATACAAAAGCCGCCTGGAAGAAAGCGTGGTCGAACTGGAACGCCTCAGTACCACGGACACCCTGACCGGCCTGTACAACCGCCGCGCCTTCAATCAGCACCTGGTGATGGAATTCGACCGAAGTCGCCGCTACGGCTCGCCGATGGCGCTGGTGATGATGGACATCGACCACTTCAAGCACATCAATGATCGCTATGGGCATCCCACCGGCGACGAGGTGTTGGAACAGATGGGCGGCGTACTACGCGCCGCTGAACGAATCTCCGACCTGCCCTCGCGGTTCGGCGGCGAAGAGTTCGCCCTGCTGCTGCCCAACACGGACGCCGAGGCCGCTCATCACATGGCCGAGCGTCTGCGTACCACGGTGGAGAGCCGGGCCTGGCCCTGCGCCCCGGTCACCGTCAGCATCGGCGTGACCAGCCGACGGGAAGACGATACCCACCAATCGCTGCTCAGCCGTGGTGACCGCGCCTTGTACGCCGCCAAGGCCGCCGGTCGCAATTGCTGCGTGGTCTACTGACTGAAACCACGTTGACGACCGGCCGGGTCCGCCGCACCATAGCGGCTGGTTCTCTAGCGTTGATGCGTTCATGGCACAAACACGGCCGGACTGGTGGGGTGACATCAGTCTCGACAACGACCATGTGGGTTGCTGCAGGATCGGCCCACTGACCCTCACCATCCAGCGGATCGGCAGCGAATGGCAAGTGGCGACGGAGCGCGACGACACCGACCCGGACGTGACCGAAGCGAGCCTGTCGCTGTGCGCCGAGCACCCGTTGCCCGCTTGCGACTTTCAGCGATTGGTGTTCACCGAACCGGCCACACGTGCCTTCCTGTCGCCCGCGCTGGCTGATCGGGCGGTGGTCAGCCGCCCTGCCCATCCGTTGCTACTGGCCCCAGGCGAGCAGACCACCCTGTACGTGCATGCACCGCTGTGGTTGCAGCTGCGCGCCCGGGATACCGGTAAGCCGCTGCTGGATATCGCCATCGCTCAGCTATCGGACACCTGGTTCGGCCTGTCCACCCGCGAGGGCGAATTGTGCTACGCCAGCCACACCCGGGCGCGGCTGCAATTGGACGCCATCACGGTTCGCGCCCACCGTGCCATCACCCCGGTACGGCTGAACAATCAAGGCAGCGATCCGCTCAAACTGGACAAGATCAATCTGCCCCAGCCCTATCTGACGTTGTATCTGGCCGACAACGGGCTGTGGACCGACCCGGTGGAACTGACCCGTAACGCAGCCGGTGAGATGAACCCGGTGCACATCAGCACCGGCGTACCGCCGGAGGCCCCCAACGGCGAACCGGTCTGCGCGCCCCGCAGCGTGGCCGAGCGCGGCGGTTTTCTCAGTTCCTTCACCGCCCTGTTCAGCTAAGGTAGTTGTCATGGAACAACCCCTGTCCCATCTCCAACAATGGCTGGCCGACGAGCGGCTATTCCAGGTGGTACGCGCGCTGACGTTGGTGATCGCCGGTCTGATCCTTTCTCGGCTGGCAAGTAGCGCCGTCGGCCGGCTCGCACAGAAGCGTCTCGACAAACACCAACTCATGCTGATGCGGCGCGGGGTATTCTACGGCCTGCTGGTCGTGTTCCTGTTGGCCGCGCTACACCAGCTCGGTTTCAACCTCGGGGTGCTACTCGGCGCCGCCGGCATTGTCAGTGTCGCCGTCGGTTTCGCCTCGCAGACCTCGGCCTCGAATCTGATCAGCGGCCTGTTTCTGGTTGGCGAACGGCCTTTTTCCGTGGGTGATGTGATCCAGGTCGGCAACACGACAGGAGAAGTCCTGTCCATCGACCTGTTGTCGGTGAAATTACGTACCTTCGACAACCTGTTCGTGCGCATCCCCAACGAAAGCCTGATCAAATCCGAGGTCACCACGCTGACCCGTTTCCCCATCCGACGTTTCGATCTGCTGCTGGGTGTCGCTTACAAGGAGGACTTGCGCCGGGTCGAGGATGTACTGCTACGAGTGGCCGATGCCAACCCCCTGTGTCTGGTGGACCCGGAACCGCTGATGATCTTCCAAGGGTTCGGTGAATCCTCGCAGGACCTGCAGTTCTCGGTGTGGTCGAAGCGTGAGAACTTTCTCAAGCTCAAAAACAGCCTGGCCCACGAGATCAAGCAGGCCTTCGACGCCCAAGGTATCGAGATCCCCTTCCCGCACCGCAGCCTCTACACCGGCGAAGCAACCAAAGCCATGCCGGTACGCTTGGTCACCAGCGAAGACGACGATCACTGAGCGTCATGGGCGAATTGCAAGACTTTCTACGTCGCGTGCGCCCACTGCTTGAGCGGGTCGAGCGGCTGCTGCCCGACACCGACGACACACCGGATTGGCGGCAACGGGCCTTTCGCTGGCGCCCCGCGGCCGGCGGCCGCCTGGAAGCGGTCGAACAACCGCATCAGGTGGCATTGGACGAATTGCTGTGTCTGGACGCACAGAAGGACGAGGTCGTGCGCAACACTGCCGCCTTCGTCGCTGGACGACCCGCCAACAACGTACTGCTTTGGGGATCACGCGGTACCGGCAAGAGCACGCTGGTCAAAGCGGTGTTCAATCACTTTGCCGATCAGGGACTGCGGCTTATCGAAGTGGACAAGGCCCACCTGGTGAACCTGCCGGATATCGTCAAGTTGCTGAACGGGCGCGACGAACGCTTTCTGATCTATTGCGACGACCTGTCCTTCGAAGCCGGTGATGCCAGCTACAAGGCGCTCAAAGCGACACTCGAAGGTTCCATCGCCGCGCCGCCACAGAACGTGCTCATCTACGCAACATCCAACCGTCGACACCTGTTGCCGGAGTTCCACAGCGAGAACCGGCAAGCCCAGGTTGTCGATGGCGAGCTGCACCATGGCGAAGCCACCGAAGAGAAGATATCGCTTTCCGAGCGGTTCGGCCTGTGGCTGTCGTTCTACCCGTTCAGCCAGGAACAGTATCTCAGCGTCGCGGACTATTGGCTGGCACGGTTGGGCGCGCCCGCCACCGGTGATCCGGCGATCCGCGCGCTGGCCCTGCAGTGGGCCACGCAACGGGGCTCGCGTAGCGGCCGCGTCGCCAAACAATTCGCTATCGACCAGGCTGGACGAATCACATGACAGACGGATTACACATACGCCGCGCCCTGCTCAATCTTCCCGAAGACGCGCACGCCTACCGCGACATGCTCAATGCCTACGCAATGGATCCCCTCGGGCAGGACGGGCCGCTTAAGGACAGCATGCTGGACAAGGTGGTCGCGGATCTGAACGACCATTCCTGCTGTTTCCCTTTCCTGGCCTTTGTCGACGAACGCGCAGTGGGCTTTGCGACCTGCTTCCTGGGTTATTCCACCTTCAAGGCGGCACCGTTGATGAATATCCACGATATCGCCGTGCTGCCCGACATGCGTCGACGGGGCATTGGCCGGGGGCTGATCCAAGCGATCGCAAAGCAGGCCGAAAAGATCGGCTGCTGTCGGTTGACGCTGGAGGTACGCGACGACAACCCCGCCGCCTTCGCGCTTTATCAGGGCACGGGTTTCGACGTCTGTCGACGGGGCGACCAGGCCGTGCCTTACCGCTTCATGGAACGTCCGGTCTCCGCGCCATGACATCCGACTTCCAGGACCACTTTTCCGGGCACGCATCGACCTATCGACAGCATCGGCCCGGCTACCCGGCGGCGTTGTTCGATTGGCTCGCCGATGCGGTTCAGCACCACCGACATGCATGGGACTGCGCCACCGGCAACGGTCAGGCAGCGGCCGCGTTGGCCGATCGCTTCGACCATGTGACCGCCACCGACGCCAGTGCGGCCCAGGGCGCGCAGGCCACGCCGATTACCAACGTCCATTACCGCACCGCTAGCGCCGAAGACAGCGGACTGGCCGACGCCAGCACCGACCTGATCACCGTCGCACAGGCCGCCCATTGGTTCGACATGCCCGCCTTTGTCCGGGAGGTGGAACGCGTGCTACGCCCGGGTGGCGTGCTCGCGCTCTGGACCTATGGTCTGACCCGGGTCACGCCGGCGGTGGACGCCATTGTCGACCAGTATTATCACCATACCGTGGGAGCATACTGGCCCCCGGAGCGTCGTCATGTGGAAACCGGTTACCGCGATTTCGTCCTGCCCTTCGAACCGCTCGCCGCGCCGCAATTCACCCTGCAGGTCAGTTGGACGCCGGCCGAGCTGGTTGGTTATCTGCGCAGCTGGTCAGCCACCCAACGCTGTATCGACGCCACCGGGGAAGACGTCACCCAGGGCCTTGCCGAGGCCCTGGCCGAGGTCTGGCCGACGGACACCCGCCACGCGGTGCACTGGCCGTTGTCCTTGCGCTGCGTACGCCGCAGCGTGCGCTGAGCAATCCAGGATGGACCTATTCGGCGCTTCCCTAAGGAAGCTCTGATTGAATCCCTCAAATAAGGCAAAATCAATTCACTCGTGTGCCACAGAAAGATCGACCGGATGAAGCAACAAAGTTTCGCCTCACTGAGCTACGCGGCAAAGAAGCGCAAGACCCGCAA
>JASBTJ010000020.1 GCA_030148485.1 Gammaproteobacteria bacterium | reverse complement strand
CACCCACCGCCTGGGAACTGATGGGGTACACGGCAAAGGCATACTGGGAAAACAGGCTCTCCCGACCGGGGCCCAGAAACACCCGCGCGATCAGATCCAACACATCGTTGGAACCGTTGCCCAGGGTCACGGCCGCCGCGTCGGCACCGTGCCGGGCGGCAATCGCCTGCCGAAGCGCGAAGCCGCCGCCATCCGGATAGCGGCTCAGCTGATCGATCTCGGCCAGCATGGCAGCACGCACCCGTGGCGATGGCCCCAACGGGTTTTCATTGGATGCCAGCTTGATGGAGTCGCGAATGCCCAGTTCGCGTTCCAGCTCGGAGATCGGCTTTCCCGGCACATAGGGCTTGAGGTCGGCAATGCCCGGCGCGGCCAGGTGGATGAATTGATTGGTCATAGCTACCCGAAAATTGGGGAAACACGGGATCTGTGGTTCAAACCGGCTCGCAGCTCACGCGGGCCGGGGATGGCCGCCGTGCGGTGCGCCGTTCGGCTTGGCCAGGATCACAATACGGCCTTGGGATATGAACCCAGATTACGGAACAAACCCGCCGATTGCGCGAGCTCCGTCAACGCCTGACCGATGGTCGGGTCCTCGGCATGTCCGTCGATGTCGATAAAGAACACGTAATCCCAGACGCCGCGACGAGAAGGACGCGACTCGATGCGTGTCATGCTGATGCCATGGGCAGCCAGGGGCGAAAGCAGTTTGTGCAGACCGCCCGCTTCATTCTTGGAGGTGATCAACAGACTGGTCTTGTCTTCACCCGAGGGCGGTACCGACTGCTTGCCGATGACCAGAAAACGGGTGGTGTTGCCGGCCTCGTCCTCGATATTGGGCGCCAGCACCTGCAAGCCATAGATCTCCGCCGCGGTTTCACTGGCGATGGCGGCAGCGCCGGGAGTCTCCTTGCTCAGGCGTGCCGCCTCGGCATTGCTGCCCACCGCCAGCCGCTCGGCATGGGGCAGGTGACGATCCAGCCAGCCACGACACTGGGCCAGTGACTGCTGGTGGGAATACACCTTCGTGATGCCTGTCAGGTCGCCCTCACGACCGAGCAGGTTGTGACGAATCCGCACCGTCACCTCGCCACAGATCTTCAGCGGCGAGGTCAGGAACATGTCAAGGGTATGGCTGACCACACCCTCGGTGGAATTCTCCACCGGCACCACGCCGTAGTGGCAGTTACCGGTTTCCACCTCTTGAAACACATCCGGGATCGACCCTACCGGCAAGGTATGCACCGAATGGCCGAAATGCTTCAGTGCCGCGGCCTGGGTGAAGGTGCCTTCCGGCCCCAGAAAGGCGATGTTGAGCGGCTGCTCCAATGCCAGGCAGGCGGACATGATCTCGCGGAACAGTCTTGCCATGTCCTCACTGCCCAGCGGCCCGGTGTTGCGGGCCTTTACCGCCCTGAGCACCTGCGCCTCCCGTTCGGGACGGTAGAAGAAGGCGTCCGGATCCGACGCGCGCTTGACCAACGCGACCTCCTGGGCCGCCGCCGCGCGCTCGTTGAGCAGATCCTGGATCTGCGCATCGATGGCGTCGATACGGTCGCGAATCTTGTTCAGCTGTTGTTCTTCGCTCATGGAAACGATCGGCCGTAGTCGAAAACCCGCGCAGTTTACCCGATTGCAGCTCAGTCGGCGCAGCGGAGCACCCGCGCGCTCAGCACGCCGTCTATGGCACTGAGCGCATCCAGGGTGTCTTGACCCGGTTCCCCGGCGACATCGATGAGGGTCACGGCCACGTCGCCACGGGACTTGTTGAGCATGTCGACGATGTTCAGATCGGCCGCGGCCAGCAACGTCGATATCTGCCCCAACATGTTCGGCTGGTTATCGTTCACCACCGCTATCCGCACGCCCTCCTCGGCACGCGGCAGATTGATCTCCGGGAAGTTGACCGAATTGCTGACGTTACCGTTTTCCAACCAGTCGCGGACCTGTTCGGCGACCATGACGGCGCAATTCTCCTCGGCCTCCCGGGTGGATGCCCCCAGGTGCGGCAGCGTGATCACCTTTGGGTGATCCTTGAGCAGGTTGGAGGGGAAATCACAGACGTAACCGTGCAGCTTGCCACTGTCCAGCGCCGCAACCACGGCTTGATCGTCCACCACGCCGTCGCGGGCGAAGTTGAGCACCACCGCACCCTTGCGCATCAGTTCGATACGCTCGGCGTTGATCATGTGGCGGGTGTGATCGTTCAATGGCACGTGAAAGGTGACGAAGTCCACCCGGCTGAGCAGATCGTCCACCGATACCGCTTGTTCGACACCGGATTCGAGCTGCCAAGCGCTCTTGACCGTAATGGTTGGGTCATAGCCGACCACCTTCATGCCCAACGCATGCGCCGCATTGGCGACCTTGACGCCGATGGCACCCAACCCGATGACGCCCAGCGTGCGCCCCGGCAGCTCGAAGCCGACAAAGTGCTTCTTGCCCGCTTCGGTGGCCTTGCCGATCTCGGCGTCCGTGCCCTGCAGGCCGGTGGCGAATTTCCATGCCGACCCCAGGTTCCGGGCGGACATCAACATGCCGGCGATCACCAGTTCCTTGACCGCATTGGCATTGGCTCCCGGTGCGTTGAACACCGGGATGCCGGCCGCCGTCATCTTGTCAACGGGGATATTGTTGACCCCGGCACCGGCGCGGCCGATGGCCCGTACCGTCGGCGGGATTGCCATATCGTGCATCTTGGCCGACCGCACCAGGATGGCGTCCGGGTTGCTGAACTCGGAACCGACCTCGTAGCAATCCCTGGGCAGTCGGTCCAGCCCGGCCACCGAGATGTTGTTCAGGGTAAGAATCTTGAGCATCGCAGTCTCTCTCCTCCAATTGAGAACGCAAAGGACGCAAAGACGCGAAGTCCGCAAGGTTTGTGATTATGTCCGACCAAAGCTCGGGGCCGCGGTCAGCTGCGGTACTTTTCAGTGTGTCCTCGCGCCCTATGCGTCCGTGCGACGAACGACTACCCGGCGCCAGCCGATCAGCCGTGGGTACGTTCAAACTCGGCCATGAAATCCACCAGCGCCTGCACACCGGCTTCCGGCATTGCGTTGTAGATGCTGGCACGCATCCCGCCCACCGAACGGTGCCCCTTGAGGGTATGCAGACCGGCGTCTTCGGCCTGCTTCAGGAATACGTTGTCCAATTCCGCATCGGCCAAGGTGAACGGCACGTTCATCCAGGAACGGCAGCCCGGGTCCACGGGGTTGGCATAGAAATCCGATTTGTCGATGGCGCCATACAGCGTCTTGGCCTTGCGCTCGTTGATCTCGGCCATGCCGGCCAAGACGCCCTGCCCCTTCAGCCACTGGAACACCAGGCCTGCCAGGTACCAGCCGAAGGTGGGCGGCGTGTTGTACATGGAATCGGCGTAGGCATGGATCTGGTAATCCAGCATCGCGGGCGTCTGCTCCAGGGCATTGCCGATCAGGTCGTCACGCACGATGGCGATGGTCAGGCCGGCCGGGCCGATGTTTTTCTGTGCGCCGGCATAGATGATGCCGAAACGTGTCACGTCCACCGGCCGCGACAGGATGGTGGACGACATGTCCGCCACCAGGGGCACACCGGAGGTATGTGGCACGTAGGGGAACTCGACGCCCTCTATGGTCTCGTTGGGCGTGTAGTGCACGTAGGAGGCGTCCTCGGTCAGCGCCAGGTCAGCCTGCGCCGGCACACTGGTGAAGGGACCATCCGCACCGGTATCCGCCGCGACATTGACTTCACCGTAGCGCTTGCCTTCGGCAATGGCCTTCTTGCCCCAGGAGCCGGTCTTGATGTAATCGGCCTTACCGGTACGACTCATCAGATTCAGCGGGACCATGGCGAACTGGGTCGAAGCCCCACCCTGAAGGAACAACACCTTGTAGTTCTGGGGGATGCCCATCAGCTCACGTAGATCCGCCTCCGCCTGCGCGGCGATGGACATGAAGGCCTTGCCGCGATGGCTCATCTCCATCACCGACATGCCGGCACCCTGCCAGTCGAGCATCTCGTCCCTGGCCTGCTGCAACACGGCTTCCGGAAGGGCCGCCGGACCGGGGCTGAAGTTGTAAACACGCGTCATGGTATGTGCCTATGTCTGTTGGTGTTTGGACCGCTTGTGTTGGAACCGGGGACGCCGAGGGCGCGCAGCGCCAACGGGTATCCGAGCGGGTGACGTTGCCAGAGGACATCGACGGGCCTGAAACCCGGTATGCGCCCGCTGGCCGCCGAGCCCGCCATGCCCTGCCCTTACTCCGACACCTCCGGGGCGTCGTCGTCCGGCTCTTCGCCTTCCAGCATTTCGATGCGCTCGATGCCGATGAGTTTCTCATCATCGGCAACACTGATCATTTTCACCCCCTGGGTATCGCGCCCCAGTACCGAGACATCGCTGACCCGGGTGCGCACCAGGGTGCCGCCGTCGGTGATCAGCATGATCTCGTCGTCGTCGCTCACCCAGACAGCGCCAACCTGCTCGCCGTTCCGATCCGAAGTCTTGATCGAGATGATACCCATACCGGCGCGACCCTTGGTGGGGAACTGGTCCACCGGGGTACGCTTGCCGTAGCCGTTCTCGGTCACCGTCAGCACGTCACCCGGCTTGGCGACGATCAGCGAGATCACCCGCTGGCCGTCACCCAGCTTGATGCCGCGCACGCCACAGGCGGTACGCCCCATGGCACGCACCGAGGATTCGGCAAACCGGATCGCCTTGCCCGCATTGGTGAACAGCATGATGTCCTGCTCGCCATCGGTCAGGTCCACACCGATCAAGGTGTCGTCGTCGCGCAGATCCACAGCAATGATGCCGGAGCTGCGCGGACGGCTGAAGTCCGTCAGTGGGGTCTTTTTCACCGTGCCGGACGCGGTGACCATGAAGACAAACTGATCGTCGCCGTATTCACGGATCGGCAGCAGCGCGTTGATGCGCTCGCCCTCTTCCAGCGGCAACAGGTTCACCATGGGGCGACCGCGCGCGGTGCGACCCGCCTCTGGCACCTGGTAGGCCTTGAGCCAGTACACCCGGCCGCGACTGGAGAAACACAGGATGGTGTCGTGGGTGCTGGTGACGAACAGCTTCTCGATGAAATCCTCTTCCTTGGTTGCCGCCGCGGCCTTGCCCTTGCCGCCTCGGCGCTGGGCCTGATAGACGGACAACGACTGACGCTTGGCATAGCCCTGGTGCGACAGGGTCAGCACCACGTCTTCCTCGGTGATCAGGTCTTCCAGGCTGAGATCCGCCTGGCTCTCGCGGATCTCGGTACGGCGCTCATCGCCGAAATTGTCGCGGATCTCGGTCAGTTCGTCCTTGATCACCTGCATCAGCCGCTCAGGGCTGGACAGGATCTCCAGCAGGTCGGCGATCTTGTTCAGGATCTCCTCGAACTCGGCGATGATCTTGTCCTGCTCCAGACCCGTCAGCTTCTGCAAGCGTAGATCCAGGATCGCCTGGGCCTGGGTCTCGGTCAGCTGGTAGCCCTTGTCGGTGAGGCCGAATTCACGGGACAGGCCTTCCGGCCGCGAGGCGTCCGCGCCGGCACGGGCCAGCATCGCCTCGACGGTTTCCGACTTCCAGGTGCGGTCCACCAAGGCGCGCTTGGCCTCGGCCGGACTGGGCGCCGCCTTGATGGTCGCGATCACCTCGTCGATGTTCGCCAGCGCCACCGCCAGGCCTTCCAGGATGTGGGCACGCTCACGCGCCTTGCGCAGATCGAACAGGGTGCGACGGGTCACCACCTCACGGCGGTGTCGGATGAAGTATTCGAGCAGCTGTTTCAGGTTCAGGGTGCGTGGCTGGCCGTCCACCAGGGCGACCACGTTGATGCCGAACACGTTCTGCAGCTGGGTGTGCTTGTACAGATTGTTAAGCACCACCTCGCCCACCTCGCCGCGCCGCAGCTCGATGACCATGCGCATACCGTCCTTGTCGGACTCGTCGCGCAGTTCGGTGATGCCCTCGATCTTTTTCTCTTTGACCAGCTCAGCGATCTTTTCCAGCAAGCGCGCCTTGTTCACCTGATAGGGCAGCTCATGCACCACGATGCGTTGCTTGCTGCCGGACTCGTCCATGTCCTCGATTTCAGCGCGAGCGCGGATGTACACCCGCCCGCGACCCGTCCGGTAGGCCTCGTGGATGCCCGCCACGCCATTGACGATGGCGGCGGTGGGAAAATCCGGGCCCGGGACGATCTGGATCAGCTCGTCGATGGTGATCGCGGGATTGTCGATCACCGCGATACAGGCGTTGACCACCTCGGTGAGGTTGTGCGGCGGAATGTTGGTGGCCATACCCACCGCGATACCGGCCGAACCGTTGATCAGCAGGTTGGGGATCTTGGCCGGCAGGACGGAAGGCTCTTGCTCCGAACCATCGTAGTTGGGGATGAAATCGACCGTCTCCTTGTCGATGTCGGCCAGCAGCTCATGGGCGATCTTGGCCATGCGCACCTCGGTATAACGCATGGCCGCCGGGGAGTCGCCGTCGATCGAACCGAAGTTGCCCTGTCCATCCACCAGCATGTAGCGCAGCGAGAAGGGCTGCGCCATACGCACGATGGTGTCGTAGATCGCGCTGTCTCCGTGGGGGTGGTACTTACCCATCACGTCACCGACGATCCGCGCCGACTTCTTATAAGGCTTGTTCCACTCGTAGCCGCCCTCCCCCATGCCGAACAGCACTCGGCGGTGGACAGGTTTGAGCCCGTCGCGCACATCGGGCAGGGCACGCCCGACAATGACGCTCATGGCGTACTCAAGATAAGACGCCTGCATCTCGTCTTCGAGATTGATCGGCAGGACTTCCTTGGCGAATTCAGTCATGGGGCTCGGGTCTCTCCGGCGAGCGCCCCTTATGTCATTATTCTGCAACCGGGCTGGGGCGCCAGAAGCTATTCAGAAGCCCAAATCCTACCACACCCCTGGGTACTGCCGCACTCGCAAAAACGGCTCAGAAACGCTTACAGCCCGCCAGAGGGCTGGTCAGCCATGTGCGCCGCGATTTTTTCCGCATTTGGCGAAAGGATCACACCCCGCTCCGTCACAATGGCGTCCACCAGTTGTGCCGGGGTGACGTCGAATACCGGATTCCAGGCCCCGACACCGGCCGGACCCACCCGCTGCCCCGCACAGCCGAGCACCTCGTCGGCGGCACGTTCCTCGATGGGAATGCCGGCGCCGGAAGCCATCGCCAGATCGATGGTGGAGGTTGGCGCGGCGACCATGAACTTCACCCCGTGGTGGCGTGCCGCGACGGCCAAACCATAGGTGCCGATCTTGTTGGCGACATCGCCGTTGGCGGCGATACGATCAGAGCCGACGATGGCCCAGCCGATACCGCCGGCCGCCATACGCGCCGCAGCAGCGCCGTCCGCCATCACCTTCACCGGAATGCGATCACGGGCCAGCTCCCACGCGGTCAGGCGGTTGCCCTGCAGCCAGGGGCGGGTCTCGTCGGCGAACACCTGGTCGATCCTGCCGGCCGCATAGGCGCTGCGGATGACCCCCAGGGCGGTGCCGTGGCCGCCGGTGGCCAAGCCGCCGGTATTGCAGTGGGTGATCACCGCGGTGGGACCGTCGATCAGTGCCGCACCATAGGCCCCCATGGCCAGATTCGCCGCCCGGTCCTCGGCGTGAATCGCCCGCGCCTCGGTCAACAACGCCGCGCTCGGATCCCCCTCACCCAGCCGGCTGATCAGCTCGGCCATACGGTCCAACGCCCAGAACAGGTTCACCGCCGTGGGGCGACTGGCCCGCAGCGCGGCCAGATCGTCGACCATCGCGGCCCGCCAGTCCGACGGGCGGCGGGCGAATGCGTCACGCCCGGCGAGCGCGACCCCGTATGCCGCGGTGATCCCGATCGCCGGTGCACCACGCACCACCATCGCGGTGATCGCCGCCGCGGTGTGGCGGGCGTCATCACACCGGATGTAGGCCTCCTCGGCGGGCAGCACGCGCTGATCCAACAGGTAGAGCACGTCATCGCGCCAGAGCATGGCGTGATCGGCGTCGGCACGTATATCGAGGGTGACCTTGTTCATGAGATGGCGGGCTCCAACGGCAAATTCCGGTATTGTACGGCGGTTGTTCGGCAACTGACCAAGTTCCCTCCGGTGCTTTCCGGGCGGAACCACAAGTCCGTGCGCCGCACGCGCACCCTGGCCCAAAACACAGCGATAACGAGGTAACCGTGCACGTCGATACCCTGATCCATGCCCGCTGGGTGATCCCCGTCGAACCGGCCGGACAAGTCCTGGCGGAACACAGCGTCGGCATACAGCAAGACCGCATCGTCGTCGTTGCACCGCAAAACGAGGCGCGCGCCCAAGTCACCGCCGACGAGGTGCTGGAAATGCCCGGCCATGCACTGATCCCGGGGCTGGTGAATGCGCACACCCACGCCGCCATGAGCCTGTTTCGTGGTCTGGCCGACGACCTACCGCTGATGAGTTGGCTCAACGATCACATCTGGCCCGCCGAGACCCGCTGGGTACACGAGGAGTTCGTCGCCGACGGTACCCGACTGGCGCTGGCCGAGATGTTGCGCGGCGGCACCACTTGCTTCAACGACATGTATTTCTTCCCGGACGTCACCGCGCGGGTGGTCAACCAGACCGGCATGCGCGCCGTCATCGGGTTGATCCTGATCGACTTCCCGACCCAATGGGCCAGTGACGCGGACGACTACTTCGCCAAAGCGGCCGACGTCTATGATCGCCTCAAGAACAAACCGCTGACCCGCACCGCCTTTGCCCCCCACTCGCCCTATGCCGTCGGCGACGATTCCCTGAACCGCATGTTGCGCCTGGCCAACGAACTGCCGGACATGCCGATCCACATGCACGTGCACGAAACCCGCGACGAGCTGAAACAGAGCCAGGAGCAACACGGCAAGCGGCCCATCGCACGGCTCGACCAGCTCGGGCTGATCGGCCCGAACCTGGCGGCCGTGCACATGACCCAGTTGACCGACGACGAGATCACGCTGTTCGCCGAGCGCGGCGCCCAGGTGGTGCATTGCCCCGAATCCAATCTGAAACTGGCATCCGGTTTCTGCCCGGTGCAGAAACTCCTGGACGCCGGCATCAATGTCGCCCTCGGCACCGACGGCGCCGCCAGCAACAACGACCTGGACATGTTTGGCGAACTGCGCACCGCCGCCCTGCTCACCAAGGGGGTGGCACAAGACGCCAGCGCCCTGCCCGCCGCCGCCGCCCTGCAAATGGCCACCCTCAACGGGGCCCGCGCTCTGGGCCTGGCGGACGACATCGGCAGCCTGGTGGTCGGCAAGGCGGCGGATATCACCGCCATCGACCTGGATCGCCCGGAGACGGAACCGGCCTACGACCCGATTTCACAGATCGTCTACGCGGCGAGCCGCGAACAGGTCACCGACGTCTGGGTGGCCGGCGAACACCTGCTGCGCGAACGCAACCTCACCAGCCTGGACCTGGGCGAGATCAGCAGCACTGCCACGCTATGGGGCGAAAAGATCCGCGCGGCGGACCGCGCACAAAGCTGACCTGAGCACGCGGCAGTCCGGCCGCTCCCGGTTTGTCCCGTCAGCGGCGCGGCGGGCGTGCCACAGCCGCCTGTGCCTGCAGATGGAACGCCGCCAGCGCCAGATCGCCCGGCCGGGTGATTTTCAGGTTGTCCGCGCCACCCTCAATCATTTGCGGCAGATGACCGGCCCACTCCATGGCACTGGCCTCGTCGGTCACCGCGACGCCTGCCGCCAGGGCACCGGTCAGCGCGTCGAACAACATCCCCACGCGGAACATCTGCGGGGTAAAGGCATGCCATAGGTTTTCCCGGCACACGGTTTCGGCCACCACCCCGGCGGCGTCGCTCCGCTTCATGGTGTCGCGCACCGGCACGCCCAACAGCCCGCCCACCGGATGATCCACCAGTCTGTCCACCAAGCGGGTGACATCGTCCCGCCGCACACAGGGGCGGGCCGCGTCGTGCACCAGCACCCAATCCTCATCACGAGCCCGCCCACGCAAGGCATGCAAGGCGTTGAGCACCGAATCGGCCCGCTCGGCACCGCCGGAGACACGCACCAGATCCGGATGACCGGCGAACTCGGTATCCGCCCACCAGCCGTCCTGCGCACCCAGGGCGATATACACCCCATCGATGCGCGGATGCAGCAGGATACGCTCGACCGTGTGATCGATCACCGCCCGGCCATCGAGATCAAGATACTGCTTGGGAATATCGCCACCCATCCGCTTGCCGACGCCGGCAGCCGGGATGATGGCCCAGTGTTTTGCTTGCATGGGGGGGGATTTTGCCAGAAGGCCCCGGCTTTGTGATCCCTCCCACCCAAGCCAAATTGTGAAGACACGTGTGAATAGGCGCAGCTAACTTGGCAATCCACATCTTCCCGCGCCGCCTATCTGGCTCCACAATCACTCCGAATCAATGTATTTTTAATGGGCTACACACCGCAACGATCACAACAAACAACGGATAATCAATGCTAGGAATTGCGCCATGAAAGAAAAATATCTCGGTATCACCGCGTGCGATGAGTGTGGGGCCCGCATGCGAGTCCCTGAGCGGTACAAGGGTATGATCGGAAAACCTGCACGCTGCCCAAAATGCAAGAACATATTCACCATTCAGTTGGTCGATGCAACCCCTTTGGAAAACGTGGCAATGACGAACGATGATCAAACAACCGGGGAAGATGCAGAAAAAAGCCGCCGCCGCAGAACGAAAGCCGAAATAAAGCAAGATCATATCGATGTCATTCGGGAAGGATTTCGGAAACTACACCCTCGGTTGGTTCAAGTCGCTAATGCGGAGCGGGCTTCGGAAGAGGAGGTACGCCGCTGGTGTGTTGACGTTTTAACCACTGCTCTAGGCTACAAACACGACGAAATCAACACAGAAGTTAAAGTACTCAGCCAACGCGTAGACATTGCGCTCCAAAAGAACGGAAAAATATTTCTGATCATCGAGTGCAAAAATATTCGTTCGCGATTGAACACAAACACTCGAGATCAAGCAGCATGCTACGCAACCAACTTGGCAGCGGAGTGGATTGTCACGACTAATGGGCAGATTTGGAAGTTATACAAGGTCATCCCCCGTGTCGGGGAGGAACCACGCTTCCTAGAAATTTTTGATATCGCCCTGCTCGACGAAGATGGCGTAAGCGACTCAGACGCGGAAAGTCTGTATTTACTGACGTCACGAGCAGTATTTTGCGGCGACTTGGATGCGATGAGTAACCTTGCCTCCGCGACTAGCAAGAAGCGCGTGCTCAAGGCGCTGGAATCAGACCGCGTGCTTAAGGCACTGCGCCTTGAGCTCGCCGACTCCCACAAAGAACAAACTGGTAGCCCAGTCAAAATCACCGACCAGGACGCGGCAACAGGCTTGCAAGATGGCGGATTCAAGTTGCAAGTGCACCACGTAGGGCTTCCGCAAAGACATCGTATGGGGCCTGATAGCCGAGGCACTTTCTTGGACGCTGGTTGATCTTCAATACGACCGCCTCCAGCGTCTTATCGCTGACCTTATCGA
>JASBTJ010000012.1 GCA_030148485.1 Gammaproteobacteria bacterium | reverse complement strand
ATGGGTGAGGTGAAGATCGACCTCGGTGACGGCCTGCACAAGACCGTCGGTGTCACCCGTGCCCACCTGGAAGAGGACGCCGGCAAGTCCCTGCATGAAGACTTTCATGGTCAGACCGGGATCGACCTGAATCGCGCCGGCACGCCGCTGCTGGAGATCGTCTCCGAGCCCGACATGCGTTCAGCGAAAGAGGCGGTGGCCTATGCGCGCAAGATCTACCAGATCGTCACCTTCATCGGCATCTGCGACGGCAACATGCAGGAAGGTTCCTTCCGGGTCGACGCCAATGTCTCCATCCGCCCCGCCGGGCAGGAGGAATTCGGTACCCGTGCCGAGCTGAAGAACATCAACTCGTTCAAGTTCCTGGAAAAGGCGATCAACTACGAGATCGGGCGTCAGATCGACGTGCTCGAGTCCGGCGGCAAGGTGGTCCAGGAGACCCGTCTGTACGACGCCAACAAGGACGAGACCCGCTCCATGCGGTCCAAGGAAGAGGCCAACGACTATCGCTACTTCCCCGATCCCGACCTGCTGCCGGTGGTGCTCGATCCGGCCTTCATCGACGACATCGTGGCCAACATGCCGGAGCTGCCGGATGCCAAGCGGGCGCGTTTCCAGTCCGACTACGGCCTGTCCGAATACGACGCCGACGTGCTCACCGCCAGCCGCGCCATGGCCGACTACTTCGAGACAGCGGCAAAGGCCGCTGGCGACGCCAAGCTGGCCGCCAACTGGGTGATGGGCGAGCTTTCCGGTGCCTTGAACAAGGCGTCGTTGGAGATTGGGAAGTCCCCGGTATCCGCTGAACAACTGGGTGGTCTGGTGGCGCGCATTGCCGATGACACCATTTCGGGCAAGATCGCCAAGGACGTGTTCGTCGCCCTGTGGGACGGGGAGAGTGCCGATGCCGACGCCATCATCGAGGCCAAGGGGCTGAAGCAGATCACCGATACCGGTGCGCTGGAGGCCATCGTCGACGAGGTGATCGCCGCCAATCCGGCCCAAGTGGAAAACTATCGCAATGCCGATCCCGACAAACAGCCGAAAATGATCGGCTTCTTCGTCGGCCAGATCATGAAGCGGACCCAGGGCAAGGCCAATCCCCAGCAGGTCAACGCCTTGTTACGCGACAAGCTCGCCGGCTGACGGTCTTGGACGGCCATCGGCTTCAGTCGTCCAGTGCGGTCTCCGGCAATACCTTGTTGCGACCCCGGTCCTTGGCCATATAGAGGGCGCGATCGGCGCGATCCATCAGTTCCAGGCCGTCTTCACCGGCATGGTAGCTGGCAACGCCGCCCGACAGGGTGATCTGGCCGATGGGCTCCTGATTGGTGGCCCGCACCAGCTTGGCGGCGGCCACCACGGCGCGGATCTTTTCCGCCACGGTGAGCGCGCCGGCGAGATGGGTTTCCGGTAGCAGCACCGCGAACTCCTCGCCGCCGAACCGGCACGGGGTGTCCTGGCCGCGGGTATGCTGACGGATCACGTCCGCGACAAAGCGGATCACCCGGTCACCCACCAGGTGCCCGTGCTGATCGTTGATGGCCTTGAAATGGTCGATGTCGAGCATCAACAGGGCATGGTGATGATCTGGGAATCTGTTCAGCTCGGTCAGTGATTCGAGCAGCGCCCGTCGGTTCATCAGACCGGTCAAGGGGTCCGAGTTGGCGGCCAGTTTCACCGACTGCAGCTCGGCCTGGATTTCGGCGATCTCGTTGCTGCGGCGGGTGAATTCGTCACGCAGGGTCTGGGTGGAGCTGCGCATGGCGCGGGTTTCGTTTGCCAGCACCATCAGCAGCGCCTCCATATCGTTGATGGCTCCGGTGGTCTGGATTTTTTTCAGATGCTCGGCCAGCGCCTCGCCATAGCGACTCGCCTCGCTGTCCAGGCCGGACAATTCCTCGATCAGTTCGACCAGCACCTTGGCGATACGGCTGTTGGCCCGCGCCTCGATCTGACACTGGGGCAGATGCCGCAGGCGTACCTCGTCCAGTTTCGCCTGGGTCAGTGTGGCGCCGGTGGCCCGCAAGGCGTCGATCTCCGCGCATAGCGCGGTGTTCTCTGCGGTCACGTAGGTATGCCACAGCAGATAATTCTCCGGCGTGGGCGTGACGGCATGCTGTTCCAGCAACTTGACCACGGTGGAGAGGATGTCGTCTGGGGGTGAGGCGGGAACGGTCATGGCGGGTACTCTACGGCTGGCCATCCGTTGGCATATCGAGTTGTTGTTATCGCAATGGGAGCGTTAGCGGCGGGGTGCGCGGGCTCTTGAATCTGTGCGCTAGTTCCGCTCGGCGCAGGCGACTGTGTAGGTTTTGCCTTGCTTTACCTTGGTGTGGTTGCCGAACACCTCGTTGAACGCCCGGGCCACAAACTGTCTGAGGCCGGTTATCACCACGATGTAGAAGCGTCCGCCCGGTTCCAGGCGTTCACGAATGTCGTGGAAAAACAGGTAGTAGTGCTCCTTGTTCGCCTTGGCCGGCAGGTTCGTCACGGCCAGGGTGAAGCGGCGTTCGGGGACATGGGCGAGCCCATTGCTGAGCAGCACGTCCACGTTGTCGATGCCGTTCAGCGCGGCGTTCCTCCTGGCGTATTCCACCGCCACAAAGTCCTTGTCCACCAGGGTGCAGTGCCCTTGCAGGGCCGACTTGGCGATCGCCAACCCCAGCGGGCCATAGCCACAGCCCAGGTCGATGGCCCGGTCGTCTGGCCGCACCTCGAGGTGGTCGAGCAATAGCCGCGTCCCCTCGTCTATACCTTTGGGCGAAAACAGCCCCCAGGTGGTGTGGAAGGTCAGCGGGTGGCCGAGCAACTCGTCCCGGAACACGATGTCCTGACGCAGACGTTCGATGTTCTCCAGCGGATGGGGTTTGGCGGCTTTGCTCATCGGGTGGCTCGGGTGGTTTGATGGAAGTCGTCTATGGCGGGCAGATAGTGCGCCAGGTTCTCGAATCGATGGTTGCCGCCGTCTTGGACGACAACCTGTTGGTCGGCGTAGAACCGTGCGGCCTGGCGGTAATCGAGCACCTCGTCGCCGGTCTGCAATAGCACCAGATAGCGCTCGTCGGCAGTCAGTCGCGGTCGGGACAGGTGACGTAGTTGCTCGGCATGGGTGTGGGTGAATTCGAACTGTGCACCATCGCACCAACGTCGTTGGGTGCCCAGGTGGTCCTGCAGCAATTCCCAGGGGCGCACCGCCGGGTTGATCAGTACCGTGGGCAGCGGACGCTCACGGTTCAGCCAAGTGGCATAGTAGCCGCCCAGGGACGAACCGACGAGTAGTTCGATCGGTCGCTTGGCGATCAGCGACTGCAGGGCTTTGATCGCCTGGGAAGGCACAAAGGGCAGGTCGGGGGCGAGCACCCGGCGCTCGCCAAAGTGCCGGATCAATTGCCGGGACTTTGCACCCAGGCCGCAACTGGCAAAGCCGTGGATGAACAGGATCACGGCCGCGGCCCGTTGCCGCATACCGGACAGGCGGGGTCCCGCTTGAGCCTCATCTCGCGCCAATGCATATGCAGCCCGTCGAAGATCAGCAGCCGCCCGCTCAGTGCGCTGCCTACCCCGGTCAGCAACTTGATCGCCTCGACCGCTTGCAGGCAACCGATGGTGCCCACCACGGGCGACAGCACACCGTTGCTGGTGCAGTTGTCCTCGGGCGCGCCGGTTTCACCGTACAGACAGTGATAACAGGGTGCTTCCGGTGTGGCGGCATAGACGGCCAATTGGCCTTCCCAGCGGATTGCCGCGCCCGATACCAGGGGCGTGCCTGCCTGGACACAGGCGGCATTCACGGCGAAACGGGTGGCAAAGTTGTCCGAACAGTCCAGCACCACATCCGCCTGGGCGACCTGTGCCATCAGCGCCTGGCCGGACAGGGCCGTGGGCACGGAGATCACCTGGCATTCGGGGTTGACCGCCTGCAACCGGTCACGGCCCGAGTCCACCTTGGCCCGCCCGATGTCTGCCGTGTCGTGCACGATCTGGCGTTGCAGGTTGGACAGTTCCACCTGATCCGGGTCGCTGAGCACCAGGGTGCCGACGCCGGCGGCCGCCAGATACAGTGCCGCCGGCGACCCCAGGCCGCCGACGCCGATGATCAGCGCCCGGCTGTCCAACAGGCGCAATTGGCCTTCGGCGCCGAGCTCGGGCAGCAGGATCTGGCGACTGTAGCGCAGGAGTTGCTCATCGTTCATGGCGCGGCATTCTACCAGTGCGCGGCGATGGGCCGGGCACGATGACAATGTCGGCTCGTCCGGCGGGCTCTTCGCCGGTGGTAGTGCATCGGGTGCTCTTGACCGCGGTCGCCGAACAGCGTGCGGGTTCAGAGATAACGGCGCCAGTGTTTGGGGCGGTCGTCCCGGCAGCCGTGGGGGCGGCGTTGATACTGGGTGATGAACACCTGGGTGGTGCAGTTGCTGTCGCCACGGGGGCATCCGAGATTGTCGCGCTCGGTATCTTCCGTGTAGTGCGCCAGGGCGCGTTTGAGTTTCACCAGCAGGGCATTGTCCAGGTGCAGGCCGCGCGCCTGCAGGGTCGACTCGATCTGCGCCAAGCAGGTGTGTCCAAGGTGGTAGTGGACCTCGAGTGTCAACGGGTCCAAGGGTTTTGCGAGCAAAACGCCGTCCATCCCCGCCAGCACGGCCGCCGCGGTCGCGGCCTGTTGGGGGTCCGGGTGCGGCGCGGAGAAGAGGATCTCGCGGCGCTTGACGTGTTCGTCGTCGCGGCTGCCCATGCCCTAATGCTGGTTGCAGACCGGGGTGGCGTCAAGCTGGTCGTGTGCGGTCTGTGTGGCGGTCTAGCAGCCCGTTGGCCGGTATCGCCCGATGCTGACACGATCCCGGTCGCCGAAATCCCGAACCCTGTCGATATCGCACAGACCGGCCCGGCTCATCAGTTGCGCGACCGCCGCCGCCTGGTCGAAGCCATGTTCCACGATCAGCCAGCCGTCCGCCTTCAGTCGAGCCGGCGCGGCGGCGACGATCCGGCGCAGGTCGTCGAGCCCGTCGTCGCCGGCGACCAATGCGGTGCGCGGTTCGTGGCGTACGTCGCCCTGGGTCAGGTGCGGGTCTGCGCTCGGGATGTAGGGCGGGTTGCTAACGATGAGATCGAAGCGTTCCTCGGTCGGAACCGCGTCGAACCAGTCGCCGGCGAACAGGCGCAGCCGCTGGCCGAGTCGCTCGGCATTGGCCGCCGCCAGGGCCAGCGCGTCGCTGGCCGCGTCGGTGGCGGTGACACGCCAGTCGGGGCGCTCGTGGCCGATGGCCAAGGCGATGGCGCCGCTGCCGGTGCCCAGATCAAGAACGTCCAGGCCGGCATGCGCTGGCACGCGCTCGTCGCCCAGGCGCAACGCGACATCGACCAGCCGTTCGGTGTCGGGGCGTGGGATCAGGGTGGACGGATTCACGGACAGGTCCAGGCCCCAGAACTCGCGCCGGCCGGTCAGGTGCGCGACGGGCACGCCGTCGGCACGGCGCGCCACCAACCGGTCGAAGGCCGCTTGTTGCTGAGGTGCCAAGGCATGTTCGGGCCAGCCGTAGAGCCAGGTCGGCGGTTTCGCCAGGACATGGCACAGCAGTATCCGGGCGTCCAGGTCCGGGTCGTTGTCCGACAGTCCGGCCAGCCGACGACGGGCGTCCGCCAGTGCCAGTTTGACCGTGCTCACGCCTCGCCGGCGGCCAGTGCCGCGAGTTGTTCCGCCTGGTGTTCCTGGCGCAGCGGGTCGATCACCTGGTCGAGCACCCCGGTCATCACTTCGTCCAGCTTATAGAGTGTCAGGTTGATGCGATGGTCGGTGAGCCGATTCTGCGGGAAGTTGTAGGTGCGGATCCGTTCGGAGCGGTCGCCGGAGCCCACCTGCAGCTTGCGATCGGCGGATTGGCTGGCGTGGGCGGCCTCCTGGGCGGCCGACAGCAGTTTGGCGGACAACAGGCTCATCGCCCGCGCCTTGTTCTTGTGCTGCGAGCGCTCGTCCTGGCATTCCACCACCACGCCGGTGGGCAAATGGGTGATGCGCACCGCCGAATCGGTGGTATTGACGTGCTGGCCGCCGGCCCCGGAAGAGCGATAGGTGTCGATGCGCAGATCCGCCGGATTGATGTCGATGGCATCCACCTCGTCCGCCTCGGGCAGGATGGCCACGGTGCAGGCGCTGGTGTGGATGCGTCCCTGTGATTCGGTCTCCGGGACCCGCTGTACGCGGTGGGTGCCGGATTCGAATTTGAGCCGCGAATACACGTCCTGACCACTGATACGCACCACCACTTCCTTGAAGCCACCGTGTTCGCCTTCCGATGCGCTGATGGTCTCGGTGCGCCAGCGCTGTAGTTCCGCGTAGCGCAGGTACATGCGCAGCAGATCGCCGGCGAACAGCGCCGCTTCCGCGCCGCCGGTGCCGGCGCGCACCTCCAGGTAGATGTTGCGCTCGTCGTTGGGGTCCCGCGGCAGCAGCAGGGTCTGCAACTGCGGCTCAAGGTCGGCTTGGCGCTGCGTGGCTTCGAGCAGGGCGTCCTCGGCCAGCTCCGCCATCTCGGGGTCTGCCAGCATCTCGTTGGCGGCGAGAATCTCGTCGTCGGCGGCCTGGTATTCGCGGAAACAGTGCAACACCGGTTCCAGCTGGGCGTATTCCTGACTCAGGCTGCGAAAGTGGTTGGTGTCCGACTGTACCTCGGGGTCGGCGAGCAACGCGGTGATCTCGTCGAAGCGCTCGGCCAGGTGGTCCAGTTTGCGGCGGATGCTGTCTTTCATGGGGCGTGCCCGAGAACGTCGGACGGGTTACTGATCGTCGGCGCTGGGCTTGTGGCCGGCGCCCAGCCCGAACAACGCATTGGCGGCGTCGAGCAGATCGGTCTGTCCGGCACTGCCGGCGGCGCGCAGCTGGGCGCTGGGGGTGTGCAGCAGATTGTTGGTCAGCGTGTTGGCGAGGAAGGCCATCACCTCGCTTGCCGGGCGGCCGTTGTCCAGCATGCGCTGCGCCTTGTCCAGCACTTCATCACGGATCGCGTGGGCGTGGGCACGGTAGCCTTGGATCAGGTCGACGGCGTCCAGTGAGCGCAGCCAGGCCATGAATTCTTCCACCTGGAAATCGACGATCTCCACCGCTTGTTCCGCCGCCTGCTGGCGCGAGCGCAGGTTGTCCTGGATGACCTCCTGCAGGTCGTCGACGGTATACAGGTAGACGTCGGCCAGCTCGCCGACCTCGGGTTCGATGTCCCGGGGTACGGCGATGTCGACCATGAAGATAGGCTTGTGGCGACGCTGTTTGAGCGCCCGCTCCACGGTGCCCTTGCCCAGGATCGGCAGTGGGCTGGCGGTGGAGGCGATGACGACGTCCGCCTTGGCCAGCGCCGTGGGGATCTCGGTCAGACTCACGGCCCGGGCGGCAAACTGGTCGGCCAGTTCCTGTGCCCGGGCCACCGTGCGGTTGGCGACGATGATGTCGCCGATGCCGTGCTGGTGCAGATGGCGGGCGGCCAGCTCGACGGTTTCGCCGGCGCCGATCAGCAACGCGGTCTGCTCGGACAGGTCGGCGAATATCTGACGCGCCAGACTCACAGCGGCAAAGGCGACGGACACCGGGCTGTCGCCGATGCCGGTGTCGGTGCGCACCTGTTTTGCCGCGGCAAAACTGTGTTGGAACAAGCGCCCGAGGATCTTGGCGGTGGCGCCGGCGTCACAGGCGGTCTGATAGGCCTGTTTCACCTGTCCCAGGATCTGCGGCTCACCCAACACCAGCGAATCCAGGCCGCTGGCGACCCGCAGCAGATGGCGCACTGCGGCGTGGTCCTGATGCAAGTACAGGTAAGGGGCGACCTCAGCCGGGTCGATACCGTGAAAACCGGCGACCCATCGGCGCAGGGCATCGCCGCAGTCGGAATCCGCGCTGACGTAGACCTCGGTGCGGTTGCAGGTGGACAACACGACCGCTTCCCCCACGCCGGCTTGATCCGTCAGCGCGCGCAGCGCCGCCACCACGATATCCGGGCCAAAGGTGACCCGCTCCCGGATATCCACCGGGGCCGTGGTATGGTTGAGACCAAGTGCGAAAAGGGCCATGAAAGGACGCGCGTTTCCAATAGGCGAGGCGCGAAATTTTGTAAGATCAAGGGCTTGAATGCAAGGCGCAGCGCCGGTATTGGCGCAATTTCGCCCGCTCCCTATACTGCCGCCACGGCCGGATTGCTGTTACAGGACTGCCACAACTTGAAGCCGATTCTCCGTCTTACCCTGCTGGGCGCGTTAGCCATTGCGCTGGCGGCGTGTGCGTCGCTACCGCGTTCGGATGCGGTCGTTGCGCCACCGCCCAGGCCGTTGCCCTTCGACGAGCCGCAGTCGCCCCGCTCGGAGCTGGACTCGGACCTGGTCTACAGCTACTTGGTGGCGGACGTGGCGGCGCAGCGCGGTGAATTACCGCTGGCCTACAGCCACTACATGCACGCCGCCAAGATCGCCGGCGACGCCCGGGCCGCGGAGCGCGCCACGCGCATCGCGGTGTACCTGAAACAGTTGGACGAGGCGTTGGCCGCCGCCCGGCGTTGGGTGGCGCTGGCGCCCAACAGCCAGGACGCGCGCATGAGCCTAGCGCTTTTGCTCGACCGGTCCGGCGACAGGGTGGGGGCCCTGGCGCAGCTGGAGGCGTTGCTGCAGATCGCCGATGCCTTGCAGCACGACGGTTTTCTGCAAATCGCCCAGGTGCTCGGCAAGGAGCGCAATGACGATACCCTGGGGCTGATGCAGGCGGTGCTCGATGCCCATCCGCAGGAGCCGCACGCATACTATGGTTACGCCGTGGTGGCGCTGACCAAGCACCAGTTTGCGGCTGCCGCCCAAGCGTTGACCGAGGCCCTTGCCCGCAAGCCGGATTGGCCCGAGGCGCAGGTGCTGCTGGCGCGGGCCCGTATCGGCCTTGGGCAAAAGAATGCGGCGCTGGCGGGATTGGACGCCGCCCTGGATAAGCGGCCCGACGATACCCTGCTGCGCACGGCGCGGGCGCGGTTGCGGGTGGATTTGGGTGATCACCAAGGCGCCCTGGCGGACTTTCGCAAGCTGCGGCGTGCCGAACCCGAGAACCCGGATTACCTTTATGCTGTCGGCATGCTGGCGACCCAGACCGAGGATTTCGACGCAGCCCGCTCGGCTTGGCAGGCATTGCGCAGTCACGGCGGCGACCGGTTTGCCGAGGCGACCTACTTCCTGGCCCAAGTGGAAGAACGCACCGGCCATACGGACGTGGCCGCCGGCTTGTACGCGGGCGTGGACAGCGGGCCGCTGGTGGTGGACGCCGGTTTGCGCCTGGCGGCCATCGAGGCGGCTCGAGGGCAGCTCGTTCAGGCGCGGGAGCGCTTGCAGCGACTGCGCCAGGGGTACCCTGATCGGTCCGTGGACACCTACTTGGCGGAGGCCGAGCTGCTGCGCGATGCCGGGCAGACGGAAGCGGCAGGAGCGCTGTTCGATCACGCCCTGGCGGGCAATCCGGATGATCTGGTCTTGCGCTACGGGCGCGCCATGCAGGCGGCGCGCGAACACGATTACGTCACCCTGGAGTCGGATCTGCGCTATATCCTGGCCCGCGAGCCCGAGCACGTCGATGCGCTCAATGCCCTGGGATACACCCTGGCCGACCGCAATGAGCGGCTCGACGAGGCGGAGGCGCTGATTGGTCGGGCGCTGGCGATCCGTCCCGATACCCCGGCGATCCTCGATAGCATGGGATGGCTGCGTTTTCGCCAGGGGCGGATCGGCGAGGCGCTGGATTATCTGCGCAAGGCCTATGCGCTGATGCCGGATGTCGAGGTCGCCGCTCATCTGGTGGAGGCCTTGTGGGTCGCCGGCGATCATGAGGGCGCTCGCGCGGTGCTGCGCAAGGCCCTGGCGAGCACGCCGGACAGTCCGTTGCTGAAGGCCGTAGAGCAGCGTCTGGATTGAGTCGCCGATGACATGTTCGCAAGGGGTCTGGCCGGCCCCGGCCAAGCTCAATCTGATGTTGCGCATCGTCGGCCGTCGCGACGACGGTTATCACCTGCTGCAGTCGGTGTTCCAGTTCCTCGATTACGGCGACAGCATCGATGTCCAGGTCCGCGACGACGGGCGGATTCGTCGCACCAGTCTCCTCCCCGGGGTGCCGCCGGAGTCCGATCTGGTGGTGCGCGCCGCCGAGCTGTTACGGCGCGAAACCGGCGCCAGGCGGGGTGCGGACATTCATGTCACCAAGCGGTTGCCGATGGGCGGCGGTCTGGGTGGAGGCAGCTCGGACGCGGCAACGGTCCTGGTCGCTCTCAACCGATTGTGGGAAGCGGGATTGGACGACGACGCACTGGCCGCCCTGGGGCTGACCCTGGGTGCGGACGTGCCGGTATTCGTGCGCGGCCATGCTGCATGGGCCGAAGGGGTGGGCGAGCGGTTGACCCCGGTGGCGCTACCCGAGCCTTGGTTCGTGGTGCTGAAGCCGCCTTGTGAAGTGCCCACCGGGGAAATTTTTCAAGATGCGGAATTGACAAGGAATTCCCCCCTCAGCACAATACGCGACTTCCTCGCGGGGCTGACCCTGAACGACTGCCTGCCGGTGGTCGTTAAAAGACACCCTGAAGTGGCCGCTGCATTGTCCTGGTTGGGTCGGTTCGGTGAGGCCAGATTGACCGGCACCGGCGCCTGCGTCTTTGCCCGTTTCGAGGACAAGCCCAGCGCCGATGCGGTGCTGGCACAGATGCCGGCCGGGTACGAAGGTTTCGTGGCTCGGGGCATCAACCGGTCGCCCCTCCTGGACAGGCGGGACGGCAATACAACTGGGGCGTGGCCAAGCGGTTAAGGCACCGGACTTTGACTCCGGCACTCGTAGGTTCGAATCCTACCGCCCCAGCCATTTTCGATACGACCGCGTAGCGGTCGCGTCAACGTAGTTTGGTTGGCGGTAGGAGGCGAACCGATAGAGGTTCGACAAGCGCGAAGCGCGCAGAGCGGCGCGAACGCGCCGGCCCGTCAGGGCCGAGGGCAAGGCCCGAGCCATCCTACCGCCCCAGCCATTTTCGATACGACCGCGCAGCGGTCGCGTCAACGCAGTTTGGTTGGCGGTAGGAGGCGAACCGATAGAGGTTCGACAAGCGCGAAGCGCGCAGAGCGGCGCGAATGCGCCGGCCCGTCAGGGCCGAGGGCAAAGCCCGAGCCATCCTACCGCCCCAGCCATTTTCGATACGACCGCGCAGCGGTCGCGGCATATGAGATGCCCGCTCAGCGGGTGTTTTTGTCAGGGTGTAGAGGGTCGCCGTGGGCGGCCCTTATGATTTTGCGGGGTGTGGGTCTCGAACCGTGAGAAATGTCAGGCCGCGCCAGAGGCGCGCCGGCGTTCAGGACGGGCTACACTACCGCGACGTTTTTGTTCGGCCACTCTTCACAAGCGGGGACAGCAGTGTCAGCCAGCGGCATGATGGTCTTTTCCGGTAACGCCCATCCGGAATTGTCGGCCGAGATCGCCAGTCACCTCAGTCTGCCCTTGGGCAAGGCTGTCGTCGGTCAGTTCAGCGACGGCGAGGTGATGGTGGAGATTCAGGAAAACGTGCGCGGTCGGGATGTGTTCGTGGTTCAGCCCACCTCCGAACCCACCAACGACAACCTGATGGAACTGCTGGTGATGATCGACGCCCTGCGTTGGGCATCGGCCAGTCGGGTCACGGCGGTGATCCCGTATTTCGGTTATGCCCGTCAGGATCGTCGTCCCCGTTCGGCTCGCGTGCCCATCACGGCCCGCCTAGCGGCCAAGATGATCGGCACGGCCGGCGCCGACCGGGTTTTGACCATGGACCTGCATGCGGATCAGATCCAGGGCTTTTTCGATATCCCGGTGGACAACGTCTACTCGTCGCCGATTCTGCTCGGCGACATCTGGCGGCAGAAGTACCCGGACTTGATGGTGGTGTCGCCGGATGTAGGCGGCGTGGTGCGGGCCAGGGCATTGGCCAAACGGCTGGATGACGCGGACTTGGCAATTATCGACAAGCGCCGTCCCAAGGCCAATGTGTCTCAGGTGATGAATATCATCGGCGACGTGAAAGGGCGTAGCTGTATCCTGGTGGACGACCTGGTGGATACGGCCGGGACCTTGTGCAAGGCGGCCAAGGCGCTGAAAGAGCATGGTGCCGCGAAGGTGGTGGCCTACTGCACCCACCCGGTGCTGTCCGGTCCGGCGGTGAGCAACATCACCAATTCGGACCTGGACGAACTGGTGGTGTCCAACACCATCCCGCTGCGCGCCGAGGCCGCGGCATGTGACAAGATCCGTCAGCTGTCCATCGCCGGTCTGCTGGCCGAGACCATGCGGCGGATCAGTAACGAGGAATCCGTCAGCTCGCTGTTCATCGACTAAGCATCGATTGCGCAGCGGGCCGACAGGGGCTTTGACCCCACACCCTTCACGGCGCCTGGTCGCGGGCCCGTGGAGATAACTGAAATCTCTTGGCATGAGAATGTCATGCAAGAGAACTTTGAAATTGTTGCAGTAGCCCGCAACGACGCCGGTAAGGGTGCGAGCCGCCGCCTGCGTCGCACGGGTATGGTCCCCGGCATCATCTACGGTGGCGACACCGATCCGGTGATGGTTGCCACCAAGCATAATGAGCTGATCCAGCACCTGGAGCACGAGGCCTTCTATTCCCACATCCTTACCGTGAAGGTGGATGGCAAGGCGGAGAAGGTCGTGTTGCGGGATCTGCAGCGTCACCCGGCCAAGCCGTTCGTGACCCACTTCGACCTGCAACGGGTGTCCGCCAAGGACCCGATCAAGATGAACGTGCCGCTGCATTTCGTCGGCGAGGATGTCGCGCCGGGCGTGAAGGCCGGTGGTGATGTGTCGCACGTGATGACCGATGTGGAAGTGATCTGCCTGCCGAAGGATCTGCCCGAGTACGTCGAGGTCGACGTGTCCGGCATGGAAATCGGTGACATGATCCACTTGTCCGAGCTCAAATTGCCGGCCGGTGTCGAGCTGACGTTGCCGACCGACGAAGAGCACGACCAGCCGGTGGTGTCCCTGCACGCGCCGCGTGTGGCCGAGGAAGAAGATGAGGGTGAAGCCGCCGCCGACGAGGCCGGCGAGGAATAACCTCCACGCCACCTTTTGCTGTGACGAGACCGGCGGCCATTGGCCGCCGGTTTTGTTTGAGGAGTCCTGATCGATGAGTCACAAGATGCAGCCGATCCGCGTCATTGCCGGTCTCGGCAATCCCGGCGCGCAGTACGAGCAGACCCTGCACAACGCGGGATTCTGGTTTGTCGACCGCTTGGCACGCCGTTACGGCGGGCGGTTTCGCGCCGAGGCCAAGTTCTTCGGCGAGACCTGCAAGGTGCGCATTGCGGGTGAGGATGTCTGGTTGCTCAAGCCGGCCACCTTCATGAACCGCAGCGGGCGTGCTGTCAGTGCGCTGATGAATTTCTACAAGATCGGCGTCGGCGAGTTGTTGGTGGCGCACGACGAGATCGATCTATCGCCTGGCGACACGCGCTTGAAGGTCGGTGGCGGACACGGTGGACACAACGGTCTGCGGGATATCATCCCGGCAGTGGGCAAGGACTTCGTGCGTCTGCGGGTGGGTGTCGGGCATCCCGGACATAAGGATCGGGTGGCGGACTATGTCCTGGGGCACGCCTCGAAGGCGGATCAGCAGGTGATCGAGGCCTCGCTTGACCGCGTCGAGTACGTGATCGAGTGGGTGGTTGCCGGCGAGCTCGCCAAGGCGATGAACCGCTTGCACGGCAGCACCTGAGCATTGATTTTCACGGGTGCATGAAAAAGGCCGCCCGAGGGCGGCCTTTTTTGCGCGGCAGGGCCTGGATTACCAGGTCATGCCATAGCTGACTTCCAGTTCGAACTGGTGCATCTTGACTTCGACGTTCTGATCGCCGGTCGGGTTGCCGGATACGCTTTTTTCAGGTGCGTACATGGCGGCCACGCTGAGTTCGCTGCTGTTGTTCAGCTTATGCGTCAGGCCGGCGGTGAAGTGCTGCTCGATGGTTGCCGGCGCCAGGATGTTGAACACCACCTGGGAGCCGTCGAAGGGGCTTTCGCCCTTGCTGAATCCGGCGCGCAGGGTAGTGGCGTTGCTCAGCTGGTACTGGGCGCCGATCTTCACCACGGTGATGTCGTCCCAGCCGAAGCCGGCGCCGTTGTCTGCCCCTAGCGGACCGACGCCCGGGCCGCCGCCGGGGTTGGAGATGGAGGCGATGTCACTGTACATGATGCGTTGCACATCGGCGGTCAGGGTCAGTGCCGGGGTCGCCTTGAAGGCCGCGCAGATGGTGAAGTTCGCCGGGATGTCGAAGTCGCCCTGTTCGGCGAACAGGCCGGCATACTTGTCGAGTTTCGACATATACACCCGGGACTGGTAGGAGGCACCCAGGGTCAGGTCGCTGCTCACCTGGGCGCTGAGGCCCAGGCGGCCGCCGTAGCCGAACGAGTCGTCATAGCCGTTATCGCTGACATTGGCCGCGTCGGACGAGATGGCGGCAAAGCCGGACAGGCCGTAGGCCTTGAAGCGCTGATAGGCAAGGATCGCGCTGACGCCGACGGAGACGTTGTCGGTGAGCTTGCGCGCGTAGGTGGGTGCAATGAAGAGCTGCATCAGGTCCACGCCGGCATTGCCGGCATAGAACGGTGCGACAGGGTTGCCGAAGGTGCCGGCCCCGCCCGGGGTGTCACCGGCGCTGTACTTGGTGTTCATTCCGCCGTTGCCGAACACGGCGATACCGACGCTGCTGTTGGCATCGAGTTTCTGGCTGTAGGCAAAGTGGGGAACCAGGAACAGTTCACGGCCGCTATCCACCTCGGTGCCGTCGCCGTTGACGTTCGCGCCGGGCCCGGTGGGCGCGCCGGCGGTGTAGGAGCGGATCGGCGCGAACAGCGCGGCGCCGATATCCAGTCGGGTGCCGACCTCGGTCAGGCCGGCCGGGTTGGTGGCAATGGTCATGGCGTCTTGCGGGAGCGCAACGCCGGCGCCTGCCATACCTTTGTTCTTGGTGCCGTAGCCATGGGCGAAATACCCGTTGGTGGCGAATGTCGAGCCACTGACGAGTGCAAGCGCGACAGCCGCGCATAGGTGCTTCTTCTGGATCATCTCTGGTTCCTCCGGGGGTGACGAAAATGCGGAAGGTATTGCGCCTGCCGCTTTGCTCTTCTCGTTGAACTGTTTTTATTGTTATGTAGTTTTCGCTAATACTCTTGCCACGTCACAAAACTGTCAAGCCGTTTTTGTGCGCGTGGTCGGTATTCATTGCGCTGGGCTGTTACGACCGATGCCGTAATACTTCAGCCCGGCGGCGCTCACCGCGGACGGGCGGTAGATGTTGCGGCCGTCGAATATGGCGCGATGGGCCAGTGACTTGGCCAGGTGATCGAAACTCGGGCTGCGGAACTCGATCCATTCGGTCACCACGGCCAATACGTCGGCGCCGTCGACCGCCTGTTCGGCGTTGTCACAAAGCATCAGATCGGCGCGTTCGCCGTAGATCCGCCGCGCTTCCTCCATGGCGACGGGATCAAAGGCCCGCACCTGTGCGCCATGGGCCCACAGGCGCTCCATGAGCACGCGGCTGGACGCTTCGCGCATGTCGTCGGTGTTCGGCTTGAAGGCCAGCCCCCAGAGGGCCACGGTTTTGCCCTTGAGATCGCCGTTGAAGAAGGCCGAAATCTTATCGAACAGCATTTCCTTCTGGCGGAAGTTGACCGCTTCCACGGCGTGCAACAACTCCGGTGTGTAGCCCACGGCAAGGGCGGTTTGTTCCAGGGCTCGGACGTCCTTGGGGAAGCACGAGCCGCCGTATCCGCAGCCGGGGTAGATGAATTGATAGCCGATGCGCGGGTCCGAGCCGATGCCGATGCGGACTTGTTCGATATCCGCGCCGACCCGCTCGGCGATGTTCGACAGTTCGTTCATGAAACTGATCTTGGTCGCAAGCATGGCGTTGGCGGCGTACTTCGTCAGTTCCGCGGATCGCACGTCCATCAGTACCAATCGGTCGTGACTGCGGTTGAACGGTGCGTAAAGGGCGCGCAGCAGTTCGCCGGTGCGGGGGTTGTCGGTGCCGATGACGATGCGGTCAGGGCGCATGAAATCGTCCAGTGCGGCACCTTCCTTGAGGAATTCGGGGTTCGATACCACGTCGAATTCCAAGCTCGCATCGCGTTTGTCCAGCGTTTCGCGTACCCGTGCCGCTACCTGATCGCCGGTGCCTACCGGCACGGTGGATTTGTCCACCAGGATCTTGTAGTCGCTCATGTGCTCGGCAACGGTTTGCGCGACCGCCAGCACGTATTGCAGGTCCGCGGATCCGTCTTCGTCGGGCGGGGTGCCCACGGCGATAAATTGGAACAGGCCGTGGTCGACGCCCTGCTTGGCGTCCGTGGTGAATGCCAATCGCCCGGCCTTGCGGTTGCGGGCGATCATTTCGTCCAGTCCGGGCTCGTAGATCGGAACCCCGCCGCTTTGCAGCAGCTCGATCTTCGCGGGGTCCACGTCCACACACATCACATTGTTACCGACTTCCGCTAAACATGCGCCCGTTACCAGGCCGACATAACCGCTGCCGAATACCGTCACATTCATGCGCTTGGGGTCCTTGAATCCGTGTCGTTGTGCATTGTTGGCGTGGGGCGCGCTGGCCCGAACGTGTCGCCCGGCCGCCCAGCCGCGTGCGCTGGAGAGCCGTTCGAGCGCGCATCCTAGCATCCGGCGCGCGACAATATTGTGTTTGGGGAAATTTGTGCGCGGGTAGTTGACACCCGTCAGGCCGTCACTCAGAATACCGCCTCTTTTTTGGAGGGGTTCCCGAGCGGCCAAAGGGGGCAGACTGTAAATCTGCTGGCTCAGCCTTCGGAGGTTCGAATCCTCCCCCCTCCACCAAGTTTGTATCTTCCTCCGCGGTTGCATTGGGGGGGGGGAGTCGGACCGGTAAGAGGTTCGACGGAGGCGCGAAGCGCCGGAGAACAGCGCCGCAGGCGCTGGCCCGGAGGGCGGAACGCCGGAGGCGTGGAGTAATCCTCCCCCCTCCACCAAGTTTGTATCTTCCTCCGCGGTTGCAGTGGGGGGAGGAGTCGGACCGGTAAGAGGTTCGACGGAGGCGCGAAGCGCCGGAGGGACGGGGTCACGCCTGTTTCTCGACCGGGTTTTGAGAGCCCTGCTGCAGATTGCGCGGGGTTTTGCCGGGCGTGGTGCCGGCGAGTGGGTCGCGGGCGCGGCTGCGTTTTCGGCGGGTGTAGTTCAATGGTAGAACTTCAGCCTTCCAAGCTGAATACGTGGGTTCGATTCCCATCACCCGCTCCAAAATTAAGGAGTTGTTTGCCGGGTTGGCATCCTATAAAGTTGCCCGCCCGTTCCTGCGCGAACGGGATTAAAAAGCTTTAGGCCCAGGTAGCTCAGTTGGTAGAGCACACCCTTGGTAAGGGTGAGGTCGGCAGTTCAAATCTGCTCCTGGGCTCCATATTCAGCGCCGTGCGGTGTGCGCGCGGTTTTTTCTAAGCAATTGAAACGCCATATCTTTTGGGGTAGTTGAGCGATGTCCAAGGAAAAATTTGAACGCACAAAGCCGCACGTGAACGTGGGTACCATTGGTCACGTCGACCACGGTAAGACCACCCTGACCGCGGCGATCACGACGCACCAGGCACAGAAATTTGGTGGTGCGGCGAAGGCCTACGACCAGATCGACAACGCCCCGGAAGAGCGCGAGCGTGGTATCACCATTGCGACC
>JASBTJ010000009.1 GCA_030148485.1 Gammaproteobacteria bacterium | reverse complement strand
GGATGTTCAGCCGGGTGGCCTCGGCCACCAGGGTGCCGCAGACCACGCCGTGGGGGATCGGAAAAAACGCACCCAGTGGCGAAGCCAGGCCATGCACCGACCCCAGCCCCGCCTGGGCCAGGGTGATGCCGGAGCACAGTGAAGCATAGGCCAGTTTGGCGCGGCCTTGTGCCGCGTCAGGACCCTTGCCCTCCCAGGCGGCCCAGAAGCCGTCGCGAAAGGCGGCCATGCCGGAGCTGGCCAATGCATCGGTAAAGGGGCTGGCGCGGAGCGATACCCAGGATTCGAGCAGTTTGGTGAAGGCGTCCATGCCGTTGGCTGCGATCAGCGACGCCGGGCAGGACGCGAGCAGATCCGGGTCGACGATGGCCGCCTCGGCAACCAGTCGGTTATCACGGAAGGACTTTTTGAAGCCGCCTTCGCCGCGGATCGACAGCACGGCGTTCTTGGTGGCCTCGGACCCCGTGCCCGCGGTGGTCGGGACAGCCACCCAGGGCAGTGCTGGGCCGGCGTAGGGGATGCCGGCGCCGACGCCTTCCAGATGATCCATTACCGAGTTGCCCGTGGGCAGCAGGCCCGCAATGGCCTTGGCCGCATCCAGAACGCTGCCGCCCCCAATGCCGGCAACCACCGAGAAATCACCGTCTTTGTGCGTCGACACCGCCTCGTCCACCAGGTCGGGCGAGGGTTCGTCGATGATCTTGACCTGGGCCCAGCTGATGCCGTGAGCGGTCAGGGCCGAGGTCAGTTGCTGCCAGTGGCGTGTGTTGACGAACGACGCGCCGCCGGTGACCAGCAGCGCGCGCCGCCCATAGCTTGCCAATACGTCGGGCAGTTGTTCGATGGTGCCGGCACCGAAGCGGATCTCGGGAAGCCGGGCGACATTGAAGGTGGACATGCTGTGTCTCGAGGGGGCGAAGGGCACAATTCTAAGACAATGTGCGCGGGTGTTCAGGCTTCGTTCGGTGCCATGCGGCGTTGCCTTATTGAACCCTACGCGGGTTGGTCGTTCGTAGGGTGCAATAACCGAAGGGCATTGCACCGCATCAAACCCGCCGCGCAGCGGCACCCTGCCTTGCGCCGGGCATGGCCGGGTGGCGGTTGCCGATTGGTTGTGCCCGGAGCTTTACCGCGATGTCTCGTGCCATGCATCCGAGATGCATCGGCTTCGTTCGGTGCAATGCGGCTTTGCCTTATTGCACCCTATGCCGATCACCCCGGATGTCCGCCCTCGTGTTGTCTTCGGGTTCCTAGCGGTTGAGCGGCAGCGCCGGTACCTTGTCCAGGCCCCAGATGTCGCGGTTGTATTCCAGCATCGTGCGATCGGTGGAAAAACGGCCGCTGCAGGCGGTGTTGCGAATGCTCATGGAAGTCCAGCGTTCGGCGTCCGCATAGGCTTGCGCCGCGGCCTCCTGGGCTTGTACGTAAGCGGCAAAGTCGGCGGCCACCAGCCAGGGGTCATTGGGATCGCGGATAGCCTGTGCGATGTCGTCGAACAGCCCCGGCTCAAACCGGTTGAAGTGGCGGGACTCGAGCAACTGCATCACCCGGGACAGGTTGGCGTCGCCGGCGATGATCCCGTTGGGGTCGTAATGCCTGCGGGTCTCGGTGACCTGTTCCGCGGTCAGTCCGAACAGGAAGAAGTTGTCTTCGCCCACCGCTTCGCGGATCTCGATGTTGGCGCCGTCCAGGGTGCCGATGGTCACGGCGCCGTTCATCATGAACTTCATGTTGCCGGTACCGGATGCCTCCTTGCCCGCGGTGGAAATCTGTTCGGACAGGTCGGTGCCGGGACAGATGATCTCCATCGCGCTGACCCGGTAGTTGGGCAGAAAAGCCAGGCTCAGCAGGCCGGTGGTCTCCGGGTCGTGGTTGATCACCCGGGCGACGTTGTTGATCAGTTTGATGATCTGCTTGGCGCGCACATAGCCGGGGGCGGCCTTGCCGCCGATGAGAATGCAGCGCGGCGTCCAGTTGGCGGTGTCGCCGGCCTTGATGCGCGCATACAGGTGAATCGCGTGCAGCACGTTGAGCAGCTGCCGCTTGTATTCGTGGATGCGCTTGACCTGCACATCGAACATTGCGTCGATGGGAAACTCGACCCCGCACTCCTGCTGTACCAGCTGTGCAAGACGCTGTTTGTTGGTGCGTTTGGTTTCGCGCCAAGTCTGGCGAAAATCAGGGTCGTCCACATAGGCGTTCAATTCCGACAACATGGACAGGTCGGTGATCCAGCCTTCGCCGAGGATCAGGTTCAGGTGTTCGGTGAGCGGCCGGTTGCACCAGCCGATCCAGCGCCTTTGCGTGACGCCGTTGGTCTTGTTGTTGAATTTGTGCGGCCACAGCTGATGGAAATCGCGGAACAGGCCCTCGACCAGGAGCCTGCTGTGCAACTCCGCGACCCCGTTGATCGATTTGCTGCCGACGATGGCCAGATACGCCATGCGCACCTGGCGCTCGCCGCCTTCCTCGATGATGGACATGCGCGCCAGACGATCGTTGTCGCCGGGCCAGTGCTCGGCCACCTCCGCCAGGAAGCGGGCGTTGATCTCATAAATGATGTCCAGCAGCCGTGGCAGCAGCAGTTCGAACAAACGCACCGGCCAGCGTTCGAGCGCATCAGGCAGCAAGGTGTGGTTGGTGTAGGCCATGGTGTTGGTGGTGATGTCCCAGGCGTCATCCCAGTCCAGCCCATACTTGTCCATCAGCAGGCGCATCAATTCGGCCACGGCGATGGTGGGATGGGTGTCGTTCAGCTGGAACACGTTTTTCGCGGCGAACTCGGTGAAGTCCTGGTGGTGCGCGGTCCAGTCCCGCAGCACATCCTTGAGGCTGGCGGAGGCGAGCAGGTATTGCTGCTTCAGGCGCAGCTCCTTGCCGTTCTCGGAGCTGTCGTTGGGGTACAGCACCATGGTGATGCCTTCGGCCTCGTTCTTGGCCGCGACGGACTCGGGGTAAAGCCCGGCGTTGAACTCGGTCAGATCGAACTCGTCCGTGGCGGTGGCCTTCCACAGGCGCAGGGTGTTGACCGTGCCGTTGCGGTAACCGGGAATCGGCGTGTCGTAGGGGACGGCCAGTACGTCGTTGCTGTCCACCCAGCGTGCGCGGGTCCTGCCGTCGTGGTCCTTGTAGAACTCGGTACGCCCACCGAATTGCACGCGCTGGGTGAATTCGGGGCGTTCCACCTCCCAGGGGTTGCCGTTGCGCAGCCAGTGGTCGGGGTCTTCCACCTGGAAACCGTTGTCGATGTGCTGGCGGAACATGCCATATTCGTACCGCAGTCCGTAACCGACCACCGGCAGCTGCAGCGTGGCACAGGAGTCGACGAAGCAGGCGGCCAGGCGCCCCAGACCACCGTTGCCGAGGCCGGCATCGGGCTCGAGCTCCATCAATTCCTCCAGGTGCATGCCCAGGTTCATGACCGCCCGCCGGACTTGGGGCGGGATGCCCAGGTTCAGCATGGCGTTTCCCATGGCGCGGCCCATCAGAAACTCCAGCGATAGGTAATAGGCGCGTTTGCAGTCGCTGTCCTGGTAGGCCCAGTTGGTGTGTTTCCAGCGTTCCATGAGACGGTCACGCAAGGTGATCGCCAGTGCCTCGTAGGCGTAGTGGTCGCATATGCAGGTGCCGGAGCGCCCGAGAAATCGCCCGTAGTAGTGGTGGAAATCGTGCTCGATATGTTGGACGTCCATGCCCAGCGGTTCTAGGCGGTGGTTAGGTGGACCGCGACGGTCGGTGGGGTCGCAGGAGTCCAGGGCGGGGGTCAGCGTTTGCTCGGCCATGACGGTGTCCATTGCGGTTGCTGTTGTCTGGCGGCCGACGTTGGGGTCGGTCGACGGCATGCTCCAGGTTGGAGGCATACTGCCCTTCATTGGGCAGCAAGGAATATGCCAGTAGACTTGCGTCGCAACGGCCGGTTCCCTCGGGCGTTGCGGCGCGTTGTCAGGTGCCTTCAGTGTGGTCCCGCGACCCGGTAATGTGCAAGGGTGGCCCCGAAAAAGGGCAGCCTGTGGATTCAGGCTTCCTTGTTGTCGATGTCCTGCAGTGTCAAACCAGCCGACAGATCGCGCTGTTGGGCGGACTTGGATTGGAAGCGGATGTGCTGCATCACCTGGGTCTTGGATTCGGCGAACTCCACCGCCTGTTCCTCGTCCACGCGATCGTTGTCGTACAACTGGCACAGCGCCTGATCGAAGGTCTGCATGCCGTAGTTGGCCCCTTGTTCCACGGTGGCCTTCATGCTTTCGTAATCGAGCTTGGCGATCAGGTCCGCCATGCGCGGGGTGTTGATCATCACCTCGATGGCGGCCACCTTGCCGCCGTCCTTGGAAGGAACCAGCCGCTGGCAGACGATGGCACGCAGGTTTTGTGACAGACGTTTCGCTTCCTGTTCCAGAACGTCCCGGTCGAAAAAACTGAGCATGCGCTCGATGGATGAGATGGAGTTGTTGGCGTGGATGGTCGACAGGCACAAGTGGCCGGTGTTGGCGAACTTGATGGCGTACTCCATGCTCACGGTGTCGCGCACCTCGCCCATCAGGATCACGTCGGGCGCCTCGCGCATGGCGGCGCGCATGCCGCTGTCGAAGCTGTTGGTGTCGGTGCCGATCTCCCGTTGCGCAACCAGTGCCTTCTTGTGCGGGTGCATGAATTCGATGGGATCTTCCAGGGTGATGATATGGCCCGGGAAGTTGGCGTTCCGATGATCGATCATGGCCGCCAGGGTGGTGGATTTGCCAGACCCGGTGGCACCGGCCACCACGATCAGGCCATGTTTCTGCTCCACCAGTTTTTTCAGTACCTGGGGCACCCCCAGGCCGTCGATGGTGGGGATGTCGCCCTTCACATGGCGCATGACGATGGACACGTCGCCCCGTTGCCGGAAGGCATTGCCGCGGAACCGTCCCACACCATTGATGGAAAAGGAAAAATCCACCTCGCCGTGTTCTTCGAATTCGCTCATCTTGGTATCGGTGACCATGGCCCGCAGGATGCGCTCGGTGGCGCCGTGGTCGAGCACTGCGTCCAGCACCTTGAAGCCGAAGCCGCCCTTGATGGTGGGCTTGGCGCCGGTGTGCAGAAACAGGTCTGCGCCACCGTTTTTCACCATCACCGACAGATAGGCGCCGATCTTGGCTTCAGGGTTGTTGCGGATGTCTTGTTGTTCGCTCATGAGGCGTCCTGTGGGGCTGCGGTCGATCCAGGTAGCGCGACGGTGCGGGCTCGGGCAGCATAGGGCGCCCGGCCGTACCCGACGTCGCAACCGTGTCGTCAGATGCAGTCATCGGCCGCCCGATCCGGAAATGAAGTACCAAAATCATGCGCAGTCTCACACAAATCTGGCGTTATCCCGTGAAGTCCCTGGCCGGCGGCAGCCATGCCCGATTGGCGGTCACGTCCAGAGGACCGTCGTTCGACCGGCACTGGATGGTGGTGGATCACGGCGGCCGCTTCCTGACCCAGCGCCAACAGGCGACCATGACCCTGATCGCGGCCACCCTGACCGATACGGCACTGGTGTTGACGGACGGCCAGGGCGATCAGTGCCGCGTGACCCTCGACGATCGGGGCGAGCCCATGACCGTGCAGGTGTGGCGCGACAGTGTCGCCGCGGTAGCGCCCAGCCCGGCGGCTGACGCCTGGCTCAGCGCGCGCCTCGGTCAACCCTGTCGCCTGGTCTGTCAGCCCAAGACAGGCGTACGTGCCGTCGATCCCGCTTACGCCGCGCCGTCCGATCAAGTGGACTTTGCCGACGGGTTTCCGTTTTTGCTGATCTCCCAGGCGTCGCTGGACGATCTGAACCGCCGTCTGGATGTGCCGGTCGGCATGCGCCGTTTCCGCCCCAATCTGGTGGTGGACGGGTGCGAGCCCTACGAGGAGGATCGCTGGCGGTGCGTCCGTATCGGTGAGCTGACCTTTCGCGTGGTCAAGCCGTGTTCACGTTGCCCCATCCCCACCATCGACCCTGAAACCGCCCAGCGGGGGCCGGAGCCGTTACGCACTCTGATGGGTTACCGTCAGCGCGACAACAAGGTCTACTTCGGTCAGAACCTGATCCACGACGGCGTCGGGGCCTTGTCGGTCGGCGACGCCGTGGAGGTGCTCGACTGGGCTTGACCGTTCAGCGGGGCATGAAAATCACGCCTTCCAGTTGTTCCAAGGGCCGTGGTCGGTCGATGTGGTAGCCCTGCACGTAGTCGACCCCGATCTCCTCCAGCACCCGCAGAATGCCTTCGGACTTGACGAATTCCGCGATGGTCTTCAGCCCCATCTCATGACCGATGGTGTTGATGGACTGCACCATCACCGCGTCCATCGAGTCGTTGTCGATGTCCTTGATGAAGGCGCCGTCGATCTTCAGGTAGTCCACCGGCAGATTCTTCAGATAGCCGAACGACGACAGACCGCTGCCGAAGTCGTCCAATGCGAAGCGGCAGCCGAAGGCCTTGAGCTCTTTGATGAAGCGCGTCGCGGTGCCGAGGTTGGCAATCGCGGCGGTCTCGGTGATTTCGAAGCAGACCCGATGGGCATCCACCTGATAGCGATCGAAGCAGGCACGGATCTCGGCCAGGCAGGTGGCGTCGCCCAAGGAGGCGCCGGACAGGTTCAAGGCGCACAACTCGATGGTATCAGGGCAACGGCGTTGCTGATCCCCGAGCCAGGCCAGGGCATTGCTGATCACCCACAGGTCCACTTCCTGCATCAGGTTGTAGCGTTCAGCGGCGGGAATGAAGGCCCCGGGGGGGACGACGTTGCCGTTGTGGTCGAGCATGCGGACGAAGATCTCGTAATGGCCGCTTTGGCCGTGTGCCTGGTGGATCGGGGCGATGCTCTGGAAGTACAGGCGGAAGCGGTCCCGATCGAGTGCCTCGCGGATACGCGACACCCACTGCATCTGACCTTGGCGATGGGCCAACTCGGTGTCATCCGGTTGATACAGATGCACGCGATTGCGCCCCAGGTCCTTGGCGGCATAGCAGGCGGCGTCGGCGATGCTGAGCAGTTTGGACAGGCTTTCGGTGTCGGCGCCGATGTTCACTAGCCCGATGCTGACGCCGATGGCGAACTGGCTGTTGCCCCAGGGAAAACGGAAGTCGTGGATGGCCTCGCGGATATCCTCCGCTATCCGCATGCCGTGCTGTACCGGACACTGCCGTAGCAGGATGCCGAATTCGTCGCCGCCAAGACGCGCGACGATATCACCGCCGCGGATCTTGCCCTTGATCAGCTCGGACACTTGGCGCAGCAGCTCGTCGCCGGCCACATGTCCGCAGGTGTCGTTGACCAGCTTGAACTGGTCCAGGTCAAGGTAACCCAGTACGTGTTCGCCTTCGCCGCGGCGGGCATGGCCGAGCAGTTCGGCGGCGTGGGTCTCGAAGGCGCTGCGGTTGAGCAGGCCGGTAAGGGCGTCGTGGGTTGCCTGATGTGACAGTTGCTGCTGTAGTTCCCGCGCACTGGTGACGTCGTGAAACACGATCACGGCACCGATCACTTGGCCCTGGCGGTTACGGATCGGTGCCGCGGTATGCATCACCGCATAGTGCGCACCGTCCCGTGCGGTGAGTGTGAAGGCGGTGCCTTCGGCGATCACCACGCGCCCGTTCAATACCTGTTCGACCAGGTGTTGACCGTTGCTGCTGTCCGCGCTGCGGTAAACGCTGCCGAATGGCCGCCCCTCGGCCTCCAGTCGGCTCCAGCCGGTGAGCTTTTCGCCGGCGTGATTGATGTAGCCGATCCGCCCCTGGGCGTCCGTGGTGATGACCCCGTCGGCGATGGACTCGAGCGTCACCAGGGCGCGCTCCTTTTCGTTGAACAGTTGCTCCTCGACACGCCGCTTGTCGTTGATGTCGCGCACCACGGCGGTGTAGTGGGGCTGTCCCAGGTCGCTGTTCTCGGTGACCGAGACCTCCATATAGAACGGGCTGTTGTCGTGACGCCGGCCGAGCAGTTCATTGGCCTCGCCGAGCGACAGGAAGGCCAGCGGACTGGTGGCGCGATGACGACAGGCGGTGCGGGAGTCGGCATGGATCAAATGGCAGAACGGTTGTCCGATCACCGCTGCGCCGCTGACGCCGAAGATTTGTTCCGCTCCAGGGTTGAAGCTGGTCAGGGTGCCGTCCCGGCTGAAGGTCAGGATGCCGTCACGGATATCGCGCACAATGGCCCGGGTCTGCACCACGGCCCGCTCCAGTGCGTCCATGACCCGGTTGTGCCGCGCCGCGATCTGGCCGATCTCGGTAAAGGGCTCCACCGGGACCCGGTAGCTCAGGTCCGAGCGGTGTTCCTGGTGATCCATGGCACTGAGCAGTGCCACCAATTCGTTGCGAGCACCGTGCTCGGAGACGTTCAGCCCGGCCTGTTCGTCGGCGCGGCTGACCCTTAGCGGATGGTGTCGGTCATACAGGCGGATGAATATCCACGCGACGGTGAAGGACCACAGCCCGAACACCACGACACCGGTCAACTGCACCGACAGTTGATCCCAGAAATCCAGCCCGGTGCCTAAGCGGGCCGGATCTCCGAACAGGGCGACGGCCAGGGTGCCCCAGATGCCGGCACCCAAGTGGACGGGTATCGCCCCGATGGCGTCGTCCAGCCCCCGTTGGATCATCCATTGGTCCAACAGCAGCATGACGATGCCGCCGATGGCGCCGATCAACACCGCATCGACGGAGGTGACCGCATGGGCGTTGGCGGTAATGGACACCAGTCCAGCCAGTACGCCGTTCATGGGGATCAGTAATGGATCGACGCACCAGTGGGGGCGCAGCATGCACAACAGGTAGGTGGTCAGGCCGCCGGCGCCCGCGGCGAGAATGGTGTTGGCGATGATGCCCGGCACCTGGGCGTTGAGCGCCAAGGTGCTGCCGCCGTTGAAGCCGATCCAGCCGACCACGAAGAACAACAATCCCAGTAGCGCCAGCGGCGCGTTGGAACCGGGGATGTGCTGGGGCTTGCCGTCGACAAACCGGCCGGCACGCGGACCGACCACCAGCAGGGCCGCCAACCCCACCCAGCCGCCCACGCTGTGCACAACGGTGGAGCCGGCAAAGTCGACGAAGCCGCGGGCAGCCAGCCAGCCGGGCTCTCCCCCCGCGGCCCCACCCCAGGCCCAGTGCCCGGAAACCGGATAGATGAACGCCGCCACCAACACGCTCAACAACAGGTAGCCGTTGAACCGCACCCGTTCGGCGATGACCCCGGAAACAATGGTCACGGCCGTGGCACAGAACATGGCCTGGAAGAGGAAAAAGCTCGCCAGCCAGGCGGCATCCTGACCGATGGGGGCGAGAAAGGCGCTGCTGCCGATGAGGCCGCCGTACGTGTCGCCGAACATCAGCGCGAAGCCCACCAACCAGAACAGCATCACGGACACCACAAAATCCGCGGCGTTCTTCATTGCCACGTTGATGGCGTTCTTGCTGCGTGTGGCGCCGGATTCGACACACAGAAATCCGGCCTGCATGAGCAACACCAGGGCGCAGCTGATGGTCAGCCACAGGATGTCCAGTATTTCGTCGTGCACGGGATGACGGCCCCCAGGTTATCGGAAGTGCCGGCGCTCGCATCATCCTGGTGCATGTAAACGCGTGTCCTTTCCCTCCTGGTGCGTCTGCTTCCAAACCTAGGCCGGCGGACTGGGGACAGCAAGTATCCTGCCAATTCCTGCCGCCTCAGCCGGCGCCGCTCGGGTTACTATCCATCGCCGCGATAACCGGGTGGATGGGCAGGTGGTGACAATGGACCGAGTAATCGGGCGGGTGACGGCGTGGTTGCAGGACATGGTGGTGGGCCTGAATCTGTGCCCGTTCGCCGCCGCGCCACTGCGTGCCGGGCGGGTACGTATGACGGTGTGCGATGCCGAGCAGGCCGATGCCATCTACCAGGCGTTCCTGAGCGAATTGGACGCCTTTCTGCAGTTGCCGCCGGAGCAGGCCGAGACCGGACTGTTCATCCTGTCCCGCGGCCTGGGCGACTTCGATGATTACCTGGATATGCTGGCCATTCTGGAGGACGCGCTGGGACAGGCCGGGCTGGAGGGGGTCATCCAGCTGGCCAGCTTCCACCCCGATTATGTGTTCGCCGACAGTGACGACACGGACCCGGCCAACTACAGCAACCGCTCGCCCTACCCGATCTTCCATCTGATCCGCGAGCAGCAGCTGGAAGCCGCCCTGGCCGGTTATCCGGACCCTGAGGCCATTCCCAAGCGCAACATCGCGCGTTTACGGCAGCTGGGGCTGGCCGAGCTGCAGCGGCGCCAAGCGGCATGGCGGCACGACCAGGACGCCGAGCCGCGCTGAGCAACCCGGGTCGGATCAGTCTTCGGCCGCTTCCAGGGCCTCTGCGCTTTCCATCCAGGCCGCCTCCACCTCGGCGAGCTGGCCGTCCAGTTGCGCCTTGTCCGCCAGCAACTGTTTGAGCCTGTCCTTTTCCCCGGCGTCATAGAGGGCGGGGTCGGCCAGGGCAGTCTCCAGCTCATCCTGGCGCGCCGTCAGGGCGTCCAACTGTTGTTCCAGTTTCTTGACCTTGTTGCGCAGCGGCTGCAATTGCTTGCGGCGATCCGCCTCCAGGCGCTTGCGTTACTTGCGCTCGGCAGCGGACTCGGCCGGGCCGTTCGCCTCGGTGGTCGGTGCCGCGGGGGCGTCACGTTGTTGTTGCGCCAGCCAGGCAGGGTAGTCGTCCAGGTCGCCGTCGAACTCGCGCACCCGACCGCCGTGCACCAGCACCAGTTGATCGCAGGTGACCCGCAGCAGGTGCCGATCATGGGACACGATCACCATGGCGCCGGCAAAATCCTGCAGGGCCTCGGCCAGGGCCAGGCGCATCTCCAGGTCCAAGTGGTTGGTGGGCTCGTCCAGCAGCAGCAGGTTGGGCTTCTGGTACACCAGCAGCGCGAGTACCAATCGGGCCTTCTCGCCCCCGGAAAAAGGCGCCACCGGACAGGTGGCACGATCACCGTTGAAACCGAAGCCACCGATGAAGTCGCGCAGCGACTGCTCGGACGCCTTGGGGTCGAGCTGCTGCAGATGTTCCAGGGCGCTGTGCGCCGGGTGCAATTGTTCGAGCTGGTGCTGGGCGAAGTAGCCGATGGCCAGATCCTGTGCCGCAAGGCGCTCGCCGGCCAATGGCGTCAGGTCGCCGGCCAGCAGCTTGATCAGGGTCGACTTGCCGGCGCCGTTGGGGCCCAGCAGACCGACCCGGTCGCCGGGGTTCAGGCTGAACCGGGCGTCGCTGAAGATCGCGGTGTCGCCATAGCCGGCGGCGGCCTCGTCCAGGCGTAGCAGCGGGCGCGGATTCTTGGCCGGCGGCTTGAAGGCGAAATGAAAGGGCGAGTCCACGTGTGCCGGGGCGATCACCGTCATGCGTTCCAGTGCCTTCAGGCGGCTTTGCGCCTGCCGGGCCTTGGTGGCCTTGGCACGAAAGCGGTCGACAAAGGCCTGCATGTGGGAGATCTCGCGCTGCTGCTTTTCGAAAGCCGCCTGCTGGTTCGCCAGGCGCTCGGCCCGGGCGCGCTCAAAGGCCGTGTAGTTGCCGGTATACAGCGTCAGTCGGCCTTGCTCGATATGCGCCACCTGGGTGACCACGTTGTCCAGGAAATCCCGGTCGTGGGAAATCAGCAACAAGGTACCCGGATAGCGCTTCAGCCAATCCTCCAGCCAGATCACCGCGTCCAGGTCCAGGTGGTTGGTGGGCTCGTCCAGCAACAACAGGTCGGAACGGCACATCAGTGCCTTGGCCAGATTCAGGCGCATGCGCCAACCACCGGAAAAGTCGCTGACCGGGCGTTCTTCCTCCCCGGGTTTGAAGCCCAGGCCGTGCAGCAGCCGCGCTGCCCGCGCCCGCGCCTGATAGCCGCCGATGTGATCCATGCGCTCGTGCAGTTGGCCCAGTCGGTGTCCGTCGTCGGCCTGTTCCGCTTCGATCAATTGCGCCTCGATGTGACGCAACTCGGCATCGCCATCCAGGGCGTAGTCGATGGCCGGGCGTGCATCGGCGGGCGTGTGCTGCGCCACATGGGCAATCACCCAGTCCTTGGGCAACTGCAGTGACCCCGCATCCGGCCCGAACTCGCCGAGAATCAGCGCAAACAGGCTGGATTTGCCCGTACCGTTGGCACCGGTCAAACCGACCCGTTGCCCCGGATGGATCTGGGCACTGGCGTCGTCGATGAGCAGCCGGGGGCCGCGGCGCAGGGAGAGGTGGTCGAGTTGCAGCATGGGCGCGGAGTTTATCCGAAGTCTTTGCGACGCGTGGGATCCGCCGCTGGTGGCTGTGCGAAAGGTGACGAGGCGCGGATGGTTCTAAATGCTGCTATTACTGAGGGGTGAACCCTATGGGCACGGTCTCACTTGCCGGCGAGGACCCGTTGTCACCATGACCGTCTTCGAACGCATTCGACGACTGTTGTCCAGTCACGGCACCATGAGGCCCGCTGACCGCCCAGGCGCTGTACGGACCACTGTTGTCGAACCCTCGCCGGGCTACGGGGTGAAGGCATATTCCCAGCGCGTGTCGCCACCCTTTTGTGGTCAGGTACAAATCGTCGAGTCGTCGCGGGCCCGAGCGCTCACGCTGGATGGCGCCAGCTGGGAAATCCGGTTCATCCACACGTCGCAGATCAGCAGTGGTCCTGGTGACCAACGCATCGAGCGGCGAGCACGCCATATCGATACGCTGCCTCACGAAGAACTCGTGCGTATCGCGGCGGTTGGCACCCGGAAGAACGCACCGCTGGACGAGCGCACGCTTGAACTGGCGCGCGGTATCGCCGACGCCACGCTGCCGTTCCCGGCCAACGACGAGTACGAATATTGGTTGCTGGACGCCAAGGATGGCTTGCCACTGGCGTTGATTTTTTCCTGCGCGGATCCCGACGGTATCAAGAACCTGCCGGTGCGCCCGGAGTGGACGGCATTGCCGGCCGCGGTGATGCCTATCGCCATGACCGATGACGAATTGGCTCGCCAAGAGCCGCCGGTGAATTACCGTTTCGAACGCCTCATCGCCGAGCGCGCGGGCCCGAGTCCCACGGCCCGTTGGTTTAAGCGATGTGCGGGCGATGCCGGGGATTTCCCGCCACTGCTGGTCAGGGAGGATTGGTCTGAAGATCTGGCCAATGACCTGTGTCAGCGCTATCTGGCCAGACAGGCGCCACGGCTGCTGATGCTGCATGGCCTGGGGAACGACGTGCGGCTGCGGCTGGAGCAGGCAGTGCGACCGAACCTGATGGAATTGGCGCGGTTTCATCGGCTGTACCCGGAGGTCGCGGATGCGGACCTCATGACCGCCATGCGCGTGGAGGCGCGGCTGCGGGCAGCGAATCAGACCTGAGCGTTAATGATAGGCGACCAGACCCGCTGTCTGCTTCATTCTGGTGCAAGACGCACCGTATCGAACCGCCCAATCCTGCTCATCGCACCGGCCCGGCTGTTAAGTCACTGATCGTGGGTTGAAAATAACCCTGGCACGAATCTGGCTTTGGTCTTACCCCAAGGAGAGCCGGCGCCGACCATCCGTGGTGCGCTGTCCCTGTTCGACAATTCGGTTAAATGGGCGGCTAGGGTTCCGGCCTGCGACATCAGCGCAGGCGTCTGGACCGAGAGCTGCCGACCTCTCCCAGGGAGGGGTTACACGGCGGGATAAAAGCCCGGGAGGTCGCCAGTCTGGTCCTCCTGTGCCTTATCTCAATGCCTGTAACCAAGATTCGGGAGAGCTGACATGCCCGTAACCACCCCTCGCACCGCCCATTGGGCGCGTTTCTTCACCTTGTTTGCCGGCGTGCTGCTTGCCAGCAGTCTGTTTTCCGGTGCTGCCCTTGCCAAAGACAAGTTCCGCGTCGCCTGGAGCATTTACGTCGGCTGGATGCCGTGGGGTTATGGCGAGCAGGCGGGCATCGTCAAGAAGTGGGGCGACAAGTACGGCATCGATATCGAAGTGGTTCAGATCAACGACTACATCGAGTCGATCAACCAGTACACGGCGGGCGCCTTCGATGCCTGTGTGATGACCAACATGGACGCGCTGACCATCCCCGCCGCGGGTGGCGTGGACTCCACCGCGTTGATCGTCGGCGACTTCTCCAATGGCAACGATGGCATCGTGCTCAAGGACAAGTCCACGCTGGCGGATATCAAGGGTCAGAGCGTCAATCTGGTGGAACTGTCGGTCTCCCACTATCTGTTGGCCCGTGCGCTGGACAGCATCGGCGCCAGCGAGCAGGACCTGACCGTGGTGAACACCTCCGACGCGGACATGGTGGCGGCCTATGCCTCGCCCGATGTGACCGCGGTGGTGACCTGGAACCCGTTGTTGTCGGAGATCCTGGCTATGCCGAACGCCAACAAGGTGTTTGATTCCAGCCGGATCCCGGGCGAGATCATCGATATGCTGGTGGTCAACAGCGATACCCTCAAGGCCAACCCCAAGCTGGGCAAGGCGCTGACCGGTGCCTGGTTCGAGATCATGGCCACCATGTCGAAGGACGATGCCGCCGGCATCGCCGCGCGCACCGAGATGGCCAAGGCCTCGGGCACCGACATGGCCGGCTACGATGCCCAGCTGGCCACCACCAAGATGTTCTACAACGCGGCCGACGCCGTGGCCTTCACCCAGAGCGCCGATCTGGTCCAGACCATGGCGCATGTGGCCAAGTTCTCCTTCGACCACGGCCTGCTGGGTGAGGGTGCGGCGGACGCGGGCTTCATCGGCATGGCCTTCCCCGGGGGCAAGACCCTGGGCGATGGCGCCAACACCAAGTTGCGCTTCGACGCCACCTACATGCAACTGGCCGCCGACGGCAAGTTGTAAGGTCGACGCCTGGCCGAAGCGATAGCGCGATGAAGCGTCTGATCAACCTGCGACCCAGCCGGAGTACCGGCATCCTGCTTGGGCTGTTGCCCTTCGTGGTGCTACTGGTGGTGTATCTGGCCGGTTCGCAGGCGCGGCTGGCGGACAACCCCAACGACAAGCTGTTGCCGGCATTCAGCAGCCTGGGCGATGCCGTCGAGCGCATGGCGCTGGAACCGAGCAAGCGCAGCGGCGACATCCTGTTGTGGACCGATACCGCCGCCAGCCTGCAGCGCCTGGGGTTGGGGGTGGGCATCAGTGCCCTCATCGGTCTGGTGTTCGGCGTGGCGTTGGGTACGGTTCCGTATCTGCGCGCCGGGCTGTCACCGCTGGTGTCCAGTCTGTCGCTGATTCCGCCGCTGGCGCTGCTGCCCATCCTGTTCATCGTGTTCGGGCTGGGTGAGTTGTCGAAGGTGGTATTGATCGTGTTCGGGGTGGCGCCGTTCATCATCCGTGATCTGCAGCAGCGGGCGCAGGAGCTGCCCGCCGAACTGCTGGTCAAGGCGCAGACCCTGGGTGCTTCCACTTGGCAGATCATCCTGCGGGTGGTGGTGCCGCAGCTGCTGCCGCGCCTGCTCGATGCGGTGCGACTGTCGCTGGGTGCGGCCTGGTTGTTCCTGATCGCGGCCGAAGCCATCGCCGCCACCGACGGGCTGGGTTATCGCATCTTCCTGGTGCGGCGTTATCTGGCCATGGACGTGGTTCTGCCCTATGTGGTGTGGATCACGCTGCTGGCCTATCTCACCGATCTGTTGTTGCGGATCGCTTCACGGCGCGCGTTCCGCTGGTATCACCAGCTCAACGGGGAGGGCAACTGATGGCCCGCATTGCGTTCAACAACGTGTGGAAGGAATACGGCGATCAGGTGGTGCTGGAGCGGCTCAATCTGACCGTGGGGGACGGTGAGTTCTGCACCGTGGTCGGGGCCTCGGGCTGCGGCAAGACGACCTTCCTGCGCATGCTGCTGGGTCAGGAATCGCCGACCCGAGGCCGGATTCTGCTCGACGGTGAGCCGTTGCCGGCAGAGCCGGGGCGGGACCGCGGCATCGTCTTCCAGCGTTATTCCGTATTCCCACATCTGACCGTACTGAACAACGTGCTGCTGGGGTTGGAGCTCAAGGACGCGCCCTTGACCGCGCGGCTGTTCGGTCGAGCCCGGCGACAAGCCCGCGACAAGGCGATACAGATGCTGGACGCGGTCGGGCTGGGGCAGGCCCTGGACAAGTATCCCAGTGCGCTGTCCGGCGGCATGCAGCAACGGCTTGCGCTGGCCCAGTCGCTGGTCATGGAGCCGCGCATCCTGCTGTTGGATGAGCCTTTCGGTGCGCTGGACCCGGGCATTCGCAGCGACATGCATCGCCTGGTGCTCGATCTGTGGCGCAAGTTGGGGCTGACCGTGTTCATGATCACCCATGACCTGGAAGAAGGCTTCTATCTGGGCACCCGCCTGCTGGTATTCGACAAGCTACGCGTCGACCCGCAGGCGCCGGGCGCCTATGGCGCCAGCATCACCTATGACCTGCCCGTGGGCGCCACCGAGCGCCGACTTTACGAGGATATCCGTGACGACGTGCGCGCAACGCCGCGCGCCCTGGCGGCCGCCGTGGATGCGGCCGGTTGATCAACGAGGAATCACCCACCATGAATCAAAGCCCTATTGCGCCCGAGCGCATCGTACACAGTGAGTTGTTGCCAGGCGCGCGCAACTGGTCCTTCATCATCCGCCGCGGCTACGCGCTGCGCCTCATCGACCGCAAGGGCGGCGCCAACGTGTCGGCGTTGTTCTACAACGCGGCCGAAAAGCTGGAACGCTACAACATGGCGGACACGCTGAAGATCCAGCACACCGCCTTCCTCACCGCCGGCAACGTGCTGTACTCGGACATGGGCCGGGTGCTGATGTCGGTCACCGAGGACACGGTGGGCTGGCACGACACCATCAGCGGCCACAGCAACGCTGCGCAGGTGAAGCGCCAATACGGCGAGCACGGCTACCAGGCGTTCCACAACGGCTTCCACCGCAACGGCCGCGAGTTGTTCCTGATCGAGCTGGGCAAGTGGGGCCTGGGCAAGAAGGACCTGGTGCCCAACGTCAACTTGTTCAGCAAGGTGGCGGTGGACGAGGCCGGCGCCATGCAGTTCGTTGCCGGCAACGCCAAGGCCGGCGATCACGTTGACCTGCGCGCCGAGATGGACACCCTGGTGGTGCTCAACAGCTGTCCGCACCCGATGGACCCGGCCAGCGAATGGTCGCCAAAGACCACCGAGCTGGTGATCTACCAGGCCGACCCGGTGGCCGAAGACGACGCCTGTATGAACCATTGTGCCGAGAACCAGCGCGGCTTCGCGCTGACCGCCACCTACCACTGCCAGTACTGAGGTGAGCAGCATGACCAGCCAACAACTGACCGAAAGCACCCTGGACCCGAACAACGCCATCTACGACTACCGCATCCCCGGCGGCTACCCCTGGCTGTACGAGCTGAAGCAGGGACAGGTGCTGCGCATCGTCGACCTGGAAGGCAACCAGGCAGTGGACACCCTGTTCTACAACGCCCACGACCCGGCCGAGCGCTACAGCGCCCAGGACACCATCCGCGAACAGGGCAGCATCTACCTGACCACCGGCACAGTGCTGCTGAGCGACCAGGGCAATCCCATGCTGACGATTGTGGCCGACACCTGTGGTAGCCACAATACCCTGGGCGGTGCCTGCGCAGCGGAGACCAACCAGGTGCGCTACGCCATCGAGAAGCGGCCGATGCACAACTGCCGCGACAACTATCTGATCGCGCTGGCCGAGTCGGACTACGACATGGGCAAGCGCGATCTGACCTGCAACATCAACTTCTTCATGAATGTGCCGGTCACTCCCGCCGGTGGCCTGACCTTCGAGGACGGCATCTCCGACGCCGGCAAGTACGTGGAGTTGCGTGCCGAGATGGACGTGATCGTGCTGGTGTCCAACTGCCCGCAGCTGAACAACCCGTGCAACGCCTACAACCCGACGCCGGCGCGCATGCTGGTGTGGGATGGACAGTGACCTGGTCGCACCGACCTAAGGAACCTCTGAAAAATTCAGAGGTTCTGCGGCACAGGGAGGTGCCGCCAAAATCGGTCACTGCAAGTGACTGATTTTGAAGCAAGCTGCAAACCGCGTTTGCAGCGCGGCGTGCGATGAGAAGTCCAGGATGGACTTATTCAGCGCTTCCCTAAGGGACGCGAAGGGCGCCAGGACGAACAGGTGCCGCCGCTACCGACGCCGGGGACGACTCCGGCGGGAACCGATCAATCGCGGGACGGCCCGCACCAGACCCAAGATCAGACAACGATGTTCGACAAGGTCCTGATAGCCAACCGCGGCGCCATCGCCTGCCGCATCATCCGTACCCTCAAGGCCATGGGTATCCGGTCCGTGGCGGTGTACGCCAAGGCCGATGCCCAGTCGCTGCACGTCAGCCAGGCCGACGAAGCTATTTGTATCGGCGAGGCACTGGCCAGCGAGTCGTATCTTGATGCTGGCAAGGTACTGGCGGCGGCCGAACAGACCGGCGCCCAGGCCATCCACCCCGGCTACGGCTTCCTGTCCGAGAACGCCGCCTTCGCCGAGCAATGCGAGCGGCGCGGCATCGCCTTCATCGGCCCGACGCCGCAGCAGTTGCGCGACTTCGGCCTCAAGCACACCGCGCGCAGCCTGGCCGAGGCCAGCGGCGTGCCCATGCTGCCCGGCACCGGCCTACTCAAGGACGTGCCCCATGCGCTGGCCGAGGCGGCGCGCATCGGTTACCCGGTGATGCTCAAGAGCACCGCCGGGGGCGGCGGCATCTGCATGCAGCTGTGCTACGACGAGCAGCAGCTGACCGAGGCCTTCGCGACCGTGCAAAGACTTGGCCAGAACAACTTTGCCAACGCCGGCATCTTCCTGGAGAAGTACGTCAGCGCCGCCCGCCACATCGAGGTGCAGATCTTCGGTGACGGCGCGGGCAATGTCGTCGCCCTGGGCGAGCGGGATTGTTCGGTACAACGGCGTAATCAGAAGGTGGTGGAGGAGACCCCGGCGCCGAACCTGTCGGACGAGGTGCGTCACGCCCTGTGGGACACGGCGCGCAAGCTCGGTGAGTCGGTGAACTACCGCTCCGCCGGCACCGTGGAATACATCTACGACCCGGCCAGCGCGCAGTTCTACTTCCTGGAGGTGAACACTCGCCTGCAGGTGGAGCACGGCGTCACCGAACAGGTGACCGGTGTGGACCTGGTGCAGTGGATGGTGCAGGTGGCCGCCGGCGAGCCGCCGGCGCTGGACGGCGGCGACCCGCCCACCCGCGGCCACAGCATGCAGGTGCGCCTGTACGCCGAGGACCCGGGCAAGGACTTCCAGCCCCAGGCCGGCCTGCTAACCCAGGTGCAGTTCCCCACCGACATCCGCTGCGACAGCTGGTTGGAGCCGGGCGTGGAGGTGCCGCCCTATTACGATCCCATGCTCGCCAAGCTCATCGTCCATGCGGACGATCGCGCCGCGGCGCTGGCCGCCATGGACCAGGCGCTGGCCGACACCGCCGTGGCCGGCATCGAGACCAACCTGGACTACCTGCGCCAGGTGGTGGCCGAGCCGGTGTTCCGCGCCGGCGAGCAGACCACCCGTTACCTGAACGACTTCGTCTACAAGCCGCACAGCATCGACGTGCTGGCCGCCGGTACCCAGACCACGGTGCAGGACTACCCGGGCCGGCAGGGCTACTGGGATATCGGCGTGCCGCCGTCCGGTCCGATGGATGATCTGGCGTTCAGGATGGGCAACCGGCTGCTGGGCAACGACGGCGATGCGGCTGGGCTGGAGATCACCGTCACCGGCCCGACGTTACGTTTCAATTGCACCACCCGCATCTGCCTGAGTGGTGCGCGGCTGGATGCCGAGCTTGATGGCTTCGATGTGCCTTGGTATCAGCCGGTCGACGTGGCGGCCGGCAGTGTATTGAAGCTCGGCAAGCTCACCGGCGCCGGTGCGCGCGCGTATCTGGCCGTACAGGGCGGTATCGACGTGCCCGACTACCTGGGCAGCAAGTCCACCTTCACGCTTGGTAAATTTGGCGGTCACGGCGGGCGGCCGCTGCAGGTAGGCGACGTGCTGCACGTGCCGCCGCTGCCCGAGGCCGCACTGCCGGGCGCGGCGCTGGATGAAGATCTGCTGCCGGTACACGACAGCGACTGGACCCTGCACGTCATCTACGGTCCCCACGGCGCGCCGGACTTCTTCACCGACAAGGACATCGCCACCTTCTTCGCCAGCGACTGGGAGGTGCACTACAACTCCAGCCGCACCGGCGTGCGCCTGATCGGCCCCAAGCCCGAGTGGGCGCGCAGTGACGGCGGCGAGGCCGGCCTGCATCCGTCCAACCTGCATGACAACGCCTACGCAATAGGGACGGTGGACTTCACCGGTGACATGACGGTGATCCTCGGGCCGGATGGCCCGAGTTTGGGTGGCTTCGTCTGCCCGGCGACGATCGTCGCTGCCGACCGCTGGAAGATGGGCCAACTGCGGCCCGGTGATCGTGTGCGCTTCGTGCCTGTCGACCAGGCGACCGCCAACGCCATGGAGGCGGCGCGGGACGCCATGCTCGATACGCTGTCGCCGCAGTCGCTGAGCATCAGCGAGGCGCCGTTGCACGACCCGGTGGTGCGCCGCCTGGACGCGTCGCAGAGCCCGGTGGCGGTGGCCTACCGTCCCTCCGGTGACAAGTACCTGTTGGTCGAATACGGCCCCATGGAACTGGACATCAACCTGCGCTTTAGGGTGCATGCGCTAATGCTCAGGCTCCAGGAGCTGGCCATCGACGGATTACGCGAACTGACGCCCGGCATCCGCTCGCTGCAGGTCCACTACGACAGTCGCGTGATCAAGCTGGACACGCTGCTCGATCGCCTGGTGGCAGTGGAGAAGGAGCTCCAGGACATCGAGGACCTGGAGGTGCCGGCGCGCATCGTGCACCTGCCGCTGTCCTGGGACGACCCCTCAACGAAGCTCGCCATCGAGAAATACATGCAGTCGGTGCGCAGGGATGCGCCCTGGTGCCCGAGCAACATCGAGTTCATCCGCCGCATCAACGGCCTGGACGACATCGAGCAGGTGAAGCAGGTCCTGTTCGGCGCCAGCTACCTGGTGATGGGACTGGGCGACGTCTACCTCGGCGCGCCGGTGGCCACGCCGATGGACCCGCGCCACCGCTTGGTGACCACCAAGTACAACCCGGCGCGCACCTGGACGCCGGAAAACGCGGTGGGCATCGGCGGCTCGTATCTCTGCGTGTACGGCATGGAGGGGCCGGGTGGTTACCAGTTCGTCGGCCGCACCGTGCAGATGTGGAACCGCTATCGCAAGACCGGTGATTTCCAGAAGCCGTGGCTGTTGCGTTTCTTCGACCAGATCCGTTTCTACCCGGTCAGTGAGGACGAACTGAAGCAGCTGCGCGAGGACTTTCCGCGCGGCAAGTTCCAGGTGAAGGTGGAGCAGACCACCTTCAGCCTGCGTGACTACAACAGATTCCTGGCGGACAACTCGGAGACGATTCAGTCCTTCAAGTCGCGCCAGCAGACGGCGTTCGACGCCGAGCGCGAGCGCTGGATCGCCAGCGGCCAGGCCAACTACCAGCACGACGAGACCGACCAGATAGACGCGCAGGGTGGCGAGCTGGCCCTGACCGACAGCGAGTCGTTGGTGGAGAGCCATGTGCACGGCAGCGTCTGGCAGGTGGAGGTCGAGGAAGGCCAGCAGGTTGCCGAGGGCGACGTACTGGTGGTGCTGGAGTCCATGAAGATGGAGATCGCCGTGCATGCCGAGCACGCCGGCACCGTGTCGCGGCTGCTGTGCCAGCCGGGTGGGCAGGTGAGTCCCGGCCAGGCCCTGCTGGTCATCGACAGCGAGTGATTGCGAAATGAACAAGCCGATGAATGATCTGCCCAACCTGTCCATCAGCCGCCTGCGCGCCGGCTATCTCGACGGCAGCCTGACCCCAGCGCAGGTGATGGCCGAGGTGCGCGCCGCCATGCCCGCGGGCGATCCGGATCACATCTGGATCCACGTGCTCAGCGATGCCGAGCTGCGGCCGTATCTCGATCGCCTGGCCGACGCCGATCCGCACGCGCTGCCGCTGTACGGCATCCCCTTCGCCATCAAGGACAACATCGACCTGGCAGGCATCCCGACCACCGCCGCCTGTGCCGAGTACGGTTACGTGCCGGACACGTCCGCGTTTGTGGTACAGCAGCTGATCGACGCCGGCGCCATCCCTGTCGGCAAGACCAACCTGGACCAGTTCGCCACCGGCCTGGTGGGCTGCCGCACGCCCTATGGCGCGACCCGCAATGCCTTCGATGCGGACTACATCTCCGGCGGTTCCAGCGGCGGCTCGGCGGTCGCCGTGGCCAGGGGGCAGGCGAGTTTCTCCCTGGGCACCGACACCGCCGGTTCCGGCCGGGTGCCGGCGGCGTTTAACAATCTGGTGGGAATCAAGCCGACCCGCGGCCTGCTGTCGGCCAGCGGCGTGGTGCCGGCGTGCCGCACGCTGGACACCATCAGCATCTTTGCCCTGGATATGGCCGACGCCCACGCGGTGATGAGCGTCGCGGGCGTCTACGATGCGGCCGACGCCTATGCCCGCCCGGGCGAGCCGGGTCCAGCGCCCAGGGCGAGCTTCCGCTTCGGCGTGCCGGCGCAGCTGCAGTTCTTCGGCGATGCCGAGGCCTAGCGTTTGTACAGCGAGGCGGTCGAGCGCTTCGTTGCCATGGGTGGCGAGGCGGTGAGCATCGACTTCGAGCCCTTCATGGCTGCTGCCCGGCTGTTGTACGAGGGGCCCTGGGTGGCGGAGCGCTACGCCGCCATCCAGGCGTTCATCGAGGAGCGGCCCGAGGCGCTGTTCCCGGTGACCCGGCAGATCATCGAGCCCGGCATCCAGGCCAGCGCGGTGGCCGCGTTCAATGCCCAGTACAAACTTGCCGCGTACAAGCGGGTGTGCGACGGCCTGCTCGATGGCCTGGATTTCGTGCTGACCCCCACCGCGCCGACCCTCTACACCCTGGCCGAGGTGCAGGCCGAGCCGGTCAAGCTCAACAGCAACCTGGGCACCTACACCAATTTCATGAACCTGCTGGACTATGCCGCGGTGGCGGTGCCTGCCGGCTTCAGCGACAAGGGCCTGCCCCATGGCGTGACCCTGTTTGCTCCGGCCTTCGCCGACGCTGCGCTGGCGCACTACGGTGATCTTTTGCTACGCGACATCGGTCTGCCGCTGGGCGCCACCGGCCACCGGTTGCCCGACGTGCCGGTGACCGCGGATACGCCGCCGACCGAGGCAGCCATGCGCCTGGTGGTGTGCGGGGCGCATATGTCCGGTCTGCCGCTCAACCACCAGCTCACCGAGCGCGGCGGCACCTTGGTGCGGGCCACCGAGAGCGCAGCGGCCTACCACTTGTACGCGCTGCCCGGCGGCCCGCCCAAGCGGCCCGGCATGGTCCGGGTGGCACAGGGCGGCGCAGCCATCGCGGTGGAGGTGTGGCAACTGCCGGCCAGCACCGTCGGCAGCTTCCTGGCCGGCATCCCGGCACCCTTGGGGCTGGGTAAGGTGGAACTGGCCGACGGTAGCTGGGAGACCGGCTTCATTTGCGAGGGTTTCGCCACCGAGGGGGCGCGGGACATCACCGCGCTCGGCGGTTGGCGGGCGTATCTGGCGGGCTGAAAAGGTGGTTGCAGCCACCGTGGCTTTTTGACGCGACGAGGCAGCCCGACGTAGCGAGTCCGACGTGGGCTACGGCCGACGATCCAGACGCCGATACCCGATCGCCTCGGTCAGATGCGCGGCGGTGATGCGGTCGTTGCCGGCCAGATCGGCGATGGTTCGCGCGACGCGCAGTATCCGATGGTAGCCCCGTGCCGACAGACCGAGTTTTTCCGTGGCCTGTCGCAGCAGCTGTCGGGAGGCGTCGTCCAACGCGCAATGCCGGTCCAGCGCCGTGCCGGTCAATGCCACGTTGACGCCGCCTTGTCGCTGATGTTGCGCACGGCGCGCAGCAGCGACCCGCGCACCCACCTTGTCACTGGACTCGCCGGGCGGGCTGTCGGTGAGGGTGTCGGGGGAGACTGCGGGCACGGTGACCTGCAGGTCGATGCGATCGAGCAGCGGGCCGGAGATGCGCGCCCGATAGCGGGCGACTTGTTCGCCGCTGCAGCGGCAGCTGTGTCGGGGATCGCCCAGGTAACCGCAAGGGCAGGGGTTCATGGCGGCGACCAACTGGAAGCGTGCCGGAAACTGCGCCTGACGGGCGGCGCGGGAGATCACGATATGGCCGTTTTCCAAGGGCTCGCGCAGCACCTCCAGCACCTTGCGGTCGAATTCCGGTAGCTCGTCCAGGAACAGCACGCCGTGATGGGCAAGGGAGATTTCACCGGGCCGAGGTGTACTGCCGCCGCCAACCAGGGCAACGCCGGATGCGGTGTGATGGGGAGCGCGATAAGGCCGCTCGCGCCAGCGGCTTGGATCGAAAGCCAAACCGCTGATCGACTGCAAGGCCGCCGCTTCCAGTGCTTCGTTCTCGGACAGCGCCGGCAGAATACCGGCCAAGCGTGACGCGAGCATGGATTTACCGGCACCCGGCGGGCCGGCCATCAGCAGGTGATGGCCGCCGGCCGCTGCGACTTCCAGTGCCCGCCTGGCCTGGGGCTGCCCGCGCACATCCGCCAGGTCGGCGTCGATGCGGGCGCGGCCCGGCGCGGTGTCGGCCTGTCCGAGGGGCAGGCGTTCCTGCCCGGAAAGATGCGCGCACACCGCCAGCAGATGCTCGGCCGCGTGTAGGGAGGCGGCGCTCACCAGCGCCGCTTCAGCCAGATTGCCCTTGGGCAGGATCAATGCGCGCCCGTCACGGTGGGCGGCGAGTGCCACAGGCAATGCGCCAGCAACGGGTCTGAGGCCGCCGCCCAGTGCCAGCTCGCCGAACAGCTCGGTGCCGGCGAGACCATCGGCGGGGATTTGTGCCGACGCGGCGAGGATGCCGACGGCGACGGCCAGGTCGAAGCGGCTGCCGTCCTTGGGCAGGTCGGCAGGGGCGAGGTTGACGGTGATGCGCCGCGCGGGGAACTCGAACCCGGCGTTGATCAGTGCGCCACGTACCCGGTCGCGGCTTTCCTGGACCGCCTTCTCGGGCAGCCCGACGATGTGGAATGCCGGTAACCCATTCGCCAGATGGACTTCGATGGTGACCAGTGGCGCGTGGACGCCGGCCGCGGCACGGCAGTAGGTGGTGGCAAGTGACATGACCTTCCCTGGTCGGCGTCGTTACAAGGGGTGATCAGTTGGCGGCCTGCGCGGCCTCCAGTTCGGCAACCCGTTTCTCCAAGGCCTCGAGCCGTTCGCGGGTGCGCAGCAGTACCGCGCGCTGAACCTCGAATTCCTCGCGGGTCACCAGATCCAGCTTGCTGAGCGTCGCTTCCAGCCCGCTGCGCAGGTTGTGTTCCACATCGTCGCGCAGGGCCTGAACGCCGCTCGGCAGGCTATCGGCCAACTTACGGGACAGGTCGTCGAAAAACTTGGGATCTCGCATGTGTTAAGTGTCGGCGGTCGGTGGCGTCAGCGCAAGCTTAGGGGCGGCGCAGCGGTACTGTCCAGGGCGCATTCGGGGTGAATGCACCGAATTGGTGCGTCACGCTGGTGCAGTGATTCTAAACTGCATTGATTTGGTGCGTCGACGCCTTGGCGGTGCGGCGCTTGGCAAGCATTTTGTTTTTATCTATCTGAAACAAAGGAAAAAAAACTCTTGGCATGATGCCTGCTAACAGTGTCTGCACGGTATCGGCCTGTCCAGCTGACACCGGCAATTATTAGACACGACAACCCGGGAGTCCCTGACGATGAAAATGAACAAACTAGCAATGGCTTGCGGCGCGGCGCTGCTTGGCGCAGCAACCGTGGCGCAAGCCGAATTCAGCGGCAATGTTGCGCTGACCAGTGACTACGTGTTTCGTGGTGTGACCCAGACCGATGGCGAGATGGCCATCCAAGGCGGCTTCGACTACAACCACGACAGCGGTTTCTACGCCGGCGTGTGGGGTTCCAATGTTGACGACGCCACCTTCTCCGGCGCCAGCCTGGAGTTGGATGCGTATATCGGATACGCGACCGAGGTCGCTGGTATCGGTGTCGACGTGAACGCGCTGCGTTACATGTATCCCGGCACCACTGTCAGCGCCAACAACACCAACGAATTTTCTCTGGGTCTGAGCAAGGATTTCGGCGCGGCTGCCGTGTTCGCCGGTATCGCCTACAGCCCGGACTTCTTCGGTGCAGGCGATTCCACCTACGCGAGCCTGGTTGTGGACGTGCCGGTGGGTCCGGCGACCTTGTCGGCAATCTACAATTCTTCCGACTTCGACACGGCCACCGACTACAAAGACTGGAGCTTGGGTGTGTCCGGTGAGGTTGAAGGTTTCGGCTTGGCGCTGACCTATACCGACACCGACATCACCGGTGCGGATGAGCGCTTTGCGTTCACCGTGTCCCGCTCTTTCTGAACGGTATACCAATGAACCTGGCCCGGCCATCGCGGCCGGGCCAAATGAGGGAGGCGTGAAATGAAACTGGTAGCAGCCATCATCAAGCCGTTCAAGCTGGACGACGTGCGCGAAGCATTGTCGGAAATCGGCGTGACCGGTATCACCGTGACCGAGGTGAAAGGTTTCGGTCGTCAGAAAGGCCACACCGAACTGTATCGCGGTGCTGAATACGTCGTTGATTTCCTACCCAAGATCAAGGTCGAGGTGGCCATCGACGACGGTCAGGTGGACGCGGTGATCGAAGCGGTGAGTGGTGCCGCCAAGACCGGCAAGATCGGCGACGGCAAGATCTTCGTGTACGAACTGGCCCAGGCGGTCCGTATCCGTACCGGTGAATCCGGGCCGGAAGCCCTTTAATCCAAACGGTCAGCTGAGGGGAAAAGACAATGGAAGATATTCTCAATCTTCGCTACGCGATGGACACCTTCTACTTCCTGGTGTCCGGCGCGTTGGTTATGTGGATGGCATCGGGTTTTGCCATGCTCGAGGCCGGTCTGGTGCGCGCCAAGAACACCGCCGAGATCCTCACCAAGAACGTGGCGTTGTTCGCCATTGCCTGCATCATGTATATGGTGATGGGCTACAACATCATGTACCCGGATGGCGGCAACGGCTACATCCCGGACTTCAGTTTCATGTTCATGTTTGGCGGCGACCACGATCCCGCCGAGGTGCTGAAGACCGATCCGGCTGCCTGGTATGACGGTTCGTACTACTCCGGTATGTCCGACTTCTTCTTCCAGGTGGTGTTCGTCGCCACCGCCATGTCCATTGTGTCCGGCGCCGTGGCCGAGCGGATGAAGCTGTGGGCCTTCCTGCTGTTCGCCGTGGTCATGACCGGCTTCATCTACCCGATGCAGGGTTACTGGAAGTGGGGCGGCGGTTTCCTGGATGCCGCGGGCTTCAACGACTTCGCCGGCTCCGGTGTGGTCCATCTGTGTGGTGCCGCCGCAGCGCTGGCCGGCGTGATCCTGCTGGGCGCGCGTAAGGGCAAGTACAGCGCGGACGGCCGTATCAACGCCATTCCCGGTTCCAACCTGCCGCTGGCTACCCTGGGTACCTTTATCCTGTGGCTGGGCTGGTTCGGCTTCAACGGCGGTTCCGAGCTGGTGCTGTCGAACGTCGCCGAGGCCAACGCGGTCGCCGCGGTGTTCGTGAACACCAACATGGCCGCTGCCGGTGGTGTCATCGCCGCGTTGATTACCGCTCGTATCCTGTTCGGCAAGGCCGATCTGACCATGGCCTTGAACGGCGCCTTGGCCGGCTTGGTGGCCATCACCGCTGAGCCATTGGCACCCACCCCGTTGTGGGCCACCGTCGTCGGCGCCATCGGCGGCGTGATCGTGGTGTTCGCCATCATCGGTATGGACAAACTCAAGATCGACGACCCTGTCGGTGCCATCTCCGTCCACGGTGTGGTCGGCATGTGGGGCCTGATGGCGGTGCCGATGTCCAACACCGACGCCACCTTCGGTGCGCAGATCTACGGTCTGGTGGTGATCCTGGCCTGGACCTTCGTCGCCAGCTTCATCGTGTGGATGATCATCAAGGCGATCATGGGCATCCGCGTCAGCGAGGAAGAGGAGTACGAGGGCTGCGACGTTTCCGAGTGCGGCCTGGAGGCTTACCCCGAGTTCACCGGTTCCAAGGGTTCCGGCCTGTAACACGGGCATCACGCCAAAACGAAAAACGGGCGCTTCGGCGCCCGTTTTTTTTTGCCTTGCGACTTTTGCCATCACAACTTGTTATGGGTGCCGTCGCAGTAGGGTGGGGTCTGGGTGCGCTTGCAGCCACACAGGTACTTGGTGCCGGCTTCGGTCACGGTGAACTGCAAGGGCGAAAAGTCCGTGCCCACGTGTGAGCCGTCGCAAAACGGCTGGTTGTTGGATTTGCCGCAGCTGCACCAGTAATAGGTACCCGGCTCCAGATCCACGGGGTAGGGCGCCTTCTGCGGCATATCGGGTTCACTCATGCCTGTCTCCTGTAGGATGGTTGCAACGGCAGCCAGCATAACGGCAGAGGGGCGGCCACGCCATCGGCGGGCCGGGGAAGCGCGATGAAAGGGTATTCACGAATAACTTGGGCCGTGTTGGCCGTGCTCGCGGGTCCGGCGATGGCCACGGGCGTTTATCGTTGGGTGGACGACGACGGTCGCGTGCATTTCGGCGACCGACCGCCTAGCGAGGGCGCGCAGCCGGTAACGGTCACGCCGCGGGCGTCGGATGCCCCGGCGCCGAAAGCCGCGACAGTGCCGGATCGACAGCGCATGCTGGAAATGTATCAGCGGGAACGCGAACAACGCCGTGCGGAAAAGGCCGAGCGTGCCAGGCAGCGCGCCGAGCAAGATCGGGCCTGCAAGAAGAACGCCGGGATTTTGCGCTCCTATCTATCCGGTGGTCCGTTGTACGAGGATCGTCCCGGGGGTAGGCACTACCTGACCGCGGCGGAGAAGGACCGGGAGATGGCCGTGTTGCGCGAACTGTTGAACAAGCATTGCGGCGGGTTGCCACCCGATCTGCAGCCCAAGCGTGGGCGCTAGCGGGCGGTCCCGCAGGCCCCCTGCCCGCTGTTTTTCCCTGAGTTTACGAGTCGTCAGTTCGACGCAAGCCAATCTGCCCGTGCCTTGCGGAAGAACTCGGGCTCGGCGAAGGCGGCCCGGTGGATGGCGCTGTTGTAATAGTGTGTATCGAAGCGCCGCCGATCCGCGTCCGCCTCGCGAAAGCCGTCGAGTGTGCCGTTTTTGCAGCCGATGGTGGCAGACCACCAACCGGAGGGATACAGCGGTTGCGGGAAGAACAAGGTGCGGGCGTCGCTGAACCGGGCCGCCATCAGGCTGCGGTACATTTTTTCCAGGATCGGTAGATGCAACAGCGGTGATTCGCTTTGCTGGACAACCAATCCGCCGTCGGCCAAGGCATTGTGGCAGGCATTGTAGAACGCGGGGGTGAACAACACCTCGCCGGGACCGATGGGATCGGTGGAATCCACGATGATCACGTCCAGCGACCCGGCAGGCGCCTTGTTGATCCAGTCGATACCGTCGATCCATAGCAGTTCGGCACGTGGATCGTGGTTGGATTCGCACAACTCGGGGAAGTATTTCTCCGCTGCGCGCGTCACCTGCTCGTCGATGTCGATCTGTACCGCGCGCTCCACCTCGGGGTGCTTGAGCACCTCGCGCAGGGTGCCGCAATCGCCGCCGCCGATGATGGCGACGCGCTTGGGCGCGGCATGGCTGAACAATACCGGGTGGGACATCATCTCGTGATAGAGGAAATTGTCCCGGGTACTGACCATGGTGCAGCCGTCGATCACCATCAACTTGCCCCAGTCGGTGGTGTCGAACATCTCGATACGCTGATAGTCCGACTGCACATCCGACAGCTTGGCGGTGGTTTTCAGGGAAAAGGCGCTGCCTGCGCCGTCGTGCTGTTCGGTGAACCAGCTGTCGTCCAAGGCCATGATGTGCTCCGGCAGGGTGAGGATGAACAAAGCGCGCAGGGTAGCGGCGCGGTGGGGATGCGGCAAGCGCGTTTCACTGCCGTGGCAAATGGCCGATAATCCCAGGCCTTGTCAACCGAGGTCGCCATGTCCGCCCAGATCGAACCCGTCAGCCAGACCTACGGCATCCGTCGCTGGGGTGCCGGCTATTTCGGCATCAATCACGCCGGTCACGCGACCGTCTGTCCCGACCCGGATCAAGGGGTGCAGATCGACTTGCATCAGCTTACCGGGGAACTGCGCGAGGCGGGGCTGGCATTGCCTGTGCTGGTGCGTTTCACGGACATCCTGCACCACCGGGTACGCAGCCTGCAGCGCGCCTTCGCCGAGGCCGTCAGCGAGCTGGGTTATCGCGGGCGGTATACCGCGGTGTATCCGATAAAGGTGAATCAGCAGCGCAGCGTGGTGGACGAGATTGTCGCCGGCGGCGGCACGGGCGTCGGGCTGGAGGCCGGCTCCAAGCCGGAACTGGTCGCGGTGTTGGCCAGCGCGCCGATGAACGGCACCATCGTGTGCAATGGCTACAAGGACAGTGAATACATCCGTCTGGCGTTGGTCGGGCGCAAGCTGGGACATCACGTCTATATCGTAATTGAAAAGCTCACCGAGCTGGATCTGGTGCTGCGCGAGGCCGAGTCGCTGGGTATCGATCCGCAATTGGGGGTGCGGGTGCGCCTGGCGGCGGTGGCGAGCGGCAATTGGCAGAATTCCGGCGGCGAGAAATCCAAGTTCGGTCTGAATGCCAGCCAGGTGTTGGAGTTGGTGCAGCGCCTGCGCGATGCCGACAAGCTGCATTGGCTGCAACTGCTGCATTCGCACATCGGCTCGCAGATTCCCAATCTGCGGGACATCGGCCGCGGCATCGGCGAGGCGGCACGCTTCTTCGGTGAACTGCGCCGCCTGGGCGCGCCGATCCGGGTGGTGGACGTGGGCGGCGGCCTGGGCGTGGACTACGAGGGTACCGGCTCGCGTCACTATTGCTCGATCAACTATTCATTGGATAACTACGCCCGCGAAGTGGTGCGCGGTATTGTGCGCCTGTGCGACGAGCAGGGCCTGGAGCACCCGGATATCGTCAGCGAATCCGGCCGCGCGTTGACCGCGCATCATGCGGTCCTGATCACCCATGTGATCGACCACGAGTCGCCACCGTCGGATCAGCCGCCGTTGGTCGGCGAGCACGAACCCGATGCCGTCAAATGGTTGGCGAGGGAGTTGGACCGCCTTGACGACGGCACCCCGGGCGAGGTGTTCCAGGAAGCCAGTCATCTGTTCGACGAGACCCGCGAATTGTTCGAGCGGGGCGAACTGACGTTGGAACAACGGGCGCTGGCTGAACGGCTGTTCTACGCCGTGGCCCACAAGGTGAAGGCCAGGTTGAGGTCCGGTTCGCGACGGGACCGGGAGCTGCTCGATCAGCTGCGCGAGTTGTTGGCGGATCGGGTGTTCTGCAACTTTTCGCTGTTCCAGTCGTTACCGGATGTCTGGGCACTGGAACAGATCTTTCCGGTGATGCCGCTGCATCGTCTGAACGAAGTGCCGCAGGCCAGCGGCACGCTGCACGACCTGACCTGCAATTCGGACGGTTGCATCGCCAGCTACGTGGATCAGGACGGCGTGGAATCCACCTTCCCGATGCACAAGCTCAAAGCGGGAGAGGATTATCTGATCGGCATGTTTCTGATCGGTGCCTACCAGGAGATACTGGGTGATATGCATAACCTGTTCGGTGACACGGACGCGGTGAACGTGGAACTGGACGGCGTCGGAGGCTATCGCCTCACGCAACCGGAAAAGGGTGACGCGGTGGATGAGTTGTTGCGTTACGTGCACTTCGATCCGGACCAGATGCTGGAGACCTATCGCAGGAAACTGGCGGATCAGGGGATGGAAGCGGCGCAGGCACGCGGGTATTTCCAGATGCTCAGCGACGGTCTGACCGGCTACACCTACCTGGAGGATTGAGCTTGTCCCGGTGCGACCTTCCGCTAGCGGACGTTGGTGATGGTTATGGTCGGTAATACGCCAGAAAATCCCCAGAATTCGGTACTTTTTCTTTGTACCGGAAACTACTTCCGTAGCCGCTTCTGCGAGGAGCTGTTCAATCACTGGGCGGCGCGGCTGACGCTGCCGTGGGCGGCGCAGTCACGGGGGCTGGTGTCCGACATGGGCAGTCTGAGCAATCTCGGAGCGATTTCGCCTCACACGGTCAACGCCTTGACGATGCGCGGCATCACCCCGGTGGGGGCAGGGCGTGGGCCGCGCTCGGTAACTGAGCAGGAATTGCTTGCCGCCGATCTGGTGATCGCGTTGAAGGAATTGGAGCATCGCCCGATGCTGGAACGTCGTTTCCCGGATCTGGTTACGCGGGTCGAATTCTGGCAAGTGGACGATATCGACGTGGTGCCGCCCGGCGTCGGCATCCGCCAAGCCGAACAACATTTGCTGGAACTGCTGCAAAGATTACGCTGATCGCAGTTGCAGGGTTGCCGCCGGTGGGGCAGCCTGGGGGTCGAATAACAACGACGGAGTCACATCATGTCCAGGTTTCCCCTGCTTTCGACGCTGCTCATCTGTGTCGCTTCGGCCAGCGCTTACGGCGCGGACCGGCCCTGGTGGCAGTTTTGGGGCGGTGTCGCCGAGAACGCTACCGCCGCGGCCGCGGGCTCGGTGGTGAACGACTTGGCAGCCACCCAGTTCACCCCGGAACAACAGCGCCTGCTGCGTGATTTCCTGGCCCAGGAGCGTCGCAGCTATCAGGGATACGACAACAACTATCGCCGCGACGACTACCGCGACCATGACCGTGGTGACGACCGTGACGACGACAGCAGTGATCGCCGCGAACACGACGATTCTGACAGCGACGACGGCCATGGTCACAAGCAGGGGAAGTACAAGGACAAACACAAGGGCAAATACAAGGACCTGCCGCCGGGGCTGCAGAAGAAAGTGGCGCGCGGCGGTGACCTCCCCCCGGGTTGGCAGAAGAAGCTCGCCAGGGGCGAGGTGGTGGATGACGCGGTATGGCGCGAGTCCCGCCGCCTGCCGCCGGATCTGCTCGACCGGCTCGGGCCGCTTCCCAGGGATACCGAGATACGCTACGTGGAAGACAAGGTATACCGGGTGATGCGCAACACCCGCGAGATCGTCGATATCCTCAGCCAATAATCGGTGTCGTCTCGCCGCTGGCGGGCCAACTGCGTTACCCTTCGGGGCGGACCGACAGTCCGCCCCTTTTCATGTCCGCTGGATGTTCAAGCCCATGTCCGACACGCCTTTCGTTCTGGTCGACGGTTCGTCGTACCTGTTCCGCGCCTTCCATGCCCTGCCGCCGCTGACCAATTCGCGCGGCGAACCGACCGGTGCCGTTGTCGGTGTCATCAACATGGTGCGCAAGCTGATTGCCGAATACCGCCCCAGCCACATGGCGGTGGTGTTCGATGCGCCGGGCAAGACCTTTCGTGACGACTGGTTTCCCGACTACAAGGCCCATCGGCCGCCCACGCCGGACGAGTTGAAGGCCCAGATCAAGCCGCTTCACGAGGCCATCCAGGCCATGGGGCTGCCGCTGCTGGTTGTCGACGGGGTAGAGGCCGACGACGTCATCGGGACCTTGGCCCGGCAGGCCTCGGCGGAGGGGCGGCACACGCTGATCTCCACCGGCGACAAGGACATGGCGCAACTGGTGGACGACCACGTGACCCTGATCAACACCATGTCCGATAGCGTGACAGATGCCGATGGCGTGATGGAGAAATTCGGCGTCCGTCCGGATCAGATCATCGATTATCTGGCGCTGATGGGTGACAAGGTCGACAACATCCCCGGGGTGCACAAGTGCGGCCCGAAGACCGCCGCCAAGTGGCTGAGTGAATACGATACGCTCGACGGCGTGATCGCCAATGCCGACAAGATCAAAGGCAAGATCGGCGAGTACTTGCGTGATGCGCTCGGGCAGTTGCCGTTGTCCAAGCGGCTGACCACCATCAAGTGCGATGTGCCGCTGGAGTTCAAACCGGACCAATTGACGCCGGGAGCGCCGGACACCGCCAAGTTGCGTGAGATCTACAGTCGCATCGAGTCCCGCCGTCTGCTTGCCAGCCTGGACAAGCCGGCTGACGGCGACCTGCCCACCGAGACCGTCGATTCGACGCAAGCGACGAGTGGCAACTACCAGACCGTGCTCGATCAGGCGGCCTTCGACGCCTGGTTGGACAAACTGTTGAATGCCGACCTGATCGCCTTCGATACCGAGACCACCAGCCTCGACTACATGCAGGCGGAAATCGTCGGCGTGTCCTTCGCGGTGAAGCCGGGCGAAGCGGCCTATGTGCCGGTGGCACATGGCTATCCCGGTGCTCCGGAGCAGCTCGATCGTGACGCCGTGTTGGCCGCGCTCAAGCCCATATTGGAAGATCCGAAAAGGCCCAAGGTCGGCCAGCACATGAAGTACGACATGAACGTGCTGGCCCGCTACGGCATCGAAATGCAGGGTCTGGCGTTCGACACCATGCTCGAATCCTATGTGCTGGATGCCACCGCAACCGCGCACAATATGGACGCGCTGGCCGAGACCTACCTGGATCGCAAGACCATTCACTTCGAGGACATCGCGGGCAAGGGGGCCAAGCAGCTCACTTTCGATCAGATCCCGCTGGAACAGGCCGGTCCCTATGCCGCCGAGGATGCCGATGTCACCCTCCAACTGCATCGAACGCTTTGGCCGAAATTGCAGACGCAGCCCAAGCTGGCCACCCTGTTGACCGACCTGGAGGTGCCGTTGGCGTCGGTGCTATCGCACATGGAGCGGACCGGCGTGCGCATCGACACGGCCATGCTCGCCAAGCAGGGGCAGGTCATCGCGGAGCGCCTGCATGCCTTGGAGCAGCGTGCTTACGAAATCGCCGGGAGACCCTTCAACATGGGTTCGCCCAAGCAGATCGGGCAGATATTCTTCGACGAGCTGGACCTGCCGGTGGTCGCCAAGACCCCCAAAGGCCAGCCTTCCACCAATGAGGCGGTGTTGCAGGAGCTGGCCGAACAGGGGCACGAATTGCCCGGGGTCATTCTCGAGCACCGCGGGCTGGCCAAGCTCAAGTCCACCTACATCGACAAGCTGCCGGAATTGGTGGACGGGGATAGCCGGGTGCACACCAGTTACCATCAGGCGGTGGCGGCAACCGGACGTTTGTCGTCCTCGGATCCGAATCTGCAGAACATCCCGGTGCGTACCGAGGAGGGGCGACGTATACGCCAGGCCTTCGTGCCACAAACCGGATGGCGGATGGTGGCTGCCGACTACTCCCAGATCGAGCTGCGCATCATGGCGCACCTGTCCGGCGACCCCGGTTTGCGCAAGGCCTTTGCCGAAGGCGCGGATATCCACAAGGCGACCGCTGCCGAGGTGTTTGCCGGCGGCGATCCCGAGGCGGTGACCGCCGACCAGCGACGGTCCGCCAAGGCCATCAACTTCGGTCTGATCTATGGCATGTCCGCGTTTGGCTTGGCCAAGCAGCTCGGCGTGGCGCGCAGTGTTGCGCAGGAATACGTGGATCTGTATTTCGCCCGCTACCCAGGTGTGGCTGCGTTCATGGAACAAACCCGTGAGCTGGCGCGTGAGCAGGGTTATGTGGAGACCCTGTTCGGTCGTCGCCTGTACCTGCCCGAGATCAACGCCCGCAACGGGCAGCGTCGTGCCGCGGCAGAGCGGACCGCCATCAATGCGCCCATGCAGGGGACGGCGGCGGACATCATCAAACGTGCCATGTTGGCCGTGGATGCCTGGCTTCGGGATGCGCAGCCCCAGGCCCGCATGTTGATGCAGGTGCACGATGAGCTGGTGTTCGAGGTGGCCCCGGATGCCGTGGACGAGGTGATTGCCGCAATCCGCCAGCGCATGGAGCAGGCCGCCGAGCTGGCGGTGCCGTTGGTGGTGGACGTGGGTATCGGTGATAACTGGGAGCAGGCTCACTGAGGTTGCAATTCCCTACCTGAATGGGGGTAAATGGGCAGGGAGTAAGGCGATGGTCATACCGTCGTCACGAGGGACGATCGACGGCAGGCCTGGCACAAGGCCGCCGTGCACGTAAAGGAGGGGGGGATGAGCAACGGCGACTGTTGGTGGGTGCGCGCTTGGTGGGCGCTGTGTCTGATCTGGCTGGCGGCCTGGGCATTCTGGTTGCCGCCGGTGGCCTACTGGGGGGTCTGGTTGTTGATCGGCTATGCCCTGGCGGATGCCGGCTCATACCTCTTCCACTACATCATCGACCACTATGGCGATCCACGCCGTCCGGGGCTGGTGCGGGACTTCCAGTTCCACCATCTCGAGCCTTGGGGTATCGCCCGCAAGAGCGTGGCGCAGGTCATTGCGCCCGCCGCCCGTATTGTCACACCCATTCTGGCCGGCTGGCTGCTGCTGGGTCTGCTCGGCTGGGTGCCGCCGACCCTGTTATTGCTGGGCACCGAATTGGCGGTGCTCTGGGTGTTCACCCAATTGTTCCACCGTTGGGCGCACATGCCGACCCGGGGCGTGGTGAAGTGGGCGCAGCGGATCGGGTTGATCATGGGCTGCCGGGCCCACCGGCGCCATCACTGTGCGCCGTTCCTCAGCCATTTCGCGGTGATCAACGGCTGGTCGAACCGGCCGCTGGACCGGATCGGCGCCCCGCAGCTGGTGGATCGGGTGCTGGGCTGTCTGGGCTATCGCAAGCGCGGCCTGGTGGATAGCCTGAAAGTCATTAAAAAACAGGTGCTTGATGAACCCGGAACTTTACTGGTGGATGGCCGGTCTTAACCGGTAGACGCCTAGCGTCCAGAAGCCGTGGTGTTCTTCCTCCCCTCTCGATCGCGGCTTCTCCTCCGGAAAGCTTCTCCGGGACCCTGCAATGGGTCCCGGTTTTTTTTTGCCTTCAGGCGGCGCCTTCAGCGGTGCGAGCGAACCATTTGTCGAGGGTGGCGAAGGCCTCCGGCAAGCCGGTCTTCTTCAATGACGAAAACAGCTGCGCCGTGTGGCCGGCGTCCTGGTCCTTGAGGTATTTGCGCACCTGCAACAGGCTGGCCGATGCGGGGCCTTTTTTCAGCTTGTCAGCCTTGGTGAGCAGCACGTGGACCGGCAGTCCGATCACCGCGGACCACTCCAACATCTGGATGTCGTAGTCCTTGAGTGGGTGCCGTACGTCCATCATCAGTATCAGGCCGCGCAGGCACTCGCGTTGCTCCAGATAGTGGGACAGACTGCCCTGCCAGTCCTTTTTGATGCTGACCGCCACCTTGGCATAACCGTAGCCGGGCAGGTCCACCAGGCGGCGCTGTTCGTCCAGCTCGAAAAAGTTCAGCAACTGGGTGCGGCCGGGGGTCTTGCTGGTCCTTGCAAGCCCGGTCTGGTCGCACAAGGTGTTGATGGCACTCGATTTTCCAGCATTGGATCGCCCGGCGAAGGCTACTTCGTAGCCCATATCCATGGGACACTGGTCCAGTTTGGCCGCGCTGGTCAGAAATCGTGCCCGACGGTAGAAGATGGCGGGTTTTTCGATCATGTCCGGGCCCTGGGCCTTGTCTGCTCGGTCGCTCATCTCGGCCTTGTCAGTCGCGGGTCCAATGTCCGGATTTGCCGCCCTGTTTTTCCATCAGGCGGATGCCGTCCAGGGTCATGCCCTTGTCCACGGCCTTGCACATGTCGTAGATGGTCAGCAGTGCGACCTGCACGGCGGTCAGGGCCTCCATCTCGACACCGGTTTGGCCGCGTGTCTCGACCCGTGCGACACAATGCACCAGCGACTGGTCGGCGTCCGGGGTAAAGTCCACGGCGACCTTGGTCAGCGCCAACGGGTGACAAAGGGGAATCAGATCAGCGGTTTTCTTGGCGCCCATGATGGCGGCGATACGGGCTATGCCCAGCACGTCCCCTTTCTTGTGCCCGCCGGAAAGGATCAACGACAGGGTGGCGGGGGTCATGCGAATCACGCCTTCGGCAATGGCGACCCGGTGGGTGACGTCCTTGGCGCCGACATCGACCATGTGGGCCTTGCCGTCGGCATCGAAGTGGGTGAGTTTGCTCATGTCGAGCGGCCGTCCACCTGGCGTGTGTATTCCAGGCTTTTAGGAATTTCGCGCACGTCGAACTGCATGGTTTCCAGGTCCCCCAGTATCCAGGTGGCAGGCGCTGTGCCCACGCCGCCGACGGTGCCGGGGTTGACCACCAGCGCGTTGCCGCCCTTGATGGTCGGCACCTGGGTCAGTTCCACCTTGTGGCTATGCCCGCAGCAGACGATGTCCCAGTCGCCGGTCGCCGCCATGGCATGGGCATAATGGGGGTAATGCACGATGAAGATCCGTTTGCCGCCCAACTCGATCCCGGCGTCCATGCCATGGTAACGAACCACGCCTTCCGGTTTGTGGGACAAGCGGGTCAGGGCGTAAAGATCGCCCGTGTTGTTACCGTGGATCACGTGTACCGGCAGCCCGTACTGCTGCAGGCAGTTGAGGGTGCTGGGCGCCACCAGGTCGCCGGCGTGCAACACCGCCTCGCAGCCCTCGGCCGCGGCGGCGGCCACCGCGGCGTCGATCAGCGGGATGTGATCGTGGCTGTCGGACAGGATGCAGACTTTCATGCGGCGTCCCTGGCGGCTTGCGGACAGGTCAAAAGGCGGGTTTTTCCGGTGCGTTCTTGTACATCTCGATACTGTCCAGGATCTCCTTGTGAGCTTCGTCGATGCCGGCCCAGCCGTCAACGCGCACCCATTTGCCCTCGTCCAGATCCTTGTAGTGCTCGAAGAAGTGCGCGATCTGGTCGAGCACCATCTTGGGCACGTCGCCGTAATCCTTGACGTCGCGGTACAGGCTGCAGAGCTTGGAAACGGGTACCGCCAGCACCTTGGCATCGTCGCCGGACTCGTCGGTCATCTTCAGTACGCCCACCGGCCGGCAGCGGATCACCGAGCCGCTGATCAGTGGCACCGGGGTCAACACCAGGACGTCCACCGGGTCGCCGTCCGCGGACAGGGTGTGCGGCACATAACCGTAGTTGCACGGATAATGCATTGCGGTGCTCATGAAGCGGTCGACGAACATGGCCCCGGTGTCCTTGTCGACCTCGTATTTGACGGGGTCGCTGTGAGCGGGGATTTCGATGATGACGTTGATGTCGCTGGGGACATCCTTGCCGGAATCGACACGGTCCAGAATCATTGGGCACCTCTAAGTACTGCCAGGCAGCAAGGGAAAACGGGAAAGGGCCGAATTATACCGGCGTTCCGGGCGGGGTGGCGAGAGCAACGCTTTCCCACCCGGAACCGGGGGCGGGCCGGAAAGGGCAGTGACCAGCGAACGTGACGGCGCAACCGACACCTCGTCGTCGTTGCCAATCGTCGTTGTAGCCGGCTATTTGACGCTTCGCGCCCCGTGTGAGCCACCGCCCAGCGTCGTACGGTGCAATGCGGCTTTGCCTTACTGCACCCTACGGGGCGTTCGTAGGGTGCAATAACCGCAGGGCATTGCACCGAATCAAACCCGCCGCGCAGCGGCACCACCCCCGGCGCCGGGCATGGCCGCCCGCTTGCCCAGGCTGTCGTGGTGGTGACTGCTAGAGCAGTGGCACGATCAGCAGGGCCACGATGTTGATGATCTTGATCAGTGGATTGATGGCGGGGCCGGCGGTGTCCTTGTAGGGGTCGCCCACGGTGTCACCGGTGACCGCTGCCTTGTGGGCGTCGGACCCCTTGCCGCCGTGGTTGCCGTCTTCGATGTACTTCTTGGCATTGTCCCAGGCACCGCCGCCGGTGGTCATGGATATGGCCACGAACAGGCCGGTGACAATGGTGCCGAGCAGTACGCCACCCAGTGCCTTGGGGCCCAGTATCAGCCCGACCACGATGGGGATCAGCACCGGCAACAGAGACGGGATGAGCATCTCCTTGATCGCGGCCTTGGTCAGCATGTCCACCGCGCGGGAGTAGTCCGGCTTTTGGCTGTGATCCATGATGCCGGGCATCTCACGGAACTGCCGGCGCACCTCGTTGACGATCCCGCCGGCGGCGCGACCGACGGCCTCCATGGCCATGGCGCCGAACAGGTAGGGCACCAGGCCGCCGATGAACAGGCCGATGATCACTTCATGATCCGACAGGTCGAAGCTCAGATGCAGGCCGCGGGCCTCCAGACCGTGCGTGTAGTCGGCGAACAGTACCAACGCCGCCAGCCCCGCGGAGCCGATGGCGTAACCCTTGGTGACCGCCTTGGTGGTGTTGCCTACCGCGTCCAGCGGATCGGTGATGCCGCGAATGCTCGCATCCAGTTCCGCCATTTCGGCAATGCCGCCGGCGTTGTCGGTGACCGGGCCATAGGCGTCCAACGCGACGATGATGCCGGTCATCGACAGCATGGCGGTGGCGGCCACGGCGATGCCGTACAGACCGGCCAGTTCGTAGGCCCCCCAGATGGACGCGCACACGGCGATTACCGGCGCCGTGGTGGATTTCATGGACACACCCAGGCCGGCGATGACATTGGTCCCGTCGCCTGTTGTGGAGGCTGCCGCGATGTGGCGCACCGGACTGTATTCGGTGGCGGTGTAGTACTCGGTGATCACCACCATGGCGGCTGTCAGCGCCAGGCCGATCAGCGCGGCACCGTATAAGGCCAGCACGCTGAACTGGCCGTTGTCGCCCATCATCAGACTGGTGACAGGGTAGAAGGCGATGGCGGCCAACACGCCGGCCACCAGCAGACCGCGGTACAGGGCGCTCATGATCTTGCCGCCTTCACGGGCCTTGACGAACCAGCTACCGATGATGGAGGCGATGATCGAGACGCCGCCCAGCACCAGCGGGTAGATGGCAGCAGCCGGTCCGGCCCCCTTGAGCATCAATCCGCCGAGCAACATGGTGGCGATGACGGTCACGGCGTAGGTTTCGAACAGATCCGCGGCCATGCCGGCACAGTCGCCGACATTGTCACCGACGTTGTCGGCGATCACCGCCGGGTTACGCGGGTCGTCCTCGGGGATGCCGGCCTCCACCTTGCCGACGATGTCGGCGCCGACATCTGCGCCCTTTGTGAAAATGCCACCGCCCAAGCGGGCGAAGATCGAGATCAGCGAGCCGCCGAAGGCCAGCCCGACCAACGGGTGAATGGGGTCGGCAACGCCCAGGTAGAGCAGCACGGCGTAATAGCCGGCCACGCCCAGCAGGCCCAGGCCGACCACCAGCAGACCGGTGATGGCGCCGCCACGAAAGGCCACCTGCAGCGCCGCGTTGAGCCCATGGTTCGCGGCCTGGGTGGTGCGGACGTTGGCTCGTACCGACACGTTCATGCCGATGTATCCGGCCGCCCCAGACAACACGGCGCCGATCGCAAATCCGATGGCGGTCGCCCAGCCGATGCCGGACAGACCGATGGCAAGGAACAGTATCGCCCCCACCAGTGCGATGGTGGTGTATTGCCGATTCAGGTAGGCGCGTGCGCCTTCCTGGATGGCCTGGGCGATTTCCATCATGCGGCTGGAGCCGGCGGGTTTGGCGAGGATCCAGCGAACCGACAGCGCACCGTACAGCAGCGCGGCAGCGGCACAGACAAGTGCGAAGACAAGACCGAGGTGCATGAGACTCTCCTCCTGGGGGAGCGTGGCTCGGCAGCCCGATTATGCTTGGTGATTGCGGCTGCCGGTGAAGCCGGTCGCCCAGGCGGGAAGACTGCTCTCGTCCAGAGGACTGGCAATTGGGGTCATGCTGACGCGGCGTAAGGCTTGTTACAAGTAGGGTTTATTTATACGCGTATCCGCAAAATTGTTGCGGTGACTCCCGGGTGCCCGGTCAACCGGGATCGGACAGCGCGCGGACCCGGTCCGGGTCCTGCAGGAATTCACCGAACTGCGCCAGCGGCAAGGGCCGACTGATGATGTAGCCTTGCACTTCGTCGCAGCGGCTGTCCCGTAACAGCGCGAGCGTATGCCGGTCTTCCACGCCCTCCGCCACAACCACCAGCCCCAGGTTGTGCGCCAGTTCGATGATGGATCGCACGATCAGTGCATCGTTGTGGGTGCGCGCCATGCCGAAGACGAAGGATTTGTCGATCTTCAATTCATGGACCGGTAGCTGGCTGACGTAGGCCAGTGACGACAGGCCGGTACCGAAGTCGTCGATGGAGAGGGTCACGCCCATGTCGGACAGTTCGCCCAGCAGTTGTTTGGCGCGCTTGGGTTCGGCCATGACGGCGTTTTCGGTGATTTCCAGGGTAAGCGCCGCGGCCGGCAAGCGGTGCTGATGCAATGCCGCCTGGACGACGGCGGGGAGCGCGTTGTCGTCGAGATTGCGGGCCGACAGATTGACCGACACCGGCAGCGGATAACCCCGCCGGCGCCAATCCGCACAGTCGGCCAGCGCCCGGTTGAGTACCCAGCGGGTCAGATCCTTGATCAGGTTGGCATGCTCAGCCAGGCGCACCACCCGTTCCGGCGCGATCCAGGCAGTGTCATCGTACCAGCGCAACAAGGCCTCACAGCCCTCGACACGGTCGGTGCCCAAGCCGAGCCGGGGTTGGTAATGCAGGCTGAGTACGTCCGGTGCGTTCAATGCGTAGCGCAGTTTGCCGGTCAGCCGCAGGCCTTCGCTGACTGCTTGATCCTGGTCGGGATTGTAAAAGGCGTAATCGCGGTTGCCGCGTTTGGCGCGGTACATGGCGCTGTCGGCACGGCGCAGCAGGGTCGCCGGGTCGTCGCCGTCCTCGGGTGCCACGACGATGCCGATGCTGGCGCCCAGATACAGAGGCTGGTCGCCGATCACATAGGCATCGTCCAAGGTCGCCGCGATGCGCCCCGCCAGTTCGGTGGCAGCTTCGCGGTTCAGTCCGGGCAGGACCACCGCGAATTCGTCGCCGCCCAGGCGGGCCACGGTGTCGCTGTCGCGCACCAACGTCAGCAGCCGTTGCGCCACTTCGGCCAATACCTGATCGCCGACCTGATGGCCGAGGGTGTCGTTGATCTCCTTGAAGCGATCCAGGTCCAGCAACAGCAGCCCGAGTGTGCCGCTGACGCGCTGCAGGGCGCGTAGTCCCTGGCCGAGCCGGTCATTGAGCAGCGCTCGGTTCGGCAGGCTCGTCAACACATCATGCAGGGCTTGGTGCTCCAGCGCGTTCTGCCGCACTAAGATTTGTTCGCGCATATGTTCGAAGGCGGACACCAGTTGCGCGACTTCCAGATGGCGCGACGGCGGCAGCGGCGCGATGTCCTGTCCGGACGCCTCGGCAGCCAGTGCCCGGGACACCTTCGCCACCGGGCGTAACACCCCCCGGTCCAGGATCAGGTAATTGAGCAGGGCCGATGCCAGCGCCAATCCGGCAATCGCCCAAAGCACATGATTGATGTCGTTGGCCGCACTGCGGACCGCGAGCGAGGTGTCGGTGGTCCAACGTGCCACCGCGCGCTCCAGATCATACAGGTCCCGGCTGATCTGTTGTTGTTGCGGTCTGACGAGCTGCGCGACGTACTGCACGTCGCTGCGCCAGTGGCCGGACTGCTGCATGTTCCGCACCAGCTGATAATCCTGCAGCCAGCTGCTGGCCCACGCATCGAGCTGCGGGATGATCTCGCTGGTCTCGAAGCCGTATACGATGCCGTCCGGATTGCGTTGCAGCAGGGCGATGCGTTCCTGAATGGCCCTGGCCAAGGCATTCATCCCGTGTTGGCTCGGCAGTGGCTCGCCGGGCAGACCGGCGAACTGGATCATCTGGGAGCGGAAATCGAGGATCAGACGACGCCAGTAGCCGCGTAGTTGCACCAGATTCTGATAAAGCTTGAGTTGGCCCGGCTGGTCCAGTTGCCTTCCGGTTTCGAGGATGGCGGTTTCCAGGGCGCTGTCCATGCTGGTGTTGGCCTGGTACATGGTGCCCGCGATCAGCGGGATTGCCGGGTAAAGCCAACCGGGTTGTTCATACTGGGCCAACAGGCCGCGCAGTTGTTTCTCCAGCTCGCCGAGTTCGCGTTCCAGAGTGAGTAGCAAGGGGCGCCAGGGTACCTGCTGGAGCTCGGGGTGTCGGGCGAGCTCCACGGCGTACTGCCGGGCATCGGCAATATGTTTGGCCAGGGGCGAGCGGGTGTGGCTCTCGGGGCGTGCCAACAGATCCTGCAGGGCGTGGTCGGCTTCTCGGACGCTGTTGGGGATCTGATCCAGGGTGATGGACACGCGGGTTGCCAGCGACAAGGCACGGGTGTTGGTGTTCATCACGTTGCTGACGTAACGGTAGGCCAGTCCGAGGGTGACCAACAGTGTGCCGATCAGGGCAGCGGAGGCCACCAGATACCGGGTCCGCAGGCTGGCGGCCCGCGGGTGCGGCCGTGAGCGGGGGAAGGCGGCAGCATTGCGCGTCAGCTCGGCGGGCATGCCTACAGCCTAGCAGTATGGCGCAGCTGGCGTGGGGTGGCCGGGGATCGGGTGAGGCTGCCTTTGTGATGCAGTTCGCTGCCCTCGCGTCGCGGATGGCGTTGTCGGCGTTGCCCCGGTCGCAGGCCGCGCTGAGATGAGCGATACGCGCGCCCCCTGGTGACAGGGGGCGCCGTAACAGCTTACAGCTCGAAAGGTGCGAGCTTTCTGGGTACCGCGACGCCTTTCATGGTGACGTAGACAGGCATGCCGTTGTCGTCATAGTCGGGATAGGCTTCACCCTTGATCAACGGGTAGAGGTACTGCTTGCACGGGTCGGTGATGCCGTAGCCGTCGTCGGTGATGAAGTCCATCGGCATCATCTTTTCCACATTGGCCACCTCGGACAGCGGTGCTTCGCCGATGCTCCACTTGTATGGACTGGAGGACTCGCGCACCACGGTCGGCATGATGGCGTTCTTGCCTTCCAATGCCTTTTCGACAGCGGCCTTGCCCAGCGCATAGGCCTGTTCCACGTCGGACTCGGAGGCCAGATGGCGGGCGGCCCGTTGCAGATAGTCGGCCACAGCCCAATGAAACTTGTAGCCGAGGGCCTCCTTGATCATGTTCGCCACCACCGGGGCGGCGCCGCCGAGCTGCGCGTGGCCGAAGGAGTCCCGGGTGCCTTGTTCCGCCAGGAAGGTGCCGTCCGGCCAGTGGCAGCCTTCGGATACACAGATGGTGCAGTAGCCGTATTCCTTGACCTTGGCATCCACCGCGGCGAGGAACTTGTCCTTGTCGAAGGCCACTTCCGGGAACAAGGTCACCACGGGAATGCCGTAGTCTTCGACCAGCGCGCCCGCCGCGGCGATCCAACCGGCGTGGCGTCCCATCACTTCGATGACGAAGATCTTGGTGGACGTGGCAGCCATGGAGCGCACGTCGTAGCTGGCCTCCAGGGTGGACACGGCGATGTACTTCGCCACCGAGCCGAAACCGGGGCAGTTGTCGGTGATCGGCAGGTCGTTGTCCACGGTCTTGGGCACGTGGATCGCCTGTACCGGAAAGCCCATCTTTTCCGATAGCTGTGAAACCTTGTAGCAGGTATCGGCGGAGTCGCCGCCGCCGTTGTAGAAGAAATAGCCGATGTCGTGGGCCTTGAACACCTCGATCAGGCGCTCGTATTCGCGCTTGTTGTCTTCCAGGCTCTTGAGTTTGAAGCGACAGGAACCGAAGCCGCCGGATGGGGTCTTTTTCAGCGCCGCGATGTCCTGGGCCGATTCCTGACTGGTGTCGATCAGGTCTTCAGTGAGCGCGCCGATGATGCCGTTGCGACCGGCGTAGACATTGGCGATCTGGTCGGGGTGGGCCCGGGCGGTTTCGATCACCCCGCAGGCCGAGGCGTTGATCACGGCGGTCACGCCGCCCGATTGTGCGTAAAACGCGTTTTTGGCGGTCATCCTCTACCTCCCTCCTCGGGTGGCTGTTTTTGTATTCTTCACGTGGCGACGCGTCAGGTGCGGGCGTGACGGCGCGCAGCCGTCGGCGGTTCGGAGTGCATGGTGTCCGGTGTCGCGAACCTGTGAAAGACCTCGCGGCATAGCATCCAGTACGGCCAGAAATTCCGTAGGAAATCAGAAACTTCGTTGACATCCCTTACAAGGTGGGATTAGCTTAATCAAGCGCGGGGTCTGCGGCCAATACGAAACACGCATACCCCTATTAGGAATTTGCCCCAAACAAGGGCATGTCCGCGCCGGAGGAGCCGGGCGCAAGGCCCGGAAAAGCAACATAAAAACGAACCAGAGGACCGCCATGCGGATCGTTCTGTTAGGCCCTCCGGGGTCGGGCAAAGGGAAACTGTCCGAACGAATTTCGGCGCACTACGGTGTGCCGGTCATCAACGCCGCCAATCTTGTCGATCGAGCTGCCGCGGAGCAGTCGGAACTGGGTCGTCTCGCCAAGGACGCCATGGACATGGGACGCGTCTCCGACGAGCTGTTACTGGCGCTGTTGCGTATCCGTCTGGGCCAACCCGATGTGGCGGACGGCTTCGTGCTGTTCGACCTGCCGCGCAACGCCGGCCAGGCGGACGTCATCGACAGCGTCCTTGACGATCTGGGCCGCCCGCTGGAATTGGCGTTGGTGCTCGACGTCGATCCGGACGAACTCATGGAGCGTCTGGTGGGGCGCATCCAATGCGACAACTGTGGTGCCGAATACAATCTATACGTCAATCCGCCCATCGTGGACGACGTGTGTGATTATTGCGGCGCGCGGGTCAGTCGGCGTCCCGACGATTACGAAGAAACCATATCCAACCGTTTGCGCATCTACGAGGGTCTCCTCGGTCCGTTGGTGCAGTACTATCAGATGAGCGACAAGCTGCAACGTATCGACGGTGACGGCAGCGAAGATCAGGTCTGGAAGCTGGCGAAGAAGGTCATCGACAAGACGCCGCGTATCGAGATTGCCGCGCCAGTAGAGGTTGCGCCCGAGCCGGAACCGGCTGCCAAACCCGTGAAAAAGGCGGCCAAAAAGGCCCCGACAAAGAAGGCTGTCGCCAAGTCCAAATCGAAGCCCGCTGAGGCCCAAGCCAAGCCGGCGACCAGCAAGTCCTCGGCGAAGAAAAAGGCAACCGGCAAGAAAGCGACGACAAAGAAGGCGGTTGCCAAGAAGGCTGCAACCAAGAAGACCGCTGCCAAAAAGGCGGCAACCAAGAAGGCCGTTGTGAAAAAGGCAACGACCAAGAAGGCCGCGAGCAAAAAAGCTGCGGCCAAAAAATCCCTTGCCAAGAAGGTGGCAGCGAAAAAGGTGGCGACCAAGAAGACGGCGGCCAAGGCGGCCGCCGCAAAGAAGGGCGTCGCCAAGAAGCAGCCGTCCGCAAAAAAGGCCGCTGCGAAGCAAGCGGCGGGCAGGAAAAAGGTCGCCAAGAAGGTCGCTGCAAAACAAGCGGCCGGCAAGAAGAAGGTGGTTAAGAAGGCGGCTGCCGAGCAGGCCGTTGCCAAGAAAAAGGTGACCAAGAAGGTTGCGGCCAAAAAGAAGGTCGCCAAGAAAAAGGTGGTCGTAAAAAAAGCGCGCGCGAAGAAAAAGCCGGCGGCAAAGAAAGCGCCGGCCAAGCGGGTGGCGAAGAAGAAGGCCGCGCCCAAGAAACCGGCTGTCCGGAAAACGGCCAAGAAAAAGGCCGTGCGGAAACGTCGCTAGCGCGGGGTTTCGCCCGACCTGCGCAAAGGCCCGCTGATCGCGGGCCTTTGCTTTACTCCCCGGCGATGGTCATTTGTTCCACCAGCCAGCTACCGGTGTCCATGCTGCCGGGGATGCGGTTGTCGCATCCGACCGCTACCAGGTTCTTGAAGACATCCTTCAAGTTGCCGGCCACGGTGATTTCCTCCACCGGATACTGGATCACGCCGCCCTCCACCCAGAAGCCGGCGGCGCCGCGGGAATAGTCGCCGGTGACGGTGTTGACGCCCTGGCCCATCATCTCTGTGACCAGCAGGCCGGTGTCCATCTGTCGGAGCAGGGCAGCCAGGTCCAAGTTGCTTTGGCTGACGGTCACGTTGCGCACGCCACCGGCATTGCCGGTGGTTTCCAGTCCCAGTTTGCGCGCGGCATAGCTGTCCAGCACATAACCTTGCAACACACCGTCCTTGATCAGTTCGCGGGGCGCGGTGGCCACGCCTTCGTTGTCGAAGGGTGCGCTGGCGATGCCGCGTATCTTGCGTGGGTCTTCGTGGATCTGCATCCAGTCCGGAAACAATGGCTGTCCCACGGCGTCCAGCAGAAAGCTGGCCTTGCGGTAGATGGCGTGGCCGCGGATGGCCCCGAGCAATGAGCGGATCAGGCTGGGGGCGAGTTCGGCGCTGAAGATCACCGGCGCCTTGCGGGTGCTCAGGCGACGACCGTTGAGGCGCGCGATGGTGCGTTCGGCGGCCCGTTTCCCCACTGCCTCCGGCGCTTCGAGTGCGTCCGGCAGCCGGTGGCTGGTGTACCAGTAATCCCGCTGCATGGCATCGCCCGTGCCGGCCAACACCGAGCAACTGATGGAATGCCGGGTGCTGGGGTAGCCGCCGACAAAGCCGTGGCTGTTGCCGTACACGAAGGCGCCCTGTTGGCTGGAGACAGTGGCGCCCTCGGAGTTGCTGATGCGACTGTCGGCTTCACGGGCGGCGGTCTCACAGGCCCGAGCGATCTCGGCTGCTGCCAGGGCGTCGATGTCCCAGGGGTGGCACAGGTCCAGATCGGGGTAGTCGTAGGCCATGCGCGCGGCGTCGGCGAGTCCGGCGTACGGGTCCTCGGAAGTGTACTTGGCGATGCGGCAGGCGGCGGCGACGGTCTCTTTCACTGCCGCCGGACTCAGGTCCGAGGTGCTGGCAGACCCCTTGCGCTGGCCGAAATACACGGTCACGCCAAGCGAGTGATCGTTGGTGTGTTCGACCGTTTCCACCTCGCCCAGGCGCACGGTGACGTCCAGACCTCGGTCGGCGGAAACCCCGGCCTCGGCCGAGCTGGCACCCTGTCGCCTGGCTTCGGCCAGTAGATCCGCGACCACGGATTCGAGGTGTGTCAGTTCATTGCGGGGCTGCGCGGTGGTGTCGGTCATGCGGTTGGGTTCGGTCTGCTCGATGGCGCGGCGGGCGCGCAGAAACGGGTCAGGCAGCGGTGCCGCCGACGGTGATTTGGTCGATCTTAAGCGTTGGCTGACCAACGCCCACCGGCACGCTCTGGCCTTCCTTGCCACAGGTCCCGACACCAGAGTCCAGTTCCAGGTCGTTGCCCACCATGCTCACCTGGGTCATGGCTTCGGGTCCGTTGCCGATCAGGGTGGCGCCCTTGACCGGTGCGGTGATCCTGCCGTTCTCGATCAGGTAGGCCTCGCTGGCGGAGAACACGAACTTGCCGGAGGTGATGTCCACCTGGCCACCGCCGAAGTTGACTGCGTACAGTCCCTTTTCCACCGAGGCGATGATTTCCGCGGGGTCGCTCTCGACGGGCAGCATGTAGGTGTTGGTCATGCGCGGCATGGGCAGGTGGGCGTAGGATTCGCGCCGACCGTTGCCGGTGGCCGCCACGCCCATCAGGCGGGCATTCATCTTGTCCTGCATGTAGCCTTTCAGAATACCGTTTTCGACCAGCACGGTTTGCTGGGTACGGGTGCCTTCATCGTCCACGGAAAGGGAGCCACGGCGGCCCTCCAGGGTGCCGTCGTCGACGATGGTGCACAGGCTGGAGGTGACCTGTTCTCCCACCCGGCCGGAGAACGCCGAGGTGCCCTTGCGGTTGAAGTCACCCTCCAGACCATGGCCGACGGCCTCGTGCAACAGTACGCCTGGCCAGCCAGGCCCGAGCACCACCGGCATGGTCCCGGCCGGGGCGTCGATGGCTTCGAGGTTTACCAGCGCCTGGCGCACCGCTTCGCGGGCATAACCGAGCGCACGGTCCTGGTGCAGCAGGAAATCCAGCGCGCCACTGGCGCCACCGCCGCTGCTGGCCTGTTCGCGGCGGCCATCGTGCTCGACGATGACGTTGACGTTGCAGCGCACCAACGGGCGTACGTCGCCGTGCAGAGCGCCTTCGCTATTGGCCACCAGGATCACGTCGTGGGCCGCGACCAGACTGACGATCACTTGTTTGACCCGCGGGTCGGCCGCGCGCGCCTCAGCATCCAGTTTACGCAACAGGTCGATCTTGTCCTGTTCCGTCAAGGTGTCCAGCGGGTTGATCGCCGGGTACAGCGCCCGCGGGGCCTTGTCTGCTTGCACGGCGATCTGCCCGCTTTGTCCGGCACGGGCGATGGCCCGGGCATTGCCGGCGGCACTGAGCAGATCATCCAGGCGCAGGTCATCGGTGAAGGCGAAGCCGGTCTTGTCGCCGCTGATGGCCCGTAGCCCGGCGCCTTGTTCGATGCTGTGGTTGCCTTCCTTGACGATGCCGTCATCCAGCACCCAGGACTCGAGCCGGCTCGATTGGAAATAGATGTCCGCCTGATCGACCTGGTGGCTGAGCAGGCGATTCATCACCTGATCGAGATGCGATTCCGTCAGCCCGGGGGCGTCCAGCAGGGTGTGGCGGGCGATGTCGAGGGCTTGGCTCATGGCGGCTCGGTGGGGCATGGGGTCCGGTTAAGGGAGGTGGATACGACCGGCGCCGTTTTCAACTGCAACGCAGGCGGCGGTGATCCACGGCAGGAAAATTGCGGCGGGTCTGGCGCAGCAGGGCCAAGTCGATCTTGGCGATGGCCGCGCCCGGGCCGCGTTTGTGTTCCGAGAGTATCGAGCCCCACGGGTCGATCACCATGCTGTGACCATGGGTTTCACGGCCGTTCACGTGAAAGCCACCCTGGGCGGCGGCGACCACGTAGCTGAGGTTTTCCACGGCACGGGCGCGCAACAGGACCTCCCAGTGGGCACGGCCGGTGACGGCGGTGAAAGCGGATGGCACGGCGATCAACTCCACACCTTGGTCGAGCATGGTGCGAAACAGTTCCGGAAAGCGCAGGTCGTAGCAGATCGCCACGCCGAGTCTACCGAACGGCGTATCGACCACTTTCACGCTGTCGCCCGGTTCGATGTCCTTGGATTCCAGGTAGTCTTCGTTCGATTCGGCCAGATGCACATCGAACAAATGGATCTTGTCGTAGCGCATGACCTGTCGTCCGGTGTTGTCATACACCAGGCAGGCGGCGCGCACCTTGGCGTTGTCGCTGGCCTGCAACGGAATGGTGCCGCCCACCAGCCAGATGCCGAGCCGATTGGCCAAGCGCGACATGAAGTCCTGCAGTGGACCTTCGCCCTCGGTTTCGGCCAGCGGCAGTTGTTCGGCGATGGTCTGGCCCATGAAGGCGAAGTTTTCCGGGAGGACGGCCATACGCGCACCGGCAGCGACGGCGGTTTCGATGAGTTTTTCCGCCTCCAGCAGGTTGGCGTTGACGTTGGAACCGGAGGCGAGCTGAATCGCAGCGACGGGGACAGCAGGTTGGGGCATCTGCGGGACTTCTTCAAAGGCAGTGTAAAAGGGAAAAGTCAGGATACCACCGACGGCCAGTGCCCCGACAGTGACGCGGCGTCACTCGCCGTCGGAGAAGGGCTGGGTTTGCTCGCCTTGCCCCTGGAACAGATCGGTGACCGGGGACAGCAACTGCGACAAGCCGCCACCGCCGGTTCGTTCCACCACAGGGGCGTCCCAGCTGCCGGTCACGTGGTACTTGATGCGATTGAAATCGTCGACCTTGTCCTTCATCACGGTCTGGGCGACCAACACCGCGACGCCCGCCAGCGGTCCGCCAGCCAGGGCGCCGGCGATGGGCAGGGTGGCGTCGAAGCGGGGGGTGACGACGACGTCCTGGTAAAAGTCCCGTGTGAGCAGGCCGGTGCGACCGGTAATGGCGATATCGCTGGAGGGGCCCAGCAAGGTCAGGTCATGGGTATAGGCATTGCCGTCGATCAGGCGGAAGCTGCCGGTGATCTTGTCGAACGCCAGGCCCTTGCCGAACAGATCGCTGAAATCCAACCGGAGGCGCCGCTGGATGGCACCGAAGTTGAGTAGCCCGAAAGCGCGCGCGACACCCGGTTCCAGGTCCAGCAATTGACCGGCGCCGATGTCCAGTTTGACCACGCCGCGCAGGGTCGCCAGGGAAGCGCTGCCGGGGTTGCCGGGCCAACCCAATGCGATGTCGGCGGTCGCCGGTGCGCCCTTGAAGGGCTTCGAGTAACCCAGGGCGTCCAGCAGCTTGCCCAGTGCCGGGGTCTTCAGCTTGCCGGTCAGATCCGTATCGGCCTGTCGGCCGGCGCCACGCCATTGCGCTAGTCCATCGAAACTGGCGAGAGGGCCGGTCAGGCGGAGCGGCTCCAGTCTCAGCTGGCCGGCCTGATGCCTGGCCTTGGCCTCGAGCCGCCCGAAATCGTGGCCGTTGATGCGTAGCGAGGCTACCGACAGGTCCAAGGGTGGCCAGTCGGTAGGGTTGCCCGGGTCCGTCGGCGTGGCATCCGTGGGCGTCCCAGATGGCGAGTCGAGGTCGACGTCCAGCCTGGCCAGGTCCAGGGTGAACGGCGCCGCACTACCGCTGGCCGGGACATCGAAGCGGCCGGCGAAACGCGGGCTTTCGGCGGTGCCTTGCCAGCCGTCGCCGTTGCGGCTCAGTTGAACGCGGACGTCGGCGAGGGCCGCCCGGCCGATGTTCAATTCCCCCAGTTGCAGATCGGCCGACAACGGCGGCCAGCGGGATTTCCCCTCGCCGCCCTGCTCAGTCAGTGCCAGCCAGGGGTCCAGCAGCAACTGCGGAAGTCGACCGCTCAAATACAGGGCGCGCTCGTTCGGCAGTTGCGCCGGTGCGCCACCGAAGCGGATGCCGATGCGGTCGCCATCGGCCTGGAACACGGCATCCAGCAGATCGTCGTAATGCAAGCGGATCGTGGCGGCATTGCTGCCGAGCGGAACGTCCACCCGCAGCGGACGTGCGCCGGCGGCCGATTTGCCGAGGGGAGCGGGCAGATCGATGGCCATGCCGTCCAGGTCGGATGCCAGGGTCAGCACCGGGGTGTGGCCGTTGTCGCGACGGTTGGGGATGTCCAGCGTGACGACCAATGCCGTTGCGCCGCTGACCAGCTTGTCCGGCAGGGCCGGCAGCCGTTTTCGCAATGTGGCGGTGTTCAGACGGGTATCCACGCGGACGCGATGCAGGTTTTCCAGCGGTGTGACACTGATGCGTGCCGGTTGCCCGAGCACGTCTGCCCGCAGCCCTTCGCCGCGGACCTTGTCCAGATCGAACGACAGTTTGCCTTTGGCGTGGTCGAGGGTCAGCTCATGGGCTGGCAGCGTGAGGGCGTTGTCCTGGAAGGTCAGCGTGCCGCGCAGTTTGTCCTTGTGGGGCTTGTCCAGACCGATGGTCATCGCCAGGTTGAGCGCGGCGGGGCCCTTGGCGGTCACCCCGCTGGCGAGGTCGCCGAAGCGTTGTCGCAACGGACTCTGGGCAATGAACGCCAGGGTGTCGGAAAGGGGACCGGCCGTGGAGCCCTGCAGCTGCAGCGGGCTGATCGGGTCCAGGCTGTCAATGCTTGCGGTGGTACCGTCGAGCCGGGTGTGGAACAGGTGGCCCTCGCGGAGTTCGATGGCGAGCGAGTTGTTCTGGAATACCACTTCGGCGTCGTGGACCTGCAATGGCGGCCACCCGGTCTGATAGTCCAGTGCCAGGTCGCGCACGTCGAAGCGGACTTCGAAGCGGCCGTTGTGGGTCTTGTCGAACGGGAAGTCCTGCAGAGGCCCTCGCAGTAGCAAGGTGCCCTGGGGGACCCGCCCCGAACTGATGGCGGAGCCCAGCCAATCCACCAGTTCCGGGGCCATGTGTCGCGTCGGCAGGTAGCGGGCCACCTGGCGTCCATCACCGTCCCGCAGCTCGCTGTGCAGATCAATGTCCAGCGGGCCATCCCGGGGAATGTCCAGCCGTACTCGACTGACACTGCGGATGTCCGGGGTGTCGGCGATCAACGCCTGACTGGATAGGCGATGGCTGCCATCGGGCAGGCGCTGCCAGATCAATTCCCCGTTCAGGCGATCGATTGCCAAGGGCGTGCGGAACAGGGTCGGCCAGTTCAGTTCGCTATCCTCGCTGCGGATCCTGATGCGCAGATCGTCGTACCCACCCCGGGCGTGGCCGTTGATACGGGTGACGCCGGGGTAATCACCCCAGGCGTTGCTGCGCAGACCGGCGAAGCGGGCGCTCAGTTGCCATTGGCGTTGGCCGTCATCGGTGGATTCGGTGTTCAGTGCCAGGCGCAGGTCGTAGAGCTCGCCGCCCGGCTGCAGGCCGTCGCGGGTTGCCGTCCATTCCGCGGGGAGGGGTAAGGGCCGGCTCAGCGCCACCAGATCGTCCAGACGCAGGTAGTCGGCGGACAGGCGTACCACGGGCCGGTCGGGATTCCCCATGTCGACATACAGATACAGTTCGCTGCGTGGCCACTGATGGCCGTCCTGTTCAAGATGCAGGTCCGCCAGCTCCAGTTCCCGTTTCGCGCCGTCGCGACGGTAGCGGAAGTCACCGCCAAGGGACTGGACCGCCAGATCCGCGCCGTCACTGCGGCTGATCACCAGGTCGCGTAGCGCGGCGTGGCCCTCCGACCCGGTCAGTTGACCGTCACGCCAATCGGTCCAGATCTCGAAGCCGGCCAGTCCCTGTTGCACGGATAGCGGCGGTGGCAGATAGGCCGACAGCAACGGGTTCAGTTCCACCGCGTCGCTGGCCAGATAGATCTCGCCCGACCAACTGGTCGGCGCCAGTTGCAGGTCGGCGCCGATGCGTATGACCCGCGGTGTGGTCCCCGGCATACGGGTCTTGGCGGTCAGGGATACGCGGTCTGGCCACAGGTGCAGCCGCAGTCGTGTGTGCTCGAAGCGCTGTACCGGCACGCCCAGTCGACGGTCGTCCCACAGGATGGTCGCGTTCTCCAGCCGCAATCGCCCGCTCAGCGGCAGGCCGCCGCTGTGACTGCCGCTGAGGCTGCCGCCACCGAAACCCACCAGTTCCACACGGCCGTCCGGATGGCGCACCAGGTGCACGGTGAGGTCACGCAGGATGATCCGTAACGGGCTTAGATCCAGGTGGCGGACCATGTCCCAGATGCCGAAGTCCACGGCTGCGTCGGCGAGTTGTATTTCCTGTTCCGTACCCGGATCGCCGATACGCAGGTCGTGTAGCACCAGTTCCGGACCGAAGCCGCGCCATCGGGCGTCCACCCTCGCCACGGACACCGGAACGCCGAACTGCTCGCTGGCCAAGGCGGCCAATTGGTTGCGGTAACGGTCGAGCAGCGGTGTGAGCAGGAAGGCCGCGACATTGACCAAGGCGATCACCGCGAGCAGCACGATGATCACCCGGCGTAACAGGCGTCGCGTCGGTTTGATCAGGTGGCGCACGGTAGGCTCCTGTCGCAGCGCCATGCGCGGTGCGCAGCGACGGTGTCAGATGAGCACAACGTCGTACTGTTCCTGGGTGTAGAGGGCCTCTGCCTGCAATTTGATGGGCTTGCTGATGAATTGTTCCAGTTCCGCCAGGTTCTGGGATTCCTCGTCCAGCAGCCGGTCGACGACCTCGGTCGAGGCCAGCACCAACAGTTGTTCGACGTCGAATTGTCGGGCTTCGCGCAGGATCTCGCGAAATATCTCGTAGCAGGTGGTTTCCGCCGTCTTCAAGGTGCCGCGCCCGCCACAGCAGGGGCAGGGTTCACAGAGGATGTGTTCCAGCGACTCGCGGGTGCGTTTGCGGGTCATTTCCACCAGGCCCAGCGAGGACACCTCGGTGATATGGGTCTTGGCGTGGTCGTGGGCCAGGCAGCGCTCCAGGGCGCGCAGTACCTGGCGCTTGTGTTCCTCATCGAGCATGTCGATGAAGTCGATGATGATGATGCCACCCAGGTTGCGCAGCCGCAGTTGTCGGCAAATCGCCTGGGCGGCCTCGAGATTGGTCTTGAAGATCGTCTCTTCCAGGGTGCGGTGGCCGACGAAGGCACCGGTGTTGACATCGATGGTGGTCATCGCCTCGGTCTGGTCGATGACCAGGTGGCCGCCGGATTTGAGATCCACCTTGCGCTCCAGCGCCTTCTGAATCTCGTCCTCGACGCCGTACAGGTCGAACAAGGGGCGCTCGCCGGGGTAGTACTCGATCTTGTCCCGCAGTTCCGGGATGAAGCGCTCGGCGAACTGGCGGGCCTTGTCGAAAGTGGATCGCGAGTCGATGCGCACCTTCTCCACGTCGGGGCCGACCAGGTCCCGCAAGGCGCGCAGTGCCAGGGGCAGGTCCTCGTGCACCAGTTCGGTGGCGCTGGCGGTTTTCGCTTTTTCCTGGATGGATTCCCACAGCCGTTGCAGAAACCGCATGTCCGCGCGCAACGCGAATTCGTCGGCGCCCTCGGCGGCGGTGCGGGCGATGAATCCGCCCTGTAGTTCGGTTTCTTCGGTGTGGCGTTGCAGAATCTCCCGTAGCCGGGTGCGTTCGCCTTCGTCTTCTATCTTCTGCGATACGCCGACATTGGGCATGTGCGGCATGAACACCATGTAGCGCGACGGGATCGAGATGTTGGTGGTCAGTCGGGCCCCTTTGGTACCCAAGGGGTCCTTGACCACCTGGACCACCACCTCGCTGCCGTCGTGGACCAGTTCGCTGATGTTGTCCGAGCGCGTGGCATTGTTTCCGGCACTGATATCGGAGGCATGGAGGAAGGCGGCACGGGCCAGACCGGCGTCGACGAAGGCCGCCTGCATGCCCGGCAGCACCCGACAGACCTTGCCTTTGTAGACGTTGCCGACCAGCCCCCGCTTGCTGGTGCGTTCGATGATCAGTTCCTGCAGGACACCGTTTTCGATCACCGCCACCCGGGTCTCCGGTGGCGTGACGTTTATCAGTATTTCTTCGCTCATGGGATCAGTGTACCTGCGTCCAGCACGGGGATGTCCGCCGCGCGTAACAATTCGGCGGTCTCGTACAGCGGCAGCCCCATGACGCCGGAGTAGCTGCCGGACAGGTGGTTGACGAATATCGCGCCCAGACCTTGTACGGCGTAGCCACCGGCCTTGTCGGCGGGCTCCCCGGTGTGCCAATAGGCGGCGATTTCGGCGTCGCTTAGGCCCCGAAAGCCGACCTGATTGTCGGACAGTCGATAGTGGTCGCCGCGCGCGTCCACCAGGGCGACGCCGGTCAGCACCCGGTGCGTGCGGCCGGACAAGGCCACCAGCATGGCCATCCCGTCGTCCCGGTCCTTGGGCTTGCCGAGGATGCGACCGTCCAACACCACCGCCGTGTCCGAACCCAGCACCGGGCGGTCGGCCCGCAGGGCCCGCCCGGCGCGTGCCTTGCTCAGCGCCATGCGCTGCACATAGTCCTCAGGCGTCTCGTCGGTCCGTGGGGTCTCGTCGATGTCCACCGGCAGGATCTCGTGGCACACGCCGATCTGGCTTAGCAGTTCACTGCGTCGTGGTGATTGGGAAGCCAGATAAATCATCGTTGCGGTCGGTTGACGGTGAATCGGGGACGGGGTGATGGGCAGGTGCTCATGCCCGGTGATACGGGTGGCCCCGCAGGATGGTCCAGGCCCGGTACAGTTGTTCCGCCAGCACCACGCGGACCAGTGGATGGGGCAGGGTCAACGGCGACAGCGACCACTGCTGGTCGGCCCGTGCCCGGCAACTGTCGGCGAGGCCTTCCGGGCCACCCACCAACAGGGCGATGTCCTGCCCACCGGCCAGCCAGCCGTCGAGTTGCAGGGACAATTGTTCCGTGCTCCAGTCGCGGCCCTTCACTTCCAGCGCCACCACCCGGGCGCCCTTGGGAACGGCGGCCAGCATGCGTTCACCCTCGTCGCGCAGGATGCGCGCGATGTCCGCGTTCTTGCCGCGCTTGCCCGGCGCGATTTCAACCAGCCTCAGGCCACATTCGGGCGGCAGCCGCTTGGCGTATTCGTCGTATCCGGCGAGCACCCACGCCGGCATCTTGTCGCCTACGGCGATCAGGTGGATATTCATGCCGTGATTGTAACCGCCGCGGTGGTCAATACTGGGAGGACGTGAAACGGTCGGCCGGAAGGAGGTGTCATGCAGGGCATTCTGTTGGATCTGGACGGCGTCATCTACCAGGACGCCACGCCTCTGCCCGACGCCGTGCAGACCCTGGCTTGGCTACGGGCGGAGGGGATTCCTCATCGCTTTGTCACCAACACCAGCTCGCGGCCACGCCAGGCCATTGTCACCAAGTTGGCATCCATGGGGATGGCCATCGACGGCGAGCTGCTGTGGACCCCGCCACGGGTCGCACAGCATTGGTTGGCGACCGAGGTGGGCGGCCCGGTGGCGCTGTTGGTGACCCCTGCCACCTTGGAGGATTTCAGCACTATCGAGCGTCTTGCGGATGATGCCGAGACGGGGGCGCGCGCGGTGGTGGTGGGCGACCTGGGCGACGGTTGGGATTACGCCACCCTCAATCGCGCGTTGCGATTGTTGCTGGACGAAGCCCCGCCGTTGCTGGCACTAGGCATGACGCGTTTCTGGCAGGCGGCCGATGGCCTACGCCTCGACGTCGGCGCCATGGTCGCCGCGCTCAGTTATGCCAGTGGGGCGGAGCCCGTGGTCCTGGGCAAGCCGTCCGCGGCGTTTTTCCAGGCGGCGCTGGACGATATGGGTCTGGCGGCGGAACAGGTGTTGATGATCGGGGACGACATCGTGAGCGATGTCCGGGGTGCGCAGCGGGCCGGGTTGCGTGGCGGCCTGGTCCGCACCGGCAAGTTCCGTGCGGCGGATCTGTCGTCGGGCATTGTGCCCGACGTGATCCTCGAGGGTATCGGTGCGTTACCGGGCTGGTGGGAAAACCACCGGCGCACCTGAGGAAGCGCTGAATAAGTCCATCCTGGACTTATTCAGCGCACGCTGCGTTGCAAGCGTGCAAACGCGGTTTGCAGCTTGCTTCGAAAACAGTCACTTGCAGTGACCGATTTTGGCGGCGCCTCCCGGTGCCGCGGAACCTCTGACCTTTTAGTTCCCGGTGCCGGTGCCCAGTACCTTGCCGTCGGCCTTGTCGCCGTAATAGCACTGGTGCTTGTGGAACTTGGCGTCGGTATCTGCCAGATCGCCCTTCTCGCGGGGGTCGCTGGGACGGTCATGGTGGTTCACGAAGGCAGCTACGTCCCAGGCGTCCTGCAAGCTCAGGCTTTCGGGTTTGCCCAGCGGCATGTTGGCCTTGATGAAGGCGGCCGCAGTGTTCACCCGGTGCATGCCGGCACCCCAGTTGAAGGAGTCCTTGCCCCATAGCGGTGGGAACACATAGCCCTTGCCGTCCGCGGTGTGGCGACCCTGGCCGGTATCGCCGTGGCAGATGGCGCAATTGTCGGCGTAAACCTTGGCTCCGCGCTCGGGGCTATACGGCTTGGGCGGCTTGTCCAGCTTGGGGTAGCCGCGGCCAGGCAGTTTTTCGCCGGTGGGGGCGCCCTTTGCCAGCCAATACATGTAGGCCTCCATGTCGGTCAGCAGCGGGGTGCCTGGCTCGGGCGCATGGCCGACCTTGGAGCCCTTAGCGTTCATTGAGTAGGTGAAACAGCCGCGGATACGTTCCTCCATGCTGTTCACGTGATCGTTCTTTTTGCGATAGGCCGGGTATGCTACCCAGGCGGCCCATAGCGGCGCCGAGTTGGCCAGCCGACCGGCGTCGACATGGCAGTTGGCGCAGTTCAGACCGTTTCCGACGTATTCGCCGGCGTTCGTCTGGGTGTCGGTGAACAGGGCCTCGCCCCGTTTCACCGCTTCCCCAAATGGGCCTTTGGGGTAATCACCGTGGGGCGGTGGCACGTGATAACCGGATTCCCCGACACCGGGCGATTTGGGCAATTCCGCCTGGTAGTCGACGCGCTTGTCCTGCGCGGCGGCCAGCGGCATGGCGATCAGTGCGGCGGCCAGGGTGACCGCAGGTTGAAGGTACAGGGTTCGCATGACGGATTCCTTTACTTCCCGGCGGCGGCCGGCTGGCTGGCGAAATAGGCGGCAACGGCCTTGATGTCGGCGTCGCTCAAGCGTTTGGCGACGGCGGCCATCAGACCGTTCGGGTCATTGCTGCGCTGACCGGACTGCCAAGCCTTGAGCTGGTGGGCGATATAGCTGGCGTGTTGCCCCGCGATGTCGGGGAAGTACGGATCCACGCCCTGGCCATGGGGACCGTGACACTGGATGCAGGCGGGAATGGTGTCGGACCAGCGTCCGTTGCGGGCCAGTGACTCGCCTGCCGTCATGAGTTCTGCAGGAGGTGTCGGTGCCTGTACGACCGGAACGGGCAGCTGGGCATAGTAATTTGCCACCGCCTTGACCTGGGCGTCGGTGAGTGATGCCGCCTGGGGCGCCATGACGGGGTTTTTACGGCTGCCATTCTTGAACGACTTCAACTGGTGGGCAAGATATTCGGCGTTCATGCCCGCCAAGCGGGGGTAGCCGCCCGCTTCGTTGCCTTCGCCGTTGAGCCCATGGCACGCCTGGCAGGGAACACCGCCGGCGCCTTTCATGGCGATGTCTTTGCCGTCCGGGGCAGCATGGGCTGTGGTGACCGTCAGGCCGCCGATCAGCAGCATGACGGGAGTCAGAGTGTGTTTGTACATAGGCTTCAAGTGGATGCTCGAATGGCTGAATGGTGACGGGTGGCCAATCACTGACCGCCCGCCGTCGGGAATTCAAAGCGTAGTCAAAGAGACAAAAGGGGAGGCGTCGAGTTTCAAAGCCACGCTTGGAGTATGGTTTTGGCCCTCGATGATCGGGCGAGCGGGAAGTGGCTGGTGGATCTAGCCGCGCGTGCGACTGAGGCGTTCGGCAGCCGGGGCGTCCACTTCCCAGAGCTTTTCCAGTTGATAGAAGTCGCGCACCTTGGCTTGCATGACGTGAACGACCACGCCATTGAGGTCGATCAGCGCCCACTCTCCCTCGTCGAGGCCTTCCAGCCCGATGGCTGGCTCGCCGGCCTGCTTGGCCTGGAAGGCGACGGTCTCGGCCAGCGATTTCACGTGTCGGTCCGAGGTGCCGGAGGCGATCACGAAAAAGTCGGTGATACTGGTTTTGCCGCGCACGTCCAGGACCTTGATGTCCTGGCCCTTCATGTCGTCCAGGGATTTGACGACCAGATCGCGGAGTGCTTCTACCTGCATGGGGGGGTCCGTTGGGAAAGGCGTAGGGGCTAATGATAACCCATGGCGGCGTCAGTCACCGAGGTTGCGATACAGATCGTGGCGATGGATGTGGGCCAGTACAGGGTCCGGTGTCAGGTAGCGGGCGCTGCGACCGGTCGCCACACGGTGGCGGATGTCGGTGGCCGAGATCGCCAATTGGGTGACCGGCAGCGGCAACATGCGGCCCCCTGGCGCGTCGCGCAATTGGGCCGGATCGTCGCTGCGGCGACGCGCGATCCAGCGGTCCAGGGGCGGCGCCGGATCGAGGCTGCAGCCCGGTCGTTGCATCACCACCAGATGCGCCAGCTCCATGACCTGTTCGGGCGCATGCCAGGTGGGCAGCCCGGCAAAGGCGTCCTCGCCGAGCAGCAGGCACAAGGGCGTGTCCTGCCCGAACTGGTTGCGCAGGTCGCGCAGGGTGTCGAGGGTGTAGGAATCGCCGCCACGGCGCAGTTCGCGGTCGTCGGCGACGAAGCGCGGCTCATCCCCCACCGCGGCTTGCACCATGGCCAGACGCTCCGCCGCGGCCGCCTGGGGGCGCGCGCGGTGAACTGCGCCGTTGAGCGGGACGAAATGCAGCGCCTGAAGATTCAGCGCCTCGGTGACGTCCAGAGCGACCCGTAGGTGGCCATTATGGATGGGGTCGAAGGTGCCGCCGAAGATGCCGATCATCGCGCGGTCCCCAGGTCTGCGACCTCAAGGCCTATGCTCCTGCTCTTCAAGTGCGGATATGCCCGTCGCCCAGGACAATGTACTTCACGCTCGTCAGGCCCTCGAGACCCACCGGGCCGCGGGCATGGAACTTGTCGGTGGAAATGCCGATTTCGGCACCCAGGCCGTACTCGAAGCCGTCGGCGAAGCGGGTGGACGCATTGACCATCACCGAGCTGGAATCCACCTCACGCAGGAAGCGGCGTGCCTTGGTGATGTTCTCGGTGACGATGCTCTCGGTGTGGCGCGAGCTGTGGGTCTCGATGTGGTCCATGGCCTGATCCAGATCGTCGACCACCCGGACCGACAGAATCGGTGCCAGATACTCGGTATCCCAGTCTTCGGCGGTAGCTGTTTTGCAGCCTTCGCCCAGGATGGCGCGGGTCTTGTCGCAGCCACGTAATTCCACGCCTTTGTCCCACAACGCACCGGCGATACGCGGCAGGAAGTCCGCGGCGATGGTGTCGTGGACCAACAGGGTTTCGGCGGTGTTGCAGGTGCCGTAGCGTTGGGCCTTGGCGTTCAACGTGACGTCGAACGCCTTTTGCGGATCGGCCTCGTCGTCCACGTAGACGTGGCAGATGCCGTCCAGGTGCTTGATGACCGGTACCCGGGCGTCGTTGCTGATGCGCTCGATCAGGCCCTTGCCGCCGCGGGGGATGATCACGTCGATGGATTCAGGGCTGGTGATCATGGCGCCCACGGCGGCGCGGTCGGTGGTGGCGACCACTTGTACCGCGTCCGCCGGCAGCCCGGCGGCCTGGAGGCCGCGGCTTATGCAGCGCGCGATGGCCTGGTTGGAGAAGAACGCCTCGGAGCCGCCGCGCAACACGGTTGCGTTGCCCGACTTCAGGCACAGCGCCGCCGCGTCCGCCGTCACGTTGGGTCGGGATTCGTAGATGATGCCCACCACGCCAAGCGGCACCCGCATGCGCCCGACCTGGATCCCTGACGGACGGTATGTCATATCGAAGATCTCACCGATGGGATCGGCGAGCGCGGCGATCTGACGTAGGCCCTCGATCATGCCGTCGATGCGGCTCGGCGTCAGTTCCAGCCGATCGAGCAAGGCCGCATCCAGGCCCTTGGCCTGTCCGGCATTCATGTCCTTGAGATTTTCTTCCAGCAACACCGTGCGGTGCTGGTCCAGATCGTCGGCGATGGCATGCAGCGCCGCGTTCTTGGCATGGCTGTCGGCCGCCGCCAGCGCGCGACTGGCGACACGGGCCTGCCGGCCCAGTTCGGCCATATAGGCGATGACATCGGTGATCTCGGCTTGTGCCACGGTGCTGCTCCCCTGAAACGACAGACCGGCCATTTTACAACGGCCGGTCTGGTAATACCCGCGGCGCGCGGCCGGGTGTCAGGACGGCACGGCGCCGGGCGGGGCGAGCGGCAGCTGTTGGTCTTCCCATTCGAATCGGGGCAGGCCGTCAAACGCCGCCTGGATGCCGTTGTTCCAGGCATTTCGCACCCCGATGAGATAGGCGTCGTCATCGGCGAAGCGCATACGGTGGCCAAGGGACAGGCTGTTGGCCTGGTACATGCCCACCTCGAAAGGGGGGCCGACGGTGATGTTGGAGCGCGCGGTGGCATCCAGGCTGACCAGGCACAGGCGTGCGCCTTCCTCCAGGGTTAGCCCCGGACCGACAATGCGGTCTAACGCCGGCTTACCGTATTTGCTCTCCCCGATCTGTAAATAGGGCGTTTCGGGGGAGGACGTGATGTAGTTGCCCTGGGGGTAGATCATCATCAAGCCATGCGGCTGACCGGCGATCTGTCCGCCCACGATCAACGTGGTCTCCCCGCTGACGCCGCTGTTCGACAGCGCGGCGCCGTGTTCCTGTTGCACCTGCAGGCTAATGGCGCCGATGTATTCGGCCGCCTCGAACAGGTAACGGGCATTGGTCAGGTTGGTGCCTTCGCCGGGGTAGTCGATGTCGCGCTGGACATGGTTGATGACCTCCTGGGTGGTCGCCAAGTTGCCGGCGGACAGGATCACGAATACCCGGTCGGGCGCGGGTGTGAAGACATGCATCTTGGAATAGGTGGTCACGTAGTCGACGCCTGCATTGGTACGGGAGTCGGAAGCGAACACCAGTCCGTCTTCGAGGCAAAGGCCGAGGCAATAGGTCATGGCGGGGTCCCTGAGCAAAGCGGGGCGGATAATCGGCGCAGTATGCGTACTAGCGACGCGCAAATAAAGAGCTGAACATCAGGCGAACTTTAGGCTAGCGTAAGGGTCATTCAGGCCGATCGATCATAGGGAGCCCCGGATGGCCGTCCGCATCGCGATCCATCATCGCACCGAATATCACTACGACCGTCTGGTCGGCTTGTCACCCCATCTGATCCGTTTGCGTCCGGCGCCGCATACCCGCACGCCAGTGCACCGCTATGCCTTGACGGTGAGCCCCGAGCCACATTTCCTCAACTGGCAGCAGGACCCGTTCGGCAATTACATCGCACGGGTGGTGTTTCCCGAAAAGACCCGTGAGCTGAGCGTCGGTGTCGACCTGATCGCGGACCTGGTCACTATCAATCCGTTCGATTTCTTCGTCGAGGAGTCGGCCGACAAGGTTCCTTTCGAATACGAGCAACAGTTGCAACGTGACCTGGCGCCCTATTTGAAGATCAGCGAGTCCGGCAAGCGACTACGGGATTGGTTGTCCCAGGTTCCCCGCGAACCTGCCGGGACGGTGGATTTTCTGGTCGACCTGAACACCCGTTTGCAGCGAGACATCGGCTATGTGGTGCGTATGGAGCCCGGCGTTCAGAGTTGCGAACAGACGCTGACATCGGCCCGAGGGTCCTGTCGCGACAGCGCCTGGCTGTTGGTGCAGATCTGCCGCCACCTGGGCTTGGCGGCCCGCTTCGTGTCCGGTTATCTGGTGCAGCTTGCCCCGGATCAGAAGGCACTGGACGGACCGTCCGGCGCGGCGGCCGACTTCACCGACCTGCATGCCTGGGCCGAAGTGTACGTGCCGGGTGCCGGTTGGATCGGGCTGGATCCCACCTCGGGCATGTTTGCCGGGGAAGGGCACATCCCGTTGGCCTGCACCCCGGACCCGATCAGCGCGGCGCCCATCACCGGCGCCGCCGACAAGGCGGAGGTGAGTTTCGATTTCGAAAACCGGGTGACCCGGATCCGTGAAGACACGCGGGTCACCAAACCCTACGATGACGCGCAGTGGGACCAGGTGTTGGCCGTGGGCGACGCCGTGGATCGCCAGCTCGCCGAGGCCGATGTGCGTCTCACCATGGGTGGCGAACCGACCTTCGTGTCCATCGACGACATGGACAGTGCGCAATGGAACACCGCCGCGCTGGGCGATCACAAACGCGAACGGGCCGGCGTTCTTTTACGCCGCCTGCGTGAGCATTTCGCACCGGGCGCGGTGCTCACCCACGAGCAGGGCAAGTGGTATCCGGGCGAACCGCTGCCCCGCTGGGCATTGGGATGTTACTGGCGCACGGACGGCCAGCCGGTGTGGCGGGATCCCGCGCGTCTGGCGGACCCGTTGGTCAGCGGGGACGCCGACGAAGCCCTGGCACGGGCCTTCGTGCACGGGTTGGCCCGACAGCTCGGACTGAGTGCCGGCACTTTTCTACCGGCCTATGAAGACGGTCTGTACTACCTGTGGAAGGAGGGCCAGTTGCCCGCCAACGTCGACGTGCGGGACAACAAACTGGCCGACCCGTTGGAGCGTGACCGATTGCGGCGCGTGTTCGACCAGGGGTTGGACAAGATTGTCGGCTTTGCGCTGCCGTTGCGCTGGGACCATGGCACCGAGCGCTGGCAGACCGGCCCCTGGCGGTTCCGCCGAGGACATCTGTTCCTGTTGCCCGGCGACTCGCCGATGGGACTGCGTCTGCCCCTGGACGGCCTGCTGTACGACGACGAGCCGCCCGAACAGGCGCCGCCCCGTGATCCCTTTGCGCCTGCCGAGGCCCTGCCGCTGGACTACGGGCAGGTGCACGCGCGCTACCAGGCGGGTGCCGTCCCTCCCCGTGAGTCGGCCGATCGCCACGCCCAAGGCATGGCCGACGCGCCGGAGCAGACCCGGGCCCGGACCGCGCTCTGTGCCGAGGTGCGTAACGGGGTACTGCATCTGTTCCTGCCGCCGTTGTCCGAGCTGACCCATTGGCTGGATCTGGTCGCGGCCATCGAAAAGACCGCAGAAGGCCTCGACACAGAAGTGGTGTTGGAAGGCTACGGGCCGCCGTCCGATGCGCGTCTTAAACAGCTGAAAGTCACGCCGGACCCGGGGGTGATCGAAGTGAACATCCACCCGGCGAAGAGCTGGCGGGAATTGGTGGAAAATACCGATGTGCTGTACGAGCAGGCCCGGCAGTCCCGCCTGACCACCGAGAAATTCATGCTCGATGGACGTCACACCGGCACCGGCGGGGGCAACCACGTCACCCTGGGCGGTGCGACCCCGGCCGATAGCCCGCTATTGCGGCGCCCCCAGGTGCTCACCAGCCTGCTGCGTTTTTGGCAGAACCATCCCAGCCTGTCCTACCTGTTTTCCGGGTTGTTCATTGGCCCGACCTCCCAGGCACCGCGGGTGGACGAGGCCCGCGACGACACCTTGTACGAGTTGGAGATCGCCCTGCAACAGCTGCCAGAGGGAGACCTGGACAGCCCGTGGAAAATCGACCGTGCACTACGCAACCTGCTGGTGGACATGACCGGCAATACCCACCGCAGTGAATTCTGCATCGACAAGTTGTACTCGCCCGACAGCGCCACCGGGCGTCTGGGTATCGTCGAATTCCGGGGTTTCGAGATGCCGCCCCACCCGCGTATGAGCACTGTGCAGATGCTGCTGCTGCGTGCCTTGGTGGCGCGGTTTTGGACGCACCCCTACGACATGAATCCGGTGCGCTGGGGAACCGAGCTGCACGACCGGTTCATGCTGCCGCATTACGTATGGCAGGATTTCGGCGACGTGCTCGACCAACTCGGCCGTTGGGGGTATCCGTTCAAGCGCAGCTGGTTCGAGGCCTTCTTCAACTTCCGCTTCCCACAATACGGCACCACCCAAATCGATGACATGGAACTGGAGCTGCGCTTTGCCATCGAGCCCTGGCATGTGTTGGGCGAGGAGGTCACCTGCCAGGGGACCGCACGCTTCGTGGATTCCTCGGTGGAGCGGCTGCAGGTGAAGCTCAGGGGGCTGACCGACAGTCGCCATGTGGTGACCTGCAACGGTCGCCGGGTGCCGCTGCGGGCCACGGGGGAGCGCGGTACCCAGGTTGCGGGTGTGCGCTACAAGGCATGGAGTCCTCCGTCCGGCCTGCATCCGGCCATCGGCGTGCAGGCGCCGCTGGTGTTCGATATCGTCGATACCTGGTGTGACCAATCGCTCGGTGGCTGTGTCTATCATGTAGCGCACCCGGCCGGCCGCAACTATGAAACCCTGCCGGTGAACAGCTACGAAGCGGAGGCGCGACGGCTTGCGCGGTTCAGCGAGCTGGGCCATACGCCCGGCAAGATCGCCGCGTCGCCGCCGGAGCCGCACGGCGATCACCCGTACACGCTGGACCTGCGGTACCAGTCATCGCAATGACGCGATATGCCCATTCACCATCTAGCCGTGAAAAGGACGCCATGCCCATCGACTTGAAGCAGTACAATACCGACGGTCTGTACGACGAATTGCTGGCCAAACCGAATCGCTCCCGCAGCCACGCCAAACATCTGGTGCGTCAGTTACGCAAGATGGATGCAGCCGATCTGGCCGAGCGCCAGGACGCCGCCGATCTGGCGATCAAGGAAATGGGCGTCACCTTCACGGTGTACACCGAGGCCGGCGCCATCGATCGCAACTGGCCCTTCGATATCGTGCCGCGAATCATCCCCAAGTCCGAATGGGACATGGTGGCGAAGGGTCTCAAGCAGCGCGTCAAGGCACTGAACAAATTCATCGACGATCTTTATCACGAACAGAAGATCATCAAGGACGGCGTGTTTCCCGCCGAGATCCTGGCGGACTCGAAGAACTTCCGGCCACAATGCGTGGGCGTGAACCCGCCGTTGGGTATCTGGGCCCATATCTGCGGCTCGGATCTGGTGCGTGACGGCAACGGCCGGCTGTACGTGCTGGAGGACAACCTGCGAGTGCCTTCCGGCGTGTCCTACATGCTGGAGAATCGCGAGGTCACTAAACGCGTGTTCCCCGAACTGTTCGAGGATTATGCGCCCATGCCCGTGGACGACTATCCGTCGCAGCTGTTCGACACGTTGTGCGATCTGTCGCCGCGCAAGGTCAAGCATCCGGAGATCGTGGTGCTGACCCCGGGGATCTACAACTCGGCCTACTTCGAACACGCTTACCTGGCGCAGCAGATGGGCTGCGAACTGGTGGAAGGCAGGGATTTGTTGGTGGACGACAAGGACGTGGTGTACATGCGGACAGTGTCCGGCCCGAAACGGGTGGATGTGATCTATCGACGTATCGATGACGAATTCATGGACCCCGAAGCGTTTCGGGAGGATTCGATGCTCGGTGTGCCCGGCCTGTTGCGCGCCTGGAAGTCCGGCAATGTCGCGCTGGCCAATGCGCCCGGCGCCGGGGTGGCGGACGACAAGGTGGTGTACGCCTTCGTGCCGGAGATCATCGAATACTACCTGGGACAGAAGCCGGTGATCCCCAATGTGCCGACCTATCGCTGCATGTACAAGGAAGAGCGCGACTATGTGCTCGACAACCTGGACAAGCTGGTGGTCAAGCCGGCCAACGAATCCGGCGGTTACGGCATGTTGATGGGCAAGAGCGCGACGCAGAAGGAGCGCGATCAGTTCGCGCGGCTGATCCGCCGCAATCCGCGCAACTACATTGCCCAGCCGACCCTCAGCCTGTCCACGGTGCCAACCGTCATACACGATCACCTGGAACCGCGTCACGTGGATCTGCGACCGTTCATCCTGTCCGGTCGGAAGACCCAGGTCACCACCGGCGGCTTGACGCGGGTGGCCTTGCGCAAGGGGTCGCTGGTGGTCAACTCATCGCAGGGTGGCGGCAGCAAGGACACCTGGATCGTCGACGCTTGAGACCACCGCTGAAAAATTCAGCGCTTTCGCGGCACAGGGAGGTGCCGCCAAACCCGGTCACGGCAAGTGACAGATTTTGCAGCAAGCTGTAAACCGCGTTTGCAGCGCAGCGTGCGCTGAGCAGTCCAGGGTGGACTTGTTCAGCGCTTCGTTAAAGGAACCAATAACATGTTGTCACGAGTTGCCGAACACATTTACTGGATGGGCCGCTATGTGGAGCGGGCCGAGAACACCGCGCGGCTGATCAACGTCAACGCCTTTCTGTTGCTGGATCTGCCCAAGGGGGTGGCGCCCGGCTGGGAGCCCTTGATTGCCATCACCGGCCAGGAAGGCGAATTCGAAGGTCGTTACAAGGACTACAGCGAACGCAATGTGGTCAAGTTCCTGATCGGCGATATGGACAACGCCGGTTCCATTCTGAGCGCATTGAACCAGGCGCGGGAAAATTGTCGCACCATTCGGGATATCGTCCCAAAGGCGACCTGGGAACTGCTGACCGAACTGAATATCTATGCGCGGGACAACCTGCAGTCCGGTTTGGCAAAAAAGGGGCGTCATGCCTATCTGGAGCGCATCATCGAAGGTTCCCAGCTGTTGACCGGCATGCTCGGCGCGACGCTCAGTCGTGATGAGGCCTGGTCCTTCCTGCGTATGGGGCGCAACCTGGAACGCGCCGACATGACCACCCGCATCGTCGACGTGCGTACCGCCAACCTGCTACCGGACGATACCAGTGAGCTCAGGCCCTTCGAGACCATTCAGTGGATGAGCGTGCTCAAGTCGCTGTCGTCGTACCATATGTACCGCCGCCGAATGCAGGTGCGGGTGCAGCGGGGTGAGGTACTGCGTTTCCTGTTCCAGGACACCACCTTCCCCCGCAGCGTGCTGCATTGCCTGCAGGCGGTGCAGCACGAAGTGGCCGGGCTGCCGCGCAACACCGCCTGCCGGGACGCCATCAGCGGTCTGCAGGAAAAGGTCGGCGATACCAAGGTCGAACGGCTCAATCAGGACAAACTGCATCTGTATATCGATCAGATCCAGCTCGGCCTGAGCAAGGTGCACGAGGCCCTTGCCAGCGGTTATTTTCTGCCGCTGGACGACGCGCGCAGCGGCTCAGTTTGAGGCCCCCTGCAAGAGGCTGGCGGTGCGTTGCAGGGCTTCCTGATTGCGGGCCCGGCACTCGGCCACCGGTCTGGGGAAGGCCCGCCCGTTGCGATCGGCCTCCAGCATGAAACCCTGAATGGTGCGCCGGGCACGGTCCGACAACGCCCAGCCCAAAGGCGGGTCGGTGCCGATCTCGTCCCCCTCCAGTTCGCCCGCGGCTGGCGGACACATGCTGAAATAGGCCAATGGCGCCCCGTTGATCCGCGCCCAGCTCTCCAGCCACACCGCGGACTCGTCGCCGTGTGCAACCCGTGTCTTGAGCAGGGTGCGTACGGTGGCCAGCAGTTCGGCGGCAAAGTTGTTCACCGGGCCGGGTTCGATATCCGCCAGCGTGGTCGACAGTTCCGGGTCGCTGCTGATCATGATCACCAGGGGGCGGAACCTGTCGCCCATCACCGCCTTGGCATGATCGAGGATCTCGATGGCGGTTTCGGCGCCGTAGTTCTCGAACAGGCCGCCGTCCTGCAGCCGTCCGGCCACCTTGCCGTCGGCATCCCGCCAGCTGCCCGGCGGACTGACCACCGGAAAGCGCGCACTGTTGTGTGCCGCCGACGCCAGGCGGATGTCGTGGCCGAGGATGTCGAGCTGGTCCTTGGGCAGCGGCGAAAACGGCACCTGGGCCTGTGCCCCGGGGCGCGGTGTGAAGCGCAGGCTGCTGGCCACCAGGCGTCCACCGCTGTTGGTCCAGGTGGCATTGAGGAACAACGCCGGCCAGGGCCTGCCCTGGGTGTCGCTCAGCGCGGCGAAGGAGCTGTTCAACGTGTCGCGGCCGTAGACGTCCTGAAAGCCCTTGGCCCAGGCGCGTTCCAGGGCCTGGGCGCGGTCCGGTAGCATGGCAATCGGCAGGAAGCGTTGCGCCAGGTCGGGGTAGAGCAGTGCGACGGACAGCGGGGTGAGATAGTCCTGACCGATGGCGCTGAGCAGACAGTCGCGAAACCCCAGGGTGCAGTTCCCGGTACCGCCCAAGGCCGCGGCCCGATAGAAGGTCGCGCCCATGGAGCCGCCCGACACGCCACTGATGGCGAACAGCTGGTCGTCGAAATCGGGCACCGTCTGGTGGAGGCTGCCGAGCACGGTGCCGGTCTAGAACCCGGCGCGGATGCCGCCGCCGGCGGTGGCCATGACGACGAAATAGGGGCACTCGCCGTCCCGGCAGTTGCTGGCCTGCCAGGACGCGATGGCCTCGTCGATGTGGGGACGATCCGCAGGCACGTGTCCGGCCAGCGGGCGGATGGCGTGATTGTCGTTGATCAAGCTGAACAGCAGCGCCGCGACCAACAGCAGGGTCAGCACCGGCACGCCCTTCAGATTGCCCCAGTAGGTGAGCAGACTACCGAGGGGCAATACCGTCGCGCCCCAGACGAACAACAGCAGGATGGTGTCGAAGTAGTCGGCCATCGCCAATGGGCGCGCGACCCCCCAGATAAATAACCCGCTGCCGATGACCAGCATCAACAGGCCAAAACGTCCCACGCCGCAATTCATCGCGCGCCAGAAGCCGGCCACCTGGGCATCGCCACCTTGGTCCTCCACCCACAGCCAGTGGTCGTGCGCCAGTGGCCCGGCCCGCATCCGGGCGATTCTGCGGGCCATGGCGCGTCGCCAGGTCACGGCGGAAAAAAACACCACCCCCAGGATGATGATGGGGATGATCAGGTCATTCGCCTCACCGCCGGCGTTGCCCGCGTCGACGGCGACCACCACGAAGCCCAGCGTGCCAAGCAGGCGGGGGACCCAACGGCGATACGGCGCCAGGGTCAGGGTGTCGACCGGAGGCGCGGGCAAATGGATGTTCAGGAGCACGCGCGCCCATAGCCAGATGCTGGTGGCCCACAAGGTGATGCCGAGCAACAGTCGACCGAACTGATTGTCCTCGCCGACGCTGATCAGCACGTCCTGGCCTTGCCCGGAGGCCAGCAAGGCGGCGCCGACCAGCAGCACGACGACACTGAAACGCGACAGATTCAGGACATAGGTGAGTGCACGCAAATGGCGTGACAGAAACGGCAGGTCCGGTTGATAGGCGATCGGGTGCGGCATGCGGAGTCTCCTTACTCGTCGGCACGTCTGGCGAGTGATTGCTTATTCGATGATCACGCGGTCCGGCTCAGTTGCGCGGCCGGCAGACGGACGCCGGCCATGTTCAACAACAGCACCTCGAACTGCCGCCAGGCATCGTCACCAGAGCGGCTTTTGATGGTGAGGTCTATCGCCTGGCAGCGTGCCAGCAGGCTGGCCCAGGCCCGCGGCCCGAGGCGTTGCAAGGCGGCGCGGATCAGCGGTTTGCGGCTGTCCCATACCCGTGCCGCGGCGAGTGCCTGGCCGACGTTGCCCGACTGTTTGGCCTCGGTCGCCATGCGGGCCAGGGCGCGGATCTCGCGCGCCAAGGCCCACAATACCAGCTGACTGGCGACGCCCTCGGCCTGCAGCCCGTGCAGGATGCGCAGACTGCGTGCGGTGTCGCCGTTCAGTGCGCTGTCCACCAGATCGAACACATCGAAGCGGGAGCTGTCCGATAGGGCGGCGCTGAATTGCTCCAGGTCGACCCCCCCCGGGCCGTTGAGCAACAGCAGCTTGTCGATCTCCTGGCGCGCCGCCAGCAGATTGCCCTCGGCCCGATCCGCCAGCAGTTGTACCACCTCTGCGCTGGGGTCCAGGCCGGCCGCCCGCATGCGTCGATCGACCCAGCGTGGCAAATCCCCGGCCTTGATGGGCCACACCTGGATGGTGGCGCCAAGCTTGTCCAACGACTTGAACCACTTGGTGTTCTGCTGTGACTTGTCGAGCTTGGGAAGGGTGATCAGCAACAGGGTGTCGGGCGGGGGGTTGGCGGCGTACTCGGCCAGGGCCGCTCCCCCTTCCTTACCGGGCTTCCCGGACGGGATACGTAGATCGATGATCTTTTGTTCAGCGAACAACGACAAGGCGTTGGCCTCGGCGGCCAGGCCGCCCCAGTCGAACTGCGCGTTGGCTTCGAATACCTGGCGGGTGGCATAGCCGGCCGCACGGGCAGCGGTACGGATGGCGTCGCCGGCTTCACCTGATTGCAACGGCTCGTCGCCGCAGATCAGATACAGAGGCGCCAGCTCCCCCCTCAGGTGCCGCGGCAGGTCCTCGACACGCAGTCGCATGGGTTATTGCCAGGCGGCCAGCCGGCGCACCAGACGGTCGGCCAGCTCGGCATACATGTGTTCGCGCAAAGTGTCGGCCTCGCGGGCGCGGGCCAGCACCGCATCGCCTGGGGCGTAGTGGATGCGTTGGGCCGATAGCTGCTCGGGTACGGATTCACGCTCACCGCTGCGAATCGAATAGTCGAACGATTCGGTCAGTTCCAGTTCGCTGCTCTTGTTGCGCGCGTCCACGGTCAACAATTCGCCGCGGCTCTGCACCTTGCTGATCGTCACCACGGCGCGGGCCTGGCCGGGATCCGCGACCAATGTTCCGGGGGCAAGCCGTTTCTGGATGGCGATGTACAGCGGGTGATCGGCGTCGATGCCGGCGAGAGCCAGCGGGGTGATGGCCGAGGCGGGCGCGATGGCCTGGCCGCGGGGCTGGAAGCCGCAGGCGGTCAGTGTCAGGGCCAGCAGGAAAAGCCAGCCCAGGCGAATCGTGGTTGTCTGTGTACGCATCCGGTTTTCCCTGAGCCCCGTCTTGTTCGTCTATGCCGAGGTGGTGCTTGCTGAACCCGCCGCGAGCTCCCCATCCCGCGGTCCATCGTCGCGGCGGCTATTTGACGACGATGTTCACCAGTTTGTTGGGTACGACGATCACCTTGATCACGGTCTTGCCAGCGGTGAAACGTTGCACGTTCTCGTCGGCCTTGGCGGCGTCCTCGACGGTGGCCTTGTCGGCATCCGCGGCCACGTTCACCTTGGCGCGCAACTTGCCATTTACCTGCACCACGTATTCGACGCTGTCCTGGGCGAGCGCGCCTTCGTCCACCGCCGGCCAGCCGCCGGCGTGGATATCGTCACCATACCCCAGCTCGCGCCACAGGTGGTGGCACATATGCGGGGCGATGGGGCCGAGCAGGCGTAGCACGATGCCGACCCCTTCCTGCAGCACGGCAGGCGCTGCTGTCTTGTTGAGAGTGTTGACCATGGTCATGCAGGCCGACACCACGGTGTTGAACTGCTGCCGATAAAAATCAAACAGCGCCTTCTTAAGCGCGGTGTGAATATCGCGTCGCGCTTCCTGAGCGCCATCGTCCAGTGTGCTCGGATCGCCGCCGGCGCGGATCGCCTCGGCGTTGTTGGCGCAGAGGGTCCACAAGCGTTTCAGGAAGCGGTGCGCGCCCTCGACGCCTTCGTCGGACCATTCCAGGGACTGCTCCGGCGGCGCCGCGAACATGGTGAACAGGCGCACCGTGTCGGCGCCGTAGGCGTCGATCATCGATTGCGGGTCCACGCCGTTGTTCTTGGACTTGGACATTTTCTCGACGCCACCGGCAATGACAGGCTGCCCGTCGCTTTTCAGGGTGGCGGCAATGGTGCGGCCCTTGTCGTCGCGCCGCACGTCCACGTCCGCCGGGTTGAACCAGTCCTTGGAGCCGTCCGGGTTTTCGCGGTAGTAGGTCTCGGCGATCACCATGCCCTGGGTGAGCAGGCGGGTGAAGGGCTCGTCGTTGGCCACCAGGCCTTCGTCGCGCATCAGTTTGTTGAAGAAGCGCGCGTACAGCAGGTGCAGCACGGCGTGTTCCACGCCGCCGATGTACTGGTCCACCGGCAGCCAGTACCTGGCACGCTCGTCGAGCATGGCGGTGTCGGCGTCCGGGCAGCAGTAGCGGGCGTAGTACCAGCTGCTCTCAAAGAAGGTATCTAATGTGTCGGTCTCGCGCTGCTCGCCGTTTGGCAGTTCGTAGAACGCGGTCATTTTCTTCAGCGGCGAGCCGGAGCCGTCGACGATCACGTCCTCGGGCAGGCGCACGGGGAACTCGTCGGGGGTGCGGGTGCTGCCATCGGCGCCGTTGATCACCGGGATCGGACAGCCCCAGTAGCGCTGGCGGGACACGCCCCAGTCACGCAGGCGGAAGTTGACCTGCTTTTCACCCTTGCCGTGTTTCTCCAGCCAGGCGGCGATGGCGTCGAAGGCCTCTTCAGATGTCAGGCCATCGAATTCGCCGGAATTGGTCAGCAGGCCCTTATCGGTGAAGGCCGCCTTGCTGATGTCCGCTTCGCTGCCGTCGGCGTGCAGGATGACCTGCCATTTTTCAATGCCGTACTTGTCGGCGAACTCCCAGTCGCGCTGATCGTGGGCGGGCACTGCCATTACCGCGCCGGTGCCGTAGCCCATCAACACGAAGTTGGCGGCATAGATGGGCACTGCCTCGCCGGTGACCGGGTGCAGGGCGTTCATGCCGAGGGCGAAGCCCTTTTTTTCCATGGTCTCGATTTCTGCCTCGGACACGCCGCCCTGCTTGCACTCGTCGATTAAAGCGGCCAGTTCGGCATTGCTCTTGGCGGCGGCCAGTGCCAGCGGGTGCTCGGCGGCGACGGCCACATAGGTGACGCCCATCAGGGTGTCCGGGCGGGTGGTGAAGATGGTCAGCTTGTCGCCCACACCTTCGAACGGGCCGCCTTCCAGGCCGAAGTCCATCTGCACGCCCTCGGAACGGCCGATCCAGTTGCGCTGCATGGTGCGCACCTGCTCGGGCCACTGGTCGAGCTTTTCCAGGTCATCCAGCAGTTCCTGGGCATAGTCGGTGATCTTGATGAACCACTGCTCGATCTCGCGCTTCTCGACGGTTGCGCCAGAGCGCCAGCCCTTGCCGTCGATGACCTGCTCGTTGGCCAGCACGGTCTGGTCCACCGGGTCCCAGTTCACCGTGGCCTTCTTCTTGTAGGCCAGGCCCTTTTCCACCAGGCGGGTGAACAGCCATTGTTCCCAGCGGTAGTAGTCCGGGTCACAAGTGGCCAGCTCGCGGTCCCAATCGTAGCCGAAGCCCAGCGACTTGAGCTGGCCCTTCATGTAGTCGATGTTGGCGTAGGTCCACTCCGCCGGCGGCTTGCCATGCTTGATGGCGGCGTTCTCCGCCGGCAGGCCGAAGGCGTCCCAGCCCATGGGCTGCAACACGTTCTTGCCCAGCATGCGCTGGTAGCGGGCGATCACATCGCCGATGGTGTAGTTGCGCACGTGCCCCATGTGCAGCTTGCCGCTGGGGTAGGGGAACATGGACAGGCAGTAGAACTTCTCCCGGTCCGGGTCTTCAGTGGCCTTGAAGCTCTGGTTGTCCTGCCACCAGGCCTGGGCGCCGGCTTCGATGTCTTGGGGGGTGTACTGCGGGTCCATGGGCGTTTTCTTCGGGCCTGTCGGTGTCAAATGGGGTGTCGGGCGACAATCGCGCAAGGATACCGCAGCCGCCCCCAGGGCTGCGAGGGCGAAGCCGGCCTGCGATAATGTCTCCGGGGCGGCCGAGCGCCCGGATGGATGGACTGTCCCCATGACCCGACCTGGAAGCAACCCGATGTGGCTGAGCTATGCTCTGCTGTCCGCCCTGACCGCCGCCCTGGTGGCGATCTTCGCCAAGGCCGGCCTGCGCGAGGTGGACCCGACCCTGGCGACGGCCCTGCGTTCGGTGATCATGGCGGTCTTCCTGGTTGCCGTGGCCGCCGTCATGGGCAAGTTCAGCCATTTCTCCACCGGCGACCTGAATGGCCGTGAGTGGGGGTTGTTGGTGCTCGCCGGCGTCGCCGGCGCCTTGTCCTGGCTGTTCTATTTCTTCGCCCTGCGCGACGGCAACGCATCCGCCGTGGTGGCCATCGACCGGCTCAGCATCGTGTTCGTGGTGGGACTGGCGGCGGTGTTCCTGGCCGAGGCCCTGACTTGGCGCACGGTCGCCGGGGCCCTGTTGATGGTCGTCGGGGCCGTGCTGATCTCGCTCAAGGAGGACGACCTCGCCCGCCTCTGGTCGGATATGCTGCGGCTGGTCAAGTAAGGGACATCCACCTGTCCTGGTCCGGTCGGGTGGTGCGGATTCCCCGCCATGCTCGACCAGCGGCTGGCAGGGCGCCGCGCAGCCGGGCGTTGCCGACCGCCGTAAGGCCGCCTCAGTAGGGCCAACGCCAGTCGCGGATCTCCGGCATGTCGATGCCGTAGCGGTGGGCGTGCGCCCGGCAGTCCAGCTGCACGTCTTTGAGGCGTTCCTTCACATGGGCACCGGCCACCTGCAGGCGCGGCACCCGGTTGATCACGTCGATCGCCAGGCTGAAACGGTCGATCTCGTTGTCGATGGCCAGTTCCAGCGGGGTGTTGATGTTGCCCTTCTCCTTGTAGCCGCGCACGTGCAGGTTGCGGTGATTGGTGCGCCGATAGGCCAGGCGGTGGATCAGCCACGGGTAGCCGTGGAAGGCGAAGATGATGGGCTTGTCGCGGGTGAACAGGCTGTCGAAGTCGCGGTCGGACAGTCCGTGGGGATGCTCGTTGTCGCTTTGCAGGCGGAACAGGTCCACCACGTTGATGAAACGGATCTTGAGGTCCGCAAAGTGCTCGCGCAACAAGGCGGTGGCGGCCAAGGCCTCCTGGGTGGGGATGTCGCCGCAGCCGGCCATCACCACGTCGGGCTCGCCGTCGGCATCGTTGCTGGCCCAGGACCAGATGCCGATGCCCTTGGTGCAGTGTCGGATGGCGGCATCCATGTCCAGATACTGCAGGTGGGCTTGTTTGTCGGCCACGATGACGTTGATGTTGTTGCGACTGCGCAGGCAGTGATCGCTCACCGACAGCAGGGTGTTCACGTCCGGCGGCAGGTAGATGCGGGTCACCTTCGGGTTCTTGTTCACCACCACGTCGAGGAAGCCCGGGTCCTGATGGGTGAAGCCGTTGTGGTCCTGCCGCCACACGGTGGAGGTGATCAGCAGATTGATGGAAGGGACGGGTGCCCGCCAGGGGATGTCCTCGCTGATGGTCAGCCACTTGGCATGCTGGTTGTACATCGAGTCGATGACGTGGACAAAGGCCTCGTAGGTGGCGAAAAAGCCGTGCCGACCGGTCAGCACATAGCCTTCGTACCAGCCCTCCAGGGTGTGTTCGGACAGCATTTCCATGACCCGTCCGTCCGGCGACAGTTCGCCACCGTCGGCGTCCTCGGGCAGGGTGTCGGCCAGCCACAGTTTCTTGCTCACCTCGTACACCGCATCGAGTTTGTTGGAGGTGGTTTCGTCCGGTCCGAACAGGCGGAAGCGCTGCGGGTTGCGGGCCATGACATCGCGCAGCAAGCGTCCCAACGGCTTGGTGTTGTAGGCCTCGCCGGCAGCCGGGGCGGTGACCGGTTCGGCATAGTCCCGAAAGTCCGGCATGCGTAACGGATGACGTAGTAGCCCGCCGTTGGCATGCGGGTTGGCGGACATGCGGCGTTCGCCGCTGGGGGCTAGGGCTCGCAGCGCCTCCACCGGCATGCCCTGATCATCGAACAGTTCCTCTGGGCGATAGCTGCGCAGCCAGGTTTCCAGTTGTGCCAGGTGGTCGGGATTGTCGCGCACACCGCCCAGCGGCACCTGGTGGGCGCGCCAGAAGCCGGCCACCTTGAGGCCGTCGACTTGCGCTGGGCCGGTCCAGCCCTTGGGGGAGCGCAGCACGATCATGGGCCAGCGGCCCCGGGTCGCTGTACCGCTGGTGCGCGCCTGATGTTGGATCGCGCGGATGTCCGCCAGGCAGTGTTCCAGGACCTCGGCCATGCACCGGTGCATGGCCATGGGATCGTCGCCTTCAACGAAGTACGGCGTCCAGCCGTAACCGCGCAGCAGCTGCTCCAATTCCTCGTGACCGATACGCGCCAGCAGGGTGGGGTTGTTGATCTTGTAGCCGTTCAAGTGAAGGATCGGCAGCACGGCACCGTCGCGGATGGGATTGAGAAACTTGTTGGAATGCCAGGCCGTGGCCAGCGGGCCGGTCTCCGCCTCTCCGTCACCTACCGCTACGGTCACCAATAGGTCGGGGTTATCGAAGGCCGCGCCAAAGGCGTGGGACAGGCTGTAGCCCAACTCGCCGCCTTCGTGGATGGAGCCGGTGGTCTCGGGGGTGCAGTGGCTGCCGATACCGCCGGGGAAGGAGAATTGCTTGAAGAAGCGGCGCAGGCCGTCCAGGTCGCCGGCCTTGTCCGGGTAGATCTCGCCGTAGGTGCCTTCCAGGTAGACCGGCCCGAGCACGCCGGGGGCGCCATGGCCCGGGCCGGCGAGGAAGATCGCTGCCAGGTCGTGCTGCACGATCAGCCGGTTGAGGTGGGTGTACATGAAGGCCAGGCCGGGGCTGGAGCCCCAGTGACCGAGCAGGCGACGTTTGATGTGTTCGGGCTTCAGCGGCTCGCGCAGCAACGGGTTGTCCTGCAGGTATATCATCCCCGCCGCCAGGTAACAGGCGGCGCGCCACCAGGCGTCGAGTTGTTGCAGCTCGGTGTCGTTCGGCACGGTCTTTGACGTGGGGGAGTGGTGAGACGGTTCCATGACGCTACTCCTTGGGGTTGGACGCTGACGCGGTCGAGTGCGGTTGGCGACTATGGCGGGACGATCTTGTCCGTGTTCAGGCAAAC
>JASBTJ010000004.1 GCA_030148485.1 Gammaproteobacteria bacterium | reverse complement strand
CACCCCGCACACCTACTTCGAGGCCGAGGTGTACGTGCTGAGCAAGGACGAAGGTGGTCGTCACACCCCGTTCTTCAACGGCTATCGTCCGCAGTTTTATTTCCGTACCACCGACGTGACCGGCGCGTGTGACCTGCCGGAAGGCGTCGAGATGGTAATGCCCGGCGACAACGTGAAGATGACCGTGAAGCTGATCGCGCCGATCGCGATGGAAGAAGGTCTGCGTTTCGCCATCCGCGAAGGTGGCCGCACCGTCGGCGCCGGCGTGGTCGCTAAGATCATCGAGTAATAGCTTATGACTGGTCAGTGTATCCGAATTCGACTGAAGTCCTTCGATCACAAGTTGATCGATCAGTCCGCCCGCGAAATCGTGGATACGGCGAAACGGACCGGCGCCCAGGTTCTGGGTCCGATCCCCTTGCCGACCAAGAAAGAGCGATACACCGTGCTGATCTCGCCGCACGTCAATAAAGACGCCCGCGATCAGTATGAAATCCGCACGCACAAGCGTCTGATGGACATCGTGGACCCCACCGACAAGACGGTGGACGCCCTGATGAAACTGGACCTGGCCGCTGGCGTCGACGTTCAGATCAAACTGAACTGAGGTTTGAGAGATGGCAATTGGACTAATCGGCCGTAAAGCCGGTATGACCCGCATCTTCACCGAAGATGGTGCATCGATTCCGGTGACCGTCATCGAAGTGGAGCCGAATCGCGTCACCCAGGTGCGCAATGCGGACACGGATGGTTATAGCGCAATCCAGGTCACCCTGGGTCAGCGCAAGGCCAGTCGTGTCAACAAGGCGGCGGCCGGCCACTTAGCCAAGGCGAATGCCGAGGCGGGTCGGGGCCTGTGGGAGTTCCGTCTGGACGACCACAATGGCGATGCGCTCGAAGTCGGCGCCGAACTGAAGGTCGACCTCTTCGAGGCCGGCCAGAAAGTGGACGTGCGTGGCACCTCCAAGGGTAAGGGTTTCCAGGGCGGCGTGAAGCGTCACAACTTCCGCACCCAGGACGCGACCCACGGCAACTCGCTGTCGCACCGTGCGCCGGGTTCCATCGGTCAGTGCCAAACCCCGGGTCGCGTATTCAAGGGTAAGAAGATGGCGGGTCACATGGGTGCCGAAAAGGTGTACGTGCAGAACCTGGAAGTGGTGCGCGTCGATGCCGATCGCAACCTGATCCTGGTCAAGGGCGCCATCCCCGGGGCCCGTGGCGGCGACGTGATCGTCACCCCGGCCATCAAGCTGAAGAACAAGGGTTGATAGCAATGGACCTGAATGTACAAGGCGGGTCGTCGATCCAGGTCTCGGATGCCGTATTCGGCGCCGAGTTCAAAGAGACCCTGGTGCACCAAGTGGTCACCGCCTTCATGGCGGGCGCCCGCTCCGGTACCAAGGCCCAGAAGTCGCGTTCCGACGTGAAAGGCGGCGGCGCCAAGCCGTGGCGTCAGAAAGGCACCGGTCGTGCGCGTTCCGGTACCAGCCGTTCGCCGATCTGGCGTACCGGTGGCGTGAACTTCGCTGCCGAGCCGCGTAGCTACGAGCAGAAGGTCAACCGCAAGATGTATCGTGCGGCGATCCGCTCGATCTTCTCCGAGCTGGTCCGTCAGGAGCGTCTGGTGGTGGTGGACACCTTCACCGTCGACGCGCCGAAGACCAAATCGGTGATGGAAAAGCTCAAGGCGCTGGAGTTGCGTGACGTGTTGATCGTCACCGACGCGATCGATGAGAACCTGATCCTGTCGACCCGCAACGTCTACGGTGTGGATGTCTGTCTTCCGCAGGACATCAACCCGGTCGCGTTGGTCGGCTTCGAGAAAATTCTGGTCACCGCCGGTGCCCTGAAGGAACTGGAGGAGCGTCTGGCATGAATACCGAGCGCCTGATGAAAGTCCTGCTCAGCCCGGTGGTGTCCGAGAAGGCCGCCATGGCTGCTGAGGTCGGCCAGTACGCCTTCAACGTCACCAGCGACGCGACCAAGCCGGAGATCGCCAAGGCCGTCGAACTGTTGTTCGAGGTGCAGGTCGAAGCGGTCCGCGTGGTCAATACCAAGGGTAAGCGCAAGCGTTTTGGCGCCATCAACGGCAAGCGCAGCGACACCCGGAAGGCGTATGTGCGCCTGAAGGAAGGTCAACAGATCGATTTCGCCGAGGCGTAAGTCGATTGCCGGATAATCGGCAGCCCTGCGGGGCATTACAGTCGTCAAGGATGACGTCACGGGTAAACGGAAGTTGTCCGTCTGGAAAACCTATCAGACGAGTTGAGACAGAGAAATGGCAGTCGTAAAGACAAAACCGACGTCGCCGGGTCGCCGCTTCGTGGTCCAAGTGACCAACAAGGAGCTGCACAAAGGCGCGCCCTACGAGCCGCTGCTGGACAAAAAGTCCAAGAGCGGTGGTCGTAACAACGCTGGCCGTATCACCACCCGGCATCGGGGCGGCGGTCATAAGCAACGTTACCGGATGATCGATTTCAAGCGTGACAAGGACGGCATCGCCGGCGTTGTCGAGCGCTTGGAATACGACCCGAACCGTACCGCGAACATCGCGCTGATCAAGTACGCCGACGGCGAGCGTCGTTATATCATCGCCCCGGCGGGCCTGAAGGCGGGCGATTCCGTTCAGTCCGGTCTCGACGCGCCTATCGCGGCCGGCAGCTGTCTGCCGCTGCGCAGCATTCCGGTCGGTACCCTGGTGCACTGCATCGAGCTGAAGATCGGCAAGGGTGCGCAGATCGCCCGCAGCGCCGGCGCTTCGGCTCAGCTGGTTGCCCGTGAAGGCGAGTACGCGACGCTTCGACTGCGCTCCGGTGAGATGCGCAAGGTGCACGCCGAGTGCCGCGCGACCATCGGTTCGGTGTCCAACTCCGAGCACAGCCTGCGCAAACTGGGTAAGGCCGGTGCCAAGCGCTGGCGTGGTGTGCGCCCCACCGTGCGCGGTGTGGCCATGAACCCGGTCGATCACCCGCATGGTGGTGGTGAAGGGCGTACCTCCGGTGGCCGTCACCCGGTCAGCCCGTGGGGAACCCCGACCAAGGGTTACAAGACCCGCAAGAACAAGCGTACCGATAAGTTCATCGTGCGCGATCGTCGCCGCAAGTAATCAGGTGAGGTACTAAGGCAATGCCACGTTCCATTCGAAAAGGACCGTTTGTCGACCACCACCTGATTAAGAAGGTGGAGGCAGCGGTTGCAGCCAACGACCGTCGACCGATCAAGACCTGGTCGCGTCGCTCGGTGATTCTGCCGGAGATGGTGGGTTTCACCATCGCCGTGCATAACGGTCGCCAGCATGTGCCCGTTCTCGTGTCCGAGAACATGGTGGGCCACAAGCTCGGCGAGTTCGCCCTGACCCGCACCTATCGCGGTCACGTGGCGGACAAGAAGTCCAAGCGCTAAGGGAGAGGAGCAATGCAAGCTGTCGCAAAATTGCGTTTTGCACGCATCTCGGCCCAAAAGGGTCGCTTGGTCGCCGACCAGATTCGTGGTCTGCCCGTTGAGCAGGCGCTGAACGCCCTGGTGTTCAGCAAGAAGAAAGGCGCCGACATGATCAAGAAGGTGCTGGACTCTGCCATTGCCAACGCAGAGCACAATGAGGGTGCCGACATCGACGAGCTGAAGGTCAAGACCATCTGCGTCGACGAAGGTCCCACCATGAAGCGCATCCGTGCACGGGCCAAGGGCCGTGCCAGCCGGATTCTGAAGCGCACCAGCCACATTACCGTCACTGTGGCGGACGACTGAGCAGGCGAGAGACATGGGTCAGAAAGTACATCCAACAGGCATTCGCCTCGGTATCGTCAAGGACTGGACTTCGCGCTGGTACGCGGATTCCAAGAACTTTGCCGACCTGCTGAATACCGACCTGGAAGTCCGCGACTTCCTTAAGAAGAAGCTGTCGCAGGCTTCGGTCAGCCGTATTCAGATCAATCGTCCGGCCAAAAATGCCCACATCACCATTCACACGGCACGCCCGGGTCTGGTCATCGGCAAGAAAGGCGAGGATATCGATGCGCTGCGCAAGGAAGTCTCCCAGATGATGGGGATTCCGGTGCACATCAGCATCGAAGAGATCCGCAAGCCGGAACTCGATGCACAGTTGGTCGCCGAGGGTATCGCCCAGCAGCTGGAGCGCCGCATCATGTTCCGTCGCGCCATGAAACGCGCCGTGCAGAACTCCATGCGTCTCGGTGCTCAGGGCATCAAGGTGAATATCGCCGGTCGTCTGAACGGCGCGGAAATCGCCCGTAGCGAGTGGTATCGCGAAGGCCGGGTGCCCCTGCACACCTTGCGCGCCGATATCGACTACGGCTTCGCCGAAGCAAAAACGACCTACGGCATCATTGGTATCAAAACCTGGATATTCAAAGGCGAAGTCTTTGGCGATGCCCAGGAAACCGAAGCTGAGGCACCCGTGAAGGGCAAGGCCGCAGCCAAGGGGAACTAAGACATGTTGCAGCCGAAACGGACCAAATTCCGCAAGCAGCACAAGGGCCGCAACCGCGGGCTGGTGAACACGGGCTCCAAAGTGAGCTTCGGTGAGTTCGGCCTCAAGGCGACCGCCCGTGGCCGCCTTACCGCGCGCCAGATCGAGGCTGCTCGTCGCACCATCACCCGTCACGTAAAGCGCGGCGGCAAACTGTGGATCCGCGTGTTCCCGGACAAGCCGATCAGCAAGAAGCCGTTGGAAGTCCGGATGGGTAAAGGTAAGGGTAACGTTGAATACTGGGTTGCCCAGATTCAGCCCGGCCGCATGCTCTACGAGATCGAGGGCGTGTCCGAAGACCTGGCCCGCGAGGCATTTGCCCTGGCGGCGGCCAAGTTGCCGGTCAAGACCACTTTCGCCAAGCGAGTGATCCTGTAATGAAAGCCAGTGAACTTAAGGGCAAGTCCCAGGAAGAACTGCGCGAAACCCTGCACGGCCTGCTCAAGGAGCAGTTCAACCTGCGCATGCAGCAGGGCACCGGTCAGCTCGCGCGCCCGCATCTGATGAAAGATGTGCGTCGAAACATTGCACGGGTCAAGACCCTGATGCACGAACAGAACAAGGCAGGTGAGTGATGAGCGAGCAGAACGACAACCGCACGCTCCAGGGCCGCGTCGTCAGCGACAAGATGGATAAAACCATCACCGTGATGATCGAGCGCAAGGTGAAGCACCCGATCTACGGCAAATTCGTCCGTCGCTCGACCAAGGTGCACGCACACGACGAGAACAACGATTGCCAGATCGGCGACGTGGTTGTGGTCGAGCAGTGCCGCCCGCTGTCTAAGAGCAAAACTTGGCGTTTCGTGAAGCTCGTTGAGCGTCCGAAAACCGCTTGATAACAGAACATCCTGATTTTGGTGGGGTAGTGTCATGATTCAGATGCAGACGATACTGAACGTCGCCGACAACAGCGGCGCAAAGCGCGTTCAGTGCATCAAAGTGCTGGGTGGCTCGCATCGTCGCTATGCCGCTATTGGGGACATCATCAAGGTGTCCGTTAAGGACGCTATCCCCCGTGGCAAGGTGAAGAAAGGCGATGTCTATAATGCCGTGGTGGTGCGTACCGCCAAGGGCGTGCGTCGCTCCGACGGTTCCGTCATCCGTTTCGACGGCAACGCAGCGGTGTTGTTGAATACCAACCTGCAGCCGATCGGCACCCGTATCTTCGGCCCTGTCACCCGTGAGCTGCGTGGCGAAAAGTTCATGAAGATCATTTCGCTCGCACCAGAGGTCCTGTGAGGTAACCACGATGGCACGCAAGATTCGCAAAGGCGACGACGTGATCGTCCTGACCGGCAAGGACAAGGGCAAGCGGGGTAATATCCTGCGCGTCCTCGACGACGAACGCGTCCTGGTTGAGAACATCAACCTGGCCAAAAAACACATGAAACCGAACCCCAACAAGGGTGAGCCCGGCGGCATCGTTGAGAAAGAGATGCCGATTCAGGCCTCCAATGTTGCGCTGTTCAACCCGGCTACCGGTAAGGCCGACCGCGTGGGTTTCAAAACCCTCGACGACGGTCGTAAGGTGCGGGTGTTCAAGTCCAACGGCGAAGTCGTGGACGTCTAAGGCGGATATTCCGATGGCAAGATTTCAGGAACAGTACAAAGAGAAGGTCGTCCCGGCCCTCATGGAAAAGTTCGGCTACGCCAGCGTCATGCAGGTGCCCCGGATCGAAAAGATCACCCTGAACATGGGGGTGGGCGAGGCGACCGGCGACCGCAAGATCATGGAATTCGCCGTTGGCGACATGACCAAGATCGCCGGCCAGAAGCCGATCGTGACCAAGGCCCGCAAGTCCGTTGCGAGCTTCAAGATCCGTGACGGCTGGCCCATCGGCTGCAAGGTCACCCTGCGCCGCGAGCGCATGTTTGAATTCCTGGATCGTCTGGTGAGCATTGCCATCCCGCGTATCCGCGATTTCCGTGGCCTGTCCGCCAAGTCCTTCGATGGTCGTGGCAACTACAGCATGGGCGTGAAGGAGCAGATCATTTTCCCGGAGATCGACTACGACAAGGTCGACGCTCTGCGTGGTCTGGATATCACCATTACCACTACCGCGAAGAACGACGAGGAAGGCCGAGCCTTGCTTGAAGGCTTCAACTTCCCGTTCAAGTAACCGGGACTCAAGAGACTATGGCAAAGAAAAGCATGTGGGCCCGCGAGGCCAAGCGCGCAAAGATCGCTGACAAATACGCATCCAAGCGCGCCGAGCTCAAGGCGATCATCAAAAACCCGAACAGCAGCCACGACGACATCGACGCGGCCATCCTGAAGCTGCAGAAGTTGCCCCGCGACGCGGGTCCGACCCGTCAGCAGCGTCGCTGCCGCATGTCCGGGCGTCCGCACGCGGTGTACCGCAAGTTCGGTCTTTGCCGTAACAAGCTGCGCGAAGCGGCCATGCGCGGGGATATCCCGGGCCTGGTCAAAGCCAGCTGGTAAAAAATCGCACCGGCGGCTGGTAATCGGCCGCGGTTTAGCGTATTGTGCCCGGCTCCCTCGCGTAGGGGGCCTTTTTCAATGCGGGTATCGCGCCTTCTGAGGCGGTCTGACCCAGGGAGCATTACTGATGAGTATGTCTGATCCGGTAGCGGATATGCTGACGCGTATCCGTAACGGCCAATCCGCAGGCAAGCAACGCATTGTCATGCCCGCGTCGAAGCTGAAGGCCGCAATCGCCCAGCTGCTGAAGGACGAGGGTTATGTGGCGGACGTCGCGGCGGTCGAAAACGACGGCAAGCGCGCGCTTGAGGTGACCCTCAAGTACTTCCAGGGTGCGCCGGTGATCGAGATGATCAAGCGTGTGTCGCGCCCCGGCCTGCGTATCTACAAGAATCGTGATGAGCTGCCGTCCGTGCGCGGCGGGTTGGGCATCGCGATCGTTTCCACTTCCAAAGGCATCATGACCGATCGCGCCGCCCGTAAAGCGGGTGTGGGCGGTGAGGTCGTTGCCGTCGTCGCCTGATTCGGGGGGGGCCAGACATGTCTCGTGTTGCTAAAGCGCCGATCCCCGTCGCCAAGGGCGTCGAAGTCAAGATCAGCGGGCAGAGCGTCAACATCAAGGGCGCCAAGGGTAATTTGTCCCTGGACGTCCATCCGGACGTGGTGGTCGAGCAGTCCGGTGACGAGGTGATCGTCAAGCCGGCTGCGGAGTCCAAGGCCTCCTGGGCGATGGTCGGCACCATGCGTGCCCTGGTCAACAACATGGTGGTCGGGGTCAGCACCGGTTTCGAGCGCAAGCTGCAGCTGGTCGGCGTCGGTTACCGCGCCCAGGGTAAAGGCAAGGTGTTGAACCTGAGCCTTGGCTTCTCGCACCCGGTGGATTATCCGGTCCCGGAGGGTATCACCATCGATACCCCGTCGCAGACCGAAATCGTCGTGTCCGGCTGTGATAAGCAGAAGGTGGGCCAGGTGGCGGCAGAGATTCGCGCCTACCGTCCGCCTGAGCCGTACAAGGGTAAGGGCGTTCGCTACGCAGACGAGCACGTGCTGCGTAAAGAAGCGAAGAAGAAATAAGGGGTAATGACGATGGACAAGAAAGCAAGTCGAATTCGTCGTGCCCGGAAGACCCGGGCCAAGATCCGCGAGCTGGTGGTGTCCCGCCTGACCGTGCATCGCACGCCGCGTCACATGTACGCGCAAGTGATCGCCGCGGACGGCGCCACGGTGCTGGCCTCCGCGTCGACCGTGGAGAAGGCTGTCGCCGACGGCCTGGGTGGCAAGACCGGTAACGCCGCCGCTGCGGCTGCCGTCGGCAAGGCCGTGGCCGAGCGCGCCAAGGCTGCCGGTGTCGAGACGGTCGCGTTCGATCGTGCCGGTTTCAAGTATCACGGCCGAGTCCAGGCTCTGGCCGACGCAGCCCGCGAAGCCGGGCTGAAGTTCTGAGGAGTTAGCGATGGCAAATTACGACGCGAAGCCCCAGGGCGACGATCTCAACGAAAAGCTCATCGCGGTCAACCGTGTGGCCAAGGTGGTCAAGGGTGGCCGGGTGTTCGGTTTCTCCGCCCTGGTGGTGGTCGGCGACGGCAACGGCAAAGTCGGTTTCGGAACCGGCAAGTCCAAAGAAGTCCCGCTGGCGATCCAGAAGGCCATGGAGAACGCCCGTAAAAACATGAAGTCGGTCAAGCTCAAGGACGGCACCCTGCAGTACCCGGTGGTCGGCCGTCATGGCGCTGCCAAGGTATATATGCAGCCGGCTTCCGACGGTACCGGTATCATCGCCGGCGGTGCGATGCGGGCCATCTTTGAAGTGGTCGGCGTGCACAACGTGCTGGCGAAGTGCATCGGTACCAACAACCCGATGAACGTCGTCCGCGCCACCCTGAACGGCCTGGCCGGCATGGCCAGCCCTGAAGACATCGCTGCCAAGCGCGGCAAGCGTGTCGACGACATCCTGGGGTAAGGACGATGGCAGAGAAAAAGATGATGAAGGTCAAGCTGGTGCGTTCCACCAGCGGCCGTCTGAAAAACCATCAGGCTTGTGTGCGCGGTCTTGGGCTGCGCCGGATGCATCAGGTGATTGAGGTGGAAGACACGCCGTCGACCCGTGGCATGGTCAACACCGTGAACTACATGGTCCAGGTACTGGAGGACGCGTGATATGCGCCTGAATACGCTGAAATCGGCTCCCGGTAGCCGTCCCGAAGGCAAGCGAGTGGGTCGTGGCATCGGCTCCGGCTTGGGCAAGACCTGCGGCCGCGGCCACAAGGGCCAGAAATCACGCTCCGGCGGTTTCCATAAGACCGGCTTCGAAGGCGGTCAGATGCCGCTGCAGCGTCGGCTCCCGAAGGTTGGTTTCACCTCCCGCAAGGGGCGTGTCACCGCCGAGGTGCGACTGGACGAGCTGGCAAAGGTCGATGCGGAAATCGTAGACATGAACGCCCTGTACGAGGCGGACATCCTGCCGCGTACCATGCAGCGGGCCAAGGTCATCCTGTCTGGTGAGCTCACCAAGGCCGTGACCGTCAAGGGCCTGGGCGTGACCAAGGGTGCCCGTGCCGCGATTGAAGCGGCCGGCGGCAAGATCGAGGACTGACGGGGGCTTCATGGCCGCGAATCCCGCAATGACTGGCGGAATGAACTTTGGTCGGCTCAGCGAGCTGCGCCGACGGTTCTTCTTTCTGATCGGTGCGCTGATCGTCTACCGGATCGGGACCTTCATCCCGGTACCGGGGGTGGATCCCTCCGCGCTGGCGGCTCTGATCAATCAGCAAGGCGGGACCATTCTGGACATGTTCAACATGTTCTCGGGTGGCGCGCTGGAGCGGGCATCGCTGTTCGCGCTCGGGATCATGCCGTACATCTCCGCCTCCATCATCATGCAGTTGATGACCGCGGTGGTGCCGTCACTGGAGCAGCTCAAGAAAGAGGGCGAGGCCGGGCGTCGCAAGATCACCCAGTACACCCGCTATGGCACGGTTGTGTTGGCGACCTTCCAGGCGGTGGGTATCTCCATGGCGTTGCAGGGTCAAACCGCGGGCGGGCTGAACGTAGTCATCCACACCGGACCGGGTTTCGTGTTCACGGCGACGGTCTCGCTGGTCACCGGGACCATGTTCCTGATGTGGCTGGGTGAGCAGATCACCGAGCGGGGCTTGGGCAATGGCATCTCGATGATCATCTTCGCCGGTATCGTTGCCGGACTGCCGTCGGCCTTCGCGCACGTCGGGGAGCTGGTTAGCAACGGTGAGATGAACGCCTTGTTCGCGCTGTTCCTGTTCGTGATGGCGCTCGCGGTCACCGCGTTCGTGGTGTTCGTCGAGCGAGGCCAGCGCCGTATCACGGTCAACTACGCCAAGCGTCAGCAGGGGCGAAAGATGTTCGCCGCGCAGAGCAGTCACCTGCCGCTGAAGCTGAACATGGCCGGGGTGATTCCGCCGATCTTCGCGTCGAGCATTATTTTGTTCCCCACGACGCTTGCGCAGTGGGCTGGTAGTACCGAGGACATGCGTTGGTTGCAGGACATCGTGGCCAAGCTGTCCCCGGGTGAGCCGGTGTATGTGGCGTTGTACGCCGCGGCGATCATTTTCTTCTGCTTTTTCTATACCGCGTTGGTGTTCAACTCGCGGGAAACGGCAGACAACCTGAAGCGCTCCGGCGCTTTCATTCCCGGGATCCGCCCGGGCGAGCAGACCGCGAACTACATCGATCAGGTGATGTCGCGTTTGACCATGGCCGGTGCCATCTACATCACCGTCGTCAGTCTGCTGCCCGAGTTCCTGATCGTGGGTTGGAATGTACCGTTTTATTTTGGCGGCACCTCGCTGCTGATCGTGGTGGTCGTGGTCATGGATTTCATGGCCCAGGTGCAGGCGCATCTGATGTCCCACCAGTACGAGGGGCTGATGAAGAAGGCAAATTTGAAAGGTTACGGTGGCGCGGGGCTTCCTCGCTGACCGAAGCTGGGTTAGGAGATCGAAAGATGAAGGTTCGTGCTTCTGTCAAGAAACTGTGCCGCAACTGCAAGATCATCAAGCGCAGGGGTGTTGTGCGCGTGATCTGTAGCGACCCGCGCCACAAGCAGCGTCAGGGCTGATCGCAGCCGCCCCTGGGTGGTTTTTTGTGGTTGTAACTGGCTGAAGATCAGGTTAAGATTCGGCGTTTCCGCGCCGGATTTTAAACGGTGAATATTGGGAGATTTCAGGATGGCCCGCATCGCAGGCGTCAACATTCCGGATCGTAAGCACACTGTCATTGCGCTTACGTCCATCTACGTGGTCGGCCGCACCCGCGCCGCCCAGATCTGTGCTGCCGCTGGCATCGCACCGGAGCGCAAGGTCATGGACCTTACCGAGGATGAAGTGGAGAACCTGCGTAACCAGGTCGCCCAATTCACCGTCGAGGGCGACCTGCGTCGTGAGATCTCCATGAACATCAAGCGACTGATGGACCTGGGCTGCAACCGCGGCATCCGTCATCGTCGCGGTCTGCCGCTGCGCGGTCAGCGCACCCAGACCAATGCACGCACCCGCAAGGGTCCGCGTCGTCCGATTAAACGCTAATAGTTGTCAGGACCGGTTAAATGGCCAAGAGCACCACTAAAGCCCGCAAGAAGGTCAAGAAGGTAGTGACCGATGGGGTGGCGCATATCCACGCGTCGTTCAACAACACCATCATCACCATTACCGACCGTCAAGGTAACGCCCTGTCCTGGGCGACCTCCGGTGGCTCCGGATTCCGTGGTTCCCGTAAGAGCACCCCGTTTGCCGCACAGGTCGCCGCCGACCGTGCCGGTCAGGCTGCCAAGGACTACGGCCTGAAGAACCTGGACGTCCAGGTCAAAGGTCCCGGTCCGGGTCGCGAGTCCGCCGTGCGCGCCTTGAACAATGCCGGCTTCAAAATCACCAGCATCTCCGACGTGACGCCCATTCCGCACAATGGTTGCCGTCCGCCGAAGAAGCGCCGCGTCTGAACGGAGTTTGACTCATGGCTCGTTATTTGGGACCCAAATGTAAACTGATGCGCCGCGAGGGTACGGACCTGTATCTGAAAAGCCGCGTCCGTTCCGTCGACTCCAAGTGCAACATGGAAAAGGTGCCCGGTCAGCAGATCGACCGTCGCCGCCGCCTGTCGGACTATGGCGTCCAGTTGCGTGAAAAACAGAAGGTGCGTCGCCTGTACAGCGTACTGGAGCGCCAGTTCCGCACCTACTACAAGCGCGCGGACATGGCCAAAGGGCCGACCGGCGAGAACCTGTTGAAGCTGCTCGAGCGCCGCTTGGACAACGTGGTCTATCGGATGGGTTTTGGCGCCACCCGCGCCGAGGCGCGTCAGCTGGTCAGCCACAAGTCCATCGAGGTCAACGGTCAGATCGTCAACGTGGCGTCCTATCAGGTCAGCCCCGAAGACGTGGTCACCGTGCGCGAGAAGTCCAAGAAGCAGGCGCGTATCGCCAGCTCCCTGGCATTGGCTGAGCAATACGGCTTCCCCGAGTGGGTCGAAGTCGACGCCAAGGCCATGTCCGGCACCTTCAAGCGTATTCCGGAGCGCGCCGATCTGCCTGCCGAAATCAACGAGCAGCTGATCGTCGAACTGTACTCCAAGTAAGGAAACCAACCAGAGGGCTATCCATGGCGGATTCCGTCACCGAATTCCTGAAGCCTCGTATCGTCAACGTACAGGCTGTCAACGACCGTCGCGCCAAGGTCTCGTTGGAGCCGCTTGAGCGTGGCTTCGGCCACACCCTGGGTAACGCGCTGCGTCGGATCCTGTTGTCGTCCATGCCTGGCTGCGCGATTGTCGAGGCCGAGATCGACGGCGTGTTGCATGAATACAGCGCCATCGAAGGTGTGCAGGAAGACGTCCTGGAGATCCTGCTCAACCTGAAGGAAGTCGCCATCTCGATGGAAGATCGGGACGAGGCTACGCTCAGCGTCAAGGCGAAGGGCCCGGGCGTGGTAACCGCCGGGGATATCGAGCTGACCCACGGCGTCAGCGTCGCCAACCCGGACCTGGTTGTTGCGCACCTCACCGACAAGGGTGAGTTGAACATGATCCTCAAGGCCCGTCGCGGGCGCGGCTACGAGGCCGCCTCGATCCGCGACAACTCGGCCGGCGATGATCGCCCTATCGGTCATCTGCAGCTGGATGCGACCTACAGCCCGGTCCGCCGCGTGGCCTATATCGTCGAGGCGGCCCGTGTCGAGCAGCGTACCGACCTGGATCGGCTGGTGATCGACATCGAGACCGACGGTACTCTGGATGCCGAGGACGCGATCCGTCGCTCCGCGACCATCCTTCAGGACCAATTGTCGGCCTTCGTCAAGCTGGACCAGACCGCCACGGCCGAGGCCGCTCCGGAAGCCAAGGAGCCGGGCGTCGACCCGATCCTGCTGCGCCCGGTGGACGACCTGGAGCTGACCGTGCGTTCGGCGAACTGCCTGAAGGCGGAGAACATCTTCCTGATCGGCGACCTGATCCAGCGTACCGAGGTCGAGTTGCTCAAGACCCCGAACCTGGGCAAGAAGTCGCTTACCGAGATCAAGGACGTGCTGGCCACCCGTGGCCTGTCGCTGGGGATGCGCCTGGAAAACTGGCCGCCCGAGAATATTGAAGAGCTGCTGGCCCGCTGAGTGCGGCCTGCTGTAACGACCACTGTTTTAAGGAAGTCGACCGATGCGTCATCGCAAAGCCGGCAAGCAACTGAACCGCAACAGTTCGCACCGCAAGGCCATGTTCCGCAACATGGCGGTGTCCCTGTTCGAGCACGAGCTGATCAAGACCACCCTGCCCAAGGCCAAGGAGCTGCGTCGTGTCGCAGAGCCGTTGATCACCATGGCAAAGGAAGACGGCGTAGCCAAGCGTCGTCTGGCCTTCGCCCGCCTGCGGGACGATGCGGCGGTCGGCAAGCTGTTCAGCGAGCTGGGCCCCCGCTACAAATCCCGCCCCGGTGGTTACCTGCGTATCCTCAAGTGCGGCTACCGTCCTGGTGACAAGGCGCCCATGGCCTACGTCGAGCTGGTGGATCGTCCGGCCGGTGACACCGCTGAGGCGGTCGACGCGGACTGATCGGTCGCGCTTTTCGCGTTTCGAGGAAAACCGGGCTTTGCCCGGTTTTCTTTTTGTGCGCTAATAGTCGCCCTATGACAGTCTCAGCACCCCTTGTATTGCTGTTCACTGACTTTGGCACGGACGGGCCATACCTCGGGCAGATGGAAGCTGCTGTTCTCGCGGAATCCCTTCAATCCAGAGTCGTCAATCTGATCTCGGACGCACCCCGGTGCGACCCGCGCCGCGCCGCCTATTTGCTGGGCGCGTTGACGATGTGTATGCCGCCTGGCTGCGTGGTTGTCGCGGTGGTCGACCCGGGCGTTGGCGGTGCTCGGGACCCATTAATCGCCGAAGTCGATGGCCGGGTCTTTCTGGCGCCCGACAACGGTCTGCTGTCGCAGGTGGTGGCGACGGGAAGCGATGTCAGGGTGGGGCGTATCGACTGGCGCCCTGAGCGACTTTCCAACAGCTTCCACGGGCGCGACCTGTTCGCGCCGGTAGCGGGGTTCCTGTCCCGTGGCCAGGGTGTCGAGCACACCGAAATCGCAGCCGACCAACTGGTTGGTCACGACTGGTCGAGGGAGCTTGCCGAGGTGATCTACACCGACGTGTTCGGTAATGGCATGACCGGTATCAGGGCGGCAGGTGTGGATGTATCCCGGGATATCGCGCTGAACGGGACATTGGTTTCCCACGCCTCGACCTTTTCAACGGTAATGCCGGGGCAGGCATTTTGGTACGAGAACTCCTGCGGCCTGCTGGAAATCGCGGTCAATCAGGGCAATGCGGCCCGCGAGCTGGGTCTCGACTGTGGCACGGCGGTGTCCATCTCCGCCGCCTGACCCGCTGAGCGCAGTTCGTCAGCCCACTGGTGGTCGGAGCGCGGGCCACGTCCACTGCAGCGCATAGGGCGGTCAGTTCTCCAGCAGGGATTTGAGGAATCGCCCGGTATGCGATCCGCGATCTGCTGCCACGTCTTCCGGTGTCCCTCTGGCGATGATCTGTCCACCCTTGTTTCCGCCTTCCGGGCCAAGGTCGACGACCCAGTCTGCGGTCTTGATGACGTCCAGGTTATGTTCGATGACCACCACGGTGTTGCCGTGGTCGCGCAGCCGATGCAATACCGCGAGCAGTTGTTTCACGTCGTGGAAATGCAGGCCGGTGGTGGGTTCGTCGAGGATGTACAGCGTGTTGCCGGTATCCCGCTTGGATAGCTCGCGGGACAGCTTGACGCGCTGGGCCTCGCCGCCCGACAAGGTGGTCGCGTTCTGGCCGAGGGTGATGTAACTGAGGCCGACGTCCATCAGGGTCTGTAGTTTGCGTTTTAGCGCGGGTACCGCGTCGAAGAAGGTCAGCGCATCCTCGACGGTCATGTCGAGCACTTCGTTGATGCGCTTGCCCTTGTAGCGGATCTCCAGGGTCTCGCGGTTGTAGCGATGCCCCTTGCAGACATCACATTGCACGTAGATGTCCGGCAAAAAGTGCATTTCGACCTTGATGACCCCGTCGCCTTTACAGGCCTCGCAACGGCCGCCCTTGACGTTGAAGCTGAATCTTCCCGGTGTGTAACCCCGGGCGCGTGCCTCCGGCACCTGGGCGAACAGCTCCCGTATCGGTGTGAACAACCCGGTGTAGGTGGCAGGGTTGGAGCGGGGGGTCCGGCCGATCGGTGACTGGTCGATGTCTACCACCTTGTCGAGATACTTCAGGCCGGTGATCTTACGGTGTGGTGCTACCGTCTGGCTGGCGCCGTTGAGGGCGTTGGCGGCCAGGGGGTATAGGGTGTCGTTGATCAGGGTCGACTTACCCGACCCGGACACACCGGTGACACAGGTGAGCAGCCCCACCGGTATCTCCAGGTTCACTTCCTTGAGGTTGTTGCCCGTCGCGCCACTGAGTTTGAGCTGCTTTCTGCCGTCGCGCGGCGTCCGTTCGGCGGGTATCTGGATACGCTCGGCGCCGGACAGGTACCGGCCGGTCAAAGAGGCGGGATTGGCGGCGATTTGCGCCGCGGTGCCTTCGGCGACCACGGTCCCGCCATGGACACCGGCGCCGGGACCAATGTCCACCACATGGTCGGCGGTGCGGATCGCGTCCTCGTCGTGCTCGACGACGATCACGGTGTTGCCGAGATCGCGTAGATAAGTGAGTGTCTTCAGTAGCCGTTCATTGTCGCGCTGATGCAGCCCGATGGAGGGTTCGTCGAGCACGTACATCACGCCCACCAGCCCGGCACCGATTTGACTTGCAAGGCGGATCCGTTGGGCTTCGCCGCCGGACAGGGTGTCGGCGCTGCGATCCAGGGTCAGGTAGTCGAGCCCGACATTGACCAGGAATTGCAGACGTTCGCGGATTTCCTTGACCACCTTTTCCGCGATCTTGCCGCGTTTGCCCGGCAGATCCAGGGTGGAGAAAAACGCCAGGCTGGTCTCCACCGCCATACTGGTCACCTGGGGCAGGGTGGTGTCCGCCACGTAGACATGCCGGGCGCCCTCGTTCAATCGCGTACCCTCGCAATCGGGACAGGGCCGGCTGGCGATGTAGCGGGCCAGTTCCTCGCGTACCGCGCTTGAGTCGGTGTCCCGATAGCGGCGGTTCATGTTGTTGAGGATGCCCTCGAAGGGGACCACCTTCTTGACCGACCGACCCCGTTCGTTGAACAGGGTGAATTCGATGCCTTCGAGCCCGGAGCCGTGCAGTACGACTTGCCGGACCTCGTCAGTGAGCGCCTCCCAGGGCGTTTCCGGATCGAAGCCGTAGTGTTCCCCAAGCGACCGGATCATCTGGAAATAGTAGGCGTTGCGCCTGTCCCAGCCGCGCACGGCGCCGCCGGCCAAGCTCAATTCGGGGTGGGCAACCACCTTGGCCGGGTCGAAGTACTGCTCCACGCCGAGACCGTCACAGGTGGCACACGCGCCCACCGGGTTGTTGAAGGAGAACAGGCGCGGCTCCAGTTCCTCGATGCTGTAGCCGCACACCGGGCAGGCGAAGTTCGCGGAAAAGGTCAGATCCGGTTTGTCCGGCTCGTCCATGAAGGCGACCCGGGCGACGCCTTCGGCCAAGGCCAGCGCGGTTTCAAAGGATTCGGCCAGACGTTGAGTGAGGTCATCGCGCACCTTGAAGCGATCGACCACCACCTCGATGGTGTGTTTCTTGTGCAGCTCCAGTTCCGGCGCATCGTCCAGTTCGTAGATGTCGCCGTCGATGCGGGCACGGATGTAGCCTTGGGCGTGCAGTTCGGCCAGCAGTTTCTGGTATTCGCCCTTGCGTTCGGAGATCACCGGCGCCAGCAGCATCAGCTTGGTGCCTTCCGGCTGGGACAGCACATGGTCGACCATCTGACTGATGGTCTGGGCCTCCAGTGCTTGACCGTGCTCCGGGCAGCGCGGTTCGCCCGCCCGCGCAAACAGCAGTCGCAGGTAGTCGTATATCTCGGTGATGGTGCCGACGGTGGAGCGGGGGTTATGGCTGGTGGTCTTCTGTTCGATTGAAATGGCCGGCGACAGGCCTTCGATGTGGTCCACATCCGGCTTTTCCATCATCGACAGGAACTGCCGGGCGTAGGCGGACAGGGATTCCACGTAGCGGCGCTGGCCCTCGGCGTAGATGGTATCGAAGGCAAGGGACGATTTGCCGGACCCGGACAGCCCGGTGATCACGATCAATTTGTCGCGCGGCAGGGTCAGGTCCAGATTCTTCAGGTTGTGGGTCCGCGCGCCGCGAATGAGGATGTTGTCCATGAAAGTCCTGCGAGGGCACCAAAACCCGTAAGGATACGCGCTCTGGCCGCACAGGGAAAAAGTCTCTGTGCCAACTGCGCGGTATGCCGGCAGGTTGCGTGTCGAACCCCCCAGGCAAATCCGATTTCCGGTAGAATCCCGCTCTTGTGCCAATACCCAATAGCCGCTAAGGCCACGCCTTGACCCGCGTCCCAGAACCAGCCGAGCACCCAGCAGACAACGTCGCCAGCGGCCTGACCGGCAGTGAGCGCCGTGCGGCCCTGGGGCTGGCCGGCATCTACGGGTCGCGCATGCTGGGATTGTTCCTGATCCTGCCGGTGTTCGCCCTGTATGCCGAAGATCTCGCCGGGGCGACGCCGCTGTTGACCGGGCTGGCCATCGGCATCTACGGCCTGACCCAGGCGCTGTTACAAATCCCCTATGGTCTATTGTCCGACCGCTTCGGTCGCAAGCCGCTGATCCTGTTGGGCTTGCTGTTGTTCGCCGCTGGCTCCGTGGTGGCCGCGCTGGCATCGGACATCTGGTGGGTGATCATCGGACGCGCCCTGCAGGGCAGCGGCGCGGTGGCGGCCGTGGTGATGGCGCTGGCCGCGGATCTGACCCGTGAGGACCAACGCACCAAGGTGATGGCCACCATCGGCGCAACCATCGGTTTTTCCTTCATGCTGGCGATGGTGATCGCGCCGTCCTTGGATGCCTGGGTGGGGGTGTCGGGGATTTTCTGGTTCACCGGGCTGTTGGCGGTGCTGGGCGCTGCACTGCTGTTGTGGGTCGTGCCCACGCCGTCGCACAGTCGTCGGCACCGGGATGCACAGCCGGTGCCAGCGATGTTTCGTCGGGTACTCGCCGATGGCCAGTTGTTGCGACTGGATTGGGGGATTTTCAGTCTGCACCTGGTGCTTACCGCGATGTTCCTGGTGGTGCCGCTGGCGCTGCGCGACGCCGGGTTGGCGCCGGCGGATCACAGCCTGCTGTATGGGCCGGTGATGCTGCTGTCCATTGCCGCCATGGTGCCCTTTGTCATCTACGCCGAGCGCCGCAAGCGGATGAAGACGGTGTTTCTCGGGGCCATCGCCACGGTGACTGTCGCCACCCTGGCGCTATGGGGCGCGTTGGGACATTTCTGGCCCCTGGCGGCCGCCATCTGGTTGTTCTTCGTCGGCTTCAATCTGCTCGAAGCCACCCTGCCATCGCTGGTATCCAAGCTGGCCCCCGCGGACGCCAAGGGCACCGCGATGGGGGTCTATTCCACCAGTCAGTTCGCCGGCGCGTTCATCGGCGGCGTGAGCGGTGGCTGGGCCCATGAACAGTTCGGCATCGGCGGCGTGTTGTTGCTGGCGGCAGCCGTCACTGCGGTGTGGCTGGGGGTGGCGGCCGGCATGCGCAACCCCGGGCGCTATACCAGTCGGTTGGTGCGGGTACGGGTAGCCAATGGCGCCGCCGCGTCCGATCTGGCGGATCGCCTCATGGCCGTGCCCGGGGTGGCGGAGGCCGTGGTGGTGGCGGCCGACCAGGTGGCTTATCTGAAGGTGGACAAACAGGCCCTGGACGAGACCGCCTTGGATGCAATTTCCGCCTCCGGCGCGTAGACTCGGCGATCTCATCAGACAGCTTGCCGTGCCCCACGGACGGGGCCGGCGATAACAACATTACGGAGGCGACATGGCTAGCAGAGGCGTCAACAAGGTCATCCTGATTGGTAACCTGGGGCAGGACCCCGAGGTGCGCTACATGCCCAACGGTGGCGCGGTGTGCAACATCACCGTCGCCACGTCCGAGACCTGGAAGGACAAGAATACCGGCGAGCAGCAGGAAAAGACCGAATGGCACCGCGTGGTGCTGTTCCGCCGCCTCGGCGAGATCGCCGGCGAGTACCTGAAAAAGGGTTCGAAGGTCTACCTGGAAGGCCGTTTGCAGACCCGTAAATGGCAGGATCAGCAGGGCCAGGATCGCTACACTACCGAGATCGTCGCCGACGAGATGCAGATGCTCGATTCCCGTGGCGGTGGTGGCAGCGCCGAGTTCGGCGGCGGGCAGGCCCGTGCGTCCGGTGGCGGCTACCAGGGGGGGCAGGGCGGCCAGGGCGGCGGTCAGTCACGCCAGCAGGCGCCGGCCCAGTCGGCGCCGCCGATGGATGACGGCGGATTCGACGACGATATCCCGTTCTGATTCGCCCAGCCGCTGCGTTTCAACCGGGCGCGGCGGCGTTTGCCAGGCGGGCGAAATCCGCCGGACCGAGCTGTTCCGGGCGTTCCGTGGGCGCAATCCCGGCGTGCTCGAAGGCGGTCGCGCCGATCATCCCTTGCAGGCTCTTGCGTAAGGTTTTGCGCCGTTGTGCGAAAGCCTGGGCCACGATGCCGGCAAACAGCGCAGGATCATCGATGGCGAAGGGTGGCTCGGCGTGGGGGATCAGTCGCACGATGGCCGAGTCCACCTTTGGCGGCGGGTTGAACGCCCCGGGACCGATGTCGAACAGCGGCGTGACCTGACAACGGGTCTGCAGCATCACCGACAGGCGACCGTAGGTCTTGCTGCCCGGCCCGGCGGCCATGCGGTCCACCACCTCTTTTTGCAGCATGAAATGCATGTCCGCGATGCAGGCGGCCTGGTCCAGAAAATGGAACAGCAGCGGCGTGGAGATGTTGTACGGTAGATTGCCCACCAGTCGCAATCGTTCGCCGGCCTGTGCCAGGGCGCAGAAGTCGAACTTCAGGGCGTCGCCCTGATGGACGGTAAAGTCCCCCGCCTCGGCACACTTCTGCCGCAGCGGCTCGATCAGATCGCGGTCCAGTTCCACGGCTTCGAGCTTGCCCGCTGCCTTGAGCAGTTCCACGGTGATGGCGCCCTGGCCGGTGCCGATCTCGATCAGGCGCTCTCCGGCGCGGGGGGCGATGGCCGCGACGATGCGCGCGATCACCCGGGGATCGTGGAGAAAGTTCTGGCCAAAGCGTTTGCGCGGGCGGTGGTTCAAGGGGGGGCCTCGGGACGGTCTGGTGCGGAGCGGGGATTATGACTGGTCATGCATCGCATGCCCACGGGTTGCGCCGCGCCGCGCCGTCATGACTTGGGCGACAGCATCTGCACGTGGGAATGCAGAAATGTCAGAAAGGTCTGGGCCACCACCGACAGTTGCTTGCCCTTGGGGCGCACCACGTACCAGTAGCGCCGGATGGGGAACCCGGCCACATCCAGCACGGCCAGTTCCCGATCGCCGTCCGGATACAAGGTGCTGCGCGACAGCACCGCCAGGCCCAGCCCGCCGGCCACCGCCTGCTTGATCGCCTCGTTGCTGCCCAGTTCCATACGCACCTCAAAGGGTACCTGCTGTTCGCGGAACACCCGCTCCACGGTCATGCGCGTGCCCGACCCTTGCTCGCGTACCAGAAAGCCGTGTGTCGCCAGGTCCCGCAACGGAATGGCCCGTTGTCTGGCCAGCGGGTGGCCGGCCGCCGCCACTACCACCAGGTCGTTGGCCATCAGAGGTTCGCTTTCGATATCCCGCCCTTCCGGCGGTACGCCCATGACATACAGGTCGTCCTCGTTGCGGGACAGGCGTTCCAGCAAGCGGTCCCGATTGACCACCTCCATGGCGATATCGATGCCGGGATACTCGGCATAGAAAGGACCGAGCACCCGCGGCAGGAAGTACTTGGCGGTAGTCACGGTGGCGATGCGCAGGCGCCCCTGCTTGAGCCCCTTCAGATCGGCAATGCCTTGTTCGAAGCGGCCCCAGGTGTCCAGCCAGTCGGCGCACGTGGCATGCAGCCGTTGACCGGCCTCGGTCAGAAACACCTTTTTGCCGATCTGCTCCAGCAACGGCAGACCGACTTCCTCGGTGAGCAACCGGATCTGTTTGGAAACCGCCGGCTGGGTGACGTGGATCTCCTCTGCCGCCCGGGAGAAGCTTTTCAGCTGCGCCACGGCCTCAAAGGCCTGTAGTTGCCGAAGGGTGACTCGCATGCCGGCCATCGAACACCTCCATAGAGAATATCCTATAGGTTATCGTTTTTATCAAAACGATTCATTTTTGTTTTGATTGTGTCGCCGATAACCTGCGTCTCGACCGGGTGGTACGGCCGCACCGTCCCGCCTGACCATTGCTGACCGAGTCGGAGGTTGTCGTGTCGGATGCACCTGACCTGCTGCTGCCTTATCTGGCCCTCGCCGCGCCGTTGTTGATGCTGCTGCCCGGATTGCTTCCGAGCGCCTGGGCCAATGCCCGCCCCCGCCTGATGGCGCGATTCAACAGGCTGTCCGCCTGGCTGGTGCTCGCCGTCGCCCTGGTCGTGGCGCTGCTGCACGCCTTGGATGCGGCGGTTTCCCATACCTTTTTCGCTGTTCCGTTGCCCGGCAACATGGGCGCCTTCGCCATCGGCACCTATGTAAACGCGGTGACGGTGATCATGCTGGCGCTGGTGGCCTTCGTCGGTGCGATTGTGTCGCGCTATGCCGGCAACTATCTGGCGGGCGATGCCAACCAGGGCGGCTTCCACAAGTGGCTGAGCTTGACGCTGGCCAGCATCCTGACGCTGATCGTATCGGGCAACCTGCTGATGTTCGCGGCGGCATGGATCGCCACCAGCCTCTGCCTGCACCAGCTGTTGATGTTCTACCGCGAGCGTCCCGCCGCGGTGCTGGCGGCGCACAAGAAATTCGTCGCCAGCCGGGTGGGGGATCTGAGTCTGCTGGGGGCGGTGCTGCTGATCGGTTCCACCCTCGGCACCCTGGAATTCGCCGAAATGGCCCGGCGCATGGCGGTTTGGTCCGGGCCGTTGCCGGCCACCCTGCACTGGGCCGCGGTGCTGGTGGCCGCGAGCGCCATGCTCAAGTCGGCCCAGTTTCCGTTCCACGGCTGGTTGATCCAGGTGATGGAGGCGCCGACACCGGTTTCCGCCTTGTTGCATGCGGGTATCGTCAATGCCGGTGCCTTCCTGGTGATTCGCATGAGCCCGGTGGTGTCCCTGTCCGAGCCGGCCTTGGTATTGCTGGCGGTAGTCGGTCTGGTGACCCTGGCGCTGGGGTCGCTGGTGATGCTGACCCAAACCAGCATCAAGGTTTCGCTGGCGTGGTCCACCACCGCTCAGATGGGTTTCATGCTGCTCGAATGCGGCCTGGGTCTTTACAGCCTGGCGATGCTGCACCTGGTGGCCCATTCGTTGTACAAGGCGCATGCCTTCCTGGCCTCCGGCAGTGGTGTGGATGCCTTTCGGGCGCCGGCCATCACGGCGCCGGCAGCGGGCTTCCGGCCGGGACGACTGGGTCTGTCGCTATTGGGTTCCGCCATTGCCACGGCGGTCGTGACGGCTGTATTCGGTGTCACGCTGGACGGGCAGCCGGCCGTGTTGGCAGCGATCACCGTGGTCGCCATCGCCATCAGCCAGTTGTTGCTGCAGGGTGTGGCCTACGCCGGTCGGATTGGATTTCTGGCCCGGGTCGCCGGGGTCAGCCTGCTGGTCTGCGCGGCATATCTCGGTCTACATGCCGCCTTCGAATATGCCCTGCACGGCAGCATCGCGCCGTTGGCGGATCCGGCCGCGCCACGGCAATCGCTGCTGGCCGTGGTGACGGTGCTGGTGTTCGTTGCCTTGCTGGCGTTGCAACAGGCGTTAAGCCAACCACGCTCGGCGTTCAATCGGGCCCTGTACGTGCATCTGTACAACGGCCTTTACATCGACGTGTACATGACCCGCTGGCTGCAGCGCCTGTGGCCAGCGCCGTCGGCACCCCTGCGTTCCCCCCACCCCCATGGAGGTTGATATGGACTCGACCGATATCCTCGTGCTGAGAGAACCCGACCAGGCCGATGGCGCCGAGCGCTGCGCTGTGCGCAACGGCGGTGCAGCGGGCCATCCGGTGGGCGGCCGTGAGTGGCAGGCGCCGGCTGGTACCGATACCGATGCGCTGGCAAATGCAATCGACACCGCTTGCGGCCGGATCGCGCCATTGTGGCCGTTGAAACACTTCGTCGCGGTGAATCCGTTCTTCGGTCTGCGTGATCTCGATTTCCAGGCTGCATCGGATCTACTCGCCCGGGTGGCCGGGAGCCGTTTGTATATGCCGTGGGATCATTATCGTGCGCAACTGGCGGAAGGCGGCATCCGCCGCGACGACATCCGCCATGCGATCGCGCGCCTCGGTAGTGATCTGAGCGTGGCGGACGTCGAAGCGACCCTGAGCACCCGGGCGCCGCAACCGAAGATGGGCATGGCGTCGGTAAGCGAGGTGTTGGATCGGGTCGAGCGTGGCATCTGGACCAGCTTCGTGACCGAGCGGATCAGCCTGCACTGTGCGGCGTATTTCGATCTCGGCCAAGCCACGGTGAAGATGCCGTGGCGCGACGATTCCCTGTACGGGGCCTGGCGCAAGGCTGCGGCACAGGACTACAGCCCAGCGATGATGGGTCTGGATGGTTTTCGTGCCGATGTGGGGCGCCTGCCCGAGCAGCCGCAGGCGGCGATCGCGTGGGCGCTGGGTGAGTTGGGCGTCGTTGGTGAGGCGGTGGAGCGCTATCTGCATGCCGCCTTGCTGGGCATCGGTGGCTGGGCGGCGTGGACGCGCTATTTGCGCTGGCAGGCGGAGCTGGGCGGCCGGGGTGACGATAGCATGGTCGATCTGCTCGCCATCCGGTTGGTCTGGGACGCGCTGCTGTTCCGGGCGCGGCGCTCGCCGGCCCTGGTCGCCCGCTGGCGCGATATGCTGGCTGCCAGCATGCGGGCGCCGTCCGCCAAACGCCGCGCCGCGGCAAACATCGATCGTATCCTGCTTAACGCGGCGGAAATCGCTTTCCAGCGCCAACTCATCGCCGGGCTGAACAGCGGGAAACCGCCGGCGTCGCAAGCGCGCCCGGCGGTGCAGGCGGCGTTCTGCATCGATGTGCGCTCCGAGGTCTATCGACGAGCCCTGGAGACCGTCGCCCCGGAGGCGCAAACCGTCGGTTTCGCTGGTTTCTTCGGCATCTTCATCGAATACGTGCCGTTGGGCGGCGAGACCGGTCGTTCCCACGTGCCGGTGATCTTCGAGCCCGCCTACCGCATTCATGAGCAGGTGAAGGGCGAGGGACCGGCGCGGACCGGGGAGGTGGCCGCGAGCCGGCGGGAGCGCGTCGGCCTGAGCAAGGCATGGAAGGGCTTCAAGTTCTCCGCCGCGTCCTGCTTTTCGTTTGTCGAATCGTCCGGCCTGATATACGCCGCCAAGTTGCTCAGCGACAGCTTCGGCTGGACCCGCCCGGTCCCGGACCCGGCGACCCAGGGACTGGATGCCACGGTGGCCGCGCGTGTCGGGCCGTCCCTGGACGGCACGGGATGCTGCGGCGGCCAGGCGCACGAGCACGCCCACGACGGCATCCCGGCTGCCGAGCGGGTCGATCACGCCGAACGCATCCTGCGTGCCATGAACAT
>JASBTJ010000097.1 GCA_030148485.1 Gammaproteobacteria bacterium | reverse complement strand
GTTCACATCGGCTAAGATGCCGGTAGGACATTGTGGGCTCCTGATTTCCTGAAGTCTCGACAACCTCAGCTTATCAGGGCAGCCCATGGTGTCCGTCCTCTCGGGCCTACGACCTGTGCACTTTGGAGTTGAATCCGCGCTATCAACCGGCATGCGCGCCGAGCTGTTTCTCCCGTCTGTTCTGGTAAAGCAGATTCGACTGCAAGGGATTTATGTTGGTAGCCGCGTAACCTTCGAACAAATGAACCAAGCCATTGAGTCCCACAAGCTTAAGCCTGTCATTGATCGCGTTTTTCCCTTTACAGAGACGCCTGACGCGCTTGAGTACTTACGGAAAGCGGAACATTCCGGGAAAATCTGCATACGATTCTGATCACGCCACCCAGCAATTCACCGATGTAGCACCACATCCACCCCTTCCAGCTTTCGGCTGTGCGCCGTCAACGGAAGCCTGCACACAAAATATCTTTCCGGAAAGGTAGACAGTGAGTGCCGGTGTCGACAATCATCGACACTGTCACCACTCACGCACCCCCGGGACAACGCCATGCGCTACCGATTTCTGCTACTGCTGCTGCTCCCACTGTCTGGATGCGACGGAGCGTCCACCGGCAACCTACTCGGCACCTTGGAACGGGATCGCGTCGCCCACACTGCCACCGTGAGCGAGGTGGTCACGGCTTTACCCGTCACCCCCGGCACCGTGGTCACCAAGGGCACGGTCCTGGTGCAACTGGACGACCGACTGCAACTGGCCCAGGTGGAAAAGGCCCGTGCCGAGGTGGCGCGCGCCCAGGCCAACCTGGAAAAGCTGCGACACGGCACCCGCGAGGAAGAAGTCTCCGCGGCCCGCGCCAAGGTCGACGGGGCCCGTGCGGCCATGGCCGAGAGCCGGGCCAATTTCAACCGACTGTCGGACCTGAAACGCCGCAAGCTGGTCAGCCAGGCGGAGCTGGACCAGGCGCGGGCCCGCTACGATGCGGACCTCGCCTCTGTGCAGAGCGCGCAGGACTCGTTACTGATACTGACCAACGGCACCCGCGAAGAAGACCTGCGCGCCGGTGAAGCGGAATTGAACGCCGCCCAGGCCACCCTGCAGGCGGAACAAAAACGTCTGGCGGACCTGACCGTGGTGGCGACCCGCGACGGCGTATTGGACAACCTGCCGTGGAATCTGGGCGAGCGGGTGACCCCGGGCAGCCCACTCGCCATCGTGCTGGCGGGCAAGGCGCCCTATGCGCGGGTCTATGTGCCCGAACCCTACCGGGCCAAGCTGCATGTGGGCGACCCGCTGACCGTCACCGTCGATGGCGTCGCTGAAACCTGGACAGGACACGTGCGCTGGATCGCCAGCGATCCCGCCTTCACGCCGTACTACGCGCTGAACGAAAAGGAACGCTCGCGCCTGATGTATCTTGCCGAGGTGCAGCTACCGGACGATGCCGCGGCACTACCGAACGGTCTGCCGGCCCAGGTCCAACTGCCATGACCGAGGCGGTGATCGAGGCGCAGGACGTCAGCCGCCACTTCGGCCAGGTGCAGGCCGTACAGGGACTGGACCTGCGCGTGGAACGGGGGCTGATCTACGGCTTTCTCGGCCCCAACGGTAGTGGCAAGACCACCGCCATCCGTCTGCTGACCGGGCTGTTGGGGCCGACCCGGGGCAAGATCAATGTGCTGGGGTTGGAAATCCCCCGCGACGCGGACAAGCTGCGTCGCCATATCGGTTACATGACCCAGAAATTCTCGTTGTACGACGACCTGACCGTAGGCGAGAACCTGGACTTCATCGCCACCATCTACGGCTTGAGCAGCCATGCCCGGCGCGCGCGCATCGACGCCCTGCTGCAAACCTATGAACTCACCGACAAGGTGGACCGGCTGGCCGGCAGCATGAGCGGCGGCCAACGCCAGCGGCTGGCGTTGGCCGCCGCCGTGCTGCATGAACCGGAACTGCTGTTTCTGGACGAGCCCACCTCGGCGGTGGACCCGGAGAACCGCCGCGACTTCTGGGAAAAATTGTTCGACCTCAGCGCTCAGGGCACCACCATCCTGGTATCCACCCACTACATGGACGAAGCCGAGCGCTGTCACAAACTGGCCATCCTGGAGACCGGCGTCAAGCGCGCCGACGGTTCCCCGGAACAGCTGATGAGTGCCATGGGGGCGAAGGTGGTGGAGCTGGCCGCCCCCGGACTGCGGCAACTGAAAAAGACGTTGATTGCGCTACCCGAGGTGATCTCTGCCGCACAGCTGGGTGCACGGCTGCGGGTACTGGTGAGCGATCGTGTCGCAGACCCCATCGCCTTCCTGCGCAACCAGGCCGACGTCCCGGCGGATAGCGAGCTGTCCCTGACCCGAGCCAGCCTGGAGGACGTGTTCGTCACCAGCACCGGCAAGCGGGCGGCATCGTGAGCGGGCTGCTGCGGATCTGGGCGGTGTTGCGCAAGGAACTGACCCAGTTGCGCCGCGACCGGGTCACCTTCGGCATGATCGTGATGATCCAGCTGATCCAGCTGCTGCTGTTCGGTTACGCCATCAACACCGAAGTGCGGCATGTCCCGGTCGGGGTGGTCGACCAAAGCCAGAGCGGCCTGAGCCGGGTGTTGTTGCAGATGGTCGAGGCCACCCAGGTGGCGCGGGTGACCCGGCACTTCACATCGATGGAGGAAGCCGAGGCGGCGTTACGTGCCGCCGAGGTACGCGCCGTGCTGATCATTCCCAAGGACGTCGACCACCGCGTCGCCCGCCACCCCAGCGTCGGCCTGGGGTTGCCCCCGTCCACCGACGAGGAGACCAGCCGACCGGTGGCCCAGTGGCTTGTCGACGGCTCTGACACCTTGATCGCCGCGGCGATAAAAAGCCTGCGCAACATGCCGCTGGCGGAGTTGCTGGACAAGCCCGCCAACCGCGGCGTACCCACTTTCGAGGTCGCGCTGCTGTACAACCCCGAACAGCGGACCGCGGTGAACATCGTGCCCGGGCTGGTGGCGATCATTCTGACCATGACCATGATCATGTTCACCTCGGCCGCCATCGTCCGCGAGCGCGAACGGGGCAACATGGAACTGTTGATTACCACGCCGGTGCGATCCATGGAGCTGATGGTGGGAAAGATCGCGCCCTATATCCTGATCGGCGCCATCCAGGTGACCATCATCCTGGGAATCGGTCACGTGCTGTTCCGAGTGCCGATCAACGGCGACCTGCTGCACCTGGCGGCGGTCACGCTGCTGTTCATCACCGCCAGTCTGACCCTGGGACTGATCATCTCCACCATCGCCGTAAACCAGTTGCAATCGATGCAGATGACGGTATTCATCCTGCTGCCGTCCATCCTGTTGTCCGGCTTCATGTTCCCCTACGAGGGCATGCCGGTGGCGGCCCAATACATTGCCGAGGCGCTACCGGCCACCCACTACATGCGCTTGGTGCGCGGGGTGGTACTGCGGGATGTGGCGATCACCCATATGTGGCCGGACATGCTCTGGCTGGCCGGCTTCATCGTTGCCGGACTGGCGGTCGCATCCATGCGCTTCAAGAAACGACTGGACTGACCGGCGCCGCAGCAGTCTGGGGGATCAGGGCACGACCTGGTCGATCACCAGCTCCATCACCCCGTCGCCACCGACCACGGCCGGCACCGGTGCGCTTTGCAGATCGCCCGACTGCGCGGTGGGCTGGCCACCCTTGGCGATGCGCGCCTGGACATTGACCTTGTCGAAGCCGGAGATGCGCAACTGCGGCGCCATGGCGGAACTGTCATCGAGCACGATGGTTTCCGGCATGGTCGCCAGGGTGAAGCGTCCCACCGCCAACGGCATCGGCGGCCCGGACTGGGCTCGGGCGAAGACGAACAGCGTATCGTCGGGTGACACCTTGTCGAGCAAACGCGGATCGATGCGTACCGCCACTGTGACCGCCTTGCCGTCGCCCGACGCGGCCGGGGACTGCTCCACCGCTGGCGCCGGCACCGCGGTCTGGGCGGTCAGGCCCATCGCGTCGCGCATCGCCACCAGGTCGTCCGGGCTCATGCCGGCGTCGATGGCCGCCTTGGCGATCATGGTACGCAACTGCTCGCCCAGCTGAGGCTCCTGGGCCATGGCCGGCAAGGCCTTGAGCCAATGACCGATGGCCTGCTTGTGGTGGCCGGCTTCCTCGGCGGCCTGCCCGGCCAGCCACAGCGCGGTGGGGTTTTGCGGGTCGGCAACCAGGGCCTGATCGATCAACTCGGTCGGGCGACCGGCCATCTTGCCGCCCTGGGTCATGGCCACCGCGTCGGCCAAGGCGACCAACGCGGCCGGGTGGTTGTCGGTCAGCTCACGCAACCGCTCGAAGGCGCGGACCGCGTCGTCATAGCGTTCCATGGACATGTAGCTACGGCCGAGCATGTACCAGCCGTCGGGGTCGTTGGGGGCCTCGGCCAGACGCTTCTCCAGACCGGCCACCATCTCTTCCACCGGGGGCGGTTCCTTGCCGACGCTGGCCGCCAAGCGTTCCACAGCTCCACCGGCGCCCGGCCCGGCCACATCGAGGAACTGCGGCGAACCCAGTTGCAGATACAGGCCCAGCGCCGAGATCGGCACCAAGGCGATCAATACCAGCAGCAGCGGCTTGCCTCCGCGCCGACCGCTCTGACCGGCGCGGGCCAGATCGGTCGCCAGCGACAACTGCAGTTCCTTTTCCGCCTGGGCGAAATCCTCGGCGCTCATCTCGCCGCTGTCCCGCGCGGCCTCCAGCTCGGCGAGGCGTTCCCGGGCGATGACCACATTGGTCTGTTCACGGTCCACGCCATCGTCTTCACGACGGCGAAAGGCGGGCAGCAACAAGGCCAGCGCGGCCACGATCATGGCCGCGAGCAACAGGGCGAACAGGGTCATGCGTCGGAATCCTCTTTACCACGCAACAGGGCGGCAGCCCGGCGCAATTGGGCGTCGTCCACGGTGACATCGGCTTGGGCGGCGCGGCGACGCTTGATCAACCGCAGCAGCAACCAGCCACCGAACAACAGGAACAGGAAGGGCCCGATCCACAGCAACAGCGTGCCGGACGTGACGGGCGGGTTGTAGAGCACGAAATTGCCGTAGCGCTGGACCATGAAGTCCTTGATCTCGGCCTTGCTCTTGCCTTCGCGCACCAGCTTGAAGGTCTTGTTGCGCAGATCCGCCGCCAGTTCGGCATTGGAGTCGGCAATGTTCTGGTTCTGACACACGGTACAACGCAGTTCGGCGGTCAGTTCCTTGTAGATACGCTCCTGGTCGGGGGTATCGAAGTGGCGCACCTCGCCGGCCAGCACCATGCCACCGGCCAGCAACAGCGGAATCATCCAGACCGCACGCATGTCAGGGCGCCTCCGCCAGTTGTTTCAGCAGCGGCTCAAGCTCGTGCTCCCAGATATCCGGGGTGACGGCACCGGTGTACTTGCGCTGGATGATGCCCTGCTTGTCCACCACAAAGGTCTCGGGCGCGCCGTACACGCCCCAGTCCACCGCGGCGGCGCTGTGGGGGTCAACGGCGATGGCAGTGTAGGGGTTACCGGATTTGTTCAGCATGTTCAGCGCATCGGCGCGCTCGTCGCGCCAGTTCAATCCGACGATGGTCACGCCGTGTTCACGGTGCAGCACGTCCAGGTAGGGGTGCTCCTTCCAGCATTCCGGACACCAGGAGCCCCATACGTTGAGCAGCCACACCTGTCCCTTGTAGTCGGACGGGCGCACCGTCTTGCCGGCATCCAGCAGGTCCGGCAGGGCAAACTCCGGCGCCGGCTTGCCGATCAGCGGCGACGGGATGGCGCGGGTGAAACCGGGGTCCTTGCCGGCCATGTAGATGCCGGTGGTCAACAGGCCCGCCACCACCAGGAAGCCGATCAGCACACCCCAGCGTTTCATGCCCGCGCCTCCGCGCCGGTTACGGCGGCCTCACGGCGCGCCTGCAGGCGGTAACGACGGTCGGTGGCACTCACCAGGCAACCCAGCACCATCAGCACACAGCAGAACCAGATTCAACGCACGAAGGGTTTGTGGTAGATACGCAATGCCCAGGCGCCGTCGTCGCCCAGCGGCTCGCCCAGCGCCACGAACAGATCGCGGAAGATGCCGGCGTCGATGGCCGCCTCGGTCATGGGCATGGGCTGGGCGCGGTAGATGCGTTTTTCCGGCCACATCTCGCCGACCAGTTCGCCATCGCGGGTCACGGTCATGTGGCCGCGATCGGCGTGATAGTTGGGGCCGTCGCGGCCTTCCACACCGTGAAACTCATAGTCGAAACCCGCCATCCGGTAGGTTTCACCCGGCGCCAAGCGGATGTCCTTTTCGGTGCTGTACAGGGACGTGAGGGTCACGCCGATGGCGAACACGGCAATGCCCACATGACCCAGGGTCATGCCCCAGAAGCCCCGCGGCACGCTGGCCAGCTTGCGGCCGTCGCGAAACCGGTCGCGCACCGATTGCACGGTCACGCCCAACACCCAGAACGCCACCAGCAGGCCCAGCGAGGCCTTCCAGTAGTACTCGGGCATGAAGGCGGCGGGCACCACCAGGGCCAGCACCACGGCGATGATCGCCGGCCAGGTCAGCACCTTGGCCAGCCGGCCGGCGCTGTCATGCTTCCACCGCGCCGTGACACCGAAGCCGACCGCCAGCCCCAAGGGCACCGCGAACACCACGAACATGAAGTTGAACCAGGGGAAGCCCACCGACAGCTTGCCGATCTGCAGCGACGGGAACATGAAGTTCAACGCGTCCACCAGCAACGGCGCCAAGGTGCCGAGCAACACCATGGCGGCGATCACCACCAGCAACAGATTGTTGATCAGGAGACCGAATTCCTTGGACAGGATCTCGAAGCGCACATCGCTCTTCACCTCCGCCGCGCGGAAGCTGTACAGCGCCAGCGCGCTGCCCACCACGGCCAGCAGGAAGATCAGGATGAACAGGCCGCGCTCCGGGTCGGCCGCGAAGCTGTGCACCGACGTCAACACACCGGAACGCACCAGGAAGGTACCGAGCAGCGACAGCGAGAAGGCGAAGATCGCCAGCAGAACCGTCCAGGCCTTGAAGGCGCCGCGCTTCTCGGTGACTGCCAACGAGTGCAGTAACGCCGTACCTACCAGCCAGGGCATGAAGGAGGCGTTCTCCACCGGGTCCCAGAACCACCAGCCGCCCCAGCCCAGTTCGTAATAGGCCCACCAGGAGCCAAGGGTGATGCCCCCGGTGAGGAACAACCAGGCGACCGCCGTCCAGGGGCGCGACCAGCGCGCCCAGGCGGCATCCAGCTGACCGCCCAGCATGGCCGCGATGGCAAAGGCGAAGGGCACCACCAGACCGACATAGCCCATGTAGAGCATGGGCGGGTGGATGGCCAGCCCCGGGTCCTGCAACAGCGGGTTCAGGTCACGGCCTTCGGGCGGCGCCGGAACGATGCGATCAAAGGGGTTTGAGGTGAACAGCATGAACAGGATGAAGCCGATGGCGATCAACCCCATCACCCCGATCACCCGTGCCGCCATGTCCCGCGGCAAACGGTTGGAATAGAGGGTGACCGCCGCGGTCCACAGCGACAGCGTCAACGCCCACAGCAGCAGCGAGCCCTCGTGCGCGCCCCACACCGCCGAAATCTTGTAGATCAGCGGGGTCTCGGTATTGCCGTTCTGTGCCACGTAGAAGACGCTGAAGTCGTCGCCGATGAAGGCCGCGGTCAAACAGGCGAAGGACACCGCCATGAACAGCAACTGGGCGCGGGCCGCCGGTACCGCCAGATTCATCCAGGTGAGATTGCGGGTCTGGGCGCCGATCAGCGGGAACACCGACTGCACCACCGCCATGACCAGCGCCAGGATCAGCGCGAAGTGACCGATTTCAGGGATCATAGCGGCTTGCTCGTTGCATCACGCATCTTGGCCGAGCCTTCCTGATGGCCCTTCTCCAAGGCGGCCGCCACCTCCGGCGGCATGTATTCCTCGTCATGTTTGGCCAGCACTTCCTCGGCCTGGAAGATGCCGCCGGCGCCCATGCGGCCGGTGGCGATCATGCCCTGCCCCTCCTTGAACAGGTCCGGCAGGATGCCCGTGTACTCCACCGGCACGCGATGCTTTTCGTCCGTCACCACAAAGGTGACCGTCAGGTCCGAGCCGGAACGCTTGAGGCTGCCGGTTTCCACCAGACCACCGACCCGGAAGCTGCGATCCAGCGGCGCCTTGCCCGCAGCGATCTCGGACGGCGAGAAGAAGTACGACAGATTGCCCTGCATGGCGGTCAACACCAGGGCGATGGCGATACCCAGCACCGCCAGGCCGCCCAACAGGAACAGTGCTCGTTTTTGTCTGGCTTTCATTGCTTAACCTCGGGGGCGTTCATGCGCGCAATACGCGCCACCCGCTTGATGACCGCTTTGTGGCGTCCACGCAGCAGGATCGGCTCGGCGATCATCAGCACAGCCGACACACCGAACGAGCCCCATACGTAGAGCGCATAGCCGCCCATATCGAAAAAAGTCTGCCAATCGCTCATGCCTTGCCCTCGGCAACCAATTGTTGCGCCCAGGTGCTGTTACGCTCGCGTTCCAGCATGATCGAACGCACCCGACTCAAGGCGGCGGCAATGGTGTACGCCCAGCACCCCAGCGCCATGATCAACATGGTGTAGAGCATGGTGGTGGTCATGGACGATTCCTTGCGGAAATTGATGGTGGAACCCTGGTGCAGGGTGTTCCACCACTCCACCGAGTAATAGATGATCGGGATATTGACCACCCCGACCAGCACCAGCAGCGCACCGGCGCGATCCGCCCGACGGGTGTCCTCGATGGCCGAGGTCAGGGCGATATAACCCATATATAAAAACAGCAGGATCAATTCCGAGGTCAGACGCGCGTCCCACACCCACCAGGTACCCCACATGGGCTTACCCCAGAAGGCCCCGGTCCACAAGGCGATGAAGGTGAACAAGGCCCCGGTGGGCGCCAGCGCCTGGGCCATCATGGCCGACAAGCGGGTATTGAAGATCAGCCCCAATGCCGACCAGAAGGCCATCACCAGGTAAATGAACATGGACATCCAGGCCGCCGGCACATGGATGAAGATGATGCGGTAACCCTCACCCTGCTTGTAGTCGGTGGGCGCCACGAAAAAGCTCATGTACAGCCCGATGCCGATCAGCACCACCGCGGTGACCGCAAACCAAGGCAACAGCCGCCCCGCCAGCGGATAGAAGGTGGCCGGCGACGAAAACTTGAACCAGTTGATCAGGCGAGAACTCAAAACCAATCCTGCTTTAACGGCCCATTCCCTGGGCTCTGGTTTGATGTGGCCGTACCCGCGGGGCGAGCAGGCCTTCCGAAGTGCGACATTCTAAACCAACTGGGGTTCCCGGTCTGGTGTCTTGGCACCCTGGCCACCGCGCGGGCCGGCGGCAAATCCCATTCTACGGCGATGGTTTTATCCCGGGTGGCACCGCACATGGCGAAAGGCGGCGCGACCCCAGCTATCGGCGGCCCTACTCCACCGACACCCGCAAGGCCGCCGCGGTGGCCAGCGGTGCCAACAGCAGGGCGACCATACCGATGGCGCCCAACAGATAGAGGTGACTGTCGCTGCCCAGCCCGGCGATGTGCGCCTCGACGGCACCGGCGCCGAAGATCAGCACCGGGATGTACAACGGCAGCACCAGCAGCGAGACCAACACCCCGCCGCCGCGCAGCCCCAGGGTCAGTGCCGCGCCGATGGCACCGATCAGGCTCAAGGCCGGCGTGCCCAGCAGCAACGAGATCAGCAGCACCCCGAGCGCGTCCGCCGACAGGTCGTATTGCAACCCCAGTACCGGACCGACCACCACCAACGGCAGGCCGGTGACCAGCCAGTGGGCGACGATCTTACCCAACACCAGCAAGGCGACCGGCTGGGGCGCCAACAGCATCTGTTCGAGGGTACCGTCGGCGTGATCGACGGCAAACAGGCGCTCCAGCGCCAACATCGATGCCAGCAGGGCCGCCACCCACACCACACCGGGTGCGATCAGGCGCAGGGTGTCCGCCTCTGGCCCGATACCGAGCGGGAACAGGCTGACCACGATGATGAAAAAGAACAGTGCGGTGAACAGATCGGCCCGGTGACGCAGGGCCAGCATCAGGTCGCGTTTGACGATCCAAGCGAATACACCCATGGGTCAGTCCCGCCAACCGAGCTTGAGTTGCTTGACCGTGCCCTCGGTCAGCTCGACGGCCTGATGGGTGGTCAACACCACCAGACCGCCGCCGGCCACGTGGTCACGGATCACCTGCTGCAGCAGCGCCACCGCGGCGACATCCAACGCCACGAAGGGCTCGTCCAGAATCCATAACGGCGCACGGTTGACCAACAGCCGTGCCAAGGCGACGCGGCGTTGCTGTCCCTGGGACAACACCTTGGCCTCCAGATCTTCATGCCCGTCCAGGCCGATGCGTCCCAGGGCATCCCAGGCCGCCCGCTCGGTGAGCGGAAAGCCGTCCAACACACCGCATACCCGTAGGTTTTCCACCGCGGTCAGGTCACCTTTGATGCCGTTCTTGTGTCCCAGGTAGAGCAGGTCGCGGGCATAATCCTCACGCAACTCGGCGATATCCTGCCCGTGCCACGACACGTAACCGTCCTCCGCTCGCACCAGCCCGCACAGCGCCCGCAGCAGGGTGGTCTTGCCGCTGCCATTGTGGCCGTGCACATAGAGCAGTTCACCGGGCGCCAGGGTCAGGTCGAGGTCGGCGAACAGTCGCCGGTCGCCGCGCATGCAGCTCAGTTGGTGGACTTGGAGCATCTAACCGCCAGCCAGAAACAAAGCCCGGATTGTACCCGAGCGCGTACATCGACGGCGCGCCGCCGTTAGAATGGGCACCCGACATCGACGAGGAACGCCCCATGCCCCACCTCCTGGCGCCCCACATCGTGCTGGCCAGCGGCAACCCCGGCAAGGTCCGCGAGATCGGCCAGTTGCTGGCCGAGCACGCCGTGCAGGTCCTACCGCAATCGGACTTCGATACCCCGGATATCGAGGAAACCGGGCTGACCTTCGTGGAAAACGCCATCCTCAAGGCGCGCAACGCCGCCACCCACAGCGGCCTACCGGCCCTGGCCGACGATTCCGGCCTGGAGGTGGACGCGCTGAACGGCGCGCCGGGGATATACTCGGCCCGCTACGCCGGCGAAGGCTGCACCGACGCCGACAACAACGCCAAGTTGCTCGACGCGCTGCAAGACGTTCCGGAGGCCCAGCGCACCGCGCGTTTCCAGTGCCTGCTGGTCTACCTGCGACACCCCGACGATCCCACACCGCTGATCGTCCAAGGCACCTGGGAAGGCCGCATCCTCACCGCCCCCAGTGGGGCCAACGGCTTTGGGTACGATCCGTTGTTCTACGTCCCTGAATACGACTGCTCGTCAGCCGACCTGCCGGCGGACACGAAGAACCGATTGAGCCATCGAGGGCAGGCGCTGCGTCTGCTGTTGGCCGCCGTTACGCACTAGACGCCGGCACCGATCAGCGCCAAGCTTCAAGCACGTTTTTACCGGATTACACGGTGTCGTTACGCTCGCCCGATGCACTTGCACGACCCCGTTCTAGCGGAACGCCTCGTCCAGCGCCGCGCGCACCCTGCCGCCGCACCCCACCCCAGGCCATCACGCAGTTCGTCCAGGGCGCCCATGAAGCAGCCCGATATCTGGCACCGACTCCGGAAGAACTCGTACAGAATGGAGATACGAGCCTGGATGCCTGCCGCCAGGCCGGAGTTCACCAGCGAATCACGCCGCCGCACGGCGCGCTATCGGGGAAGGTCTCGCCACTAACGGGATGGCTCACCACCCCCCCGGATCCGTCACTTTACCCCGCCGCTGAGGGCGATCCGCGCCGGGCTGTGCGCCGACGCCACCATAGCCACAGCCCGGTGACGTACAAGGCCGGCAGCGACAACCCGGCGGCCAGCGCGAGCACCTTCCCGACGCCGCCGAAGGCCTCGCCGTTGTGCAAGGGAAACAGCCAGGTCAACAGGCGTTCCGCCGGACGCAAGTCCGCCAGCTCACGCCGATCCACAATCGTTCCGGAGGCACCGTCGATCCATACCCGCCCGCTGCCCGAAGACCAGCGCGGATCCCCCGGCTGTCGCACGATGAGCCGATACACCGCGTCGTCAGCCTTGGGGGGATAGACCCTGCGCACGTCGCCCGGCACCGCCCGTAACGCGCGAGCCACCACGGCATCCAGAGAAAGCGGCGCCATGGGCTGAGCGGAGTCCGACCCTTCAAGTGACGGCACGGCTGCAGGGCGAAGCCATCCCAAATCGGCGAACGCGGCAGTCAACCCACCCTGCAGGATCATCCCCACACCGGTGAGGGACGCGACCGCGACAAACAGGGCGGCCACCACGCCGCAGGCGCGATGCAGGTCGGACGTTCGCACCCCGGCAGACTGTCGCCAGCGAATCTGCAACGCCTGACGCCATCGTCCGCTTCCCGGCCACCACAGCAGCACGCCGCTGACCACCATGATCAGCACCAGTACCGCTGAGCCGACCAGCACGCCCTCGCCTGCACTCCCGAGCAACAAGGTGTGGTGCGCGCGATAAAGGACGCTGACGACACCCGCCTGCTCACCGCGCCTACCCATGACGCGCCCGCTGCAGGGTTCGATAAACAACACTACGGTCTGTGGCGCCTCCGGCGATGTCATACGTACCTTCAGCGGATCGGTCGCGGTGATCGGCAGGTCGATCCGCACCACCCGTCCGTCTCTCGGACCAGCTGAGATCGCCGCGTCCATCACCCCTTGCAGAGATAGCGGAGCGGTTGTTTCACAGCTCGCAACCAGCAGCCCTGGATTGAGCGCACGATCCAGCGTCCCGTGATATACCAACCCCGCACCGGTCAGGCCGCTGAACGCGAACAGGCCACCGAGCAACAGCGCGATGTTGCGATGCCAGCGGCGCAGTGCGCGCCAGGTCATACCACCCTGGAACACGGCCTTTAGCCTACGTCTTTGCGGTCGTCAGGTGCCTCGACCAATTGCGCGCGGTGTGTCTGGGCATGTTGCTTGAACGCACGAAAGGCGACCGCCCGATCGTCACCGACGACAAAAGCCTGAGCGTCCCGCGCCGCCCACCCGGCGCCCTGGTCCGACGTACGCGGCACGGTGCAGAACCATTTGCCGTTGGCGGCGCAGGCAGCGGCTATCCGCGCAATCGCTGTCTGCACATCGGCATGCTGGTGGTCGCCAGGCACCCCGTACGACTGGGACAGGTCGATGGCGCCGTCCATCAGCATGTCGACGCCCGGCGTGGCCGCGATTTCTTCAACCGTGTCGACCCCCTCGCGGTCCTCGATCATCAACGCCAGCAGAATCTGCGTGTTGGCATGAGCGAAATAATCGATCAACGGCAGACGACCGAAACCGGTTGTGCGTCCGCCACTGATACCGCGACAGCCCATGGGGTGATAACGCCCGGCGCGCACCACGGCAAGTGCGTCCGCCGCGCTGCGGACATGGGGGACCAGTATGCCGTAAGCCCCGCAGTCCAGCGCCCGGGTGATGCTGGCCGGACAGACCCCCGGCACGCGCACCAGCGGCGTGATACCGGCCAGTTCCGCCGCCCGCACAGCGTGCTCCAGGGTCTCCGGATTACCGCTTACGTGTTCCATGTCCAGGACCACGAAGTCGAACCCGGCATAGCCGATCATCTCCACCATCAGCGCCGAGGGTACGGAATTAATCAGGCCGAGCACCGATTCACCGGCTTGCAGCCGCATCTTCATCTTGTTCACGCCTAACATGCCAGCGCCTTGGCACGCTTCTCGGCTGGCAAGTAAAGCTGTTGCGGGTGCGGGTGACGCAGGAAATCATGGTGGGAGATATGCCACGCGTAAGCGCCCGCATAGGGGAACAGCAGCAGATCGCCGACGCGCAATCGCGCCAACCGAGTATCGGTCGCCAACACGTCTTTGGGCGTACACAATTGTCCCACGACTGTTACCGGCTGCTGCCGTATTTCGGGGCGCGCTATCGGCAACGTCCAGGCATCCACTGGCAGCACGTGAAACGGATGGCTGTGCCCTTGCGCGTAGGGTGTCCGGAAGTGATGGGTACCACCGCGGCAGACGGCAAAATACCGTCCCAGGTTACGTTTGATATCCATCACTTCCATGACATAACTGCCGCAGAACCCGGTCACATAGCGGCCCAACTCAAAGCGGATCCGAGTGCCCTGCAGATCCGCGGCACCGAACCGCCCTCGCAAACCGGTGCAGAACGCATCCCAATCGAATTGTTGGTCCGGTGACCGGTAGTTGATACCGATGCCGCCGCCGACGTTCAGCACGGGGAATGCCCGCCCGAACCGGCGACGCCAGCTTCGCAGTTGCGCCAGATAGCGATCGATCAAGGCCAGCTGCGCGTCCGCGCTGAGCTGATGCGACAACAAGTGGAAGTGGAAGCCCTGCAAGGAAATGCCGCTCGACCGCTCGGCGCGATCGACGGCGAGGGCCACGTCGGCCTCATCCATACCGAAAGGTGTCGACCGACCGCCCATGGTCAGGCTGGTCGCCACCTGATCCGGTGACAGATTCAAGTTGACGCGCAACAGCACCGGCACGGTGCGGCCTGACCGCTCGGCGATCGAGGACAGGCGTTCCAGCTCGAGCAAACTTTCCACGTGCACACAATCGACACCTGCCTCCACTGCCGCCCGCAACTCCGCGGCCGTCTTGCCGGGTCCGCCAAAGATCACCCGACTACCGGGGCAATGCCTGTTCACCCACGCCAACTCACCGCCCGAGGCCACTTCGAAACCGGCCATTCGATCGGATAAGGCCTGCAGGACCGGGGCGTCCGAATTGGCCTTTACGGCGTAAAACAGCTCGGCGTTGGCCGGCAGGCCGGCCACCAGCCGATCCACATGGGCCTGCAAGGCATTCAGGTCATAGATGTAAGCGCACAGGGGATCGCGCTGGTCCGCATGGAGGCGATAGGCCGCAGCGACGGTGTCGGTCAGGTCCGGCGGCAGAGTCATCGATCGATACCCGCCATCGGATTGGGCATCGCCACATAGGTCACTTCCCGGTCGGCACGCTTGAAGAAGCGATTGATGAGATTGGCCTTGGCCGGAAGCGACGCCCCCGCCAGCAGCGCGTCGATCCGCTGCGCCGATTCCGGTGTGCCGAAGCGTTGCTGGTAGGCGTGCAGTCGTCGCGCCACCACCCGCCACAAGTCCATCTCCCGTGCCGGATCCGCCTCGGCCAACTGCGCGATGGCCTCGCAATAGTTGTTGATGAACAAACAGTACGAGATGCGCTTCCAGCCCTTTTCGGCGCTATAGCGCAGGCCGTCCCGCGTGCGCTGCGCCAGACCATCGAGCGCGGCGTCGTCATACCGGTCGCCCCGCAGCTTCACGCCTTCGAAATCCCTGAGATAGAGCCGTACCGGTAAGCCGTCGCGCACCCCAATGACCACGTTCTGCAAATGCGGCTCGAACACCATGCCGTGGATGAAGTAGCAATACAGCACCGGCGGCAGCGACTGGCCGACATAGGCGTCGAACCAGCTCAGCCGTGCGTCGTGATC
>JASBTJ010000096.1 GCA_030148485.1 Gammaproteobacteria bacterium | reverse complement strand
TGAACATGACCGACAACTTTGCGCGTCTGGTGTTGCTTGCCGGGCACGGTAGCAGTTCGGTCAACAACCCCCACGCCACGGCCCTGGATTGTGGTGCTTGCGCCGGTCAGACCGGCGAGGCAAGTGCCCGGGTGGTGGCTGACATGCTCAATGATCCGGCGGTGCGCCGCGGGTTGCGTGAGCGGGGTATCGATGTCCCGCTCGACAGCTGGTTCCTGGCGGGTCTGCATGACACCACCAGCGACGATCTGCGGCTGTTCGATACCGACCAGGTGCCCGCCGAGCTGGCCGAGGATGTCGAGCGGCTGCGTCAATGGCTGATGCAGGCGGGCGACCTGACGCGACTGCAGCGCGCGGCGCGACTCGGGATTGAAGGCCAGCCGGATCAGGCGGTGGAGACCGGTGTGCGCCAGCGCGGTCGTGACTGGTCACAGGTGCGGCCGGAGTGGGCGCTTGCCAACAACGCCGCCTTCATCGCGGCGCCGCGGGCGAGAACCCTGGGTACCGATCTGGCCGGCCGGGCCTTTTTGCATGATTACCACTGGCAGGACGATGACGATTTCCAACTGCTGGAGCTGATCATGACGGCGCCGATGGTGGTGGCCAACTGGATCAACATGCAGTACTACGGCTCGGTGGTGGACAACCAGCGGTTTGGTAGTGGCAACAAGGTGCTGCCCAACGTGGTGGGCGGCGCGATCGGCGTGCTGGAGGGCAATGGCGGCGACTTGCGGGTGGGGCTGCCCATGCAGTCGCTGCATGACGGCAAACGCTGGATGCACGAGCCGTTGCGTCTGAGCGTGTTCATCGAAGCGCCCGCAGCGGCCATCGATGCGGTGCTTGCGCGGCACGATACGGTGCGCCAGCTGGTGGACAACCGCTGGCTGCATCTGTTTCGCATCGGCGAAGAGGAGCGGGTCTGGCGCCGCTCCGCCGGCGGTGGCTGGCAGGCGGTATCCGGTGCCGGGTTTGCCGTCTGAGCGGCGCTTGCGGGCCCGTTGGGCGGGCAGCGAGGGGCTGGGAAAGTGGGTGCGGTGTAATTTGTTGTTATAAAACAACAGGTTGTTAGTTTTGTTGTGCCGAGTTGTCAGGCTGGCACTGTGGCTGGGGCGTGCGTCTACAGCGACCCGGCAGCGGCCTTTCGGCGGCGGGTGACACGGCGCTGGCACAAGGATTGTAAGAAAGCCATCCAAATTTGCGCCCGGGGCGTATATAGTATGCGCCCTCAGAAATCCGAAATCTCCCCTTCGAGACCCCCTACCATGGCTGACTTAAGTTTGTACCGGAACATCGGCATCTTCGCTCACGTCGATGCGGGTAAGACCACCACGACCGAGCGTATCCTGAAGCTGACCGGCAAGATCCATAAGACCGGCGAGGTACACGACGGCGAAGCGACCACCGATTTCATGGAGCAGGAGGCCGAGCGTGGTATCACCATCCAGTCAGCCGCCACGTCCTGTCAGTGGAATGGTCACCGTTTCAACATCATCGACACCCCGGGGCACGTGGACTTCACCATTGAGGTGTACCGCTCCCTGAAGGTGCTCGATGGCGGTATCGGCGTGTTCTGTGGTTCCGGCGGCGTGGAGCCCCAATCCGAGACCAACTGGCGTTACGCCAACGAGTCCGAAGTCGCCCGGGTGATCTTCGTCAACAAGCTCGACCGTCTGGGTGCGGACTTCTACCGCGTCGTGGGTCAGGTCGAAAAGGTGCTGGCCGCCAAGCCGTTGGTGATGGTATTGCCGATCGGTATCGAGGATGACTTCGTCGGCGTCGTCAACCTGATGGACATGAAGGCCTACGTGTGGGACGACTCCGGTCAGCCGGAAAACTACGAGGTCAAGGACATCCCCGCGGACATGGTCGACAAGGCCAATGAATACCGCGAGAAGATGATCGAGACCGCCGTGGAGCAGGACGACGATCTGATGGAGGCCTATCTGGAAGGCAACGAGCCGTCCGTGGAAGACCTCAAGCGTTGTATCCGTAAGGGCACCATCGCGCTGGACTTCTTCCCGACCTATTGCGGCTCCGCGTTCAAGAACAAGGGCATCCAGCTGGTGCTGGACGCCGTGGTCGACTACCTGCCCAGCCCGACAGAGGTCGAGCCGCAGCCGGAGGTGGATCTGGAAGGCAACGAGACCGGCGAGCATGCCGTCGTTGACCCGGACGGCCCGCTGCGCGCGCTGGCGTTCAAGATCATGGACGACAAGTACGGCGCCTTGACCTTCACCCGTATCTATTCCGGTCGCGTCAAGAAGGGCGACACCGTGCTGAACACCTTCACCGGCAAGAACGAGCGTATCGGTCGTATCGTGGAGATGCATGCCGACGAGCGTATCGAGCTGGACGGCGCCCAGGCCGGCGACATCGTCGCCCTGATCGGCATGAAGAACACCCAGACCGGTCACACCCTGTGTGATCCCAAGAACCCGGCGACCCTGGAGCCGATGGTGTTTCCCGAGCCGGTGATCTCTATCGCCGTCAAGCCGAAGGACAAAGCGGCCGTGGAAAAGATGGGTCTGGCCATCAACAAGATGGTCAGCGAGGACCCGTCCTTCCAGGTGGAGACCGACGAGGAGTCCGGCGAGACCATCCTCAAGGGCATGGGCGAACTGCACCTGGACATCAAGGTGGACATCCTCAAGCGGACCCACGGTGTGGAAGTCATCGTCGGCAAGCCGCAGGTGGCCTACCGTGAGACCATCACCCAGCGTGTGGAAGACAGCTACACCCACAAGAAGCAGACCGGTGGCTCCGGTCAGTTCGCCAAGATCGATTACATCATCGAGCCGGGCGAGACCAACTCGGGCTATGTGTTCGAGTCCGCCGTCACCGGCGGCAACGTGCCGCGTGAGTTCTGGCCGGCGGTCGACAAAGGCTTCAAGAACAGCATGCAGGCCGGTACCTTGGCCGGTTTCCCGCTGCTGGACGTGAAGGTCACCCTGACCGACGGGGGTTTCCACCCGGTGGACTCCTCGGCTATCGCCTACGAGATCGCCGCCAAGGCGGCCTACCGTCAGTCGGTGCCCAAGGCCGGCCCGCAGTTGCTCGAGCCGATCATGAAGGTGGACGTGTTCACCCCGGACGATCATGTCGGTGACGTGATCGGCGACCTGAACCGTCGTCGCGGCATGATCCAGGGCCAGGAGCCGGGCACCACCGGCGTGCGTGTCAAAGGCGATGTGCCGCTGTCCGAGATGTTCGGCTACATCGGCGATCTGCGCACCATGACCTCCGGCCGTGGTCAGTTCTCCATGGAGTTCTCCCACTACGCACCTTGCCCCGCCAATGTGTCCGAGCAGGTCATCAAGGAAGTGGAAGAGCGCAAGAAGAACGGCTGAACCGACTTCTCCGGCGCTTTATCGAAACCACCGACCCGGTAAGGGTCGGTGGTTTTTTGTTGTCTGTGGAGTCGTCACAGACGCGGTCATGCAGGGTCCGATTTGTCGGCAGGTTCCGTGTCCGACACAGCCGTCCTCGCGACGAGTTGGGTGAGCAGCCAGTCACGCACGACCGCGACGTGCGTCGCCTGCACCGGCCCGTCTGGCGTCGTTGTTGGGGCGGGGGGGAGTGCGAGCAGTTCCAACGGCTGATCGACCCCCACCAGGGTGCGCAGCTCAGCCAACTGCGGCAGCGAGAGTTGATGGCTGCTCCAGGCCGGTGGCGGCTCGGCGCCGTTCAGCCGCAGGTGTCTGAGCCTTCCAGCGGTCGGGGTGCCCGAAAGGGTATCCAGCACCACCAGGCGCGCGCTGGCGTCGGCCAGGGACAGCCCGTCGCGGAGCGGTTGCAGACTCGCCAACAGCCGTAAGCGACCGTCGGCGATATAAGGCTGCAGTGTCGGGTCCCGAGCCAATGCCGTCACCAGCTGAGGCGCGCGGCTGTCCGTGCCGAGCGCGCTGCCCGTGCCCAGCAATAGCAATGGTCGACGGTCGCTTGGGTCTGTTGGTGACGTGTCACGTACCAGATTGAGCGTCAGGAAATGGGTTGCGCAAGAGATGCACGGGTCGTAGTTCCTGATCACTGTCTCGGCGCGCAGCCGCAGGCTGTCGGCATCCCGGTTCAGCCCCAGGCGGGTCAGGGATCGATGCAGGTCCTGCTCGATACGCGACTGGTTCTGGCTGGTTGGCGGGATGATCACCGCGTTGGCGATCAAGCCATCGGCATCGGTATCGTAGCGGTGCCAGAGCGTGCCGCGTGGCGCCTCGGTACAGCCGAAACCTGTGCCGGCGGGCAGCGGTGACGCGGGTGTCGTCAGCGAGTCGTCATCGTCTGGCTGCGCCAGCAGGCGTGCCGCTTCGGTGAGCGCCAGATGAATTTCCAACGCCCGCGCCACCAGTGAGTGAAACATGTTGCGACTGGGGAAACGGATCCCGGTCTCGTCCGCGAGGGCACGGGTCGCCGCAGGCAGTCGGTCCCTGTTGAGGTTCAGGCGCGCCAGTGGGCCGACCAGGTAAGGCTCATGGTTGAGCAGCGCATGCAGTGCCGTTGAGTGCGGCACTTGGTGTTCGACGAAGTGTTGCTGATATTCGCTGATGTCCACATCCAAGCCGGTATCGGACAGCAGTCGGCCCCCGGTGATGGGATAGTCGCTGGGATGGCGCAGCGATACCGAGACGAAATCCTGGTCGTCGTGGGGCAGCGGCAGACTGGCGCACCAGCGTACCAGTTCAGCGGCTGCTGGCAGCGCGGCGTCGACCCGGTCGGCCAGCGCGGTGCGCGCCGCCTGATCCGGCACGCGGTGGAAGCCACCGAGCTTGACGCCCACCGGGTGCACTGAGCGCCCCCCGAACAAGGCGATCAGGTCGTTGCCCAGCGCTTGCAGCAGCAGTCCGCGATGCACCTCGGCGGCATGGCTCCGCGCCAGCTCGGTGATGCTGTTGCAGCCGAAAAAGTCCGGTGCCGCCAGCAGATGGATGTGCAGTGCGTGGCTCTGGATCCACTCGCCGCAGTACATGATGCGGCGCAGCTTGTTCAGGTCCGCCGACGGCGTGAAGCCGGCGATCTGTTCCAGTGCCTGCACGGCGCTCATCTGATAGGCCACCGGGCAGATGCCGCAGATGCGGGCGACGATATCAGGCACTTCCGCCGGCTCGCGGCCCTCAAGGAATTTTTCGAAGTAGCGCGGTGGCTCGTAGATATTCAGTTTGAGCTCGGTGATCCGCCCATCGCGGATGCTCAGATCCAACGCGCCTTCGCCCTCGACGCGGGTCAATGCGGGGACCTTGATGCGGATCTTGCGGCGATCGCTCACGTCGGCAGGCCCCGCCATTTTGCGACGGTGCCGGCAAAGGGCTCGGCGCCGCTGGTGATAAGTCCGAAGCGCCTGGTGATCGCCGCGGCGTCCAGGCCCAGGCGGGCGAACTGTTGGGCGAGCGCCTCGGTGTTGCTGTTTTCCAGGGGGCCGTAACAGCCATAGCAGGCCCGGCCGAAGGCCGGACACAGGGCGCCGCAGCCGGCGTGGGTCACCGGCCCCAGGCAGGGCGCATTGCCGCTGACCAGTACGCAGGTGTTGCCGGCGCGTTTGCAGTCCAGGCAGACGCTGTCCTGTTGGCGTGGCGGCGCCACGCCGAACAGCAGTTGCTGCACCGCGGCGATCACCTGGCGGCCGTTGACCGGACAGCCCCACAGTTCCAGGTCCACCGGTATCACGTCCCGGATCGGCGTGACCTGGTCCAGGCTGTCGATGTATTGCGGGCTGGCATAGAGCGCAGCGGTCCAACCGGTCGTGTCGTGCAGATTGCGCAGCGCCTGGATGCCGCCGGCGGTGGCGCAGGCGCCAATGGTGATCAGGTGGCGGCTGTTGTCGCGGATATGCCGCAACCGCGCCGCGTCCTCGCTGGTGGACACGCTGCCTTCGATAAAGGCGATGTCCACTTTGGCATCCTCTTCCGCCAGGCCGGCCTCCAGAAAATGGCGGATGTCCACAAGCTCGGTCAGCGCCAGCAGATCCTCGCCCAGATTCAGGAACGCCAGCTGGCAACCATCGCAGGAGCTGAATTTGTGCACCGCGACAGATGGTTTCATGGTCATCCTCCGAGCCTGGCTGTAGGGTGCAACAAGCGCTGCGGTTGCGCCTTGCCGCCTTGATCCATCTGTCCCCGTGTTGCTGCGCGACGGCCGGTTGTTGAAAGCGCTCGCCGGAGCGCGCCCGGGTTACTTTTCTTTGCTTGTCCAAAGAAACGTAACCAAAAGAAAGGACACCCGACGACTTGCCCTTCGCTGCGCTCAGGACTCCCTGCGCTTCTCGCCGCAAGCGGCGCTCGGGAACTCACTCGCTGCGCTCGCTCCAACACCCCTCGCTTCATCCGCTTGCACCTGCGATGCTCGGCGGCGTCAACGGGTCCGGCGGCGCGCTGTAGCTGGCTATGTCGTAGATTCACAGCCCCTTCACCTGCAATAGCTCGGCGATCTCGTCATAGCTGAACACCGGCCCGTCCTTGCAGACGAACCTGGGGCCCAGCTGGCAGTGCCCGCAGTGCCCCGTCGCGCAGTGCATGTTGCGCTCCATGCTCAGCCAGATGTCCCGGTCCGGCACGTCCATTGCCAACATGTCCCTGGCCACTGCCCGCATCATGCCCTCAGGGCCACACATCATGATCGTGGCATGCTTCGGATCGAAGGCCAGTTGGTCGAACAGTTCCGTCACCAGCCCCACGTGCCAGGGCCATAGCGGTGTGCCCACATCGGCGGCGATCAGCACCTTGGTGCGCGGATGGGCGGCCCAGCGATCGTATCGGTCGCGCCAAATGAAATCGTCGGCGTGCTTGACGCCCTGCACGATATTCACCCGGCCGTGATCGTCGCGGCGACGCAGCACGTATTCGATGGCAGATACCACCGGGGCGCAGCCCAGCCCGCCGGTGACTATGACCAGATCGCGCCCCTGGGCCTGACCCATCGGCCAACCGCGGCCAAAGGGACCGCGCAGGCCAAGGTGGTCGCCGGCCCGCAGTTTTGCCAGCCCGTGGGTAACCCGACCGACCGCGCGAATGGTGTGATCGATGACCTGCCCCTCGGTGGGGTCGGAGACGATGGAGATGGCCACCTCGCCCACACCGTGCAGGTAGAGCATATTGAATTGGCCGGGTGCAAAGGCATACGCGGCCTGTGCCTTGGGATCGGTCAGCTCCAGGCGTAGGGTGAACAGGGTGGGCGACTCCTGGATGCGCTCCAACACTCGGGCGCTCAGCGGCAGATAGGGGTTGGCCATAGTCACTTGGTGGCCTCGGTCAGCGCGGCCAACTCGGCGGTGACGTCGATGCCCACCGGGCACCAGCTGATGCAGCGCCCGCAGCCGGTACAGCCGCTGCGCCCGTACTGTGTGACCCAGCCGCCGAACTTGTGGGTTAGCCACTGTCGATACCGGTCCCGGATGGATTCGCGCAGGTGCGCGCCGTGCAGGTAGGCGTGACCGGGGCTGAAGCAGGAATCCCACAGGCGCAGGTGTTCACTGTGGGACCCGCCGAGCACCGGGTCTTCCTGGCTGCGGTGGCAGAAGCAGGTGGGGCACACCGCGGTGCAATTGCCGCAGGCCAAGCACCGATCCGCGATTCGCGCCCACTGGGGATGGTCTTGCCGAGCGAAAAGGACAGCGGACAGATCCGCGTCGGGCAGGGCGCGCTGCTGGGCCGCGGCCGCTACGATGCGCTCTCGGCCGGCTTGACGCTGAGCCGTGGTTGCCGCAGCCAGACCCAGGGAGGCGGCCATGGCGCGACCCGGGTCGGAGGTACCGCGCAGCAGGAAGCCATCGTCCAGTTCAGTGAGCACGATGTCCGCCCCATCGCCGCAACCGGGTCCGTCGCCGCTACTGGCGCAGAAACAGGTGTCCGTCGGGTGGCTGCAATCCACCGCCACCAGAAACAGACCATCGCGGCGGGCACCGTAGTAGGGGTCGGGGTGCTCGCCGTGCAGGAAATGCTGATCCTGCAAGCGCAGCGCCGCTAGGTCGCAGGCGCGCGCGCCGATCACCGCTGTGCGCTGGCGCATCGGGTTGTGTGGGGTGAAGGCCAGTCGACCGGTGTCGTCCCGATCCACCCGCCACAGGGGCTCCTCTGGGGTGAAGAGCAGGGGCTTGAGCGCTTGCGGGCCGTTGGCCCAGTCGAACTGGCGGGTGCCGTCATCCCGTGTCATACGGTAGCTGCCCGGTGCCTGGTGGTCGTGATGACCGGCGGGCAGTTGTTCGACGCGGCTGAGCGGCCGCATCTGGACGATGCCATCCAGCACCACCGGGCCCAGGCAGCGATCGAAGGCGTGGTTCAGTCTGTCGATCAGGGTTTGCAGCCCCGCCCTGGGCAGGAACTGGTTGGGTTCGTCCATGCTCGGTTGTCGCTCCCGCGGGCGCTTCTCCCGTGCCCCGCTGATCGGCCGGCCTGGGTCCCATTATACGCCAAGGCGTGACCGGTTGCATGACCCAGGTCAGCTGCCGGGCTCGGGTTTCGGAGACGCAGGGCGCAGGGCGGCTGACAGGCAGGGACTGTCCGCCGAGCAGCAAGCGGCCCAGCGGGCCGAGGCGCGTACCCGCATGCAGGGGCGGTTCGCCCGCTGAGTCCGGCCGGTTCCGCGCGCATCGGGGAATTCCCCGATTGCGCGCTCGGCCGGTGCAGCCGATGCTGGATGCAGGTCCCCGGCAGAGGCGTCGCGAAGGCGACGAATAGCACCCCGTTGAAGCCCTTGCAGTCCGCATGGATTCGTCTGCCCGATTGGGCGTAAAATCGCTGCCCTTTTTCGCAACAAGCGCAGGCGATGGCAGGCAAGCTCTACATCCGCACCTTCGGGTGCCAGATGAACGAGTACGATTCCGACAAGATGGCGGACGTGCTGCGGTATTCCCATGGCCTGGAAAAAGCGGACCTGCCCGAGGATGCCGAGGTGTTGTTGCTCAATACCTGCTCCATCCGCGAGAAGGCCCAGGAGAAGGTGTTCTCCCAGCTGGGTGTATGGAAGGCGCTGAAGGAAAAGAACCCCAAGCTGGTGATCGGCGTGGGCGGCTGCGTGGCCAGCCAGGAAGGCGACGCCATACGTGAGCGCGCGCCCTACGTGGACCTGGTGTTCGGTCCGCAGACACTGCACCGATTGCCCGAGATGCTGGCCAGCGTGCGCGAGCGCCAGCAGCCGGTGGTGGATGTCTCTTTCCCCGAGATCGAGAAGTTCGACCGTCTGCCCGAGCCCCGTGCCGAAGGACCCACCGCCTTCGTGTCCATCATGGAAGGCTGCTCCAAGTACTGCACTTTCTGCGTGGTGCCTTATACCCGGGGTACCGAAATCAGCCGGCCGTTCGACGATGTCATCGCCGAGGTGGCGAC
>JASBTJ010000095.1 GCA_030148485.1 Gammaproteobacteria bacterium | reverse complement strand
CTCGCCCACTGTCGCCACCCCCTGCATACCAGCGTCTTGGAAGGCATCAACAACCGGATCAAGGTCATCAAACGTATCGGGACGAGGACTACTTCTTCCTCAAAATCCGCGCCGCCTTCCCCGGACATCTTCGATGAACCTAAAAAAAGCCCGACCGTATGGTCGGGCTTTTTGCGTTGGCTCCCCCGGTTGGATTCGAACCAACGACCAACGGATTAACAGTCCGCTGCGCTACCGCTGCGCCACAGGGGATCAATCGAACGGCGCGTAGTTTACGGATCGGTGGCGGACCGGTCAACCGATCATTCACAGCTGATGGGATCGCCGCTGGCGTCGCGTTTGCTGATCCGCGTTCGACCGGCGCCGTTGAGGATAATGGCGCGTCGGCGATCCGGATCACGACTGTTGCAGATACGGAAGGTGGCGTTGGTTCCTCGGGTGGATCCGTCGGCCTGATAGACAATTTTGCGTCGTCCGGATGAGGTGATGACCTTGACGCGTTTGGTGGCCAGGTTGCCCACCAGTAGGCGGGGTTCATCGCTATCCCGAACGCGGTCACGATCGGTATCGATGAAGCCCATCCAGCCCTGGCTCCAGTCATAACCACCGCTGCAGGTGGTGCCGGTGACCGACGCACACAGCACCACCTCTGACTGGCGGGTTACCGCGTCGTGTCTAACCAGTGCCAATGCGCCCACCAGTGTGTTGGCGGCAGCGGCGGTTTCCTGCACCGCGGTGAAGTCACTGTAGGTTGGGATCGCGACGGCTGTTACGACCAAGGCGGTCGCGGTGGTGGCGACCAGTTCAAGTAGCGTGACGCCGCGCTGGCGCCGACGCAGGGGGTGGGTGACATCCATGTCGACCTCCTGTTTGGGGTTCCAAATTGTGTTGCGGCCGGGGCGGCCGCGAGGGCTTGGCTCAGCCGATGGCCCCGGCGATGCGATCCAAGGCCTTTTCCAGGTTGTCCATGCTGGTGGCGATGGAAATGCGGGCATGCCCGCTCAAGCCAAATGCCGTGCCGGGCACCAGGGCCACGCCGGCATGCTCGATCAAATATTCGGACAGTGCCAGATCGTCGTCAACGCCATCGATGGCCGCAACCAGGCCGGCGACCGATGGAAACACGTAAAAGGTGCCGTCGGTCTTCAGGCAGTCCACGCCGGGCAGGTCGTTGAGCCGGTCGACCACGTAATCGTGGCGACGCTTGAAATGCACCAGCATGTCGGCGATGCACTGTTGCGGCCCATTGAGCGCGGCCTCCGCCGCCACCTGGGAGATCGAGGTGGGGTTTGACGTGCTTTGTGACTGGATCTTTTTCATGGCCTTGATGATAGCCGTCGGGCCGGCGGCATAGCCGATGCGCCAGCCGGTCATGGAATAGGCCTTGGATACGCCATTGAGCACCAGGCAACGGTCGGCCAGATCGGGGCAGACGTTGAGGATGTTCACAAAGGATGTCCCGGGCCACAGGATGTGTTCGTACATATCGTCAGTGGCCACCACCACCTGGGGGTGTTTGCGCAGCACCTCACCCAGCGCGGCCAGCTCATCATGGCTGTAGGCCATGCCGGTGGGGTTGGAGGGGCTGTTGATGACGAACAACCGGGTCCTGGCGGTAATGGCCGCATCCAGTTGTTCGGCGGTGATCTTGAAGGCCTGATCGGCACCGGCGTCGATGATCACCGGTTTGCCGTCCGCCAGTAGCACCATGTCCGGATACGAGACCCAGTAGGGCGCGAGGATGATCACTTCGTCCCCAGGATTGAGCATCGCCTGGACCAGGTTGAAGAAACTCTGCTTGCCGCCGCAGGACACCAGGATCTGCTCGGCGCCGAAGTCGAAGCCGTTGTCGCGTTTGAACTTGTCGATGACCGCCTGCTTCAGGCTGGCCGTGCCGTCCACCGGGGTGTACTTGGTAAAGCCGTTGTTGATCGCCTCGATGGCAGCAGCCTTGATGTGGTCCGGGGTGTCGAAGTCCGGTTCGCCCGCGCCAAGGCCGATGACGTCCTTGCCGGCGGCGCGCAGGGCGGCGGCACGTGCGGTGATGGCCAGGGTGGGGGAGGGTTTGACGGCTTGTACGCGGTCGGACAATTGAATGGTCATGGGGTCCTGATGTCGAAAGGCTCGGGGCGCGGCTCGGCCCCATCGTGGTCGCTGGTATCATAGCGAAAGCCTGTTGCCGTGAGCATCCCCAAATAAGCCGATGACCCAGGAAAATTCATCAAAATCCTTTCAATTGGACTCCAAGTTCGCCGCGGCCGGTGATCAGCCGACCGCGATCGCCGGATTGATCGAAGGCCTGAACGATGGCGAGGCGGCCCTGACCCTGCTCGGCGTGACCGGTTCGGGCAAGACCTTCACCACCGCCAATGTGATCGCGGCGGTGCAGCGACCGACCCTGGTGTTGGCGCCCAACAAGACGCTGGCGGCGCAGCTCTACGGCGAGTTCAAGGAGTTCTTTCCGCATAATGCGGTGGAGTACTTCGTTTCCTATTACGACTACTACCAGCCCGAGGCCTATGTGCCGGCGTCCGATACCTTCATCGAAAAGGATGCCTCCATCAACGAGCACGTGGAACAAATGCGACTGTCGGCGACCAAGGCGCTGATGGAACGCCGCGATGCTATCATCGTGGCTACGGTTTCATGCATCTACGGTCTGGGCGACCCGAAGCAATACCTGAAGATGTTGCTGCATGTCAGCCGGGGCGATCAGATCGATCAGCGCTCCGTCCTGCGTCGGCTGGCGGATCTGCAATACAAACGCAACGACATGGTGCTGGAGCGCGGCACCTTTCGGGTGCGCGGCGACGTGATTGATGTCTATCCTGCCGAGTCGGATGACGAGGCGGTGCGGATCGAATTGTTCGACTACGAGGTCGAGCAGATCAGCCTGTTCGATCCGCTCACCGGCGAGGTGCGTCAGAAGGTCCCCAGGTACACCGTGTATCCCAAAACCCACTATGCCACGCCACGGGAAACCATCCTCGGCGCCATCGACCATATTAAGGTGGAACTGCGTGAGCGCCTGGATCAGCTGCAGAAGGCCAACAAACTGGTGGAGGCCCAGCGCCTGGCGCAACGCACCCAGTACGACCTGGAGATGATGGTCGAGGTGGGCTACTGCTCGGGCATCGAGAACTATTCCCGTTACCTGTCCGGCCGGGCCCCCGGTGAAGCACCGCCGACGCTGTTCGATTACCTGCCGCCGGACGCCCTGCTGGTGATCGATGAATCCCATGTGACGGTCCCGCAGTTGGGGGCGATGTACAAGGGCGACCGGTCCCGCAAGGAGACCCTGGTGGAGTATGGCTTTCGTCTGCCGTCGGCGATGGACAACCGGCCCTTGCGCTTCTAGGAATTCGAGGCCCGGCGTCCACAGACCATCTATGTGTCCGCCACGCCCGGGAAATACGAAAAGGCCAATGGCGGCCCGGTACTGGAGCAGGTGGTCCGCCCCACCGGACTGGTCGACCCGGAGGTGGAGATCCGCCCGGCCACCACCCAGGTGGACGATGTCCTGTCGGAAATCAATCTGCGGGTGGCCGCCGGTGATCGTGTGTTGATCACGGTGCTGACCAAACGCATGGCGGAGGACCTGACCGATTACCTGATCGAGCATGGTGTGCGGGTGCGTTATCTGCACTCGGATATCGACACCGTGGAGCGGGTGGAGATCATCCGCGACCTGCGGCTGGGCGAATTCGACGTGTTGGTGGGGATCAACCTGCTGCGCGAGGGTCTGGACATGCCGGAAGTGTCCCTGGTCGCCATTTTGGATGCCGACAAGGAAGGTTTTCTGCGCTCCGAGGGTTCGTTGATCCAGACCATCGGGCGGGCGGCGCGGAACGTGCGCGGCAAGGCGATCCTGTATGCGGACCGGATCACCGGGTCCATGCAGCGAGCGCTGGACGAGACCGAGCGACGCCGCGCCAAACAATTGGCCTACAACGAGGAACACGGCATCACCCCCAAGACCGTCAGCAAGCGTATTGCCGACATCATGGAGGGGGCCTATCCCGGCGGTCCCAAGAACGCCAAGGTGTACGCCAAGCTGGCCGAGGAAGAGGCCGAGTATGCCGCCATGACACCGCAACAAATGGGCAAGCGCATCAAGCAACTGGAGAAGCGCATGCACGAACACGCGAAGAATCTGGAGTTTGAAGCGGCCGCCCGGGTGCGGGACGAGCTGAAGGCCTTGCAGGACAAAGGACTGGTGGCCTGATGGTGTCATCCGTCCGGGGCGATTCCCCAGGCCACCGCAGGGTTATTGGTGATTGAAATCTGACGTCTTGGCCCTGATGATCTGGATGCTGATAAAGCGATAAGCGTGTCTTATTCGTCATCGTCCGCATTCATTACATAAGGAGACAAGTTGTGAGTCTGATTGCCAATTTCCCCCATGACGGTGTCGTCACCATCAACCGCGTGATCCTCAAGGACGGCTATACCCTGGATGACCTTCAGGAGCGTGTTGCCATGCTGTGCGAGAACGTCAAGACCTACCATTCCGCGACCGGCTTCGTCGGTGGCTTCGTATGCGTCAACAGCGGTGCCGTCTCCAACGAGGGGTCGACCATCGGTAAGCCGGTGGAGAGTGAAAACAAGGGCAAGGAGGCGTTGATCATCACCTTCTGGAACACCTTTGAAGATCACGAGGAATCCCACAAGTCGGATACCTTCCAGCCGTTGTTCGCCGAAGTCCTGGAGCTGTGCGAAAACGGCAACGAAGAGATTGCCTACGAGATGCTGTGGTCCGGTAAGGCCTACAATGAGGAAGAGGCCAAGGCCGCTCAGGAAGCCAAGGAAAAGTTCGCCTGACGGCAGGCGGGCGGGCCGGGAAAACGGAGGTGGGCGCCGCCGTTTTCTTTATTGCTTGCACACCCTGTAGGGCGTGGGTATCATCTCGCCCTCTTCAGGCGCGTAGCTCAGTTGGTTAGAGCACCACCTTGACATGGTGGGGGTCGGAAGTTCGAGTCTTCTCGCGCCTACCAACAGCTTGTCGGATCTAAATGCCGACTTAAAAAAACCGGTCGCCATTCCGCGACCGGTTTTTTTGTGCTTTCCACACAGGGTTTCCGAGGCGCCGTCTGCGCGCCGCTCACCGTCCATATGGGCGAACCCGAGTCCTCATTTATTTCGGTTGGTTCAAGAACTTGCGCCGGATGCCGCCAGACTCAGCGACCAGGTCATGTGACCCGTGGTCGCCGAAGGACGACGTTGGCAGCACGAGCAAGCGGGAAGGCAACGAACAACAACCCCGTCGCCGGCCGTCGTGGCGACGCACGGCCATGCTGGGGCGTTGTGCGGCTGACACGGCCGCTCGCCAACACCATTGGTAAACCGTCGGTGAGGACACCATGAAGGCGTTTTTCAAAAATCTGTCCGTAAAAACAAAAATCTTCGGTCTTGCCGTGGTGTTGCTGGGGCTGCTCATGATCAGCTCGGGCTACGCCCTGGTCGTGATGAAGGGGATTGGCGATGAATTGATCGCCATTGCCGAGCGCGATATTCCCCTCACGCAGCGACTGACCAAGGTCGCCATCCATCAACTGGAGCAGGCGGTGGAGTTCGAGCGTGCGTTGCATTATGGCGCCACTCTCGAAGTCGAGCCTACGGCGCAAAAGAAATTCGAGACGTCGATCAAGCGATTCGATGACGCAACCGCGCAGATCGAAGGCGAATTCAAAGATGGCGCCGAGGCGATCAACGGGATGATCTCGGTGGCCAGCGCCAAAGAGGTGGTGGCGTTCAGCAAGGCGGCCGATGCGTTCGAGGAGCTGCTTGTGCAACATAAAGCCTATGTCGCGCATGCTCATGAGGTGTTCGCCCTGTATGCGCAAGGCAAACTGCACGATGCCGAGGTGGCGGCCGTGCCGGTCGAGGCCGAAGAGGCAAAACTGACGGAAAAAATTTCGGCAATTCTGTTCGATATCCAGGCCTTTACCGCCGCCAGTGCGGCCCGGGCGGAGCGCCACGAGATCCAAGCTTTCGGCATACTGGCCGCGCTGGTGGCGGCCAGCGTGGTGCTGGGCGCACTCGCCGCCTGGTTCATCGCCACGTTCATTGTCGGCGCGCTGCGTCGGGCAACCCGGACCGCATCCGGCGATCTGCGGGCCGAGATCGTCGTCGACAGCGCCGACGAGATTGGCGAACTGCTGCAGGCGATGAATGGCATGCGACACCGCACTTTGGCGTTGTTGGACGGCATCCGCAATACCACCGGTCAGTTGACGGCGGCTTCGGAGCGCTTGTCGGCGGTGACCCTGCAGAGCGCCAAGGTGGTACAGGAGCAGCGCTCCGAGACCGAGCAGCTGGCTACCGCCATGAACGAGATGTCCGCAACCGTCCAGGATGTCGCGCTCAATATCGCCAACACGGCGTCCGCCGCCCAGGAGGTGAATGAAACCACCGCCCAGGGGAGCCGGGTGGTCGGCCAGGCGGTCAACCAGATCAACGAACTGGCCGGTCAGATCGAAACGGCGTCGGGCACCATTGGCCAGCTCGAGGCGTACAGTGAGGACATCAACAAGGTCACCGACGTGATCAAGGGCATCGCGGAGCAGACCAATCTGCTGGCCCTCAATGCCGCCATCGAAGCGGCCCGTGCCGGAGAACAGGGGCGCGGGTTTGCCGTGGTGGCTGACGAAGTCCGTACCTTGGCCGCGCGGACCCAGAAGTCCACCGAAGAGATCAATCAAATGATCGAAAAGCTGCAGGGCGGTGCGCGCGATGCCGTCCAGGCGATGGGGCAGAGCCGCGAGCAAGCCCGGGTCGCGGTGGACCGAGCTACGGAGTCCGGTGCGGCGCTGACCAGCATCTCTGACGGGGTGTCCCGGATCAGCGACATGAGCGTGCAGATCGCGAGCGCGGCGGAGGAGCAGAGCTCGGTGTCGGAGGAGATCAACCGCAACGTGGTGGTGATCAGTGAAATGTCCACCCAGGTGGCCAGCGGCGCGGACGAGACGTCCTCGGCGAGTGCCGAACTGGCGCGGATGGCCGCTGAGCTGCAGGCAGCGGTGGATCAATATGCGGCCTGACGAGGGCGGTCGGCGGAGGGGAAATTGACCCTGCTGTTTTCACCTTAGTAAAATGCGCCGGCAAGCCCCGTACGCGGGGTGATGCCGCGTGCATCACTGCAAGCCGTATTCCCAAGCGCTGGCCTCGGTCAGCGCTTTTCCATTCCGGCGTTACCGCCTTCATGTGGCCTCTCGTATGGGCCACCACTGAGCTCAGAGGAATCCCTCCATGCCTGTGATCACCCTCCCGGACGGCTCCCAGCGGAGTTTCGACCACCCCGTTTCCGTCATCGACGTGGCCGGCGATATCGGTCCCGGCCTGGCCAAGGCCACCCTGGCCGGCAAGGTGGACGGACGCCTGGTCGATGCCGGTTTCATTATCGAGCGCGACGCCGAGCTTGCCATCGTCACGAACAAGGACGAGGACGCCCTGGAGCTGATCCGTCACGATGCGGCCCACGTCATGGCGCAAGCCGTGCAGGAGCTGTATCCGGGCACCCAGGTCACCATCGGCCCGGCCATTGAGGACGGCTTCTACTACGATTTCGCCCGCGACGAGCCTTTCACGCCGGACGATCTGAAGAAGATCGAGGAGCGCATGGCCGAGATCGTCAAGCGGGACCTGCCGCTCAAGCGCGAGGTCTGGGGCCGTGACGAGGCGAAGCAGCGCTTTGCTGATATCGGCGAGCACTACAAGGTGGAGATCATCGACAGCATCCCCGGTGATGAGGAGATTTCGGTCTACCACCAGGGTGACTGGTTTGACGTGTGCCGCGGCCCGCATCTTCCGTCCACCGGCAAACTGGGCAAGGGCACCTTCAGACTGATGAAGTTGGCCGGCGCCTACTGGCGTGGCGATTCCAACAATCAGATGCTGCAACGTATCTACGGCACCGCGTGGCGCGACAAGAAAGAGCTGAAGGCGTATTTGCAGCGCCTGGAAGAGGCCGAGAAGCGCGACCACCGTAAGTTGGGCAAGGCTATGGACCTGTTCCATGCCCAGGACGAGGCGCCCGGCATGGTGTTCTGGCACGACAAGGGCTGGAGCATCTACCTGACCATCGAGCAGTACATCCGCGACAAGCTGCGGGCCCATGGTTACCAGGAGGTGCATACGCCCCAGGTGATCGACCGCACACTGTGGGAGAAGTCGGGCCACTGGGACAAGTTCCAGGACATGATGTTCACGACCCATTCGGAAAGTCGTGATTACGCCATCAAGCCGATGAACTGCCCTGCGCACATCCAGATCTACAACCACGGACTGAAGTCCTACCGGGATCTGCCGTTGCGGTTGGCCGAGTTCGGATCGTGTCACAGGAACGAGCCGTCTGGCACCCTGCATGGCCTGATGCGGGTGCGCAATTTCACCCAGGACGACGCGCACATCTTCTGCACCGAGGAGCAGATCCTCCCCGAGGTGTCCGATTTCATCGACTTGCTGTTCGAGGTCTACCGCGACTTCGGTTTCGCGGAGGTGCTGGTCAAGCTGTCCACCCGGCCGGAGAAGCGTGTCGGCGCGGACGAACTCTGGGACAAGGCCGAGAACTCCCTGGAAGACGCGCTGAATCAGAAGGGCCTGGACTGGGAGCTGCAGCCGGGCGAGGGTGCCTTCTACGGCCCCAAGATCGAGTTCTCCTTGCGCGACTGCCTTAACCGCGTCTGGCAGCTGGGTACCATTCAACTGGACTTCTCCATGCCTGAGCGCCTGGGCGCCACCTATGTGGCCGAGGACAACAGTAAAAAGGTTCCGGTCATGCTGCACCGGGCCATCCTCGGCTCGCTGGAGCGATTCATCGGTATCTTGATCGAGCACTACGCCGGGCTGATGCCGGCCTGGCTGGCACCGACCAAGGTTGTGGTCCTCAATATCACCGACCGGCAGGCGGAATTCGCCACCAAAGTGGCCGCCGAACTCACGGAAAAGGGCCTGCGAGTGGATATGGACTTGAGGAACGAGAAAATCGGCTTTAAAATTCGCGAACACACCCTGCAGCGGGTTCCTTATCTGCTGGTGGTGGGTGACCGCGAAATGGACAACGGACAGGTCGCGGTACGTACCCGCAAGGGCGAAGACCTCGGCGTCATGACGCCGGACGACTTCGCCGCCAGGTTGGCAGACGAGATCGCCCAGCGCGGGGCCTGAGGGCGCCGGCCCGAGCGAAAGCACTGATCGATGTGATCGGTGCTTTCTTGCTTGGCGGGCGTTTAATGCTTTTAAGAGGAAGACGGCTATCGCCAAGCAAGACAAACGCAATCGCCTGAACAACGAGATCACCGTGCCGGAAGTGCGGCTGATCGGTGCAGAGGGCGAGCAGGTCGGGATCGTGTCCAGGGATGCGGCGCTGGAAGCAGCCCGTGAAGCCGAGTTGGATCTGGTGGAAATCCAGCCTAATGCGGAACCCCCGGTGTGCCGGCTCATGGACTTCGGCAAGTTCGTCTTCGAGCAGAAAAAGCAGCGTAATGCCGCCAAGAAGAAGCAGAAGCAGGTGCAGATCAAGGAGATCAAGTTCCGTCCAGGGACCGACTCCGGTGATTACAAGGTGAAGCTACGCAACGTCGTGCGTTTCCTCGAGGACGGCGACAAGTGCAAGATCACCATGCGTTTTCGCGGTCGGGAGCATGCGCACCGCGAGCTGGGACTGGACGTGTTGCGTCGGGTCGAGGCGGATGTGGCCGAACTGGGCCAAGTGGAGCAGCAACCGGCCATGGAAGGTCGCCAGATGGTGATGATCATCGGGCCGAAGAAGAGCTGATGTGATGAAATTTTGGACGCCGTCGTTGCCGACGTCGTCCGCTCCCTGAGGGGGGCAAGGCGGGTGGCCGGGCCATAAGGCATTGCCTGGGTCACCTTTGAAACAGCTGTAACCTAGGAGCTAAGAAAATGCCCAAGATCAAGACCAATCGAGGCGCAGCCAAGCGGTTCAAGAAAACCGCCGGCGGTTTCAAGCGCGCTCAGTCTCACCGTCGTCATATCCTGACCAAGAAGAGCACCAAGCGGAAGCGTCATCTGCGTTCACCGTCCATGGTGCACAAGTCGGATGTGGCAGCCGCCCGCCGTATGATCCCGTACGCCTGAGCATAGGAGACTGAAAGATGCCCCGCGTTAAAAGAGGTGTTCAGGCGCACGCGCGCCACAAGAAGGTGATGAAGCAGGCCAAGGGCTACTACGGTGCCCGTTCCAAGGTCTATCGCGTTGCCAAGCAAGCTGTCATCAAGGCCGGTCAGTACGCCTACCGCGACCGTCGTCAGAAGAAACGCCAGTTCCGCAGCCTGTGGATCGTGCGTATCAATGCCGCGGCGCGCATGTGCGACATGTCCTACAGCCGCTTCATGGACGGGATGAACAAGGCCGGCATCGAGGTCGACCGGAAGATGCTGGCCGACATCGCTGTACATGACATGGCGGCCTTTAGCCAGCTTGCCGAGAAGGCCAAAGCCGCCCTCGCAAGCTGAGCGTGTCGCTGCTCGCGTGGGCGGTGATGCAACTCTGCCGTAAGTAGAAAAGGGGGAAGGCCTGGCGGGTCTTTCCCCTTTTTGCGTTTTTCGTATTGCCGGACGTCACCTCGTCAAAGAGAACACAGCATGGCTACAGAATTGGAAACCCTCACCGCACAGGGTGCAGACGAGGTAAACGCCGCCGCCGACCTGCGCGCCCTGGACGACGTCCGGGTGCGTTATCTGGGCAAGACCGGTCTGTTCACGGAACAACTCAAGGCGCTGGGCAAGCTGCCCAAGGAAGAGCGGCCGGCGGCGGGTCAGGCCATCAACCAGGCCAAGCAGGCCTTGCAGGCGGCCATCGAGGCGCGCAAGATCGCGCTCGAAACTGCGGCGCTGGCCGAGCGCCTGGCCAGCGAAAAAGTGGACGTGAGCCTGCCCGGGCGCGGCATCGGCAAAGGCGGCCTGCACCCGGTGACCCGCACCCTGAGGCGCATCGAGAAGCTGTTCGCCAGCGCCGGCTTCCAGGTGGCCGAGGGGCCGGAGATCGAAGACGATTTCCATAATTTCGAGGCGCTCAATATCCCCAGTCATCACCCGGCACGAGCCATGCATGACACCTTCTATTTCGACGAGCACCTGCTGCTGCGTACCCATACGTCGCCGGTGCAGATCCGCGTCATGAAGGAATCACAGCCGCCGCTGAAGGTGATCGCTCCCGGCCGCGTCTATCGCTGCGATTCGGATCTGACCCACACGCCGATGTTCCATCAGGTGGAAGGCTTCATGGTCGACGACGGTGTAACTTTTGCCGACCTCAAGGGCATTCTCTCGTCCTTCCTGTCCGCCTTCTTCGAGCAGGACCTGAAGGTGCGCTTCCGTCCCTCGTACTTCCCGTTCACCGAGCCGTCCGCCGAGGCCGATATCGAATGCGTGATGTGCGGCGGTGAGGGCTGCCGGGTGTGCTCACACACCGGCTGGTTGGAGGTGTTGGGCTGCGGGATGATTCATCCGGAGGTGTTCGGTCACGTCGGCGTGGACAGCGAAAAATATACCGGCTACGCCTTCGGCATGGGCGTTGAGCGCCTGGCCATGCTGCGCTACGGCGTCAACGACCTGCGTTTGTTCTTCGAGAACGACCTGCGGTTCCTGAAGCAGTTTGCGTAACCCCGTACTGAGAAAAAGTTAGGTAACAAGATGCGATTCAGCGAAGCGTGGCTGCGAGAGTGGGTCAACCCGGACATCACCACCGAACAACTGGCCGACCAGCTCAGCATGGCCGGGCTGGAAGTGGATGCGGTGGAACCCGCGGCGCCCGAATTCAGTGGTGTGGTGGTCGGCCATGTGCTGAGCCGTGAGCCGCACCCGGACGCCGACAAACTGTCCGTGTGCAGTGTGGACATCGGCGCGGACGAGCCCAGCCAGATCGTCTGTGGGGCGAACAATGTCGCCGCCGGCATGAACGTGCCGGTGGCCACGGTCGGCGCGCGGCTGGGCGCCGACTTCAAGATCAAGAAGGCCAAGCTGCGCGGTGTGCAGTCGCTGGGCATGATCTGCTCGGCGTCTGAACTCGGTCTGGCCGAATCGTCCGACGGCATCCTGCCGTTGCCGGCCGATGCGCCCATCGGCAGGGACTTCCGCGAGTACCTTGACCTGGACGACGCCTGCATCGAGGTGGATCTGACGCCCGATCGCGGCGACTGTCTGTCGGTGGCGGGCATAGCCCGCGAAGTGAGTGTGATCAATCAGGTGCCGCTGACAGCACCGATGATCGAGCCCGTCCCGGCAAGCATCGACGACAGCTTTACCGTTGACGTCTCGGCGCCCGACGCCTGCCCGCGGTATCTGTGCCGGGTTATCCGTGGCGTGGATGTCAAGCCCGCCACACCGGGCTGGATGGTGGAGCGGCTGCGCCGCGGCGGCATCCGCAGTATCGATCCGGTGGTGGACGTGACCAACTACGTGCTGCTGGAACTGGGGCAGCCCATGCACGGCTTCGATTTCGCTCGGCTTGATGGCGGCATCCGCGTGCGTCTGGCCGGGTCCGGCGAAAAGCTCACGCTGCTGGACGGCAACGAGATCGAGCTCAAGCCCGACACCCTGGTGATCGCCGATCATGGCCGCCCGCTGGCGCTGGCCGGCATCATGGGCGGGCAGGGCAGTGGCGTGAGCGACGACACCACCGACGTGCTGCTTGAATCCGCCTTCTTCGCGCCGCTGGCCATCGCCGGGCGGGCGCGCGGTTACGGTCTGCACACGGACTCCTCCCACCGCTTCGAGCGCGGCGTGGACCCGGCGCTGCAGCGCACCGCCATGGAACGCGCTACCGCCCTGCTGTTGGACATCGTCGGTGGTCAGGCCGGCCCCATCGTCGAAGTTGCCAGCGAGGCCCATCTCCCGCAGCCCGCGACCATTCGCCTGCGACGTGAGCGGGTCGCCCGTATTCTCGGTGTGCACATCGATGATGCGACCATCGTCGATATCCTCACGCGACTGGGCATGCGCCTGACCGGGCATGCCGACGGCTGGGACGTGGTGCCGCCCAGTGCCCGCTTCGACTGCGCCATCGAAGTCGATCTGATCGAAGAGATCGGCCGCATCTACGGCTACATCAATATCCCCGAGTCGAGCACGGCGGCGCCGGTGACTCTGTGGGGCGAGCCGGAGACCGCCTTCGGGCTGGATCGTGCCAAGGACCTGCTGGTCGACCGCGACTACCATGAGGCGATCACCTACACCTTCATCAGCCCAGAGCTGGCCGATCTGCTGACCCCCGGGCAAGAACGTATCACCCTGGCCAACCCGATCTCCGCCGATATGTCGATGATGCGTGCCAGCCTATGGCCCGGCCTGCTCAGCACGCTGCAGCACAATCTGGCCCGTCAGCAAAATCGGGTACGGGTATTCGAATCCGGTTTGGATTTCCGGCGTGTGGACGGCGAGTTGGTGCAGCGCCCGAAGCTGGCGGTGGCGATCACCGGCGACGCGGCCCGTGAACAATGGGGACAGGCCACCCGCAAGGCGGATTTCTTCGACCTCAAGGGTGATCTGGAGGCGGTGTTGGCATTGGTGGATGACTTGGCACACTTCCGTTTCGAGGCAGCCGAGCATCCGGTGCTCCACCCGGGGCAGACGGCGCGGGTGTTCCGCCGCGAACGGGCGATCGGCTGGCTTGGCATGCTGCATCCGTCGGTGCAGGGACGATTGGATCTGCCGAGCACGTTCGTGTTCGAAATCGACCTGGATGGCCTCGAAATCGGCGCGTTGCCGGCATTTAGCGCACTTTCAAAGTATCAGGCGAACCGCCGCGACCTGGCCATCGTGGTTGGGCGCGAGGTGCCGGCCGGCGACGTATTGGCCTGTGCCCGTAAGGCAGCGCCGGCGATTGTGCGGGAAATCGCGCTATTTGATGTATATACGGGTGAAAACATAGAAGCCGAACTAAAAAGTCTGGCTTTGAGCTTGATTTTACAGGAATCTTCACACACCCTTAGCGAACAAGAAGTGGATCAGGCGACAGGCCAGGTGCTGGACGCCCTGGCGAGAGAAATGTCGGCTAAGCTGAGAGCATAAACCCATGGCGCTGACCAAAGCGGACATGGCCGAGCGGCTATTCGAAGAGCTCGGTCTGAACAAACGTGAAGCCAAGGACATGGTGGACATGTTTTTCGAGGAGATTCGAGGCGCCCTCGAGAATGGCCTGCAAGTGAAGTTGTCCGGTTTCGGCAACTTCGATCTGCGCGAGAAAAAGCAGCGTCCGGGCCGGAACCCCAAGACCGGGGAAGAGATCCCCATTTCCGCCCGGCGGGTGGTCACCTTTCGCCCCGGCCAAAAGCTGAAGGCACGAGTCGAGGCTTATGCTGGATCCCGAGAGCAGTAATACCGAACTGCCGCCCATCCCGGGCAAGCGCTATTTCACCATTGGCGAGGTCTCGGATCTGTGCCAAGTGAAGCCCCACGTGCTGCGCTATTGGGAACAGGAGTTTCCCCAGCTCAAACCGGTCAAGCGGCGCGGCAACCGGCGCTACTACCAGCGCCACGATGTGCTGATGATCCGCCAGATCCGCAGTCTGTTGTATGAGCAGGGCTTTACCATTGGTGGCGCCCGCCAGCAGATGTCCGGGGAACAGGCCAAGACCGACACCAATCAGAGCCAGTTGATCATCAAGCAGTTGCGCACCGAGTTGGAGGAGATCCTGCACATCCTCAAGCGTTGAGCGCGCCGCGATTGACAAAGCGCAGCGGGCTCAATAGGATGCGCGCTTCCTTCGGAGCGTAGCGCAGCTTGGTAGCGCACCACAATGGGGTTGTGGGGGTCGGAGGTTCGAATCCTCTCGCTCCGACCAAATTGACGAAAAGCCTCGCCTCGGCGGGGCTTTTTTTGTGCCTGACGGTCGCTTGCACGCGAGCATTTGCATGGCGGCCAGGCTTTGGCAGAATCAGTCTGTTCGGTTACTACGACGGAGGGTCCTGCGCGCATGAGTCAGTCTGTCGACATCAAGTCCCTGTACCAACGTTTTCTGGCGTTGTGTGAGGCGTACAACGAGAACCAGGACATGCTCACCGCCCTGACTCTGGACGAAGTCGCCGGCCAGCTGAAGCAGGAAAGCGTCAGTCAGTTGGGAGCGGGCGCACTGCATGACCTGTTGCATCAATTGTTGCGGATCATACAGCGTGGGGACATGGCCGAATTCCACCGCGTGCTCGACGCCATCCGCAGCGCCGCTGAGGAATATGACCTCGCTTGAATCGCCGTTTCCCACGGTCTATATCATCTAGTGGGCACTGTGTTTGCCCATTAACCGGGGGAAATGATGCACACCGTTCACATACACATCGACGAACGGCTGGGGGCCGCCCAGCTCGAAAGCCTGCAACAGGCGCTGATGCACCGGCCTCATGTGGCCAACGTGTCGTTCAGCGACAGAACGCCACACGATCTGCTGGTCGAATACGATCAACACCATATCCATCCCATGGATATCCTGCATAACATCGCTTACACCGGACTGCATACCGACGTTACCCCCTGCTAGGGAAGCTCTGATTGAATCCCTCAAATAAGGCAAAATCAATTCACTCGTGTGCCACAGAAAGATCGACCGGATGAAGCAACAAAGTTTCGCCTCACTGAGCTACGCGGCAAAGAAGCGCAAGACCCGCAAAGAGCTT
>JASBTJ010000094.1 GCA_030148485.1 Gammaproteobacteria bacterium | reverse complement strand
CTCGCCCACTGTCGCCACCCCCTGCATACCAGCGTCTTGGAAGGCATCAACAACCGGATCAAGGTCATCAAACGTATCGGGACGAGGACTACTTCTTCCTCAAAATCCGCGCCGCCTTCCCCGGACATCTTCGATGAACCTCTTTTTTGCCCGCCACATCCGCTGCTGTCCCACTTTTCCCCAACCGACCCGCGAGTGACGCGGATGATCGCGGGCTTTGGTGAGGACACCGAGTCCAGGACCTGAACGTGTCATCGGCTCGCACGGACACAAGGGGCGCCTTCTCCCTCCCGGTCAGGGTCTGGGTGAGCGGGCCCTACGCAAACAGCTGAACCGGGGCGACATTGAGCTGCGTCGCATCCTCACCACCCAGAACCTTCCGGCCAAGCCAAGACCGTGGGCCTTGTCACGTCCGCGGGGCGACATTGCCGCACATCCGCAAAAACCTACTCGCCCGGCGCCAACCCAGGCATGGGGGTACGCTGATAGTCCGCGGGAATCGTGAACAACGCGCTGTCCACCTGGAAGGCCGGTGTAAAATCCAACAGCGAACGACTGTGGGTCGCGCCGCGCTCCTGGATCGGCAGGCCGTGGGTCAGCCCGCGCAGCGGCGCGTAAACGTTCTGCGCCAGATCGCAAGGCGTCTGCATGTCCTTGGGGAAGGCGTGCAAGGTGGCGGCCTGCACCCGGGCCAGCAAGGACTGGAACTCGCGCAAGCCCGCCATCGCCTCGGGCATCAGGCCGGGCACCGTCACCAGCTCCCGACACACCTTGCCGTTTGCCAGCAACGTGACCTGCTGGGGCGCATGGCCGGCGATCGCTGGCGCCCCCTCGTCGGCTTGCAGCCGTTGCGCAAGTTTCAGCTCGTCGGGCATCGCATCGTCGAAGGCGGGCGGATTCATCACCAGCGCTGACCGGTCCTCCCGGGACACGTTGTACATGATGTCATGGGCTCGATCGTAGAGGGTGTAATCCTCGGTCCCGTCGCCCTCGTCCATACGGACAAAATCCGGTGTCACCAGCACCCGCGAAAGATACGGGTCCAACCCCGGCTCCCAGACCTGGTAGACCAGTAGCGCGGCATTTTGCGGCGCCGCATGGGTAGCGGTGGACAGGCCCGCACCCAGGGCCAGCGCGGTCAGGATTTTTTGCATAGCGACTCCAACTGCCTCAATTCATTTTCGCTGAATCCCGCCTGACGGCGGGCCTCGATGTGCAGCGGGCAGCGCAACCCGTCTGCAAAATATTCTTCCAACAAACTCAAATAGGTCGCGTCTGGTTCCACGCCGCGTGCCGTGCACAAATGATGGAACCAACGCGTCCCGGCCGCGACATGACCCACTTCGTCGCGCAGGATGATCACCAGGATATCCGCCGTGCGACCGTCCCCCGCTGCGCGGAACTTGGCCATCATGTCCGGCGTGACATCCAGCCCCCGGGCCTCCATCACCCGTGGCACCAGTGCCATGCGCACCAACGGGTCGTGAGCGGTCTTGATCGCTTGATCCCAGAGTCCATTGTGGGCGGGAAAATCCCCATAGGCGTGACCCAGCTCGGTCAGGCGTTGCTGCAACAGGGAGAAATGATAGGCCTCTTCCTTGGCCACCATCAGCCAGTCCCCATAATAGGCATCCGGCATGTCACGAAAGCGAAACACCGCATCACAGGCTAGATTGATGGCGTTGAACTCGATATGGGCCACGGCATGGACCATGGCCGCCTTGCCGGCTGCGGAGCCCAGCCGTCGACGTGGCAGGTCCTTGGGCGCGACCAGCTCCGGTCGCAATGGCCGACCGGCTTCAACCACATCAGGTAGGTCAACCGGATCACGCAGCAGGCGGCCGGCCTGCCAGTCGGTATAGAGCGTCTCGGCCAGGTGGCACTTTTCCACGACGTCCGGACACACCAGGCAGTCGCGTGCGGCAGCAAACAGATTACGGGCGGGGTCGGTCATGGCGCCGCATTCTACCTGAGCGGAAGGTTTTCCACTGGCAGATCAGCGCGAGCGCGTATCCAGGGCGATGGCGATGGCCTCGTCGGCCCACTCGGCCAGTTGCTCACGATCCTCCAGCACATCCGCCGGTACTTCGTGGTAGCGCCGCACCCACACGCGACCGGTCTTTTTCATGTACCAGAATGGTTCCATGCCAGCCGCAAGATATTTGCCCCGGCTGCTGTCGTCCACCACCAGGAACAGGCTGTCCGCCGCAAGGATGGCAAAATTCACCCCCCGGCTCGCCAACCCATGTGCACCGAACATACGGCGATCCTGCAGCTCCGGAACCCCGGCCAGTTGGTCCAGCACAAAGGTGACGAATTCCTCGGAGCAGGCGCTCATGACGGCGCCGGCCGACCCTTCAGGGCGATCACCAGATCAGTGACATTGGTCGCGGTCGGACCGGTATTGATCAGGTCGTCACTGGCAGCCAACAGGCTGCCGGCGTCCGCCGCGGCAATACAGGCCAGGGGCTCAAAGCCCTGCACGGCGGCGCGGGCGATGGTGCCGCCATCGACCAGGGCGCCCGCATCACCTGTGGGTCCATCGCTACCATCCGTGCCGGCCGACAACAGCCAGATGTCCGATCGGCCGGCGAGTGCCGTGGCAGCGACCAGCGCCAGGTGCTGGTTGCGTCCGCCTCGCCCCGGCTCAGGCGGCAGCGCCACCGTGGTTTCGCCCCCCCAGATGTACACCCCAGGCGCACCCCGATCCAGTGTGGCCACGATAGCCTGGGCCGCTGCGGCGGCATCCCCGGCGAGGGGCTTGCGCTGCCGATGCACCGTCATGCCTCGCGCCGTCGCCGCGGCTGCCGCTGCGTCCATCGCCAGGTCCAGGCTGGCGACGATACGCCGTGTCGCCTGGCGCGGCTTGGCGTCGCACACCACCGGCTGCAACATCTGCACCAACCAGTCCGGCAGCCCACGCGGCAACGGTGCTTCGGGTATCGGCCCCAGCAGGCCCGACCCGATCACCGCAGGGTCATCGCCGGCCACGTCGGAAATGTAGCAACCGGTGACCGGCCGCGACCCCGCCAGATCGAGGAGCCCCCCACCCTTCAGTTGCGACATGCCCTGCCGCACCCGATTGATCGCATGGATGTCCAGGCCGCTGCCGAGCAGCCAGTCGTTGGCACGCCGCAACAGGTCGAGCTCGATACCCGGGCGTGGCAGTTCGACCAAGGCCGAGGCACCGCCCGAAATCAGGCATAGCAAGGGCAGTCCGGGTGGCAGGCCGGTGACGAAATCGGCCACCACCCGACCGGCCGCCAAGCTGGCATCGTCCGGCACCGGGTGGGCGCTTTCGCGGTAGGCCACCGGCGTATCCCGCCAGAACCGGGCATCGCCATGAGCATATTTTGTCACCACCAGACCAGTGACCAGATCGTCGCCGAGACAGGCTGCGGCGCCGCGCGCCATGGCATCCGCGGCTTTACCCACGGCCAGCAACGCGGTCTCGCTGGGGACGCGATCTGTCAACGCCGCGACGGTCGCGGCGCGCCCCTCGACCCGGGCCACGGCCGCCTGGAACAGATCCAGCAAAAGACCTCTGGCTGCCTGGGCATTGACGGAGTTCAAAGGTGATCCAGGGTGCGACATCGGCGTACCGGTGCTGTGGTAGACTCGATTCCACCATAACACCGACCGGCGCCGCGGCACGCGGAAATCACGCCGGCAGCGCTGGAGGAATCCCCGTGGAGCAGATCAACCTGCGTCACCGCTACAGCCGCAACAGCCTGTTGCTGATGGCGGGCGTCGGCATCGTAGTGGCCGCCCTGCTGGTATGGCAACGGGACCTGATTCAAACGATCTATATCAAGGATCAACTGACTACGCTGGGACTGGTGATCAATGGCGCGATCCTGACGCTGTTCCTGATCGGCATCCTGCGCATGGTCGGGCTGTTCCTCAGTTACGCCAAGGAGGAAGCCGCGCTGGCAAGATTCGTCGCCAACCTGGGCGGCGACACGGAGGATCTGCTCGACCGGGTGCCCGCCCAATCGCTGATCAGCCGTCGCTATCGCAATATGCGGCATCTGCATGAGGTGCGCACGGTGATCGACCAGAATGCCCTGGCATCGACATTGCTCGCCCAGGAAAGCACCCGCTCCAGCCTGCCGAAGTTCATCAACAACATCCTGATCCTGACCGGGGTGTTCGGCACCATCCTGGCATTGGCCATTGCACTGCTCGGCGCCTCGGATCTACTGGGCGACAACGTCGACGTACACGGCATGGGGCTGGTGGTTCACGGCATGAGCACCGCCCTGTCCACCACCATTACCGCGATCATCTGTTATCTGTATTTCGGATTTTTTTATCTGAAACTCACCGATGCACAGACCAACCTGGTGAGCAATATCGAAGAAGTCACCGCCACCTGGCTGATCCCCCGTTTTCAGGTGCAAACCGAGTCCGTGCTGCATGACTTCGCCGGTCTGCTGGACGGCCTTCAGCATCTGGTGCGACAGATGCAGAATGCCCAGGAAGCCGTGGCCATCGGCCAGGACAACATCACCCGCACCCTGCAGAGCTTCCAGGAAGGCCAGGTACAACTCAGCTACGATCTGGCTGGCATCAGCGAACTGTTAAAACGGGGCTTCCGACTGCGGGACGACACATGAGCGGCTTTGTCGATCTCCGACTGAATCGTCAGGACGGTCAGGTCAACGAAAGCTTCTGGCCGTCCTTCACCGACATCATGACCGTGGTGATGATGATCTTTCTCATCGCCATGGTCGTGTTATTGATGCGCAACATGGAATTGGTCAAGGAGTTGCGCGCCACTATGGCGGCAGAGCGCCTGGCAGCCGAACATGCAGCCCAAACCGGTGCCGCCAACCAATCGCTGTCGACCAAGCTCACCGACGCTCAGGCCCGCATCGCCCAACTGCAACAGCAGTTGGGCGATGCCCAGGCATCAGCCGCCCAGCAGGATGCAGCCCAGCAGCAGATCATCGATACCCAACGCCGCGAGATCGCCACCTTGCTGAGCGAACGCAACGATCTGGCCGAACAACTGGCCCTGGCCAATCTGGCGGTGGAACGGCAACAGCAGCAGTTGACCGACCTGCAAGCACAGACCGGCACCTTGCAGGAACAACTCGCTGGCGCAGAAGCACGCCTGACCAACACCATGCGCCAGCGGGACGAAATGGACATCCAACTCACCGAGGCCCAGCAGGCCCTGGCGGCCGCGCAGCGCGAACAACAGACCAGCGTCCAGCAGTACAGCCAACTGGTGGGCAAGTTCGATGAATTGCGGGTGAAATACGACAAACTGATACGCCCGGCCCGCTCGCCGAACGGTCGCTACCTGGTAGAGGTCCGGTATGGGAAACGGGACGGCGTGCCGGTCATCCAATTCCGCGAAGGCACCCAAGGTGCCTACGCCGTGCTGCCACGCGACGCGCTGAACCAGCGTCTCAGCGCCCTCAAGACGCAGCACAGCGAAGGCCTTTACGTGAAGGTGATCATCCCCGAAGACAGCGGCCTGTCCTACAATGAGGCTTGGAGCTTCACCCGCGAAATGCTCGGTCTGTACGACTACTACTACGAAGGCCAGCAGGATCAACTGCGGCCGGATCGCTGAGCCATGACAAAACGTAGGCACCTCGGGCCAACGTGAGCGAACCCATTGCGGTCAATCTGATCACCGGCTTTCTGGGCGTCGGCAAGACTACCGCGATCCGCCATCTGCTGACCCACCGGCCGCCGGACCAGCGTTGGGCGGTGCTGGTGAACGAGTTCGGTGAGATCGGCGTGGACGGTGCGCTGTTGGAAGACACCGGCGTCACCGTCACTGAAGTCCCCGGCGGCTGCGTATGTTGCGTATCCAGCCAGGCCTTCACGGTTGGGCTTAACCGTCTGATCCGCGAGCAACGCCCGGATCGCATCCTCATCGAGCCCACTGGCCTGGGGCACCCGGCACAGATTCTGGCGACCCTGGAAGGCCCCTTCTATCGGCAGGTGCTGGACGTGCGCGCCACCTTGACCCTGCTGGACGCGCGGCATCTGGCGTCTTCGCGCCACCGCGCCCATCCCACCTGGCAGGACCAGATCCATCTGGCCGACGTGCTGGTCGCCAGCAAGGCCGATCTCTACAGCGACACCGAGCACGAGGCCTTTGCGGCCTTCGTCGCCACCCAGCAGCCGGCCAAGACACGCGCCGCGCTGGTGGCACATGGGCGTCTGAACCCGGCCTGGCTGGACCTGCCTCGACAGCCACGCCAAGCCGCCTTCCCGGAAGCCCACGCCTTCCTTGCAGCGCAGTCGCACGACCATGACCACCCCCACGGACATGCCGGCGCCGAACACCGTGATTGGCTGATGCTGGAAGGCCGCGGCGACGCCTACCTCAGCATCGGCTGGCGCATCGGCGCCGATCAGCGGTTTGACGCGGATCGGTTGGAGACCTGGCTGGGCGGTCTGAACGTCGATCGCATCAAAGGCGTGCTGCACACCGACCAGGGTTGGCGGGCCATCAACCGCAGTGACGACGGCGGCGGTTGGCAACCGGCACAAACCCGTAACGACAGTCGCCTGGAAATCATCCACCACGCCGAGCTGGACGCCGCTGCGCTCGATCGCGCATTGCGTGCCTGTGGCGGGCCGCCCTCAAAGTAGCGGGCGGGCCCTGGGTTTGGCGGCGACCTTGTCGCGCAAGTAGACCGGGACCGCCTGTTCCGCCGGTACGCCGGCCCCTGCAACCAGTCCGGCCGCACCCAGTCGTGCCACATCATGGGCATGCACGCTCATTTCCGGAAGGGTCGCCACCAAGCCCTCACCCGCGCGCGCTGCCAGCGGCTCGGGGTAGGCACCCCAGCCACCGCCGACGCCCAACCAATGACCACCAGCGGGCACCGCGACCTGGGCGGGATCCGCTACCTGCTCGTCGCCCAGCGGCTGCATCATCCCGTCTTCACCCGCCTGAGCCGCCAGCCAGTAGACCTCGTTCATGCGCGCGTCAAAGGCCGCCAGGACCCGGTCTGCACGGTGTTCACGACAGGCACGCTGCGCCAGCGCCAGCAAGCTGGACACCGGCACCACGGGCAGATCGGCGCCTAACGCAACTCCCTGGATCACCCCAGCCGCAATGCGCACCCCGGTAAATGAGCCTGGCCCCCTGGCAAAGGCCAACCCGTCCAACTGACCCAGCGCCAGACCGGCAGCAGAGAGCAGGTCGTCCAGCATGGGCAGGATCAGGGCCGAGTGCTGACGCGGCGCAACCTGGAAACGGTCACTGATGGCGTCGTCAATGAACAAGGCCGCGGAACACGCGGCCTCCGTGGTGTCGATGGCGAGCAATTTCATGGGCCGCAGTTTACCTGCAACCGTCCACCGACAGGAAAGCGGCAACCGAGCACACCTTGGCACGCCGCAACAAAGCGGTCACGGCAGCGGCATCTTGACGCAACACGGCCCGCCTAGGTTCGGACTGCCGGTCAAAGAGCCGGTCCCGACCATCCGACCATGCCAAAAGGAGTCTGACATGTCATACCCGCTGAAGCCCGCCACCGGCCTGCTGCTGGCGTTGGGCACCACCGTCGCCACGGTGCCCGCACTGGCCGACAAGCAAAACGACCCCGATGACCCACACCATCGCCGCCAAGCACCCCAGCAAATGCAACTGGGCCCACGCCCCTTCTATCTGGTTGACGACATGGACCCGGGTGGGCTGAAAGACCAATTGGCGTCATGCGATAAAGGCTCGTTCAAACGCAGCGACTTTTCCATCGGCCATCGTGGCGCCGCCCTGCAATTCCCAGAGCACACCAAGGAATCGTACCAAGCAGCCGCCCGCATGGGTGCCGGCGTCATCGAATGCGACGTGACCTTCACCGCCGACAAGGCGCTGGTCTGCCGACATTCCCAATGCGATCTGGCCACCACCACCAACATCCTGGCCACCCCGCTGGCGGAAAAATGCTCGGTCCCCTTCCAGCCCGCCGAGTACGACGCCGATGGCAACCTGATCACCCCGGTGCAGGTGCAGTGCTGCACCAGCGACATCACCGTGGCCGAGTTCAAGACACTCAAGGGGAAGATGGACGCCGGTGACTTCAGCGCCACCTCGGTCGAGGCCTTCATGGATGCCACCCCCAGTTGGCGCACCGACCTGTACGCCGGCAATGGCACCGTGATGACCCACGCCGAATCCATCGCGCTGTTCAAAAAGCTGGGCGTCAAGATGACCCCGGAGCTCAAGTCGCCCAGCGTCGCCATGCCGTACCAGGGCAGCTACACCCAACAGGACTATGCCCAGCAGATGATCGACGAGTACAGCGCGGCAGGCGTACCGGCCAAGGACGTACTCGCGCAGTCGTTCAACCGCGCAGACGTGCGGTACTGGATCGCCAACGACCCGCAGTTCGGGGAACAGGCCGTCTACCTGGACGGCCGCTATGACGATCCTGCCTTTGACCACACCAATCCCGCCACCTGGTCACCCAGCATGAGCGAACTGGCCGCCGACGGAGTACAGATCATCGCCCCACCCCTGTGGATGCTGCTGATGTTGGACGCCGACGGCCACATCGTGCCATCCGCCTACGCCAAGGCCGCCAAGGCCGCCGGCCTGGACATCATCACCTGGACCCTGGAGCGGTCCGGCCCATTGGCCAACGGCGGTGGCTGGTATCACCAGACCGTCACCGGCGCCATCGACAATGACGGCGACACCTTCAAGGTACTGGACGTACTGGCACGGGACGTGGGAGTGATCGGCGTGTTCTCCGACTGGCCAGCCACGACCACCTACTACGCCAACTGCATCAAGCCTGATTGAACGCATTTTTAAACCCGTCCGTATCCGCACCAAATGACGAAGGAGCCGACATGAACGCAAACAACATCGTAGTGAGTTTTGGCGCCGCCCTTACCCTGATGAGTGCCGCAGCGGTGCTGGCCGACCGTGGCGACGACATGCGATTTGAACCTCGGGGCCAAGGCCCCTTCAGCTTCGCCCTGATCGGCGACACGCCCTATGGCGTGGCCCCGGGCGCCGACTACCCGCCTTTCGACGCCTTGACCGACGCCATCAATCACGATCAGCAGGTTCGCTGGGTGATGCACGCCGGGGATATCAAGTCCGGGGCCACCCCCTGCAGCGATGCCCTGCTGGCCGACCGGCTGCATCGCTTCAACGCCTTCGACAAACCGTTCGTGCTCACCCCCGGCGACAACGAATGGACCGACTGCCACCGCGCCAAGGCGGGCGGCTATGCGCCGCTGGAGCGACTCGCCGCGCTGCGGCGCACCTTTTATGCCGACCCCCAGAGCAGCCTTGGCGGTCGCACCATGCCGGTCGAAAGTCAGGCCATGCAGCCAGGCTATGAAGAATTCCCGGAGCATCAGCGCTGGACCCGCAACGGCGTCATCTTCGCCACCCTGCACGTGGTGGGTAGTCACAACGGTCTGGCCGGGTTCGACGGTCGCAGTGCGGCCGACGACGCCGAGGTGGCGCGCCGCACCGAGGCCGCCATCGCCTGGTTGGACGACACCTTCGCCAAGGCCGAACGGGACGACAGCCCTGGTGTGTTCCTGATGATGCAAGCCGACCCCGGTCTGGAGCGAGCGGCGGTCGACCGCACCGGATTTGAAGACCTTCTCACCGTATTGGAAGGCCACGTGCGTGCTTTTCGCAAGCCGGTGGTACTGGCCCACGGGGACTCCCACTACTTCCGCGTCGACAAGCCGGGGCTACACAGCGGCGACTTCCTACCCAATCTGACCCGGGTGGAAACCTTCGGTGCCGGTCGGGTGCATTGGGTCAAAGTCACGGTGGACCCCAAGTCGGCTGCGGTATTCGACGCCCAGCCGATGATCGTCGACGCCAACCGCTGACCTGCCTGTCGCCCGGCCGCTCCGTGCGGCCGGGTCTTCATTACACGCGGCCGACGCCGGATACATCAGCAACGCCGTCGGCAATCCGGTACCCTGGCACGCGTCTTTACCAACCGGCCACCGCGTCTAGCCACCCAATGGATTGGCCGCTGTTCCTGTCCGCCCTGCTGTCCGCCACACTACTGCCCGGGGGCTCCGAGCTGCTGCTGCTGTACAAGCTCGGCCAGGGTGCCACCGCCCTGCCCCTGGTGCTCAGCGCCACGGCCGGCAACCTGATCGGTAGCCTTATCACCTACGCCATGGGCCGCGCCGGCAACGCCGTACTACACAAGCGCTGGCTGGGTATCGACGAACACAAAATCGCTCGTGCCGAGCAGTGGTTTGCCCGCTGGGGACGCCCGAGCCTGCTGTTGGCCTGGCTGCCGATCGTGGGCGATCCTTTGTGCCTGGTGGCGGGGATACTGCGGGCATCGCTGTTCTGGTTCGTGGTGTTGGTGGCGATCGGCAAGCTGGGACGGTATGGCTTTTTGGCTTGGGCGGTTGGTTGAACCGACCGGTGCCGTGGTCCCGTCACAGCACCCAACAGAGACCTGGTCGCCAGCCTGACCGGGACCCAACCGAGGCGGAACACCAGCGGACATCCCACTGTCATATTGCTGACGGATTACGCTGCCAGCATCACCCCATCGACCGGGACCGGGGGCCCTGTCAGTGGTACCCCAGGCCCACGTGCTGCGAGCGATGCCAGGATGCGCCAGCGCCACCCGATCGACCGGTATCACCCGACATACCGAGGAACCAGGCCAGATGCGTATCGTGGATATCACCATGTTCTGGACACCGGACAGCGGTGGCGTCCGCACCTACCTGCAGGCCAAACGTGAGTGGATCGGCCGCCGGAGCGACCTCGAACATCGACTGCTGGTCCCCGGTCAGGAAAATGCCTGCGACCAGGGAATCTGCGCTCAGAAAGCCCCCCATCTACCCTTCGGTCATGGCTACCGCTTTCCCCTCGCGACCCGCCCCTGGGTAAATCGTCTGAAACACTTGCGACCGGACCTGATCGAGGCCGGCGACCCTTACGTCACCGCCTGGGCCGCCATTCAGGCCGGCCGCGAGATGAACGTCCCGGTGGTGGGCTTCTACCATTCCGATCTGCAACGGCTGGTCAGCAGCCGTTTCGGCCATTGGACGGATGCTTGGCTGGATCGCTACATCGCCAACCTGTACCGCCACTTCGATCAGGTACTGGCGCCGTCACAGGTAATGGCAAACAAGTTACGAAGCCTTGGTGTCACCCGGGTGCACGTTCAGCCGCTGGGGGTGGACACAGAGCATTTTCATCCACGTTTACGCGACCCGGCAGTGCGTCACGAACTGGGCCTGAATGCAGACACGCATTTACTGGTATTCGCCGGACGGGGTTCCAGGGAAAAACACATCCCCGTGCTGCTTGAGGCAATGACACTGTTGGGCGCCGGCTATCATCTGCACCTGGCGGGCTCCCACATGCCAGCGCACCTGCCGAACAACGTCAGTCGCTCGAATGGCTTTCTCGACCGACAGCATCTGGCGAGGCTGCTCGCCAGCAGCGATGCCTTGGTACACGCCGGCGATCAGGAGACCTTCGGCCTGATCGTGCTGGAAGCGATGGCCAGCGGGATCCCCGTGATCGGCATGAACACCGGGGCAGTGAGCGAACTGGTAGTGCCCGCAACAGGCCGTCTGGCACGCGCGGGATCGGCGTCATCCCTGGCCGATCAAGTGCGTGTCGTGCTCGCAAACGACCCTCATGGCATGGGCTCCAGGGCACGCGCGCATGTGCTTGCCCACTACGACTGGAACGCAGTCCTGCCGCGACTGCTCGACCACTATCTGGCACTTACCCGGCCACAGATAAAATGGCCCGACGCCGCCCATGGCTGACCTATCGCCAGACGACACGAAAGGGCTGTGCGTGGTGCTGCACGACGTAGCGCCGCAAACCTGGGGGCACTACCGGGACTTCGTGCACGACCTGGACCGACTCGGACCTGTCGCCCTGACCTTGTTGGTGGTCCCGGATTTCCATCGTCAAGGCCCCGTAGACCGCTATCCGGGCTTTTGCGCCACCATGGAACAGCGCCTGACCCGCGGCGACGAGATCGCGCTGCACGGCTATCACCACGACGACCCGGGGCCCGTCGGACCCCGCCCCAGGGCCTGGTTCATGCGCCGCATCTATACCCATGAAGGGGAGTTCTATGCGATGGATGGCGCTCAGGCGGCCGCACGTATCGAACGGGGTCTGACCCTGTTCGGCCGACTGGGCTGGCCGGTCCGCGGCTTTGTGCCACCCGCCTGGCTGATGAGTGCAGGCACCCGACAGGCCCTGCGACGGTTCGACCTGGCCTACAGCAGCGACCTTCACGGCCTGATTCATCTACCGGACTTTCGCCACGAACCGGCACCGACCCTGGTCTGGAGCGCCCGCAGCGCGTGGCGACGGGGCGCGTCACCGCTGTGGAACGACGCCAAACTCACACGCTGTGCCGGCACACCGCTACTGCGTCTGGCGCTGCACCCGGTGGACATGGAACACACCTCGGCCCGTCGGTACTGGCTGGATAGACTGGAGCGACTGCTTGACCAACGCATCGCGGTCACCAAGTCCGGCTGGATCGCATGACACCAGCCAGTCGTCGTTATCTGACGCTCGCCGTGCTCGGCCTCCTGCTGGGACTGGGCATTCCGCTGGCGATGGGCGGCAGCGAGCTCTACCCGTTGCTACGTCAGGTTCCCCTGGCGACCTTGCTTACCCTGCTGGGGATGATCCTTGTCGCGTGGAACCTCAATGCCGGCCGGCTGCGTCTGCTGGCAGGCGGCGCCGGTCTACACCTGGGCCAGGGCCGCGCCCTGGCTATTCTGATGGCCACGGAATTCGCCATCTGTGCCACGCCGGCAGGCAGCGGTGGGCCGGCAACCTTTGCATGGCTGCTCCGCCGTCACGGCTTGGCGGGTCCACAGAGCCTGGCGCTTTATGCGGCTGACCAGTTCATGGACCTGTTGTTTTTTCTCAGCGCCCTGATCATCGTGTCACTGCACTGGTTGTTCGCTCCGCAGGATCTGCACCTGGGTTGGCAACTGGGCGTCATGACCGCGCTGTTGATCGGGGCAATCGCGGTGGTGTGGTTTTCGTTGAGTCATTACCGGCCGCTGTTTCTCCTGACTGGTCGCGTCTTGCGACACCTGCACGTCGGACAACGTTGGCGTCAGCGGCTGGCTCGCCGCGCATTGGAATTTCGCCGCAACCTGGCCATGGTGCGCACCTACCCGCAACCGCGGCTGGCGGCACTGTTCGCCCTGTGCAGCGCGCACTGGCTGCTCCGTTACAGCGTGCTGTACATCGCCGTGGGCGCGGTGGGCGGCTCAATACCCTGGAGCTACAGCTTCCTGGCGCAGATGATCTCGCTCGGTGCGGGTCAGGCGACCCTGCTACCCGGCGGCAGCGGCGGCGCCGAAGCCAGCAGCAGTCTGTTGCTGGCCCCCTACCTGGACCCGGTTGCCGCCGCCGGGGCCATCCTGCTTTGGCGGTTCGCCACCTACTACTGGTACTTGATAGCCGGCGCCCCGGTATTCGCGATACTGGCCGGCGGCGCACTGTGGCGACAGCTGCCAACGTCCACGTCCACGCTTCCAGACACGACCCAATCGCAACGCAAGCCAGGAACGACACCCCGGTAGCTACGCGCATCATCCAAATTTGATGCATGACTGCATGGGCGATAAACACCTGTTCCGAACAGGGGGCTGGACGGGCAATTCGGGTATGCTACCGGAACCTCGGCCGCTCCCACAGGTCTTTTTATTCAAGACTTATCGCTACGGATTCCCATGCGCGCAATATTCCTCCTGTTGACGACCCTCCTGACCCTGCCCTACGCCGGCCACAGCGTTGCTGCCGGCCACGACGCATCGCAAGCCATGGCGCCCCGGCAGCAGGTCGCGGAATCCATTCTCGCCGACATCGACCAAGCCACCTGGATCAGCGAAGGCAAGGGTCCCGGTGTGATCTACATCTTCTTCGATTCCGACTGTCCCTATTGCCACAAGCTTTATCTGAACACCCGGGATTGGATAACCAACGACCAGGTGACCTTGCGCTGGATCCCGGTGGGCATCCTGACCACCACCAGCGAAGGCAAGGCATACGCCATGCTCGGCGCGGACGACCCGCTGCAGGCGTTCTATGAAAACGAAGACAACTACAGCCGCGGCGGTGGCATTGCGGAGGACCTGGCGACACCGGAACTGACCGCAAAATTACGGGCGAACGAAGCCTTGCTGGCCAGGACACCGACCAGCGCCGTACCCGCCATGGTGTTTCGCGCCAAGGGTGGCGCGCCCATCCTCATCACGGGGGCGCCGCCCAAGGACAAGATGCCCGTGATCCTGCGCAATCTGGACACCGCCGCCGGCCGATAGCCCATCCGCCACCGCAAGCCCGGTCCCGGACACCCCACGACCGGATCGCCCTCGCGGCGGCACGAACGACCACCGGCCCCGCCGCCACCACACAGGACGTGTGACATGCTGTTATTGGAAGGTCTGGCCGTTGCCCTCTTTGTCGTATCGCATCTGTTCGCCGGGCGCTTGCGCTTTCTGGATGGCGTGCCCCGCAGCCGCTGGCTGTCCCTTGCCGGCGGGATATCCGTTGCCTATGTGTTCCTGCACGTGTTTCCCGAACTGGAGGCCGCGCAAACTGCCTTGATCGACAGTTGGCCAGGGGCTGACTGGCTTGAGAACCACGCCTACCTTGTCGCGCTGACCGGACTTACCGGCTTTTATGCGCTCGAACGCATGATCCGGCAGAACGGCGCTGCCAACGAACGGGATCCCACGGAAACCACCCGGACCGGGAAAGGTGCTTTCTGGCTGCATATCGGGTCGTTCGCCGCGTACAACGCGCTGATCGGTTACCTGCTGGTTCATCGGGAGGAACAGGATCTTCGCGGACTGCTGTTCTATACCATCGCCATGGCGCTGCACTTTGCGGTCAACGACTATGGCCTACGCCGCGATCACAGGGCAGCCTATCGCCGCGTTGGTCGCTGGGTCCTCGCCACCGCCATCGTCGTCGGGTGAGCGGTCGGCTTGGCGACGGAGATCAGACCGCCCGCCGTCGGCGTGCTGTTCGCCGTACTCGCCGGAGGTGTCATTCTGAACGTGCTGAAGGAAGAACTGCCGGAAGAACGACAAAGCCGCTTGTTGCCGTTCGTCTTCGGCGTGGCGGGCTATGCCGCGTTGTTGCTGTTGTTGTGACGCAAGCCGCGAGTGCCACCGTGCCGCACGGCACGTTCCCGGCGGCTGAAGCGGCATTCTGTTGCCACCGAGCAGTTGGCCGCCAGACCAGTCACCGCCACATTTATCGGCAGATCCTTGCCCATGCCTCCGGCTGAAAAACTCCGCAACCGGCGGACGAAAAACCGCCTCGAAGATCATCATCAACTTGTGCATGTCGTAACCTTCGGTGCCAAGAAATCATTCCTTGATCTGCGCCCGGTACGCCGTTGCCAAGTCCAGGGGCCGACCTGAGCTGCACCGCCGATCACCCGCTAAGAAGCGCACCCCAGCGGCACCCGTCTCGCCACCTATACACCCCGTTTTAAACCTATCAAAACGTGTGACATTTACCCACCAAAGCACGCCGAAATCACAACTAGCAATTCGCCGAATACCTAGTAAGGTAGAGATGGTGAATACCCCGTTGTTCGCAGCGAATAGCGACGACGACAACCGTATACCAGCATCACCTGCGCGCGCTCGACCAACCCGACTGCAGGCCTGTTTGACGAAGCATACTGTTATGATCTTGGCGCGATACAACCACCAAAACATGCGTTCTGTTTTGCGCTTCCTGGCCGCTCGACAACCCAGCTCAAAACACCCGGTCGGCACCGGACCGGCCTCGCTGAGACCTACTCTTATCCATCTCCATCGCTAATAGGGAATTTTCAGCGACAGCCCCATGACGAGTTCAAAACCACAACACCAAAGGGATGCTCGAAACAACGAACAATTCGTTGCCCTCAGTTGCTTTGCCATCGCCAACGGCATGAGCGACGACGTACGAGCAGCATTCAAAGGCCGCCCTCACCTGGTAGACAACGCGACCGGCTTCCTGCGCATGGAAGTTATCCAACCGGCGGGCGACGACAATGAGTTCTGGTTGCTGACCTTCTGGCGGGATGAAGACAGTTTTCGCGATTGGCACAGAAGTCATGACTACTCGGACTCCCATGTCGGCATACCCAAAGGACTGAAACTGGTTCGCGGGCGCACACAGATCCGGTATTTCAATCATGTCTGCTCCTGAGGCGTCATTGGACACACCCCATCGGAACACGCTGGTCCGCGCACAGGACGCGATCGCGACTGCGGTGGTAGACCGACAGTTCACGAACAACCCACACCTGATCGAGCGCATCGGTGCGCAAGGGAAACGCAAGTGCCGAGAAGATGCGCGCTATCACGTCCTTTACTTGACCGAGGCCGTCGCTGCGCAATCCCCGGCCTTGTTTCGCCACTATGCCACCTGGCTGAATGGCCTGCTGGGCGGACTCGGCATCCCGCGCGACGATCTGATTGTCCAGTTTCAAACGATCGCTGAAGTACTGCAGGAATCGTTCGACGGAACCGATGCACGTATTGCGATCGATTACTTGGACGATATCGTGCAAAACCCCGATAGCATCGAATTCACTGTCGAAGACCACCTACCTGCCGACGACCACCTGGCGGGGTCGATTCTGTCCGCCCTGCTGGGATGCGACCGGCTCCGGGCGATTCAATATGTCGATCAAGCGCTCGACGACGGCATGACCATCGACACGCTTTATCTGGAAGTATTCCAACCGCTGCTGCATGAGGTCGGAAGTCGCTGGCAGACCAATCGTATGAGCGTGGCGCAGGAACACTACTGCACCGCGGCGATTCAACTGATGATGGGGCGGCTTGCCGATCGAATCTTTGCCTCGGATCGCAATGGCTTCACTCTGGTCGCGGCCTGCGTCGGCGACGAGCTCCACGATGTCGGACTCAGAATGGTCGCAGATCTGTTACAGGCCAACGGCTGGGACAGCCACTTTCTAGGCGCCAACGTACCTAAGCGCGACTTGTTGCAGGCGATAAGAAGTGCCAGCGCGGACGTTGTTTGCCTTTCCACAACGCTCACCAGCCATCTCACCACCACCCACGACGTAATCACCGCGATTCGTGCCGACCCCTCGTTACAACACATCAAGATCGTGGTGGGCGGCTATCCTTTCAATGCGCAGGAGGGACTTTGGCGACGCATGAATGCTGACGGATACGCCAAAGACGCGCGAGAAGCCATTTCCATATGTACCGGCCTGGTCGGACCCTGACATGCGAACTTGCGTCGCGGCAGGCTTGGCAGTGGTGTGTGGCCACGACGGCACGGTAACCCGCTGGCTACACGACGACTATGGTTTGCAAGCCAACGCCAGCGCCCATCGCAACGTCATTCGCCTGCTTGACGATTCCAGTCATCTCAAAGGGCTGGAGTTTCTATCACAACTCCGACACGGCGCCCCGGTTGTGGCATGGGAACTGTGTCTATCCATTGCTTGCGAGCCGACATTGGTACGGGTTGCCGGCGCACCCGCCAACCATGGCAGTATCGTGCTCGCTGCCCAATCCGACGAAGCGCTGTCGGCCTTGTGTTGTGACCTCGCCACCCGTTATTCCGAGGCCACCGGCCCTTGCGCCGTTCTACTAACGGCTCTTCAGCCGCAGCGCAAGACACAACCCCAAAAGGATGTTTACGAAGAGTTGATGCGCCTCTACAACGATCTGGCCTGCCTACAGCGGAGCTATGCCAATCAGAACGCCAAACTGGAGCGCATGAACGAAGAGCGTCACCGCATGATGTGCATGACCGTCCATGACCTGCGTAACCCACTGACCGTAATGGTCATGCTCGCCACCACGCTCTCGCAAGCCGTCAGCGATCGATTGACGTCCGAAGAGCTGTACATGCTCGATAACATCAGTAAGACCGGCAAACAGATGAGCGACTCGCTCAGCGACGTGCTTGAGATGATGAGACTCAACCCAGGTGCACCTAAATTGAAGTTGGCCGAGCAGCGCCTTGACCGACTAATCGAGGAAAGCATGGGCCAATTACGCCACCTCGCGGATAAAAAACACATCGGACTGCAATTCCACTGCACACCCTATGCAGCGCCGCTGCATTGTGACGCCATACAGATGCGCCACGTGTTGGACAATCTGATCGGCAATGCAATCAAATTCTCCCCCTCTGAAACCTGTATCGATATCAGCTTGAGTTCTGCCGACCAGGCGCAACGCATCGTCGTGCGCGATCGCGGCCCGGGCATTCCGGAAGGCGAGCTCGCGCGGATATTCAAGGCGTTTGAGAAAGGCTCAACCAAGCCCACGGCGGGCGAAGCCAGTAGCGGGCTGGGGCTATCGATCTGCCGAAACATCGTGGAGAAGCATGGCGGCCGGATCTGGGCGAAGAACCACTCGAGCGGAGGAGCCATGTTCATCATCGACCTGCCTGATCGCGCCGGCGCGTGTTAGTCGGCGCCGGCCGCATCACCCCTGCCCGCCGATAGCCCGCTGCCCCCCCCGGACGCCGCCGATCACCGGCGCCGCTCACGGCATAGCGCTCACCGCGGCCCAGGTCCGCTTCGCTGGGCGCAAGCCGACCGAGACCACACAAGCACCGACCGCAGACAATCGGCTGGAAACGACCCTCCCGATGCCAGGGCCATTGCCGCAGCACAGCGGGACAGACCTTGAAACGCTCTTATTGGCGAACCCTATCGAACTGTTCAGCGGACCCCTGGTCCGCGACACGGATTATCGGCACACAACTGTTCAAGGCGCGGTTCGCTGGACACTACGCCGCACATTCCGCCGACATACCCCCGCTACGCGCGCGTGGCCGAGCCGCCCCGATCGAATGGCTTTATCAATCAGCACGCGCAACCGGGAACTCCCCGATCGTGACCCTGTCTCGCTAGACAGACCCCTCGACCAGGACCCGTGTGATCGGCCGCGTCCTGAAGCGAGTCCGCAAGTTCATCCGGACTACCTGCTATGTCGTCAAACGAATGGAGGCAACATGACCGACAAAACCGACAACCCGACCACCACCAATGCCGGCATCCGAGTCGAAAGTGACGAATATTCGCTGACGGTCGGCCGCGACGGTCCGATCCTGTTACAGGACCATTACTTGCTTGAAAAGATGGCGCAGTTCAACCGGGAGCGGGTTCCCGAGCGCGTGGTACACGCCAAGGGTGGCGGGGCCTTTGGTGAATTCGAAGTCACGGCGGACGTTAGCGACTATACCTGCGCAGCAGTCTTCCAACCCGGATGCAAGACGGAGGTCCTGGCCCGTTTTTCCACGGTAGCGGGCGAACTCGGTAGCCCGGACACCTGGCGGGACCCGCGTGGCTTTGCACTGAAGTTCTATACCACCGAAGGCAATTACGACATGGTCGGCAACAACACGCCGATCTTCTTCGTTCGCGATCCCATCAAGTTCCAGGACTTCATCAGTTCGCAGAAACGTCGTGCCGACACGCATCTGCGGGATCACGACATGCAGTGGGATTTTTGGACACTTAGCCCCGAGTCGGCCCACCAAGTCACCTGGCTGATGGGCGACCGGGGACTTCCCAAATCGTGGCGACACATGAATGGCTATTCGTCCCACACCTACATGTGGATCAATGGCGAGGGTAAGCGCTTCTGGGTCAAGTATCACTTCAAGACCGATCAGGGTATCGAATTCTACACGCAGCAGGACGGCGACAAAATGGCGTCCATAGACACCGACATCCACATCCGCGATCTGTACGAACACATCGCCGATGGCGACTACCCGAGCTGGAGCTTGCAAGTGCAGATCATGCCCTACGAGGATGCGCGCGATTACCGCTTCAATCCCTTCGACTTGACCAAGGTGTGGCCACATGGGGATTACCCGCTGATGGACGTCGGCAAACTGACCCTCAATCGCAATCCGGACAATTACCACACCGACATCGAGCTGGCTGCATTCGAACCGTCCAACCTGGTGCCCGGCATCGGCCCCAGTCCCGACAAGATGCTCCTTGGGCGATTGTTTTCCTATCCGGACACGCACCGTTATCGCATTGGACCCAACTACATGGACCTGCCGGTTAATCGCCCAAAAAATGCAGCGCGACATAGTTATTCCAAAGACGGCCCCATGCGCTACCAGAACCCGGGAGACCCGGTTTACGCACCGAATTCATATGGTGGCCCCAGCGCGCAAACACCGGATTTCATTGCTGCCTGGGATGTGGACGGCGACATGGCCCGCGCAGCCGCGTCGCTACACGCGGAGGACGACGACTTCGGCCAAGCCGGTACCCTGGTGCGCGACGTGCTGGACGATGCCGCCCGTCAAAGGTTGGTCGACAATATTGCGGGACATCTGCTCAACGGCGTCTCCGAAAAGGTCTTGCAGCGCGCTTTCGATTACTGGCGCCAGGTGGATCCCGGGTTGGGCGACCGTGTCGAGCGGGCGGTCCGGGACGGACAAACGGGATAATTGCGCGGCAGGCCGGCATCTTGGCTGCGGATCCGCCGGCCTGCCGACTCATGCCCCTCCCAGGGAAAGCCTGTTGGGCACCATACACCCAGCGCGGTGACCACGGCCTCCGTTGACCGACCGGAGTCACTGCGACGCAGCGCTCCGGGGTCAACACAACGGGCGCAAGGCGCCGGACGCCCACCAGCCCCCCAGTTGCCCCCCCTGACAGGCCGTCCGCCGGTTCGCATCGGACGCATGCCTGGGCAGGTGGAAGCGGCGGCCCTGCAGGCAGATACTGGTCGCCTACCAACGTTCCAGCACGCGCCAGCCGCGAATCCGAGCCAGACTTGTCGACCAAGCGCCAGAGAGTATGAAATCCGGGGCCTCGATCAAGGCCCACGATTTTCTCCCGGATCCGTTTAAACAACCGGAGTCACGAAGTGCCCGACCCTACCGACTTGCAAGCCTTCGCGATTCCCGACCGGGTTCGCTTCGCCACAGACCCCGCGGGTCGTCCGCTAATACGGGTCGACACCCCCGGTGCGCATGCCCGTATCAGTCTCTATGGCGCCCAAGTCGTCGCTTACCGTCCAGACCGCACGCAGGCGGACTTGCTGTTCATGAGTGACCGCGCGATCTACCGCGACGGCAAGGCCCTCCGCGGCGGCATACCGATATGCTGGCCTTGGTTTGGCCCATCCCCAGCCGGTGAAGTTGGTCCTGCCCACGGTTTCGCCCGGCTTCGCCGCTGGCAGCTTCTGGAGACCCGTAGTGACGCGCAACATACGGTAACGATCACCCTGGGGCTGCCCAGACAACCGGCGGAGCAGTTCGGCTGGTCTCATATCGCCGATGTGCGGCTCTCGATCAGCGTCGGGCCCACATTGACCCTGATGCTTACGACGACCAATCGTGACACCCGCCCACTGATACTCAGCGAGGCGCTGCACAGTTACTTCGCCGTGGCCAATCTTGCGCAGGTAAGGATTCCGGCACTTGCAGGCTGCGACTACATCGATAAGGTGGCGGGAGATGAACGCGCTACTCAACAGGGCCCGCTCACCTGGGGCCGCACGGTGGACCGAATCTATTTGAACGCGCCGCGGACCGTCGTCATGGAAGACCCCGCCGGAAACCGCTCAATTCGAATCGAAACGTCCGGCGCCCGGCATCTGGTGCTGTGGAACCCAGGCACCGAAGGGGCGGCAAGCCTGGACGATCTCGACGCCGACGCATCTCGCCACATGCTGTGCGTCGAGGCCGCCAACACCGCCTGCGATCCCGTCACACTGGGGCCGGGCGAGCGGCACACCCTCGCCCTCACATGCTCCGTGGAAGCCTAGCGGGTCAGTAAATGCGGCTCGGGGCTCGAATTGCCGGGTGTTGGTGACCTCTTCATCGACCGGGAAGTTCCCAAAACTTTCGGAGGAAGCATGCCGGAACAGGAAAAGGGAAATGCGGTCACACTCTTGTCGGGGCGAGCGCTCCCCCAGCGAGCCTGACCGGTGCGCGATCGACCGACGGGGTTTCGGGAGCGTCTGGGCGACAATGGAACGCACAGCTGGGGAACACGATTCGCACGCGACCGGAGCAGGATGTTGTAACGTCGAATGTCGTCAAGGCACCTTCGGTGCTCTACCCCGCCACTGGATGGCTGTATGGATTCTCAAACCCTCTATGTGGTGTTGGTCACCACCCTGTTGGCTCAAACCCTCGCGCTGCTTTTGACCTGGCGGCAAAACCGCGAGGAGGTCGGGCTGCGCGATTGGAGCTGGGCAGCGGCCCTGATGACGCTGGGCACGCTGTCGATCATGCTCGGGCTGTTTTTTGCCGGAGACTTGGCGCAGGTCGATGTCCCCATAGTCGCGCGGCTGCTGCGCGATGCCGGCACCGGTGCCGCCGGCGCCGGCTGGTTGTTGGCGTGGCTCGGCACCCGGCGGTTCTATCGCCTGCCTCCCCTCAGCTATGGATGGATTCCGGCCTTCTGGGCGTTGCTGACCCTCGCCCTGCTACCGGGCAATCAGATGCCCAACTGGCGGGTTGGCCTGATCAGCCTGACCATTGCTGCGTGCGCATCGCTGGTGGTCATTACCTTGCTCAGGGGCCGTAACAAACGCGACCCGGTCTCGCTGATGGCGTGCCTGTCCATGGGTATCGTCGCACTCGTTTGGTTGGCGCGGGCGAGCTGGGCACTCACGCATCTGAACACGCCAGCGGCACTGCACGTGATTGATCTGGCCTCGGTATTCAGCAGCATCCTGATGAGCCTAGTGTTCACCCTGTCTCTGATCCTCCTGACCAATCAGCGGATCCACACTCGCCTCAAGGCATTGGCCTCAAAAGACTCTTTGACTGGCGTGTTGAATCGCCGAGCGTTCTACGAAGCCAGTCGACCGCTTCTCGCTCGCCTCCGGCGCAAGCACGTGCCGCTTGCACTGGCCATCGTCGATCTGGACTTTTTCAAACAGGTCAACGATCGCTTCGGTCACGCCGCCGGTGACGAAGTGTTGCGCTCCTTCGCCCGTGTCGCCCATGGCACCGTACGTGACGGCGACCTCTTTGCCCGCTATGGCGGCGAGGAGTTTGTCATCCTGTTTCAGGACAATAATCTGGATCAGGCGATTCAGGCGATAGAGCGCCTGCGCGATGCCTGGGGGGGAGCTACCACCGCGGTCGATGGGGATACGGACCCCGACCACGCCCCGCTCACCGTCACTTTCAGTGCCGGCGTGTGCCATGCGATCGGTCCAACCGACGTTAGCCTGGAGGTCTTGTTGGCCGCCGCCGACCGGGCCCTCTACCAAGCAAAGGACGCAGGCAGAAACTGCACCCGCGTCACTAGCGCACCGATGGGCAGTCAACGTGAGGGCGGGTCGGTGCACTTGACCCAATTTCGATGACCGCCTTGACTTTACCAACCGGTCAACTACACTCGCCGTCATGCTCCCAAACAACGCCACCACCGACACCCGCCTGCGGATCATCGACGCCGCCCGCACGCTGATGTTCGCCAGTAGTTACACCGAGGTCGGCGTGGCCGCGATTTGCGACCAAGCGGGCGTACGCAAAGGCAGCTTCTATCACTTTTTCCCCAGCAAGAAGGACCTGACACTGGCGGTCTTGGAGGCCCATTTTGCGGATGCCAAGACCCAGTTGCTGGATCAGGCGTTTGCCGCGGATATCCCCCCCCTGGACCGTTTGACCCGCTTGGCCGAGATGGCGTATCGGTTTCAAGCGCAATTGCAACAGGACACAGGGCATGTGCTCGGTTGCCCTTTCGGCAATCTGGCCACGGAACTGTCCACCCAGGAGGAGACCATCCGCGCCGCCATCGTCGCCATCATGGGACGATTCGAAGCGGAATTGCGCGACACGCTTGCCGCGGCCCAGGCACTCGGCCAGCTGGAGGGCGCCGACATCGGCGCCACCGCCAAGGCGATGCTGGCCTATTTCGAAGGCGTGATGTTGATGGCCAAGGCCAGCAACGACGCCGAAGTGGTCCGTCGACTGCTACCGAGCATGACGGCCATCCGCGTTCCCCAGGTTTCCGAATAGGGCATCGCGCATGAAGCGAACGAGGCCCTGTTCTTTTCCTGGCGATTTAACTGACCGGTCAACTATATCCGGAACAGAATCGCCGTCTGCTCGCCACTCACAGGAGTGATGTCATGTCCAATAACCACGCCTTGATTCAACCGAAAGCGCCAGCCGGCGAAGAAGAAAAGGTCGCCGGCATGCTCGGCGCCATGGAACAACACCTGGGATTCCTACCGGATGGGCTGAAGCTGTACAGCTTCAGCCCGCCGTTGTTGGAAACCTTCATCGGCAACATCAGTTATTTCAACAGCGGCTCCCGACTGGACCCGCGACTGATGGCCATGATCCGTTACCTGGTGTCCTGGCAGGCCAACTGCAGCTATTGCATCGATCTGAACGAGACCTTTCTCGCCGGCATGGGCGTGGACCTGGCAGCGGTACGGGCCGCCCGGAACAATGTCGACGCCGCCCCCTTGCCATTACGGGAGTTACAGTTGCTCAAATTCGCCCTGCGTTCGGTGAACGATCCGGATCACATCAGCGACACCGACCTGGCGCTCTTACGCGATGAAGGTTGGACTGATCGCGATATCTTCGACGTGGTGGTGCAAGCGGCCAACAACCGCGCCTTCAACAATATCTTGCGCACCTTCAAAATCGAGCATCAAGGCGCCTTCGCCGGCTGACCGTCGGCCCGGCGGGCCAAGCTCGCCGGGCACCAAAATGTGCGCTACGTCGCATTTTTGTCAGCTCAAGGGACAGCCACCGACCTATTCCACACTATTTATGTAGGATAAGCAGCGTATCGACAACAACACGATACCCGACAGCACGAACGAGCAACCCAATAACAAGAAGCTCAACAACACATGTCGCCATACCAGACTGCCACGGCCCATCGCCTCCGGCGAGCCGCCACGGGCCTCGAAGTCGCAGCCCTGTTGCTGACTTGGATCGCCCTTGCCTATCGGGCCACGTTCTATTGGGTGCTTCCAGCCGATCCGAACGACACCTTCGCACTGGCGCCACTGATCGATTTTGCCTTGGCCTTGGTGCTGTTCGCCGTTTGTCTATCGTGCGCAGGCGTCGGGGTTGCCATCAGCCTGTACGGCAGCCCCGAGGAAAAAGGCTACGCCTACCGCGCATTTCTCATCGGTGTGCTCTGTTTCGTGATCTACGATCTGGTCTATCCGCTGGTCCCTCGCCTGATGTAGGACACCCGAACCCGATGCTGCACCGGTTACGTCATGCCCTGGCCGCCCTACTGACCGGGCCCACCGCGCTGCTGGCATGCCCAATGCCTTTGCCAACCACCGAGTTGACCATTGCCCACCAGAGGGTGATCGTCGAGATTGCGGCCTCTCCGGCGGCTCGCCAATGCGGCCTATCCGCGCGCGACACGCTGGCGCCCGGACATGGCATGTTGTTTGTCTTCCCCAACGCCGTCACGTCGCCGTTCTGGATGCGCGATACGCGTGTCGCCTTGAGTATCGCGTTCATCGACGATTCCGGACGAATTCTGGGGATCTCCCCGATGACCCCCGAATCGCTTGCCTTGCACCACCCGCCGTCGCCCTATCGCTTCGCCCTCGAACTGCCGCAGGGTTGGTTTGCACAACACGGTGTCGAACCCGGAGACGGGCTGGATGTCACATCTTTGCGAGCCCACTGACGGAAACGCGCCGATTTGGTGAAAGACGGGCATCACAAATCCGCCATACCGGCTAAAGGATTGGTGGCACTGACCGCTTTGCCAGGATGTGCGCCGCGCAAGGGAGTATCCGCTCGGCCGGTAATTCACAGGGAGGTCCGACATGACCGGACGCTTGGAAAGTGTAAACAAACCGATCAAAGGCGACGTCCGCAGCGCGCCGTATCTTTTGGTAGGGTCGGCAGACCCGCTGATCCAGCGCATGTTGCTAGGCGTGCTGAGCGACGCCGGCTACCGGGTCCGCTGCGCTGCCCGCGGCACCGACCTGCTAGGTAAGGTGGAGCATAGGCACCCCGATCTGGTATTGCTCGATCTGGGGGACACGGACCACGGCGCACTGACCCTTTGTGCGGCGCTCCGCGCAGCCGCCGGCGAGGATCCGCTACCCATACTTGCGCTGGCGGACAGCGGCGGCGCCCGCATCGTGCAACAGGTTTTCCTGGCCGGTGCCAGCGACTTTTTCGTCAAGCCAGTGGACACCACGCTGTTGCTCGCCAAGATCCGGCAGGCACTGCAACATCGAGCCGATGCGCTGTCGTTACAGGGACGTAACGCACGGGTACATTTCGATTCGCCCACGCCGATTCTGGGCGACTGGCAATACGATCCGCTCTGCAAGACCCTGACCTTGTCGGACAGTCTGGACAGGGCCCTGGATCTGAGCCGAGTCGAAGACGGCCAACGCCTGTCGCGCCTGTTGCGCCACGTACACCCGGACGACCGCCGCATGGTAAGGGGCGCGCTACGCCGGGCGCTGCACCTCGGACGCGATTATGTACTGGAACACCGTCTGACCGATCAGCACGGCTTGCCCCATCGTGTCCGGCATCAGCTCCATCCGGTGCGTCACCCTGAATTCGGCCATTGGCGCCTCAACGGTCGGCTCGAACTGCTCGCCAAGCCGGACCGGCGACCAGCGGGGCCAGGGAGTACCAGCCGGGTAGATGAGCTGGCGATGGCCGAGGGTCGGCATGACGACCCCACCGCAACCGTGCGCTGTTGATCGCTCGCCGCCCGCCACGCCCCGCCGACCTGATTCGGGAAGCCTAAGCCATGGACCTTGTTCCCTTGTTTGAAAATACCGCCGAACAGCAATGGTTCGGCGCAGGCAACACCATCTTCAACCTGGGCGACGCCGGCGACTCCATGTTCGTCGTGCTTCAAGGCGAGGTCGAGATGTGGGTTCAGGACCGGGTGGTGTGCCGGGCCGGGCCGGGCTAATTCTTCGGCGAAATGGTGCTCATCGACCAATCGAACCGCCACGCCACGGCAATCGCCTCCAGGGACTGCCTGCTGGCCACCGTCAGCGCCAGCCGCTTTCGCGTACTGCTTGAACAGGCACCCGGCTTCTCGTTGCACGTGATGCGCGTGTTGGCCGATCGCCTGCGCCGGTCCAGCGGCGATTCCCGCGCGGCTTGAGCCGGAGACCCCAACCTTTGCGCCTCTCCCGAACGGGAATCCGCCCATCCGCGCCGGCGTAGCCGGGCGCGACAAAAATATTCCTATCCAAGACTATGCAAGCGGCGACTTCGGACCTAATATCCGCCCGCCTTAAACACTAACCTGGGAGCTTTTGACTTCAGTGATTCCGTCGATTACCGACTACTACGACCAAGCCACCTTCGACCGCATCAAGGCCTTTGCCGACACCAAGGAAACCCCTTTCCTGGTGGTCGACACCGCCACTGTCGCGCGCCAGTATGACGAGCTCATCGATGCCTTCCCACATGCCAAGGTGTATTACGCGGTAAAGGCCAATCCGGCGCCCGAAGTCATCAGCCTGTTGCACGATCGCGGCAGCCGGTTCGACATCGCCTCGGTATACGAGTTGGACAAGGTGATGGCCCTTGGCGTACCCGCTGAGGCCGTCAGCTATGGCAACACCATCAAGAAAAGCCGTGACATCCGTTACTTCTTCGACAAGGGCGTACGGTTGTTCGCCACCGACTCGGAGGCCGACCTGCGCAATATCGCCAAGGCGGCTCCGGGCGCGCGCGTCTACGTCCGCATCCTGACCGAAGGCACCCAGACGGCGGACTGGCCGCTGTCACGCAAGTTCGGCTGCCAGACCGACATGGCCATGGATCTGTTGATCCTCGCCCGCGATCTGGGCCTGGAACCGTACGGCGTTTCCTTCCATGTCGGTTCACAGCAGCGTGACATCGGCACCTGGGATGCCGCCATCGCCAAGGTCAAGGTCATCTTTGAGCGACTGCGCGAAGAAGACGGCATCGTGCTGAAAATGATCAACATGGGCGGTGGCTTCCCGGCAAACTACCTTACCCGCACCAATGATCTGGCGACCTACGCGGCCGAAATCACCCGTTATCTGCATGACGACTTCGGCGATGACATGCCGGAGATCGTCCTGGAGCCCGGTCGATCCATGGTGTCCAACGCCGGCATTCTGGTCAGCGAGGTGGTACTGATCTCGCGCAAGTCGCGCACCAGCCTCAACCGCTGGGTGTATACCGATGTAGGCAAGTTCTCCGGGCTGATCGAAACCCTGGGCGAGTCTATCAAGTTTCCCGTCTACACCGAGAAAAAAGGCGAACTCGAGGACGTGGTGCTCGCCGGGCCGACCTGCGACAGCGCGGACATCATGTACGAAGACCACAAGTACCCGCTGCCACTGAACCTGTCCATCGAAGACCGTCTGTATTGGTTCAGCACCGGCGCCTACACCACCAGCTATAGCGCTGTGGAATTCAACGGCTTTCCGCCATTGAAGTCCTACTACCTGTAAAGATACGGCCCGGCACTGCCGGGCCGTTTCACGAGGCCCGTGACCTGGACACGGGCGCTTACCATCAGGTTCGGTTATAAAGGGTCGGACTCCCCGACCACCGTGCCCATGCCTCGCTACCCTGTCTACGCATTCAGCGCCCTCCTCACTGCCTGCGCGGCACCGCCCCACAGCGACAACACCGTCACAACCGATGCAGCCGCCGTGCAGCGTGCGGTCGCGCCCGATACCACCGCCGTCGCGCTTGCCGAGTTTGCGCGACCGGGCTGGATACCGCTGCATCGGGATCCGCGGGTCGGCGACTATGCGATTCACCAGCGCCTGTCCCCCCGTGGCCTGACAGCCGTGCAACGCCGTACCGAGATCATCGCCGTGGCGGCTGACCACGTGGTGGTGCGACGCACCTTCGGCGACGCCGAAGGCCGCGTCCTGGCTCGCGATACTTGGCACACGGACCGGGAGGGCCACACCCAGGGACAACACAAATACGAGCCGAAGCGCGAGACGGGGATATCGCCTGCCGAGACCCTGGAACTGGCCTCCGGTCGGTTCCATATCGATCGGATCGTGACGCGGACGGCCGGCCCCGGCGTCACCACCGTGTCCTATCTCGACACACAGGTCCCGTTTTCCGAGGTGGTCTCACTGAAGACCCGTAAACGCTATGGCCAAGCCCGGATGATCAAACTGCTCGGCCAGATCGCGGTGCAGACCGAGGGTACCCACGCCGCTGCACGGTCTAAACGACCAATCGATGCCGGCTGGTTGCTGATGCACCACGGGCGCGGCAAGCCGCCTACACGCTGATCCAGGCGCGTAATCGATATCTTGCGTTGAACATTCGGCCGTCAGCGAACGACAATGGGCCAACGCCCGACGCTCATAGGACGCTCTTGATGGTACCTACCGCCGATCCCCATACCAGCATCGCCACCGTCGCCTCGGTCATTCAACTGGCCGTGGCGCCGGTTTTCCTGTTGACCGGCATCGCGGGACTGCTGGGCGTCATGGCGACGCGCCTGGGACGCATCACCGATCGCGCACGGGTGTTGGAACGCCGCTTGGCGGTGACCCATAAGGCGGAACTGGTGGACACCCTGAACCGGGAGCTGAACAAGCTGTGGCGTCGTATCCGGCTGATCAACCGTGCACTCACCCTGGGTACCCTGGGCGCCTTGCTGGTGTGCGTGGTGATCGTGACCCTGTTTCTGGGCGACGTGATCACGGTGGACCTGTCCATCGTGATCGTGGTGCTGTTCGTCGGCGCAATGCTGTCGGTCATCGGCGGACTGTTGTTTTTCATCCGCGAGGTCTATTTGGCCACATCCACCGTCCAGATGGGCCTGGACAGCCTGGTGGACGACAGCGATCCCCGCTAGGGAGCCGCGAAGAAGGTCCGGGGCGAAGCCGTAGGTGAGTGGCGCCAAACCACCCCCGGCGCACGATATGGTGCCGCTACGCGGCGGGTTTGATTCGGTGCAATGCCCTTCGGTTATTGCACCCTACGAACACCCGTAGGGTGCAATAAGGCAAAGCCGCATTGCACCGAACAAAGCCGATGCGCCCCGGATCATGCGCGAGGCATCGCGACGATGATATCGACGGCAACGATGGACAACCGGCACCCGGCCATGCCCGGCGCACGGCATGGTGCCGCTACGCGGCGGGTTTGATCCGGTGCAATGCCCTTCGGTTATTGCACCCTACGAACACCCGTAGGGTGCAATAAGGCAAAGCCGCATTGCACCGTACGCTGCCAATGCACCCGGATCATGGCGCATGGCATCGCGACGATGATATCGACGCAACCGATGGACAACCGCCACCCGGCCACGCCCGGCGCAAAGGGGTGGTGCCGCTACGCGGCGGGTTTGATTCGGTGCAATGCCCTTCGGTTATTGCACCCTACGAACACCCGTAGGGTGCAATAAGGCAAAGCCGCATTGCACCGAACAAAGCCGATGCGCCCCGGATCATGGCGCATGGCATCGCGACGATGATATCGACGCAACCGATGGACAACCGCCACCCGGCCGTGCCCGGCGCAAAGGGGTGGTGCCGCTACACGGCGGATTTGGTTTGGTGCAATGCCATTCGGTTATTGCACCCTACGACCAACCAACCCCCGTAGGGTGCAATAAGGCAAGGCCGCATTGCACCGCATGAATCTCAACAGCGCCGCCCCGCGGATCAGGACACGCGAGTATCGGCCCTTCAACCGACATCGCGGTGATGCAACTGGGCGGCCAGCTGACGACCGCGCTGGATCTCGTCCAGCAAGGCCTGCTTCACCTGATGCCGGTATTTCTGCCAATCCCGCGACGGGCTACCACGCTTGAGGCCGGGAGGTGGACGCACATGCAGCAGTTCACCCATATCCAGAATCCACTGCTCGGTCCCCAGTTGCGCCGACTTTTGCGCCGTCAACCAACCGCGCCAGGTGTCGAACGAGAGGTGCAGCGCCTTGGCGACGATGGCAAGTACCACAATCACGCCGAGCCAGCCGAACACGAATGGCAGGATCTCCGGATTCTGTCCCCAGGGACTGGCCTCGACCAGACCGTTGGATATCGCTTCGAGGTCCAGTGCCAACGCCGTGGCGGGAAAAACGAAAGGAAAGATCAAGGCATACTTGTGCATTTGTCGGGTACCTCTACCGGCCGCGATGTACCACGTGCGCGTCCGGTATCTGCGTATCTGTTAACACTGATAGCGACCAGATGCACCAAATCTGAACGCGATTACTGACATTGTGCGTAGCGGTCCACAACCTCAGGCCCTACACTGCGCGCCCTTGCCGAACGAGTATCCGTATTCCCATGGCGCTGAAATCGACCGTATACAAGGCAGAGCTCCAGATCAACGATCTGGACCGAAATTATTATCGAACCCATCATCTGACCGTCGCCCGGCATCCGTCGGAAAACGATGCTCGGATGATGGTGCGGTTGCTGGCGTTCGCCATTCACGCCAGCGATGACCTGACCTTCACCAAGGGAATCAGCACCCAGGACGAACCGGACATCTGGGAAAAATCGCTGAGCGGCGAGATCGAACGGTGGATCGACCTGGGCCAGCCGGACGAAAAACGCCTACGCAAGGCCGCAGGTCGCGCCCGGCAGGTGGTCGTCTATACCTACAACGGCCGCAGCACGGCCGTCTGGTGGGCACAGCTGCACGACCGACTGGGGCGCTTCGACAACCTGAGCGTGTGGAACATCGACGACAGCGCCGTCGAACAATTGGGTGCCCTGGCACAACGCGGCATGCGCCTGCAGGTCACGCTTCAGGACGGTGAACTCTACATCGGTGACGAAAACGGGCGTAGCGTGCAGGTCGCACCTAAGCAGCTGAAATGACGCCTCGGGTCACGGTACCGGACGCCATCGCCCGCGCATACGATCGAGCTGCATCTCGTTCAGGCGATGGTTGGCCTTGAGCATGCGGCACATGTCGCTATCCGGTTCCGCGCTGGCACCAGTCTTGTCTTCATATGACCAGGCACCTGCCGCATTCAGCTTGCATAGGGTGTCCAGAATGTCGTCCAGGCGGATGTTGTGCTGATCGGCGAGTCGGCTGAGTGCGCCCATTCCCAGGGCCTCGCCGTCCGCGTTGAATCGGTCGTTCAGGAGGGCTTCCAGAGCGACGTCCCACTGTACTGCTTCAGGTTGATTTGTCGTCATGGCGCTATTGGCGGTCAGGGCATCACGGACTTGAGACGGACTGCACCCGTGCGGCGCCGATACCGCGCGGGTCGCTGGCGGCGCTGACCTTGCCGGAGCGCCGATCCCAGAATACCGCCTGCATATTGCCATAGCCCGTGCTCAACGGGTCCAGCTGATGGCCCATGGAACGCAACGCCGCCACGGTGCGGGGCGACAGCGCGCCAGGCTCGTACTGCAGACGGTCCGGCAAATACTGGTGATGAAAACGACCACGGGCAACCCAATGCGCTGGATCGGTATACCCCGCCGCCATATCCAGCATTGCCAACAACACCATGCTGATGATGCGCGATCCTCCCGGCGTGCCCAACAAGGCCACGCCCTGCGGCCCCTCGACAAACGTGGGACTCATGCTCGACAGCGGCCGCTTGCCCGGGGCGATGGCGTTCGCGGCTGCACCCACCAGACCGTAGGCGTTGGGCACACCGGGCTTGGCCACGAAATCGTCCATCTCGTCGTTCAGCAACACCCCGGTACCGGGCGGCACATAGCAAGCGCCGAACGGATAGTTGATGCTCAAGGTCGCGGCAACACGGTTGCCTTCCTCGTCCAGCACCGAAAAATGCGTGGTGTTGCGCCCTTCCTGAACACCGGACGGGGCACCGCTGCCATAAGGGTCCGCCGCCGTCCCCGGGCGATCCGCAGCCAGCCCGGCCAAGCTTTCGCTTGGTGTGGCATGCGTGGGGCTGATGGTGGCCAACTGCCGCTGTGCGTACGTCGGGCTGAGCAGGCGCTCGAGCGGCATGGCAACGAAGTCCGGGTCGCCAAGGTATTCGGCACGATCCCGGTAGGCACGCCGCATCACCTCGGTCAGCAAGTGGCTGCGCGCCGGTGGCGACAGGGCCGCCAGATCCACCGCCGCCAACATGTTCAACATTTGCGCCAGCAACACCCCGCCAGAAGACGGCAATGCCGCGCTGGTGACCGTCCAATCCCGATAACGCACGACCACCGGCTCGCGCTCGACCACCTGATACTCGGCCAGGTCACGCAAGGTCCAGATGCCGCCGCCGGCCCGCACCCCCGCCACCAGTTTTTCCGCCACCGGACCGGCGTAGAAACCATCCCGCCCCGCGGCCGCGAGGGCCTGCAAAGTGTCTGCCAGGTCCGCTTGGCGCAGTCGGTGACCGAGAGGCGGCGGCGCCCCGTCGACCAGGAACTGCCGTGCGGCGGCCGCTTGCTTGGCCAACACCTCGGCGCGAAAACCCACCCAACGGCGGTAATGGGCATCCACCTCGAAGCCATCACGGGCCAGGGCGATGGCCGGTGCCAAACTGACCGCCAGCGGCAATCGCCCGTAATGCTGTGCGATATGCGCCAGCGCGGCGGGCTCACCTGGGATACCCGCCGCGCGCGGTCCATTGATGGAAGCGCCGTCAATCACCGCCCCCGCGCCGTCGAGATAGAGATCGGCATGGGCGGCCAAGGGCGCTCGCTCACGACCATCCACCATGACTTGCTTGCCGTCATACGCCCGGTGCAACAACCAAAAACCACCACCGCCCAACCCTGAGCCGTAGGGTTCGACCACCGCCAACGCGGCACTCACCGCGACCGCCGCGTCAAAGGCATTGCCGCCGGCCGCGAGGACGTCCAGACCGGCCTGGGTGGCGAGCGGATGGGCGCTCGCTACCGCGGCTTGCGGCGGGCCCGCGGGCCGGTTCGACAATGCCCACGCCGGTGCGCCGATCAGGGTCAAAACAAGCAGCGTGACGGGAAAGAAAAAACGATACATGGTGGTCTCCGGTGTCTTGGCCGGCGGGTTCTGGGACAATAGGCCGCGTATCACGCCGCAACCAAAGAGCCTAGCATGCAGATATGGGTCGACGCCGACGCCTGCCCCAAGGTGATCAAGGAAATCCTCTACCGGGCCGCCGAACGTGTCGGTTGCCCGTTGATCCTGGTGGCCAATCAGCCGCTGACCACCCCGCCGTCACGGCTGATCCGGTCCGTTCACGTAAGCGCGGGATTCGACGTGGCGGACAATCACATCGTGCAGAGCGCCGACCCCGGCGACCTGGTGATCACTGCCGACATCCCGCTCGCGGCCGAACTGATCGACAACGATGTCGCCGCGCTCAATCCGCGCGGCGAGCTGTACACCCGTGACAATATCCGTGAACGCCTCAACATGCGTGATTTCATGGACACCCTGCGCGGATCAGGCATCCAGGGCGGCGGTCCGCCACCGCTCGACCAGACCGACCGACAGCGCTTTGCCAATGCACTCGACCGCTGGCTGGCGCAAAATGCGCCCAAATCCTGACTGTTTCATGCACTGAATAAGGAGGCCGCATGCGTATCCTGCACACCATGCTCCGGACCGCCGACCTAGCGCGTTCCATCAAGTTCTACACCGAGGTCCTGGGCATGCGGCTGCTGCGTCAGAAGGAGTATCCGGACGGCAAGTTCACCCTGGCCTTTCTCGGCTACGGCGACGAGTCGGACAACACCGTCATTGAGCTGACCTACAACTGGGGCGTGAGCGAGTACGACTTGGGCAACGCCTACGGCCACATCGCCATCGAGGTGGACGACGTGTACGACGCGGCGGCCCGCATCAAGGATCAAGGTGGGAAGATCCTGCGCGAGGCCGGGCCGATGAACGCCGGGACCACCCTCATCGCCTTCGTCGAGGACCCTGACGGTTATCCCATCGAGCTGATAGGGAAGCGCTGAAGCATGTCGATGTCTCCCCTGCAGCGCAAAGGCAGCCGAGCGCTGGGCCACCTTGAGGACCTCGGCCTGGCGGTGATCGCAATCGCCACGGTGATCTCCATCGCTCTGGAAGTGATGACCATGATCCAGGCGCGGACGGTGACCCTCGCCGATCTGCTGTTGCTGTTCATCTACCTGGAAGTGCTGGCAATGGTCGGCATCTACCTGAAGTCCGGAAAGCTGCCGGTGCGCATGCCGCTGTATATCGCAATCGTGGCCCTGGCGCGGTATCTGATCCTGGACATGAAGGAAATGGACAACTGGCGCATCATCGCCGTCGCCGGCGCGGCCCTGATCCTCGGCCTGGCCGTGCTGGTGATCCGTTACGGCCATATGCGCTATCCCTACCCGCGCACCGCCGACGATGACGACTGACGATCTCGGCGCGCGGCTGATCGCCGCGACACAGGCCTGCCTGCAACAGGCGACCCCGCTGCTACGACAAGCGGCCCGCACCATGCCCCAGGTGCAGATCCGCCTGGACCTGCGAGGCCGCGTCGCCGGTCAGCTTCGCCGCTATGCCGACGGGCGTCTGGTGATTCGTTACAACCTGTCACTGGCCGCGCGACAACCGGACGCCTTCATTGCCGAGACCGTCCCCCACGAAGTCGCCCACGCCGTGACGCACGTGTGCCACGGCCACGTCCGGCCCCATGGCGCCGAATGGCGGCGGGTGATGCATTGGCTCGGTGTGCCACAGCCGCGTCGTTGTCATACCTTCGACACCGATACCGCAATACGCACCCAGCGGCGCTGGCGCTATCAATGCGCCTGCCGGACCCATCAACTCAGCACCACGCGACACAACCGCGCTCGCCGGGGCACCGCCTACCTGTGCCGTTGCTGCGGGGACGCGCTGCGGTGCGCAGAACCGTAATACCCCACCGCACGGGCCCTTGCGCGACGCCCCTGCCCAGCACGCTCACCCGACCCACCACCCCCACAGCAAAGGCAGCAGGATCGCCGTGGCCAAGCCGTTCAGCCCCATCGCCAACCCGGCAAAGGCAGCGGCCACCTCGCTCAAGTAGACTGCACGTCCCGTGCCGATGCCGTGGGATGCCACCCCCAACGCCAGGCCTTGGGCCATGGGATTGGTTATCCGCAGCCGCTGCAACAGCCACGGGCCGACGGCCGCTCCCAGGATGCCAGTGAGAATCACCAGTACCGCCGTCAATGACGGCAACCCGCCCAAACGCTCGGCGATACCCATCGCAACCGGCGTGGTCACCGACTTGGGCGCCAACGACACCAACGTCTGATTGCCGGCACCGGCAAGCTTGGCGACCAGCACCGCTGACAGCAAGGCGGTCAGGGAACCGGTCGTAATGGAAACCAGCAGTGCCAGCGGGTGCCGTGCCATCAATCGCCACTGACGATACAAAGGCACCGCCAAGGCGACGGTCGCTGGACCCAGCAGAAAGTGCACGAACTGAGCGCCCTCGAAATACCGCTGATAAGGCGTGCCGGTCGCCACCAGGAACAGCACGATGAACAATACCGTGACCAGCACCGGATTGAGCCATGCATTGCGTCCGGCGCGGTGATAAAGGCGTCTCGCCAACACAAAAACGCACACCGTCAACGTCAGATGCAACAGCGGCGTCGCGGACAAATACACCCATAGTGCGGCGACCCGATCGTTCATCGAACGTCCCCTTCGTCGGTCCCGGATCCGCTCAGCCGCTGCATCACCCAACCGGTTACAGCAATGGTCAACAAGGTGCTGACCAGCAACGACGCGGTCAGCGGCAACCACTGATTGCCGAGCAGGGTCAGGTGAGTCATCACCCCCACGCCAGCGGGCACGAACAGCAGTGACAGGTGCGCCAGCAACCCATTGGCGGTCTGCACCAGCGGCTGTGGTATATCGCCCTTGATCATCAGCCCCGCAAACAGCACGGCCATCCCCAGCACCGGGCCGGGTATCGGCCAGTCGGTGGCAATCACAATCAATTCGCCCAACAGCTGGCAAAGCAACAGCACGGCCAGTGACTCGAGCATCGTCGGTCTCTCCATCTATTTATTCGACACAAGCTACCCGCAAGCACCCGCCGCGCACAGCCCGGCGTGGGATGGCAAAATACCACCGCCCGCCAAAGAGCCAGACCCATGCCGCTTGTCTATTCACTGATCGAATCGCCCAGCCACCCCGACTTCAGCCGCTTGTATCGGCAATTGGGCTACGAACATGTTTGCCTGACGTCCGCCCGCAAGGCGATGAGCGAACTGAAGAAACGACCACCGGACGTGGTCGTAGCCGAGTTCTTCTACGGCTACGGCAACAACTATGCGGGCGTCAACGTGAGCAATCTGGACGTCTTTTTGCACAGCCTGCGCAAATACGCGCCAGACGCCAAAGTGATCGTACTGGTGAGCAAGGCCGAATTACCGCATGTCGACAAACTCCGGGAGCTGTTCGACATCCGCGTGGTGCTGCCCCATCCCGTCAAGGAAGCGTTACTGGCGCAGGCGCTGGGCGAACCGAACTGACGCCCATGAGCCACTGGCAGCTCTATTTGGTCCGCTGCGCCGACGGTAGCCTGTACACCGGAATTGCCACCGACGTGGACCGCCGTTTCAACGAACACCAGACAGGCAAAGGCGCCAAGTACCTGCGCGGTCGCGGCCCCCTGACCCTGGTCTATCGCACACCCGCGGGCGACCGAGCGCAAGCGCTCCGCCTGGAGTACCGGGTCAAGAGACTCCCCCGGTGCGAAAAGGAACGGCTGGTAAACGGTGAACGCCGGTTGCCGCCGCCGGCGGAATAGCGCCAGCCCCGGCGGGCGTACCAAGCGCAGCCGTTGCTGTGCTATCTCAAACACAGCAATCCCGGAACCCGAGGAGGCACCGTCATGCACCGTTTCGCACCTTTGCTGGGCCTCGGCCTGACCGCTGGAGCCATCGCCGAGCCCCTCCCTTCGCCACCCTGCGCGCTCTGACGCCGGCCACGGCGCAACAAGGCGTGATGGCGGCTATCGACGATTGTGCCGCGCGCGGTTTCCAGGTTGCGGTAGCCCTGGTCGGTCGTGATGGCCGCCTGTTGTTCTTCGCCCGGGATCCCTTGGCGGGGCCGCACACCATCGACGTGGCCCAGGGCAAGGCCTACACGGCGGTCACCTTTCGCGCCGACACCGGCACCTTGGCTACGCGCACCTTCATGGCCGACATCCCGGGGGTTATGCGCATCGGCGGCGGACTACCCATCCAGGCGGGTGGCCATTTCTACGGGGGCATTGGCGTATCCGGCGCTCCACAGCGGCAGACGCCCGGCGATACCGACGCGCTGTGCACCCAAGCAGGACTGGCAGCCATGGGCGAGACCCTGGAACTGACCGGGGACTGAGGAGCACCTAGTCGGCTCGCAACCCCAGACACCGCGGCGGACTGGTGTCATGCGGTGTTTTGCCCCCATCTATCAACAGAAGACGTTGACTTGGCCGACAACCGGCGGCGTAAGAGACTGCGGCCGCACAGCCCTTCCCGATAGACGGCGCTCAGTACAGCACCGTTGAGCGTGCATCTTCTGGGGCTGATCGGACAGCACAGAGCGAACCAGCCGCCTGGAAACACAGGCGTGCAGGTCGCAGCATCGGCGTGCCCGCTACCGATGGCCGTCGAGGCGAAACGACACCCCCCCAGTAGCTCGACATCACACGCCGGACAGCTCGGAAAACACCGCAAACTGGCGCTTTCGCGCCTGCAAGGGTACCGTATCCGCACAGGATCCGCTCGACGCCACAACGCAATAACAGCGTCCGAGCGCAAACCAATAAAAGCATAAGCACAAAAGGGGAGGAGTAACGATGCGGTATCAAAACGCACGTCGTCGCGCCGTGGGATGGCTTGCGGCAGGTCTGGCCAGTCTGATTTTGCTCGGCTGTTCGGACCAGTCCAGCGAATCGGCCAAGCCGGCCATCACACCCTCTGCGGAACGCCCCACCATCACCATGGGCATCTTCCCGCGCCGCAATCTGGCCGTGACCCGCGCGGCCTTCCGCCCATTGGCGAAATACCTGTCCAAACAATTGAACGCCAACGTGCGACTGGTGGTCCCGTTGAACTTCAAGCAGTTTTGGGAAGGCGTGACCAACAAGGAATACGACCTGGTCCACTTCAACCAATACCATTACATCGTCAGCCACGCACGCTTCGGTTATCACGTGCTGGCCACCAACGAGGAATTCGGCCGCAACGAAATCGCCGGCGCCCTGTTCGTACGGAAGGACAGCGGCATCAATTCGGTGGAAGACCTGCGTGGCAAACGCATCCTGTTCGGCGGTGGCCGCAAGGCCATGGGGTCGTATATCGCCCCCCTGTCGATTCTGAAAAAGGCCGGCCTGGAGCCGAAGCGCGACTTCGAGGAGTCCTTTTCCAAGAACCCGCCCGCCGCGATGCTCAACGTATATCGCTCGATCTTCGACGCCGCCGGCGCGGGTGATGTGGTCATCGGCCTAAAGGTGGTGCGCGACAAGATCAACACCAACGACATGAAACGGCTCGCTCGAAGCGAGCCGTTCGTGCAGTTGCCGTGGGCCGTCAAACAGGACATGCCGGCACAGATGTCGCAAAAGATCCAGCAGCTGATGATCGGACTGGACAAGACCGAAGCAGGCATGGATATCCTGAAAAAGGCCAAGGTCACCGCCTTCCGGGCCGCCAGCGACGAGGATTTCGCCAAGGTCCGCGAAATCGTCAAGTTCACCCTCGGCGAAGACTATTGACCGGCGCCGCCCCCGCAACCGGGGGCGGCTGAGCGGGATGTTCTGGTTAGATCCGGACCCAAGAGTCGGGCGAACGGAATCCGGCCGTGCGCGGCCAAACCGCCGGAGTTAGCGACCCGTCGCGGCCCGTAGCGGCCTGGATCGGCGACGCGCAAGTGGCGGATGCCGATACGCCGTTCAAGGACCACAGCGTATTCCGCCTCTCCCGGTCTTTCGCCCTTCACCGCATCCTGCGACGCCACGTCGCGCTGCTCTTGCGCCACCCCGTGGGCGCGCGAATAATCCCGCTCCATGCAACGCCATGCGCTTGTCAGCGCTGGCAATCCGGTCTAGGTTATGGGCGAGATTCCTGTTTGACGCCCCCGAAGATGAAGTTGCGTCCTTTGTTTTCCCCGCCGCTGAACAGTGGTTCCCACCGACGCACAACGGAGAGACGCAATGTCCCAACCCAAGCAAGGCGATAAGGTGCAGGTGCACTACACCGGCACCCTCACCGATGGCACCCAGTTCGATACGTCCGGCGGCGGTGAGCCCCTGGAATTCACCCTCGGTGAGGGTCAACTGATCCCCGGTTTCGAACAGGCGGTGTCCGATATGGCACTGGGCGAGACCCGTACCGTGACCATCCCGGCCGACGAAGCCTATGGCCCACGCTACGACGAACTGCTCGAAGAAGTACCCCGCGCACTGATGCCCGAAGGGATCGAGTTGTCCGAGGGACTGGCATTGCAAGGCAGCTCGCCCGACGGACACCCGATGCGCTACACCGTGGTGGCCTTCACCGAGGAGTCCGTCACCCTTGATGGCAACCACCCCCTCGCGGGCCAGGATCTGGTTTTTGAACTGGAGCTGGTGGCGATCGCCTGACGGCGGTCACATCCGCTCCGGCTGTATATGTAAGACTTCAGCCCGTTCGCACTGACGGACGGCAGATATCGCCCGACTCGACACGACGTCGTGCCGGGCGTTGTTCGTGTTGGCCTCGTGCCGCCCGCCAGCACGCACATGAACGCGTTATGCGGCACCTTATGGATCACGGAAATGACCAGTATCTACGTGGGCAACCTGCCCTATCCAATCACGGAAGACGAACTGCGAAACATCTTTGGAAGCTACGGTGAAGTGCGTTCCGCGAAGATCGTCATCGATCGCGGCAATGGCCGCTCGAAGGGTTTCGGCTTTGTCGAGATGCCGGACAAACAGGCAGCGGACAACGCCATTGCCGGTATGAACGGCAAGGCATTGAACGGCCGTGACCTGCGCGTCAACGAGGCTCGCCCCAAGGAGAACCACCCCCGCCAATAACCCTAGACGATGTGGTCCTTCCAATTCCGTTGGCCGCGCCGTATAGTGGCCCGGAGTTTATAAGGAGGAAGACTGGGCAGCAGGCCGAAAGTCGCCGCGTCCGTCGGAGGAGAAGCACGGGGAAACAATCACAAGAACGGACAAGGAAGGACCACAACAACATGTCTTGCCGCGGCGGTTTTTCACCGCCGTTTTTTATGCTCGTAAATCAGCCAACAGGCTCAGAATTGCACTTGCCGTTTGATCGGCAGATCCGGGCGCATGGACCACTCCAGCATGGACGCATCATATAAACGGGCTTGTTTGTTACCCAACACCGCCCACGCCGCAAACCACGTGAGCGCGGCTCGATTGCCAGTATGGCAATAGTGCACTTGAGCCGCCTTCGGATCGATGTCCACGGCCTTGAGCAAATCGCGCATACGCTCCCGCGGCAGGATCGTCCCCGATCCGTTTTCGGTCAACCAGTCGAACGGCAGGTTGCGCGCGCCTGGCAGCCGCCCCGGCCGCTCGCCTTCACCGCCCACATGTACGCCCAGATACTCCGCTGCCGAACGGGCATCCACCAGGACATCACCACGCTGCAGCGCGGCGCTGGTCGCCTTGGCGTCCGCCAGCAAACTCATGTCGGGGCTGGCCTGGTAGGTGGTCGCGGCACGGCGCGTCGGCTCTCGGGTGAGCCGCGCGAGCCCACGCGGGTCGTCGGCCACCGACTGCAAACCGCCGTTCAGCACCGCCACCTGCACATGACCGAGTACCTTCAACGTCCAGAATACCCGTGCCGCGGCGGCCATATCGCCCGCCCCCAACCCGGTGGTGACGATCACAACACGGTCGGACGGCGCGATACCCAGGCCACCGAGCTTGGCCTCCAGTTTGTCCACAGCGGGCAACATGCCCCGCAAACCGCCGACACTCGTGGTTCGCCAGCCGTCGAACGGGGCATTGACGGAACCCGCCAGATGTACCTGTTGGTAGTAAACCGATGGCTGAACGTCCAGCCACACCAGGTCATCGGCAGCCGGTTCAGCGAGTAGCCAGGACACGTCGACCAACGGCGGCAGCGGTGCTCCCGCCCGGGCGGGCAGAGTCATGACAACCAGCGTCAGCAATAACAATATGCGCATGCGTTCTCCTGATCGTCGATTCAATGCCGCCGCGGCGACGTCGGGCTCGGGGCGGGCAATTCGTCGACCACCACCAGACCCGGCCGCACCTGTTTACCCACCAGGACGCAGGCGCGACTGAATGCCGCCTGCGCCTGTTTGTCGCACCATTCCCAGTCCACCGGCGACGCGGTAACCGGCTGGTGCCAGTGACCGGTGACCCAGATCGCTCCGATCAGGATCTCCACCGCCCAGTCGTGCCAGACGGTATCGTCGCCGTCATCTTCCGCATACTCCTGCTCCACCAGACGGACACGGTTACCGTTGCGCTCGTCCACCGCCAACACCTGGTTCACCACCAGTTCGTCGCTGACGCAACTTTGCTCGCCGGTATGCACTTGCTGGGCCTGCATGAACAGGCTATGAATCAGCATGGCAGGGGTGAGACTCAGCGACAGCGGTGAATCCCAATCGGGTTCCTGATCGTCTTGCATGATGGTCCGCGAATTGATGTGGGGACACTAGTGTAATACCCCGAGCACGATATCCGTGAGTGACCACTTTCCCCGCCACCCGGCACCGGGCAAGATAAGCGGCTTATTCGCACCGGCGAGAAACGCATCATGCCAAACATGCAAGGTCACTGCTGGGACTGCGGCCAGGCGCTGGCCGATCTGGATTTCCAACGCACATCCGAATGTCCGGGCTGTCGCCGCCACACCCATGTGTGCCGCAACTGTCGCTTCTACCACCCCGGCTTGCACAACGACTGCGAGGAACCGGTGGCCGACAGCGTGGCGGACAAGGTCCGGGCGAATTTCTGCGACTATTTTTCACCCAACCCCAGACCTCCCGTGCCGGGCACACGGGACGCGGATCCCGACGACTTGCTCGCTGCCGCCGAGGCGCTGTTCAACGCAAAGGACTAGTCACCGGCCTGTCATGACCTGTTCATAAAGTGATGCCTCCCGAGCACTGAGCTATCGTCCCCCTGTCATGTCCGCCGCGCTACGCCACTATCTGATCATCACCGGCGCCTATTGGTCCTTCACCTTGACCGATGGCGCCATACGGATGTTGGTGGTGCTGTATTTCCATCAGTTGGGATACACGCCTCTCCAGGTCGCCATGCTGTTTCTGTTCTACGAGCTGTTCGGCGTGCTCACCAACCTGATCGGCGGCTGGCTCGGCGCCCGTATCGGGCTGGATCGCACCCAGCATCTGGGCATGGCGCTGCAGGTCGCGGCGTTGGCCATGCTCGCCGTGCCGGATGCCTGGCTGTCCGTGCCTTATGTGATGGCTGCCCAGGCACTGTCCGGGATCGCCAAAGACCTGAACAAGATGAGCGCCAAAGCCGGCGTCAAGGGACTGGTCGGCGACCAACAACCGGGGCGTCTGTTCCGCTGGGTGGCATTACTGACGGGGTCGAAGAATGCGCTCAAGGGTCTGGGATTCTTCCTCGGCGCCGCCCTGCTGCAGGTGCTCGGTTTTCGTGGCGCGCTGCTGGCGCTGAGCCTGGGCCTGCTGCTGACCTTGCTGATCGCCGTGGCATTGCTGCCAAGGTGCCCGGCCGGCGGCACCGCCAAACCTAAATTCAGCCAGATATTCTCGCAGCGGGCCAGCATCAATTGGCTGTCGGCGGCCCGTTTTTTCCTGTTTGGTGCCCGGGACGTGTGGTTCGTGGTCGCATTACCGGTCTTTTTGTACGACGTCCTGGAGTGGTCGTTTACTGCCGTTGGGGCGTTGCTTGCCACCTGGACCATCGGCTACGGCATCGTCCAGGCCGGCGCGCCGCGTCTGCTGCATGGACACGAGCCGGGGCCGGCGGCGGCACGCGGCTGGGGTACGGCCCTGATGCTGGTGCCGGCTTTGCTGGCCTGGTCGTTCGACCAGACCTGGTGGACGCCGACCGTGCTGATCGCAGGACTGGTGTTGTTCGGGCTGCTGTTCGCCGTCAATTCAGCGGTACATTCCTATCTGATCCTGGCATATGCGGACCACGACAAGGTGGCGATGAACGTGGGCTTCTACTACATGGCCAATGCCGGAGGCCGACTCGCCGGCACCGTTTTGTCCGGCTGGATCTACCAGGTTGCCGGCCTGCAGGCCTGTCTGTGGGTTTCCGCGCTGATGATCGGTCTGGCGGTTGTGCTGTCATTGCCGTTGCCGCGTCTGCGCAGCACGGCGACGGCAGCCGGTTAGGCGGAGTATTTCTCCTCGCTCGGGGTCGGCGCTTCGCCCGTCAACAGGTATTGGTACGCCTCATCGGCCTGTTTGAGCAGCGCCTCCACGCGGTCGGTGTGAACCCCCAATGCGCGAATCCACTCAGTCGCCTGCTGTATCTGCCGACGCGCCATCGGCAGCCGACCGTCGGCTTTCATCTCATCGGCCTGATTCATGTGATGGGCGAAAATGGACTCCGCTTGGCGCTCCAGGATGGCAACCACCAGCTTGTGCCGAGCCTCGCCGGCGATGGGGCGGCTGAGACGCCCCCCCTGTACCAGCTGCATCAGTTCATTGAACCCCTTCTGCCAGCGCTCGAACACTGCGGTGTCCGCCGGCACCGGGGTTTTCGGCCCGGTATCGCCACCCTCGCTATTGAGTCGCTCCTCGCTTTGCGCCAGCAGGTTATCGATACCCGGATTGCGTCTGTTCAACGCCTTGATGCGCCGATAGCGGTCAAAGGTGTCTCGGCGCAGCGCCAGGCGGATCTCCCGCGGCAGCGACACCGGCGCCAGCCGCATCAACAGCGACTCATTGCGCTGCACGCCCAGTTGCAACTGCTGGATGAGCAGGCGTTTGTGCGCCTGCGCGCGCTGGTAACTGGAAAACAGACTCGCCACCAGTAGCGTCAGCATGGCCATGCCCAAGACGGCGACATACACGGTCAGATTGTCCGGAATCATGCCCTAGGCCAATTGTTACGGGGTCATCGGCGTTAGCGGCAGCAATACCCCCTTCTTCAGTGCGGTAGCGCGCCTACCCCATTTCTGCGACCCTGAATCCCATGCCAAACGAGCCGCCGATCGACTGGGCAGAGGAATTTGCCGACGACCCCGATTTTCTTGCCATTCCGGAGGAAAAGCGACCGCGCGTGCTGCAGATGTTGGCCGCCTTTGAAAAGACCCTGGAACGCGGTGTCGCCGCCATCTATGGCGACGAGGACCCGGACCAACCCGACGCCGACGTACCCTGCCACCGCTATCTGCACCAGTGCGGCTCCCGCTGCTGCACGCTGATGTTTGCGCTGACCCCGCAGGAAGTGGAAGCCGGCATGGTCCGTTACAATCCGGACCGCCCCTACTTCGTCGCGCGGGACGAGGACGGTTTCTGCCCCCATCTGGACCGCGACAGCCGCCAGTGTCAGGTCTGGGAACATCGGCCATTGCGCTGCCGGCGCTTCGATTGCAAAAACGACAAGACCCTATGGCCGGACGGCCGCCCCAGTGCATGTGACCTAGATCACATAAGAAGCTCATAGCAGTCGCCAGATTTCGTCCGCTTGCTTTACATTGCTGCAACCAAATACCGAATATCATCACGGCAACACGCTGATTTTAAAAGACTAGCAACCACTTGGCTCGGCGATTGCTTGATGTTTTCGAAAAAGTAGAAAAATCACACGTGTGGGAGCGGACGATGCGGCTGATGAATACCCTGTTGGTCTGGTGCGCGTTATCGGGGTCCGCCATGGCGGACGATGGGGCCGTCGGCGACCCTGCCTTGCTCATTCTGCTTGGTTTGGGCCTTGCCGCGCTGATTGGTGGCGTCGGCAACATCAAGGACCTGCGGCGCAAACACATGATGCCGCCCCGTCCCAAGCGACCGCGCTCGCCTTCCCTCTAATCGTCCCCCAGGCTCATCCGCAGGTCGGACGCCTGTGGCGACCGTAAAAAGTCCCGCATCGCCATCACGGTGGTGCGGATGCGCGCTTCCTGCTGCGGATAGGCCGCCATTGCCGCTGCTTGATAAGCCGCCAGGGCGTGCTCCAATCTGGACTCGTCAAACACCCAGATGGGTCCGACGGCGGCGTTTTGAGGCATGCTTGACTCTCCTGTGAAACGGACAGTCTAGCGCAGCCACGGCCGAAGCCGGGTTAATCATCCCGTCCCCCGCGGTAAGCTGGCATGCCAAGCCCAGCCCCAAGACGGGTACCCCGTATCATGAAAATGCACGCCGACCCGGACAGTGTGGAAGCCGCCTTTTACCAGGCCTTCGAACGCTGCGACCTGACCGCCATGACCCGACTCTGGCAGGACGCGCCGGACACCAGCTGCATTCACCCCGGCGGCCCCCTGTTGCAAGGCGCCGGCGAAATCCTGGACAGCTGGGGACAGATATTCAGCCAAGCAAGCCCCCCCGAGGTGCGCTATCGGGTCGTCAATCGACTACAGGTCGATGGCTTGGCCGTTCACACAGTGGAAGAGGCGGTCCGGCCGGGCGATGGCGAATCGGATCCGACGCGGCTGATCGCGACCAACATCTATCGCAACACGAACGGCAACTGGCAGCTGATCGCCCATCACGCCAGCCTGCCCATGATCGGGCAGCAGCCGCGCCGCGGCCCGGTGCACTGAACCGACTCCGACGAGGCCACCGCTGAAAAATTCAGCGGTTCCGCGGCACAGGGAGGTGCCGCCAACATCGGTCACGGCAAGGGACTGATTTTGAAGCAAGCTGCAAACCCCGTTTGCAGCGCAGCGTGCGCTGAGAAGTCCAGGATGGACTTATTCAACACTTCCCCTAGGGAAACGCCGGTATGTGGGTATCCGTGCCCCCGGCACGGGCCTCGGGATGGTGGGATTCGATCAGCGTGCGTATCTCGGCCACCCGACGGTAAGGGACATCCACCATCAGCAGGATCCGCCCCGCATCAATGGCCTGCTGGAAGTCCTTCAGTCGGCTGTTCGGCAGACTGACGGCGATCATGCCCGATACCCAAGCACCGACCACGGCGCCGAACAGCGCCAGCAGCAGCGCGGCACCCATGCCGACAGCGCTGCCCAGTTCAGGATAAAAAGCGATCACCAACCCGGCCATCAAGCAGGTCAAACCGCCAGCAAAAAGGCCGATCTGCAGACCATGGATCAAATCGCTGCGCTGCAACAGATTGGCCACCGACAGTTGCCCCAGGTTGATACCGTCACGGGCAAGAAAATGGATGTGGCCGTGATCGATACGCGCCAGCAACAGTCCCTGCTGGATGGTATCCGCCGTCGCCAGGTCCGGAAGTACGAAATACAGCCGTCTGCGCATGACTTATCCCCCTTGAAGAGGCCGCGGACGCGGTCGTACCAAAAATATAGACCGGACGCCCGGACAGAAACCCTACAGCTGATGTATTTTAACGGACCGCTGAGAACGCCGCGGCCGCCGACACGGGCGATCGGCGTCCGCGACCTGCTCAGCGCCCCTTGGGGAAGCTCTGAAGCGGAAGCGCTGAATTTTCCAGCGGTTCCTGAAGCCCTGGGCAGCATGGAAAATGCGTACTACCGTCCGTTCACAGGAGGCCCCATGACCCAGCAACGCTTTGATATCTACTTTGCCGGCGACATCCTGCCCGATCATGCCGCGGACACCGTCAAGCAATGGCTCGGCAAGCAGTTCAAGCTGCAAGGACAAGCCTTGGAGCGACTGTTCAGCGGCCAGGCGGTGCGGATCAAGCAGGGCGTGGACATGGACACCGCCGGCCGCTATCGGGCCGCATTCCGCAAAGCCGGGGCCCTGGTGGAGATTCGTCCGACGGACGCCGACCCGATCCCGAACGCAGCGCCGCCCGGAAACGCCGCCGACACGGACGCAGAGCCGCAACTGCTGCCGGCCAACACCGGTACGCTGGAAGACTGTGCGCCCCGCGTCGACGCGGCCGAGCTACCCGACATCAGCCACATGGATTTGGCCGCGGGGGGCAGCATCATCGACGATACGCCGTCCCCGCCCGCCGCCCGGATCGACACCAGTCATCTGAGCGCAGAGCCGGCCCACAGCGGCGACCTGTCGGACTGCGCCGCGGACAAACCCGCCCAGCCGATCCCGGACATCAGCCGGCTGCAGATCATGGACGACTGACATGCGCGACTGGATTTTCTGTTACGGCAGCCTGCAGGCCGACGACTTTGCCGCACGACTGGTGGGATACCGGATGCCTTCGGTGCGGGCCTACCTGCCGGACCACCGTGTCGCACGTCTGCCGGGACGCCGTTACCCAGGTATCTGGCCGGCGCCGCACCACACAGCACAGGGGTGCTGTTACGCGCTGCGACGTGCACGGGACCTGCAGCGGCTCGACCGGTACGAAGGACCCGGCTACCGGCGCCAACGGCGTCTGGTCACCACGGCCGCCGGAGAAACCCGCCTCGCCTGGGTGTACCTGCCGCTTGCCGGGCGCTTCGGTGCCCGTCACGCCTGGTCAGCCGAACTGTTCATCCGCCGACACTTTCGACGTCACCTGCGTGCCGCGTTGCGCTGGCGCGCGCCCCGCGTTGCCGCACCCACCACCGGCGACGCATAATGCCGCCATGCAAGATCCGAACAGCCAGCATCGCGCATCCCCGGGGGACCTCCCCTTCATCCCGAAGCTCAGCGAACAGCAACGCCTGAGCCTGCAATGGCAGACGGCAGCGACCTGCGATCTGTCGGTGGCATTTCAGGACCCCCTGGCCGATGGAGGCCTTGGGCCGCAACTGATGGTCATCCCCGTCGGTGGCTTCGAGATGGGCTCGGCACCCGACGAATTCGGCCACCGTCCCGAGGAAGCGCCCCGCCACTATCGCCACATCGACCGGCCCTTCTCCCTCGGCCGCTGCACCGTCACGGCCGACGAATTCGCC
>JASBTJ010000093.1 GCA_030148485.1 Gammaproteobacteria bacterium | reverse complement strand
CCGTCCGGGGCGGCTGATGCCGTCCTTCAACGAGCTGAGTGACGCCCAGGTGGCGGCCATCGTGGGGTACCTGCGCGAACACTACAAGGCACCGGCCAGAAAATACGATCTCGCGCCCCTGGCGGGCGACGCCACGCGGGGCGGCGAGCTGTTCGCAGCGAACTGCGCGGTTTGTCACGGCATCAATGGTAGCGGCGTGGGGCGGGGCACCGGGGTGACCATTTCGCGTCAGCGGGAATTCGCCATCATGCCGCCGGCCATCACCAACCCCGGCTTTTTGGCCGCCGCTCCGGATGCCTTGATCGCCACCATCATCCGCGAAGGACGGCCCAGCGGCATCATGCCGGCGTTTCGCAACGAACTGACGGATGCCGAGATCGCCGATGTGGTGGCCCACGTGCGCAAGCTCGGTGAGCAGGCCGCCGCTGCCAAACCGCCCGCCGAACGGCTGCCGCTGAGCCTGGTGGTGGACTCGCCCTACGACTTCAAGACCACGGTGAAGAACGTGCGTCAGGCGCTGACCGGTTCCAACTTCCGTATCTTCCCGGAACGTTTTCTGGAACAGGGTCTGACCGACGAATTCAGTTGGGACACCAAGCAGGTCTCGCTGCGCTTCTGTAATTTCAACCAGCTGTTCGATCTGCTCAACATCGAGCCGCGCCTGGGGGTGGTGTTGCCCTGCCGCATCACCGTGGTGGAGTGGCCGGACAAGCGGGTCCAGTTGATCGCCGCCAACATGAAGACCATCTCGCACTGGTTCAACAATGCCGAACTGGAATCGGTCGCCGCGAAGATGTCGGCGGCGGTGGAGGCGGTGCTGGAGGAGTCCACCCTATGAGTCGCGTATCACGCATCGTCGCCTTGCTCGTGGTCCTGTTGTCGTCGTTTCAGGTGAGCGCCGGTCAGACCACCCTGATGGCCCGTACCGGCATGCCCTTCGACCAGGCATTGACCGCGGTACAGGAACTGCTAGGCGAATACGGCTACACCGTCGCCCACATCCAGAAGTGCGATGGCGGCATGGCCAAGTTCGGCTATCACTCGGACAAGTATCAACTGGTATTCTTCGGCAAGCTGGAAGAGGTTCGCCGGGTCAGCCACGCCCATCCGGAATTGATCCCGTTTCTGCCGTTGAAGCTGGCGGTGTTCGCTGAAGGAAAGGAAACCGTGGTGGTTGCGCTCGATCCCCTGGAGCTGGGACGTTACCTGCCGGACCCGCATCTGCAGATCCAGCTGGCCCGCTGGCATTCGGACCTGACCTCCATGCTGGCGGAGATCCGCGAAGGATTCTAGCGCCGCCATAAATCGACGTGACGCACAAGCCCGATACCGGGCGGGCGAGCGTGTACAATCGGCCGGTCATTCCATCCAGCACCGGTTGTTTATGGATTCCACACCCGATTACACCAGCGAGGGGATCGAGCGCGTCCCCTTGAGTCAGTTCACCGAGAAGGCGTACCTGGACTATGCCATGTACGTCATCCTGGACCGGGCCTTGCCGCATGTCGGCGACGGCCTCAAGCCGGTCCAGCGGCGCATCGTCTACGCCATGTCCGAGCTGGGCCTGTCGGCGGTGTCCAAGCACAAGAAGTCCGCCCGTACCGTCGGTGACGTGCTGGGCAAGTTCCATCCCCACGGCGATTCGGCCTGTTACGAAGCGATGGTGCTGATGGCGCAGGACTTTTCCTACCGCTATCCGCTGGTGGACGGGCAGGGCAACTGGGGCTCGCCGGACGATCCCAAGTCGTTCGCCGCCATGCGCTACACCGAGGCGCGGTTGGCCGCCTATTCCCAGGTGTTGTTGTCCGAGTTGGGGCAGGGCACGGTGGACTGGGTGCCGAATTTCGACGGCACCCTGAAGGAGCCGCAGCTATTGCCGGCGCGGCTACCGAATGTGCTGCTCAATGGGGGCACCGGTATTGCCGTAGGCATGGCGACGGATATCCCACCGCATAACCTGCGTGAAGTGGCCGCGGCCTGCGTGCGGCTGATCGAACAGCCCAAGGCCGAGCTGGCGGACCTGATGGAGCATATCCAGGGGCCGGACTATCCCACCGAGGCCGAGATCATCACCCCCCGGGCCGATATCCAGAAGCTCTACCAGACCGGCAACGGCTCCATCCGCATGCGGGCGCGCTGGACGGTCGAGGATGGCGCTGTGGTGATCACCGCGTTGCCGCATCAGGTGTCCGGCGCCAAGGTGCTGGAGCAGATCGCCGCACAGATGCAGGCCAAGAAGCTGCCTTGGGTGGAGGATCTGCGCGACGAATCGGACCATGAAACGCCCACCCGGCTGGTGGTGGTTCCGCGTTCCAACCGTGTCGACGTGGACCGGGTGATGTCCCATCTGTGCGCCACCACCGACCTGGAACGCACCTACCGTGCCAACCTGAACGTGATCGGATTGTCAGGCCGCCCCGGGGTGCGTGATCTGGTCGGTCTGCTGCAGGAGTGGCTGACCTACCGCTTCGAGACGGTGCGCCGCCGGCTGCAACACCGCCTGGACAAGGTGGACGCACGGCTGCATTTGTTGGACGGGCTGCTGATCGCCTTCCTGAATATCGATGAGGTGATCCGTATCATCCGCAGCGAGGACGAGCCCAAGCCCGTGCTCATGCAGCGCTTCGACCTGGACGACATCCAGGCGGATTACATCCTGGACACCAAGCTGCGCCAGTTGGCCCGGCTGGAAGAGATGAAAATTCGTGCCGAGCAGGACGAGTTGACCAAGGAAAAGGCGGATCTGGAAAAGACTCTGGGGTCGCCGGCGCGCATGAAGACCCTGGTCAAGAAGGAGATCATCGCCGACGCCGAGAAATACGGTGACGAGCGGCGCTCGCCCATCATCGCCCGCGACGCCGCCAGCGCCCTGGACGAGTCCGAGCTGACCCCGAGCGAGCCGGTGACCGTGGTGCTGTCCAGCATGGGTTGGGCGCGCGCCGCCAAGGGTCACGATGTGGACCCGGCCAGCTTGTCGTACAAGGCCGGGGACGGATTCCAGCATGCCACCCGGATCCGCTCCAACCAGCAGGCGGTGTTCCTCGATTCGACGGGACGCAGTTACTCGCTGGCAGCCCATACCCTGCCGTCGGCGCGTGGCCAGGGAGAGCCGCTGACCGGGCGTTTCACCCCCAAGGACGGCGCGCGTTTCGTCGCGACCCTCGGCGGCGCGGACGAACAGCGCTGGTTGATGGCATCCGACGCGGGCTACGGCTTCATCGCCAGGACCGCGGACCTGATCGCCAACAAAAAAGGCGGCAAAGCGGTGCTGACCCTGCCCAAGGGTGGGCAGGTGCTGGCACCGGCGGCGATGAGCGATGTCAACACCGACCGTATCGTGGCGATCACCAAGAGCGGCCGCATGCTGGTGATTCCGGCCGCGGATCTGCCGGAAATGAGCCGCGGCAAGGGCAACAAGATCATCGCCATCCCCGCCAAGGAGGTGGAGTCCCGTGCCGATCATCTGGTGGCCATCGCCTGTGTTCCGGAGGGCGGGCGGTTGCGGGTGTTGTCCGGCAAGCGACACCTGAGCCTGAAGGCGGCGGACCTGAACGCCTATGAGAGCGAACGTGGGCGTCGTGGCAACAAACTGCCGCGGGGTTTCCAGAACGTTGACGGGGTGGAATTGGAAGTCTGAGCCTGGGACTACAGGCGGATCAGCTGCAGATGAGGCGTGCAGGGTCTACGCTTTCAGCGGAGCCATGCCGTTGTCGAACGCATGGCCGGCCGCGGCAAGGAGGCCCGCGATGCGTATCTTTCTGGGCGGACTGCGCGTGGGCGCCACGCGCGATGATGTAGACCAATTGGTCAGGCGGGCGCTGCGGGGGCCTTGGTACCGGCTTTACTCCCCGCGGGGTCAGTTGATTGGCTGCGAATTGTGGCAACTGGTGAACCGGCAGACCGCTGATACCGAGCAATGTGCGGTGTTGCGGGTCACCCCCAATCGGCTGAGCTGGGATCTGGTGCATGCGCTCCAAGACGCGGCGCTCGCCGGGCGACGCCTGCGGGCGCATCGCTGGTTGCCACGTACCACCATCCTGGATCGACGTCTGGACGGGCCGGTGGCGCACCACCCCGCGCTGCGTGCCGAGCGTCGTGGCGGCACCGACCGGCGGGGACGGGTCAAGGTCCGTCGGGTCGCCGGCACGGGTCCCCAGGTCGAGGGCGTCAGCGGTTTCGAGCGTTCCCACGGTGCCTGACCGGCCTCAGTCGCCGACCGCCGCGTCCCCGGCCTCGCCGTCCAATCGTCCCTTGTGCTGTAGCCAGCGTGCCAGCAGGCCACAGCACAGTGCCCAGCCTGTCCCCGCGGTCCATCCGGCCAGGACGTCCGTCGGCCAGTGCACACCCAGATAGACGCGGCTCACCCCCACCAGCAAGGTCGTGGCGACGGCCACCAACAGGATGAATGCCTTGATGCGCCGTCGGCGCTGTACCCGCATCAGCAGGGCCGCCAAGGTCAGATAGGTGCTGGCCGCCAACATCGAATGCCCGCTGGGGAAGCTTTTCGTGTAGACGATGGACCCGTGGGGCACCAGCGTCGGTCTGTCCCGGTCGTACAGTTGTTTCAGCAGGGTGCTGGCGCCCAGCGCGCCGGCTGTGGCGATCAGCACCACCAGGGCCAGGCGGCGCCGATCCGTGAGCAGTAGGAAGCCGATGGTGCTCAGGGTCACCAGGGTGAGTACCGCGGTACCGCCCAGGGCGGTCAGATCGCGTCCGATCTCTTCCAGCCAGCCGGGGCCCAAGGGATCGCTCGGGTCGGCGGGGTTGCGCATCGCCAACAGCACGCTGCGGTCGAAGGCCCCGGTACTGCCCTCGTTCACCTCCTCGGCGATTTCCACGAACCCCCACACCGTCACCAGCACCGCAAACAGGGCTGCCAACACCGGGAGTTCCCGCGCCCCGAGCCAGTTCAGGGCGCGGGACAGGGGCCCGGGGGTGGTATGGCGGGGTGCGGCGGATCCCTGCATGGTGTCTGCTCCTGGTTGCTGTCCGGTCGGTTGCCGTCCAGTCTCCGGTCCGGACCCGGCGATTTCAAGCCGCGACGGGTATCCACGGGCAGCGCCGGAGGGGCCGGATTGACACGCCCGGACCCGCCCCGTAGCCTGCCCCGAATTCCCGCCCATGCCGCCTCTTCCTGTGAATCGCCATCGTGCCTGGTAAAGACTCCCGACTGACCGGTCGTCGCCGTGACTGGCTGCTCGGTGGCGCACTGCTGGCCGGCCTATTTGGCTGGGTGCATTGGCAGGTGGGCTGGGCCACCTTGCTGGCCCCTTGGCGCCTGCTGGCGCCCGGCGAGTTGTTGGGCCTGCTCGCGGTGGCCTTGCTCAGTTATCTGGCGCGGGGCGTGCGGCTATATCGCTATTTTCCCGCGCTGTTGCGCGGCCATCTGGCAGCGACCCTGCGCTTGTCGGCACTACACAACTTTGCCAACAATCTACTGCCGATGCGGTTGGGCGAGGCGACCATGCCGCTGCTGATGTACCGTTACTTCGGTCACCGCATAACCGACAGTGCCTTGGCGCTGCTGTGGATCCGTTTGCTGGACCTGCACGTGTTGGCGGTCATTGCCCTTTTTGCCGGCTGGTTGGCCAACGGCAGCGCCGCCTGGTTGTGGGCGCTGGCGGCCGGATTTGTGGTATTGCCACTGGGCTATCGGCTGCGCGGTTGGCTGACGGGGCGGCTGGCGGATCGGCCGGGTCGCGCCATGGGATTCGCCCGCGCCTTGCTTGCCGCACTGCCGGATCATGGCGGCCGGTTTGCCGAGGTCTATGGCTGGACCCTGCTTACCTGGCTGAGCAAGTTTGTCGCCTTCACCCTGGTGCTGCAGCATTTTACCGGGTTGCCATTGTGGCAGGCGGTGGCCGGGGTGATCGGTGCCGAACTGTCCAGTGTGTTGCCGATCCATGGCGTGGCGGGCGCCGGCAGTTACGAGGCCGCACTGGTGCTGGCCCTGGCGCCGCTTGGCGTGGACAGCGCCGTCGCCCTCACCGGTGCGGTCAATCTGCACTTGTTCCTGCTGGGCGTGACCCTGCTACTCGGCCCGCTGGCGCTGCTGCTGCCAAGGCCCAAACATGACGTATAGCGCTTGAGCCCGTCGCGCCGGCGGCGGAAGATGCGACCTGTACGAACGAGGTTTTCCTATGGGCGAAGATCGCCATCCACATCCCCACGGCCGGTTCGGCTGGAACCAACTGTTGACCGCCGCGCCGGCCGAGGCCGCGGCCTTCTACCAGGCCCTGCTGGGTTGGCAGGTGGAATCCGGCAGCCTTGAGGGCGCCGAACAACACACCCTGCTGCAGGACGGCGAGCCGGTGGCCAGCATTCTGGGGATTCCGGGAGATGTGGGCGAGGCCCTGCCGCATTGGCACCCGCATCTGAATGTAGACGATGTCGATGCCCGGGTGGCGCTGGCCTGTGAGCTGGGCGCTCGGGTGGTGGTGGAGCCCGGCGACATCGCGGCGTTCGGTCGCCTGGCGGTCATTCAGGACCCCACCGGCGCTGTGCTGACCTTGGTGGGGCCGGCCCGTGACGCGGCGGATGCCGCGGTGTCCGCCGCGGACATGCAGGATGCCGCCGACCAGCAGGCGTCGACATCGCCCGCCGACACAGAGGCCGGAGCGCCGGGCCGGGACGCGACGGGCGCTGAACCGCCTGACAGCGACGCCAGCTAGGCCACCTCTGAATTTCTCAGAGGTGGCACTAAGGAAGTGCTGAGTCAGTCCATCCTGGACTTTCCAGCGCACGCTGTGCTGCAAAATCAGGCACTTGCAGTGACCGGTTTTGGCGGCACTGAATCGCCCCACCTGGCCTTCTCAGCGACCCTTGCGGCCGTCTCCGGCACACGACGATTCAATCGATCTTCACGGTGCGACGGGTCGGTTGTTCCATCTTCGGCAGGATCAGTTCGAGCACGCCGTCCTTGAAGGTCGCCCTGGCCTTGTCGTCTTGCACCTCGGTGGGCAGCTTCACGGTGCGGGAGTAGCCGCCGTGGGTGATCTCGCAGTGATAGTAGTCCTCGCTGCGCCGCTGCTTTTCGTGCGCACTGGTGCCCTTGATGCTGACACTGTTGTGGGTGGTGCTCACTTCCAGGTCCTTCCGATCCACGCCGGGGAGTTCGGCTCGGACCAGGATATTGCTGTTCTGGTCGATCACATCCACCTTGGGCGTTTTGCCGCCGAACGGTTGCATGTCGGCGGACAATGTCGGCCACGGCATGCGCATGGATTGCGCCCAGTTGCGATTGAAATAGGCATCGAACAGCGCGTCCATCGCTTCAAACGGGGTGGGTTGGCTCGTGCCGCCTTTCCTGCGGGTGGGCGTTTTGGTCGCCGCTTTCTCTGTGGTAGCCATCCGGGGCCTCCTAATTCTCTTGCGCATCGCGTCACGGGGTGTGCGCGCGTCACGGGTAACTATAGGTCGCGATCCGGGTCAAACTTTGGCCTGCATCAAGAAACCCGTTCGTGTATCAGGCAGGCGGCGCCAAGATGGCGTCGTAGTTGGGTGTCGCGGTTATACTGCGAACCCCTCCCAGCGGTAACAGCCGGTTCATGCCACGCAAGTCAAAAGCAAAAACCTCCCGCGGCAAGACCCGCCGCAACGTGTCGCGCCGACCGCGCTGGACGCGCCTGCTACTGAGCGTGTTTCTGTTGGGCGGGTTGCTGGTGGGCGGCTATACCCTGTATCTGGCGCACGAGGTGCGGGTCAAATTCGAAGGCAAGCGCTGGGCTGTGCCGGCCCGAGTCTACGCCCAGCCGTTGGAGCTGTTTGCGGGCTTGCCCCTGTCCCAGGCACGGCTGCGGGATGAACTCCAGGCGCTGGGTTTCCGCCAGGTGCGCCACCCGCGCCAGGGGGGGCAGTGGTCCCGCGCCGGCGACCGCTACCTGATCTATACGCGGCCCTTTCTGTTTTGGGACGGCGAAGAACAGGGGCGGTTGTTGGCGTTGCGTTTCGCGGGTGACCAGCTCACCGAGCTGAACGACGGCGCCAGCGGCCGTGCGCTGGATATCGTGCGCCTGGAGCCCGCCGAGATCGGCAGTATTTATCCGGCGCATCGGGAGGATCGCGTCCTGGTGCGGCGTGACCAGTTGCCGGATGCGCTGGTGCAGGGCCTGCTCGCGGTGGAAGACCGTAAGTTCTACGAGCACCATGGCATCGACCCGGTCGGCATCGCCCGGGCCCTGTGGGCCAACCTGCGCGCTGGTCGTACCGTGCAGGGCGGCAGTACCCTGACCCAGCAATTGGCGAAGAATTTTTTCCTCACCCAGGAGCGTAGCCTGTGGCGCAAGGCCAACGAAGCGTTGATTGCGCTGATTCTGGAGGCACGTTACGACAAGGATGAAATCCTCGAGGCGTACGCCAACGAGATCTACCTGGGGCAGGATTGTCAGCGCGCCATCCACGGTTTCGGACTGGCGGCGCATTTTTATTTCGGGCGACCGCTGGCCGAACTGCACGAACCCGAGATCGCCTTGCTGATCGGTCTGGTCAAGGGGGCGTCCTACTACAATCCCAGACGCCACCCGGAGCGTGCCCGCGCGCGACGTGACCTGGTGCTGGACGTGATGGCCGAACGGGGCGTCATCGATGCCAATCAGGCCCTGCGCGCCCGTCAGGCCGGGCTGGGCGTGACCGCCCGCGGCAAGCGCGACAGCGCGACTTATCCGGATTTTGTCGACCTGGTGCGCCGCCAGTTGCGCCGTGACTATCGCGAGGAGGACCTCACCTCCGAGGGGCTGCGGGTGTTCACCACCCTGGATCGTTGGGCACAGCAACAGAGCGAAAGGCTACTGGCGGACCAGCTTGAGCGGATCGAAAAACAGCGTCGCCTGCCAGCCAACACCCTGGAAGGTGCCGTGGTGCTGGCCAACCCGCAGTCCGGTGAGATCACTGCGCTGGTCGGCAGCCGCCTGGCCGGTTATGCCGGCTTCAACCGGGCCCTGGATGCGGTGCGACCGATCGGCTCGCTGGTCAAGCCGGCGGTCTATCTGACGGCACTGTCGGCATCGGGCGGACACACGCTGATTTCCCAGCTGGACGACACCGCTGTCGCGCTGCGCGACGAGCAGGACCGGTTATGGGAGCCCAAGAACTACGACGAAACCGAGCATGGCCCGGTGCCGCTGCATGTCGCGCTGGCCCATTCGTACAACCTGGCGACGGTGCGCCTGGGGCTGGACCTGGGGCTGGGCAAGGTGATCGACACCCTGGAAAGCCTGGGCGTGGAGCGCGACATCAAGCCATATCCGTCGCTGCTGCTCGGCAGCCTGTCGTTGTCCCCGTTGGAAGTGGCGCAGATGTACCAGACCCTGGCCGCGGGCGGTTACCGGTCGCCGCTGCGCGCCATCCGCGAGGTGCTCGACAGCAGTGGCCAGCCCCTGCAACGCTATCCTTTGGAGGTCGCCCGTGCGGCCGACGCCGGGGCGGTGTTCCTGCTCAACCGGAATCTGGTGGAAGTAGTCCGTGACGGTACCGGGCGCGGCCTGTCGCACTACTTGCCGGGGGTGGAATTGGCCGGCAAGACCGGCACCACCAACGAGCTGCGGGACAGCTGGTTCGCCGGTTTCGGCGGTGACCGGGTCGGGGTGGTCTGGGTCGGTCGGGACGACAATCAGTCCACCGGGCTGACCGGCAGCAGTGGCGCCTTGCCGGTATGGGGGCGGGTGATGGCGGCCCTGGACGTGCAGCCGCTGCAGGCCAACCTGCCGGTGGACGTCGCGTACGAGTGGATCAACCCGCAGACCGGGGAGCTGAGCGCCGAGGATTGCAACGGCGCCGTGGCGTTTCCATTCATATCGGGTACCGCGCCCTCCAGCAGCGACGGCTGTCGTGGTAGTTTTGGCATCGGGAACGTGTTCAGGAGATGGTTCGAATGATTTATCGGCTTGCCGCTACGCTGCTGCTGTCCGGCCTGCTTGCCGCCTGTGGGACGGCGCCGCGTTACGAGCCGCCGGCGCCGGTGACCCGGCCGGACCAGGGCGCGCCGCCGCCACAACCGCCACCACCACCGGGCACCGAGATCCATCGTTATGAACCCCCGGCACCGCAACCGCCGCAGACCGTGCGCCCGGTACCCAATCGCGCCGTCTCGGTGCTGCAGCGGCGCGCTGCCGATCAGCAACGGGCTGGTGATCTGAACGGTGCCTCCGCCAGCCTGGAGCGCGCCCTGCGCATCTCGCCGCGCGACGCGGTGGTCTGGCACGAGCTGGCGGTGTTGCGTGAGCGCCAGGGGCGGTATGGGCAGGCAGAGGAGATGGCCTCCAAGTCCAACAGTCTGGCCGCCGGTATGGATCGGCAACTGGTGAGTGACAACTGGCTGCTGATTGCCCGGGTGCGTCGCGCGGTGGGTGATCTGGCCGGTGCGCGCGCGGCCGAGTCCCGCGCCCGCTGATCGCGTCAATGGCTTCAACCCCATCAGCTGTGCCTTGTTAAGACGGGGCGCTGCCCTAGAATGGCAGCCCTTGACGCACAGCCACTTCCAGGACAGTAGACATGGCCGATATCCAGCTCTCTTCGCAACTTTTTCAGGACATCAATCAGGTGGTCGCCCGCCAACATCCGGGCGCGGACCAGGGCGTGACCATGCAATATCTTGCCGCCGTGATGGGCTACATGCTGGGCAGTCAGCGTTCGATGAGCGATACCGACAAGGACGCCTTCATGGACGAATTGTGCGGTTTCGCCAAGCACGTGGTGGACGATATGAAGCAGCAGGGCCAACAGCAGGCGGCACAGGCCCAGCAGGCGTTTGGCTACTGGGAACCGAAAAAAGGCTGATCCGCCCGGCGGGCCGCGGTTTGGGATAGAATCCCCTGAACGTCTTCCGCCAGAGCCGGTGCTAGTGGACCAACCGTACGCCGCCGACAAACTGATCGCCCAGGCCCGCATCCTGGCCGCCGAATACCGGCGCACCATGGGGCGACCGTTGCCGGGTATCAGCAATGAGATTGCCGAACACGACGCCGTTCGGCTGTTGCAACTGAATGTCGAAAAGGACGATCAGGCCGGCTGGGATGCCACCGATCCGGTCAACCACAAGCGCATCCAGATCAAGAGCCGTACCATCTTCGACGAGACCAAGGGCGGTGAGCGCATCGGTCAGTTGAAGATGAACCAGCAATGGGACGCCGTGGTGCTGGTGCTGATGGACGAGAACTACGAGCCGTACGAGATCTATCAGGCCGACCGCGCCGAGCTCGAGGAGTACGCCGCAAAGTCCAGCTCCAGCCGAGCCAAGCGTGGCGCCCTGTCGGTGGGGCGCTTCAAGATCATCGGTCGCTTGCGTTGGGACCGGGAAAACGGTTTGGAGCAGGCGGTCTGGGACAACCAGGCCGAGACCTGATTCCCCATGTTGGATGTGGACGAGGTACTCGGGCCCGATGGTCTGCTGGCGCGCGAGGTGCCGGGTTTTGCGCCGCGTCAACAACAGCTGGACATGGCCCGTGCCGTCGCCGAGACCCTGGCCGATTGCTCCACGCTTATCGCAGAGGCCGGCACTGGTACCGGTAAGACCTTCGCCTATCTGGTCCCGGCGCTGCTGTCCGGGCGCAAGGTGATCGTTTCCACCGGCACCCGCAATCTGCAGGATCAGTTGTTTCTCAAGGACCTGCCACGGGTCCGCGACGCCCTGGCAACCCCGGCCCGTGTCGCCCTGCTGAAGGGACGCGCCAACTACCTGTGTCCCCACCGCCTGGATAACGCCATGTTGGATGCCCGGGGCCACAGCCGCCAGGTGTCGGTGGATCTGCAAAAGGTGCGCGACTGGGCCGGGCGCACCAAGCGGGGCGATATCGCCGAACTGGTCAACCTCGCCGAGGACTCCCAGGTCTGGCCCTTGGTGACATCCACCGCCGAGAACTGCCTGGGCCAGGAGTGCCCGTCGTTGTCAAAGTGCCACCTGATCGAGGCCCGCAAGGCCGCTCAGGAAGCGGACCTGGTGGTGATCAATCACCATCTGCTGTGTGCCGACTTCGCCATCAAGGACGACGGCTTCGGCGAGCTGCTACCGGACGCCGACGCCTTCATCATCGACGAGGCCCACCAGCTCCCGGAGGTGGCCAGCAATTTTTTCGGTACCGCCTTGTCCACCCGCCAGCTATTGGATCTGGCGCGCGACACCCGGGACGAATACCTGCGCGAGGCCGGTGACCTTCCCAAGTTGCCGGAGCAGGTGGACGTACTTATCAAGGCTACGCAGGACTTCCGCTTGACCGTCGGTACCAATCCGCGTCGCGGTCCCTGGCAGGAACTGGCTGAAAATACGCAGGTCATGGCATCGCTGGACCGGCTGCGCGATACGCTGGAACAACTTGGCGGCATGCTGGAGGCCATCCGCGGCCGCGGCAAGGGGCTGGACAGTTGTCAGGAACGCTGCGAGGCATTGCTGGCCGATCTCACGCATCTCACCGGTGAAGCGACCGAAGAAGACGCGGACGGCGGCGATATTCGTTGGTACGAAGTGCACAAGCACAGCCTGCGCCTGAACAGCACGCCGTTGGAGATCGCCAGCGTGTTCCGTGCGCAGATGAACCGGCGCGGCGCGGCCTGGGTATTCACCTCGGCGACCCTGGCGGTGGGCGATAGTTTCACCCACTTCCAGATGCAACTGGGTGTGCATGAGGCGCGCACCGAATGTTGGGACAGCCCGTTCGACTATCAGCATCAGGCGCTGTGGTTTGTGCCTCGTGGCCTGCCCGAGCCGAGCGACAAGGGCTATACCCTGGCGATGATGAAGTTGCTGCTGCCGGTGCTGGCAGCCAGCGCTGGGCGTGCCTTCCTGCTGTTCACCAGCTATCGTGCCCTCAACGAAGCGGCGGACTGGCTGGAAGAACATGGCAAGTTCGAGCTGTTCGTGCAGGGTGATGCCCCGAAGGCGGAGCTGCTGGAACGCTTCGTCAAGGCCAAGGCGGGGGTGCTGTTGGGCACCGCCAGTTTCTGGGAGGGGGTGGATGTGCGCGGCGAGGCGCTGTCGTTGGTGGTCATCGACAAGCTACCCTTTGCCTCGCCCGGTGATCCGGTGTTGCAGGCCCGCCTGGACGCGATGAGGCAAAAGGGCCTCAATCCCTTCATGCATTATCAGGTGCCTCAGGCCGCCATCGCGCTGAAACAGGGGGCGGGACGCTTGATTCGGGACGTCAACGATCGCGGGGTACTGGTGATCTGCGACCCCCGCCTGCTACGTCGTGACAAGCCTTACGGCAAACTGTTCCTGGCCGCCATGCCGCCCTTTGCGCGTACCCGGGACGTCGCCGACGTGACGGCGTTTTTTGCGGCGGAATCTCAAGCGATCACGGCCTGACCATCGCGTCGTGTCCGCGCCTACCCGGCGTTAAGTCAAGGCATCGACGCATCGGGCTGCCGCCTGGCGCCGGTTTGCACACGGATCGTCAGTCCACGTCCCGCAAGGCGCGGATACGGGCCGCGGCAGTGTCGGCGCCTTCCTCATCGCAAATCGTTGCAGCGGCGTTGAGCACGGCGTCGAAGGCCTCCACCCGCGCTTCGTCCCGACACTTGGCGAATTGCGCAATCAAGGCGTCCCAGTCGCGCCCCTTGGGATAACTGTCGTCGCCCCACCACTGCAAGGCGTGTTGTTCCGGTGTCATGGGCGTGGGCCTGTCGGATGGGGAGTTGCTGAGCAAGGTCAGGGCGGTCCGAGTCCAGCATATCGCGGCCAACACTGCACGCTATGACCCGCGATCACGAAGCTCAGCTACCGACAAATAATGGATCCCGGTGCCAGCGCTAAAGTCCGCGGTTTTTCATGGATATCCTGGACGGCGACCGAGCGTGCCCGGCCGCCGCGCTGTGCCCGCTACTGGGACAAGGGGCCGTACCAGGCCTTCTGCCAATTGATCATATTGCCGATTTCCTCGGACTGGGCGTGCATGATCTGAAACGCCATGTCGCGGATGGCATCGATGCGCGTCTCCATGGCCGCGACCGACGCCATTTCGATGGCCGAGGCGTGGTGGGGCAGTTGATTGCGGATAAATGCCTTGTCGAACGGTTTGGCCTGACGCAGGGCGTCATTGCTAGCCATGCCGTGCATGCTCCGCTCGTGGTCGTGGGGTTCGGTGGCGACCTGGTCGGTGCCGAAGTGTTGCTGTTTCAACTGGGCGAGTTTCTCTATCTCTTCGGCCTGATCCTTCATCATGTCAGCGGCCAGATTACGGATTTCGGCGTGTTCGGCCTTGTCCTTGGCGATCTGCGCCATCTCGATGGCCATCGCATGATGGGCCGCCATGATGTCGATGAAACGTCGATCAGAATATTCGCCCTGGTGGATGAGAGTCGACGGGGCTTTGCTGGTTTGCTGCGTCATGGGTGACTTCCTTGTGGTGGACCGCCGACCACGCGGTCGGGGTCGTGGATGCCGCTCGGGTGCGCCGGGGGTGGGCGCGTGCGGCTCACGGTGAGCCTGTCGGCCGACTTCGCTGCCGTTGCGGATGTGGGTTCGACCCGCCTGGCAGACCGTGCGTTCCCAAAAACCGGCGCAGTCCCGGGCCATGGCGCAAAGCTGACATGCGGATCGCACAAAACCGATATTCGTGACGCCAAGTCACCGATAATCGGTGCATGCCTCCCATTGGCATATGCCTTGCTGCCAGCCAGGGTGCCGGCTGCCGGCACCACTTGGGAGCCGTGTCACGCGGCCATCTGTACATGTCTTACCACTTTGATCTCAACGACGCCTTCGGCGGTTTCAGCCCCGCCACCCCACCGGACGGCTGCACTCAGTGCGGGATCTGTGTTTCCGGTTGTCCCACCTTTGTGAAAACCCAGGACCAGGATCAATCCCCTATGGGGCGGATACGGCTCATGCGGACTTTGGACGCCGATCACGACGATGGCGCGCTGAGCGAGGCTTGGGAAAAACCGCACAAGCTCGAAAGTTGCCTGGGCTGCTACAGCTGCGCGTCCATTTGCCCGTCCCGGGTCGACTTCGGCAACTTGCTCGACCGAGCCCTGGCGCGGGTGCGGTCGCGCCGACCGCCACCGCGTCTCACCCGCATGATGCTGGGACTGGCCCGCCACCGCGGTTTCATAAAGCCACTGATACGTATCGTGTGGATGGCCCAGGTCGTCGGTGCGCGTGCCTTGTCGAACAAGCTGCGGGTAACCCAGCTGTTGGGGCTGCAGCGGGCCGACGCGTTGCTGGGCCCGGTGACCTATCCGCGGCGCTTGCGTAACCGTGTCCGCCAGGCCGCGCCGGCGCGGCGCGTTGCTCTTTTCATCGGCTGCTTCAGCTCCGCCCTGGAACAACGGGTGCAGCAAGCGTCCATCGATGCGCTGAACGCGCTCGGTGTGGCGGCCGAGATGCCCACAGGGCAGGGGTGTTGCGGTGCCCTGCATCGTCACAACGGTGATTTGACCAGCGCCGAGACCTTAGCCCGTGCCAATATCAGGGCATTCCTCGCCGATCAGGCTGACGTCGTTGTGACCACCAGTAGCGGTTGCGCTGCTGCCTTGAAGGCCTACGACAAATGGCTGGACGGCGGCACCCTGGGGCGGCCGGTGATGGATATCAGCGACTACCTGGCGGGCGTCCTTACGCAAATGCAGCCGACGTTGGCCCCGGTGCCCATCAAGGTGGCGCTGCACGCACCCTGCACCCTGCGCCAAAGCGAGGGTCAGGCTGAGGCGGTACTGGCAATGCTGCAACGGATCCCCGGCCTGCAGGTCGTGCCGTTGTCGGGCGAGCCGCGGTGCTGCGGTGCCGGCGGCAGCCAGATGTTGACCGAAGCGGAAACTGCAGACGCGCTGTGCGATGACACCGTGAACGAGATCGGAGCCTTGGGGCTTGATGCGTTGCTCAGCAGCAATCTGGGGTGCGCCATGCACCTTCGCGCCGGACTCAAGCGTGCCGGTATCGACATACCCTTGTTGCATCCGGTGCAGTTGCTGTCGCGCAGTCTCGGGGACCGGGGTGAATCGCCCCGGGTTTTGAGGAGGCTCCGACTCTTGAGAGAATGGAGCCATGAACAAGTCGAACAAGTTTTCCCCTGAGGTCCGTGAGCGCGCAGTGCGCCTGGTGCAGGAACACCGCGGGGAGTATCCGTCGCTGTGGG
>JASBTJ010000092.1 GCA_030148485.1 Gammaproteobacteria bacterium | reverse complement strand
TCGATGCCGGCCTGGGCGGCGATCGCTTGCGCGGTGCGCGGATTGTCGCCGGTCAACATGATGACCTTGTGAATCCCGGCGCGTTTCAGCCCGGCAATGGCGTCCGCGGCTTCCGGCCGCAACGGATCGGCGATGGCGATGAGACCGTGCGCCGCCTGCCCGGTACCGATGACCACGACCGTGTTGCCGGCTGCCTGCAGGGCTTCGATACGTGCCTCGGCCTCAGTCAATGCAACCTGTTTTTCGACAAACAGCGTCGGACTACCGATGTAAAACTGCTCACCGTTGACCCGACCCGTGGCGCCAGCGCCGGTCAGCGACTGGAAGTCTTCGGCGGCGATGGCCTCAATGCCCTGCTCTTGCGCGCGGTCCAGCACTGCCCGCGCCAGCGGGTGCTGGGAACGGGCCTCGAGTGCAGCGGCGGCGCTGAGAACGTCTGCTTCACTCTGGCCGTTCAACGGCACGATTTCGGTGACCCGCGGTTGGCCCAGCGTCAGAGTGCCGGTTTTATCCAGGGCGACCACACGTACTCTGGCCAGATTTTCCAGGTGCACGCCGCCCTTGACCAGAATCCCCTTGCGACCCGCGGTGCCGATGGCCGCCACCAGCGTGATGGGGATGGAGATCACCAGCGCGCAAGGCGCGGCGGCGACGATGAACACGGTGGCGCGGGTCAACCATTCCTGCCAGTCCAGGCCCAACAGCGCAGGCACCAAGGCGAGTAGGATGCCGATGCCGAGCACTGCCGGACTGTAGCGGTGGCCGAAACGCTCGATAAAGCGCTGGCTGCGGCCCTTGCTGGCCTGGGCCTGTTCCACCAGTTGGATGATGCGCGCCAGGGTGTTGTCGGCCGTGGTTTTGGTGACCCGCACGGTGAGCGCACCTTCGCCGTTGAGGGTGGCGGCGAATACTGTCTCACCCACGGTTTTTTCGACCGGCACCGATTCGCCGGTGACCGGGGCCTGGTTGAGGCTGGAGCTGCCCTCGATGATCTCGCCGTCGGTGGCCACGGCCTCGCCGGGATAGACAACAAAAATATCACCGACCTGAAGTTGTTCCACCGGGATGCGCGTCTCCTTGCCGTCACGCACCACCAGCGCGGTCTTGGGGGCCAGATCCATCAGCGCGCGGATGGCGTGGCGGGTGCGTTCCTCGGTGTACCCCTCGGCCGCTTCGGAAATGGAATAGAGAAACACCAGCATGGCGGCCTCCGCCCACTGGCCCATGAGACCGGCGACAATAGCCGCCACGCTCATCAGCAGCTCGATGCCGATCTCCCGTTCATTGACCAGTTCCTCGAACGCCTCGCGGCCGAAATACCAGCCGCCGATAATCACGGCAAGGAGATACAGACCAGTTTCCGGCAACGGCGGCAACCCCAGCGCGCCGCCGAAAAAGCCGATCGCCAAAAGCAGGCCGGAGGTCGCTGAGGTCACCACCTGCGGGTTGCGCCAGGGGGGTGGCATAGGCTGGCCGGATTCAACGGCGGCGCAACCCGGGCAGGCCATCAGTTGGCCTCCGCTTTCAGGTCTTCGGACAGAATGCCCACCCGGCAACGCCCGCCCTCGCGCAGGCACATGCGATCCTTGAAGCGCACGAGATCCGCCTGATAGAACTGATCCGGATCGGGCAACGCGCGGACGGTCGCAAACAGGGATTCAAGGTACCGCGGTTCCGAGACCAGCCGGTGATAGACCCAGCGTCCCTCTTTCTGTGACGACAACAGGCCGGCCTGGCGCAGGATTTTCAGATGGCGCGAGAGCTTGTAGGCCGGTTCCTGGAGGCTGTCGACCAGTTCGCACAGACAGGCTTCTTCGTCCGTTGTTGCCAGCAGACGGATGATGCGCAGCCGGGTCTCGTCGGCCAGGGCCTGGAAAAGGCTTTCAGGATGGATCGTTATAACTTGCATGATTGCACTATAATACAAATATTTAAGGGATATCATCCCTATTAGGCTAACCACACTATAATAAACACCGACACCCAACAGTAATATTCCCGAGACGCAGCGTAGCCACCGCTGACGGTGGGTGGTCGCGAAGTACGAGTGCAGTCGTGCGCCGCATCCGAAGCCAGGTAGCTGTTCTCGGCAACTGCTCCCTGCGTTGCCCTACCTCCTGCATCCATGCAGTCGTCGACATCCCGCTCCAGCAAGCCTTGCCGTTCCAGAAAGCGGCCGACACGCTGGGCGATGGTATGCGCCAGTTGCGTGAGTTCGGCGCTGGTCGGCGCCTTGACCCAGCGGAACCGGGACGACCCATTGGCGCCATCGACGTAGATGCCATCCAGGAACAGCATGTGGAAGTGGATATTCAGGTTGAGCGCGGATCCAA
>JASBTJ010000007.1 GCA_030148485.1 Gammaproteobacteria bacterium | reverse complement strand
CTTCCAGGTTCAGGTCAACCTCGATCCTGAAAAACCCCGTGTAGGCAGGAACCGGCTCACCGTTATCGTTCGCGACGCCGACGGCAAACCGGTCGAAGGCGCCCGCATTGACGCACTGGCCGAAATGCCGGCGATGGGCTCCATGCCGGCCATGCGTGCGCCGGCTGAAGTGACTGAAAGCCGGCCCGGGCGTTACAGCGGCGAATTCGAGTTATCGATGGATGGCGCCTGGCCGTTGTCCCTGGCCATCGCATCCGCCACTCAGGGCAGCGCCGAATTGCAGTTCGACCTGACCACCAGCCGGGCCGGCCTGCGTCTGACGAGCGCGACACCCAGTACCCTGACAATTCCGGCAAAACCGACCGCCAGCGGCGCAGATGCCGGGGACGGTGTGGCGACCGCGGGGCCGTACCGCGTGCACGTCCGCATCGAGCCCGATCCACCCAAGGTCGGTAAAAACACGCTGACGGTGATCGTCCAGGATGAGGGCGGCGAACCGGTGCGCGGCGCGCAGGTGCGCGCCGTGGCGCAAATGCCGGCCATGGGGTCGATGCCGGCGATGAACGCCCCGGCTGAGGTGACCGAGGTCGCACCGGGCCGTTATCAAGGCGAGTTGGAACTTTCCATGAGCGGTGAATGGCCGCTGGCGGTGGACGTGCACAGCGACTCACTGGGGCACGGCGACCTCATCTTCTATATGGCCACCGGCCGCCAGGGATTGGGTCTGGCCACCGCCACGCCCGGCGATATTTCCCACTACACCTGTTCCATGCACCCATCGGTGAAATCGGCCACGCCCGGCACTTGCCCCATCTGCGGCATGGATCTGGTAGCGGTGACGAAACAGGAGGTGCAATCCGGCAGCATTCTTGTGGATGCCCGCCGCCGCCAGCTCATCGGTGTGACCACGGGCGTGGTGGAGCGAAAACATATCACCCAGACCATCCGCGCCGCCGGTGAAGTGACCTACGACGAAACGCGTCTGACCGACATCAGCCTCAAGTTTGACGGCTGGATCGGTCAACTCTATGCCGATTATGTCGGCGCACCGGTTAAAAAAGATGAAACCCTGTTTACGGTGTACAGTCCCGAGCTGGTGTCGGCACAGGACGAGTACCTGGAAACGCTGCGCCGTCGCCCGGGCTCACAAGACAGCCTGCTCGCCGCCGCGCGCCGGCGGCTGAGTCTGTGGGATATCGGATCGGGCGAAATTCGCGCGCTGGAGAAGCGCGGACGCGCGGTTGAATACCTTCCCATCCGCGCGCCCGCCAGCGGCACGGTCATCGAAAAGCACATCGTTGCAGGCACGGCCGTCAAAGCCGGCATGCAACTGCTGCGCATTGCTGATCTGTCGCGTGTCTGGGTGGAAGGGCAGATCTATGAATACGAGTTACCCCACGTACGGGTCGGCATGGCCGCCAAAGTGATGCTGCCCGAGCTGTCGGACCGAACCTTCCCCACTAAAGTGACCTACGTGTTTCCTTACCTGGAGGGCGATACGCGTACCGCACGCGTGCGCGTCGAGCTGCCTAATCCCGACGGGCTGCTGCGCCCGGACATGTATGCGCATGTCCACCTCAATGTCGATCTGGGCGAGCGCCTGGTGGTGCCGGAAGGCGCCGTTTTGTACGCCGGTGAAAGCCGCGTGGTGTTCCTGGACCTTGGTGAGGGCCGCTTGCAGCCGCGCAAGATCAAAACCGGTCTGCGCAATGGCGATGACATCGAGGTGCTCGAAGGCCTTCAAGCCGGCGACCGGGTTGTGACCTCGGGTAATTTCCTGATTGCCGCCGAGAGCAAACTGAAAGCGGGGATCGACCAATGGTAAACCATAACAAGCCATCGACCGGGCCGATCGAACGGCTCATTGCCTATTGTGCGCGCAACACCCTGCTCACGCTGTTGCTGGTCGCCGCCGGTGCGTTTTGGGGTTACCGCGCACTGATGCAAACACCGCTCGACGCGATCCCGGATCTGTCCGACGTGCAAGTGATCATCTACACCGAGTGGCCCGGGCGCAGCCCGGACCTGGTCGAAGACCAGATCACCTATCCGCTCACCACCACCCTGCTGGCGGCACCCAATGTGCAGTTCGTGCGTGGCCAGAGTTTCATGGGCCTGAGTTTTGTCTACGTCATTTTCGAGGACGGCACCGACATCTACTGGGCGCGTTCGCGGGTCCTGGAGTATTTGAACTCCGCGGTCGCCGAATTGCCCGAGGGCGTGCGCCCAACCCTGGGACCGGATGCTACGGGTGTCGGTTGGGTGTTCCAGTATGCGCTGGTGGACAAGTCCGGCCAAAACAACCTGGCCGAACTCAGAAGTCTGCAGGACTTCACCCTGCGCTACTGGCTGGAATCGGTGGAAGGGGTGGCCGAGGTCGCCTCGGTGGGCGGCTTCGAGAAGGAATACCAGGTCAATGTGGACCCTAACAAGCTGGCCGGTTATGACATCCCGTTGAACAAGGTCGCCCAGGCTATTCGCCGCTCCAATAACGATGTGGGTGGACGAGTGCTTGAGGTCGCCGGCCACGAGCACTTTATCCGTGGCCGCGGCTATATTCAGTCCGTTGCCGACATCGAGCGTATCGCCCTCGGCGTCGGCAAGGGCGGCGTGCCGATCACCGTGCGTGACGTGGCCACCGTCAGTCTGGGCCCGGCGCTGCGCCGCGGCCTGGCAGAACTCGACGGCGAGGGCGAAGCCGTGGGCGGTATCGTGGTGATGCGTTACGGCGAAGATGCCTTATCGGTGATAGAGCGCGTCAAGCAGCGACTCGACGAGGCGCGTGGCGCATTGCCCGACGGGGTGGAGATTGTCACCACCTACGACCGATCGGATCTGATCAAACGCGCCATCGACACGCTGAACCATACCCTGATCGAAGAGATGATCGTGGTGTCGCTGGTCATTATGGTATTCCTGCTGCACTTCCGCTCGTCGTTGATCGCCATCCTCACGCTGCCGATCGCCATCCTGCTGGCATTCATTCCCATGTCGTTCCAGAACCTCACGGCCAACATCATGTCGCTCGGCGGAATCGCGGTAGCGATCGGCGCCATGGTAGATGCGTCGATTGTGATGATCGAGAACATTCACAAACGACTGGAAGCCATGCGTGAGGGCGGGAGCGAAACCAAACGCCGAGAAGTGATTATCCAGGCCATGCAGGAGGTCGGGCCGAGTATCTTCTTCTCGCTGTTGATTATCACCGTGTCGTTCATGCCGGTGTTTGCGCTGGAGGGCACCGAAGGCCGCTTGTTCAAACCGCTGGCCTTCACCAAGACCCACTCCATGGGCTTTGCGGCCTTGCTGGCGATCACCTTCACGCCGGCGCTGGCCGTGCTGCTGATCCGCGGCAAGATCCGCGGTGACAAGAGCCCATTGAACCGCTGGCTGGTCGCGCTGTACACACCGGTGGTGCGCTTTGCGGTGCGCTTTCGCTGGGCAGTAGTGGGCGTGTCGGTGCTGGCGCTGGCCGCCACCGCGCCGGTATTCCTGAAACTCGGCAACGAGTTCATGCCGCCGCTCAACGAAGGCACGGTTCTCTATATGCCGACGTCGTTGCCCGGGATGTCGATCACCGAGGCGACCCAGGTGCTGCAGACAATGGACGCCGCGCTGATCCAATTCCCCGAGGTTGAGCGCGTGTTCGGT
>JASBTJ010000071.1 GCA_030148485.1 Gammaproteobacteria bacterium | reverse complement strand
GGCCTGTCCGGCAGCGGCGGCCCGGGGCAGCCGACCGGGTTCGCGCTGGACGGGCACGCCTGCGCGCTCGCCGACTGAGGTGCTGACGACGCCCGGCGGGGCCCGCTGATCGAGCTGGCGGGTCCCGCCGGGCGTCGTGCGTGGACGGCGTCCGGGGGCCCGGCGCGAGGCGTTCGGATCCGGTGAAGCACCTCTGATTCTGTAGGTGTGCTGCTGTACGATGGTGATGAAACCGTGCTTCTCGGTAACAACCTGTGGACTGCTCCCTTGTCCACACTCTGGGGCTCGTAAAGCGGTCATCAATATGCCCGATCAGCCGAGCGAAAAAATACCATGACAGCACTAATCTGCCTCTCATGGTATCGCTAGTTTTAGCGTTACAGCGTGTGGAAAATACCATGAAATATACCATTGATGATGCAGATTATATTATCAATTTGATCTTTTTAATCGTTCTAATTCAATAGGTTGCAAATTCCGGTCACTCCACTCTATTATCAATAAGCAATTTTTATCTTTTATATTCAATGGCTTTTTTTCCTGCTAAACGGTAATACCATGAAAAATACCATGCTCAGAAAATCCTTCAAAATACTCGAAAGAATTGCCGATCCAACGCTGCCACACAGCACCCTGATCTTTGGAGTCAAACATGTGCGTTCTGCAAGCTCCTGTTGCACTACTCTACAATGAAATGTATGTCCAACCTGTTCGATGGGCAACCCAAGCATGACAAACGCAATCCTAATCCCGAATCCAAGATTACCGACTAACGAATTTAAACCGCCATATGCACCAACCACAGAGGTTCCACGTCGCTCGTGCAAATAGCAGTTTGGTCAAAATGAAATTCAAGTGTCGCTAGACGGTTCGGTCGTGATTGGCAAGTCATGACAGACAGCTTGAAAATAGGTGAACCGTAATCCACCACCGGGCTGGTTCGACAAGGTAATGGTACCATCAAGCCGTTCGGCGATCTGGCGGCTGATCGCAAGACCCAGTCCACTGCCGGTCTGCCGGCTTCCCTCGATCCGGAAAAACGGTTCCATGACATGCTCCAGCAGGCTTTCTTCTATTCCGGGTCCGGTATCTTCCACGCTGAATACAGCCTTGCCTTCCTCAACCGCCAGACTGACGTCGACCCGCCCGCCCGCCGGCGTATAACGGATGGCATTGTCAATTGCATTGCGCACCAGCTGCGTGAGCTGGCCGTCCTGATCCAGCACCTTGACTTCGGCATAGGTTGTCACGCCCAGATCCACGTGGGCGCTTTCCGCCAGTGGATGCAGTTCGGCAATGACGCCCCGCACAACTGCGTGGAACGAAACCGGCTGCGGCGGTGTGCCCGGCTCTGCCTGCAGACGCGCAAGATCCAGCAGCCGACTCACTAGCAGGCGCAACCGCTCAAGCCCCTCCTGCAGCGCCAGTTGCCTGGCTTTCCGGTCCGCCGCGGATGTCGCAGCCTGGAGATTTTCAACCTGCAGTGACAGGGCGGCGACAGGGGTGCGCAGCTCGTGAGCCGCATCGGCGATGAACCGCGATTGTTCCCGCATAGCTTCCCGTAGCCGTACCAGCAAGGCATTGATCGAGGTCGTGAAAGGCAGAAGCTCTTGCGGTATACCGGTTGCCGGCAGGGATTCAAGCTGCATGGCATTCTGGCGGTCAAGCCTGGCGGCCAGCTTAGATAAAGGTCTCAGGTGGTGGCGTATCAGGAAATGTATGGTGAGCAACATGGCACCGGAAAGCAACAGCACTGGCAGAAATACGTTCAGTGCGCTGTTCAAGGCGATCTCATCACGCAGTTCGGTTTGCTGGGCGACGACGAATCCTGCCCCGCTGCGCTCCTGACGCACAACAAAAATCCGCCAACGCTCACCATCCAGGGAGACAGTCTGCAATCCTGTCCTGAGGCTATCACCGAGTCGTGCCCCGAGTGTACCGTTTTCCGGACCCAGCCGACTGATGACAATAGTTTCTTCTTCGGCCTCGCTCGATTGAACGGGTTCACTGGAAAGCTGCCCGGCACGCACGCGTACCGCAACCTCCCGCAACAGATTGTCCTGCAACTCACGCGCTTCATAAAATGCCCCGCCCCCGGCGATCGTGCCGCCGACCAGAACAAAGACTGTCGCTGTCAGTATGACCCAACGATTCAGGTCGCGTTGCAGTGAACGGGTTTGCATCACCGGTCTACCCTCCAGCCCAGCCCTCGCACATTGCTGATGACATCCTTGCCAAATTTCTTACGCAAGCCATGAATAATCACTTCAACTGCATTGCTGGATACCTCCTCGTTCCAGCCGTAGATTCTCTCCTCAAGCTCGTCGCGTGACAGTATGGCCCCGGGACGCATCAACAAGGCATGCATCAGGGAAAACTCTCTTGCCGACAGTACCTGTGAGATGCCCTGGCGCGTCAGTTCACGTGTCGCCGGGTCCAGCGTGAGGTCACCACCGGCGAGCCGGGGGTGCGCCGAACCGCTTTTTCGGCGCACCACTGCCCGGATACGCGCCTGCAGCTCTGAGACAGCAAAGGGCTTGACGATATAGTCGTCCGCGCCGCTGTCCAGTCCTTCAATACGGTTGTGCACAGCATCGCGCGCCGTGATGATAATGACCGGCACGCCGTGATCCCGGGACCGCAGTTCACGCAACACGGTCATACCGTCTTTCTTCGGCAATCCCAGATCGAGGAGAATCACGGCATAGGGTTGCAAGCCGACTGCCGCTATCGCGGACTGTCCGTCCTGCAACCCAATCCACCGTGAATGCGGCATCCTGCAGGGCCTCGCGCACCGCCTCGCCGATCTGTTCATCGTCTTCCACCAGCAGGACGCGCATAAGCCTACTCGATGACCCGGTAGTCGCCCTCGATGATGCGACCCTGTGCGTCCGGTTGCGGCTCACCCTCGCCAGTACCGGAACGTACGGTTCGCCAGCGGTTTGCAAGCGAGCCGGAAAACGCCCAAAGCGCTGTCCCGATCAACACGAAGAGCCCTATGAACAGACCCGCACACAATACGAACAGGGCCATTACCGTCAGACCCAGCCGACCAACCAGGCCGGGCGGCGACTCACTCATACCCGTACGCAGACTGTAGCTGATCATCGCTATGCTCCTCATGTAAAGTGGCCGCCCGCTGGTCGCGGACGGCCTTGACACAATAAACACAACAGAACGCTCCCGGTTCGATGTCAGTCGCCATGGTCACCATCATGGTCATCATTTTCGCGGTCCTCGTGGTCGAGTGACTGCTTCACCACCTCACCCGTTCGGGCATCGATTTCCAGGTCGTAGACCTGTCCATTGTCAGCCAGTACCTCCACTTCCCATACAGGCAACCCGTCCTCCTGTTCGAACTCTGCGCGGGATACTGTACCGGGCACGTGCTGCTGCGCGATGTCCAGTGCATTGTAAAGGGTCACGTTGGCCCGTTTGACGGCCTGCGCGTCATTGTCCTCGGCGTTACCGGCCTGGACCAACCAGGTTGTCGTGGCGAGACCACCGGCAACCAGCCCGGCGGCAACAAATCTAGTCAGGTTATTCATAACTGTATCTCCTGTCGGTTAAAACACACGCTTTTGATTAGCATGCCAAGGAGCATACCCGCCGAAACTTAGTACAGACTTAGTCGGAGATTGCCGGAAGTGCTACGCGAAATCGGCTCCAGCCCTGGATCGTAACGTCCGGTGTTACCGCCACCCGCCCTGGAGCACCCTGTATAACAATGGCATGACGATCACCACCAGCGGTATCTGAATCAACAAGCCGGAGATAATTGCCACCGCCAGCTGCTGCTGCATGGCCGAACCCTGACCCAGTGCCAGCGCCAGAGGCAGCAGGGCCAATATCGCAGCCAGCGTCGTCATAGTGATCGGCCGTAAACGGTTTCGGCCCGCCTGAACCAGTGCGGTGGATGCGTCCATTCCCTTTCGCAGCAGTTCGTGGTACTCGGAAAAATAGAAAATCGACACTTCGGTGACAATCCCGACGATCATGGTCATGCCCATCATGGCGGTGATATTCAGCTCGATCCCGGTCAGCCACAAACCGGTAAACACCGCTGCCATGGCCAACAATGGCGAGACCATGATCGCAACTGCCGCGGCGAACTGCTCATACAGAAACAGCAACAACAAAAACACCAGGGCCAGCGCCGCCACAAAAACCGCCATCAATCCGCGAAAGGCTATCTGTTGTTGTTGATACAGACCGCCGAGTTCGTAATACATGTCGGCGGGCAGCATGCCCTGGCCCGACAGGGTCGTCCTCACGTCACGGATCGTAGACCCCAGGTCTCGGCCACTGATACGCCCGGTCACCGCGACCATGCGTTTAAGATTGTCACGCGTGATCTGCGGCTGACCGGTCTCGACACTCACGCTTGCAATACGCTTTAGCGGAAAACGGTGTCCATCCGGCGCACGCAGCCAGATCTGCTAGATCGCTGAGCTCCGGTCTCTCGCTGCCTCGGGCACCCACAGCCGCACGCCGATCAGCTTGACCGTCTCCTGCACCTGGGTGGTCACCAGCCCGTTAAACCAGGCGTCCAGTTGCCGGGTTACGCCATCAGGATCGATGCCTTCCAGCGCGGCCTTGTCGCGATCGACAATAACATTGATCGCATCGCCGGCCTGCACGATACCATCCTTGACTTCAACCACCCCGGCGATCTTGCCTACGGCCGCCGCCACGCGCCGCGCAACGCTCATGATCTCATCCGGCATGTCACCATATAGCTTGATCTCGATGGGCTGCGGGACAGCGGTCAGATCACCAATGAGGTCTTCCATCAACAGCGCCATCTCGACTTCCAGGCCCGGCACCTTGCTCTCGATCTCCCCGCGGACGGTATCCATCACCTGGTCGATGGGCGCACGCGGCAACGGCTTGAGCCGCACAAAAAAATCGCCCTCGTTGGCTTCGGTGAGCCCGCCGCCCAGTTGCGCGCCGGAGCGCCGCGAATAGGTCTCGACCGCCGGCTCGTCCTGCAGGATGGTTTCCACCTGCCTGAGCAGGCGGTCCGTTTCGGTCAACGACGTGCCCGCCGGCGCGCGGTAGTCAAGAATAAAACCGCCCTCGTCCATGTGCGGCATGAATCCCGAGCCGACCTGATGGTAAGCGATATAGCCCACCAGCAACAGCGGCGCGATACCGAGCAGCAGCAGCCAGGGCGCTGTCACCAGGCGCTGCATCAGGCGTTCATACCCGGAGAGCAGACGCGCAAACAGCGGGCCGACGTCTTCGCGCTCGGCGTCTTTGCGCTTGAGCAAGTGTTCGGCCAGCAGCGGCACGGCCAGCCAGGCAAGCAGAAAAGAAATGACCAGGCTGCTGGCCATGGTCAGCGACAGCGCCTTGAAAAAGGCGCCGGTGACACCGCTGAGAAAGGCCAACGGCGCAAAGATGATCACGGTCGCCGCCGAAGACCCGGTCAGCGGCGGTGTAAATTCGATCGCCGCGTCGCGAATACTCAAAGCCAGGTCCGAACCGCGTTCGCGCAGGCGGCGGATGATGTGTTCGATCATGACAATGGCATCGTCCACGATCAGACCCACGGCCGCCGCCATGCCGCCCAGCGTCATGATATTGAAGCTCATATTCAGCACCTTGAGCAACAGGATGGTGCTGGCCAGCACGGCGGGCACGACCAGAATGGCAACCAGGGTGATCTTCAGACTGCGCAGAAACAGCAACAACACCAGTGCAGCCAGTGCGACACCGATGGCAATCGCATCGCGCACACTCTTCGCCGACTCGGTAATCAGCTCGCTTTGATCATACCAGTTGGCGATACGCACGCCCGGCGGCAACTTGTCGTGATACCGGGCGAGACGCTGCTTGACGGCGTCGACAATCTGTACGGTATTGCCGCCGGGCTGCTGATACACCTGAACCAGTACGGCATCGTGGCCATCGGCAGTCACGCGCAACCACTGCGGCACGGTGGTCGCTTTCACATCAGCGATATCATCCAGGCGCACCAGACCATCGGCGCCACTGCGCAACACCGTGTTCTCGATCGTTTGCAGCGAATGGATGCGGGTATCGGACAACAGCAGGTAGAGTTTGTAATGGTCTTCCAGCCGCCCCACGGCCTGCAGAACATTACTGGCCGACAGACTCGTGGCGACATCGCTGAACGTCAGCCCATAGGCCGCCAGTTTTTCCGGGTCGACCTCAACCCGGAACTCCGCCTGCTCACCGCCCATCACCACCACCTTGGCGACACCGTCTATCGAGGACAGCAACGGGATGAGCTGGTACTCGCCAAGATCGCGCAACTGCACGAGTGATTCGCTGTCCGAGGTCAGGCTGTAGGCAGCGACCGGGAACACCGTCGGGTCCATGCGCCTGACGCTGAAACGCGTACCCGGCGGCAGCTCCGGCAGCACCTGGTTGACCGCCGACTCGACCTGCAACATGGCCGACACCATGTCGTCACCCCAGGCGAAATTGATCGACAGTTCGGCGCTGCCGCGGCTGGTCGTCGAGCGCAGGCTGGCGACCCCCGGCACCGAACGCACCGCCTGTTCGACCTGGCGGGTCACCGCGATGACCATCTGGTCAGCCGGACGGTCGCCGGCATCGATCGACACCACTACCCGGGGGAAATCCACGTGCGGAAACAGGGCCACCGGCAGTTTCAGCCCGGCCGCAATGCCGGCGAGCGCCAGAATGCCGACGAGAAACAGGATCTAGCGGCGGTGCGCCGCCGCCCAGTGCGCAACATCCATCAGGGGGTATCCCGGACTGCCATACCGTCGACCAACTGATAATTGCCGCTGGTCACGACGCGGTCGCCGACTTGCAGATCGCCGCTCACCGCCACCCGCTCACCCGCATCGTTACCTGCGGTAACAACAACACGGTGCGCCTTGCCGTTGGCAACCGTGAAAACGTACGTCTGCCCCTGGTCTGACAGGACGGCACTGCGCGGGACGACCAGGGACTCACTGGAAGCCATTTGCAGTGTGCCGATCACCCGACTACCCAATACCAGACCGCGGCTGGCATTGTCAGGTATCGGCACCAGCACCTCGACCAGATGCGTCGCCGGATCGACCATGGCGTGCACCTCGCGTACCCGGGAATCGATCGAGATATCCGGCACGAACACCGAGGTGATGATCACAGACTGCCCGGGCTGCACGCTGGCCAGGTCTTCCGGCTCAATGCCCAGACGCGCAATCAAACGCTGTTCGGCGGCGATCAGCATCGCCGTGGTGTCAGCCTGGACGCGCTGTCCCTGGGACAGATCCAGCCGGGTCACGATACCGTCCATGGGTGCGCGCAGCGTTTCCTTCTCCAGACCCTGTCCGCGCTGCTTCAGCGCCTCCAGCGTGGCCCGGGCGTCCTGCAGGTTCTTGCGAGCAGCGTCGACGGCAGCCTTGGTCGCCAGTTGCTCGCCGAGCAGACGCTGTTGCCGGTCCAGCTCGCGCTGTGCGTAGTCCACTGCGCTTTGCGCCTGGAGATATTGCATGCGTGCATCCGGCGCGGTGATGACTTCAAGCAGGCTGTCACCGCTTTTGACACGCTGGCCGAGACGGACCCAGACGCGATTGATCAAGCCCGCGTGCGGCAGGGACAGACTCAAGACCTGGTCCGGGTCCGGGTCGAGCGTGCCGTAGGCGGTCAGTGTTTCGCTGACCTGTTGTTGCTCCACGGCCGTTGTCTTGACCAGCACGCTGGGCGTTTCCGACCCGGTCACCGGCGCTGTGACAACGCACAGCATCAGGTATGCCCACAGCGCAATGTGATGTGTTAACCGTTTTCTTATCATGGCGCCTGTTTCCTCTCCTCGGGCAGCGTCAAAAGCGGCTGACGGGGATACGAAGGCAGCGCCAGCAAGGCGGTCAAGGCGATATCATTCTCCCAGGACGTCTGCGTAAGGCCGATCTGTTCCAGGCGCTTGTTCACCCAGGTCGATTCCATGTTCAGAAATGTCAGCGCGTCGATATCGCCTTTACTGTAAGCCTGTTCGGCACGATCGACCAGCGTTTTCAGTTGCGGCAGGTAGCGCTGCAGATCGTCGATCTGGCGCTGCAAAATCGTTTGCAATGTCAGCAAGCGGTCGACGTCCGTCTGCGCCTGCGCCAGGCGCGCGCGGAAGTCCTCACGCAAGTGTTCGCGTGTGGCGCGCTCGATGGCGATATTGCCACGATTACCGCTGAGCAGCGGCAAGCTCAGGCTGATGCTGAAACCGGCTGTGTCGACGTTGCCGGTATCTCTGGCTCGGGTAATGCCGATACCCAGCGATGGAAACTGGGCGAGAATCGCGGCCCGGACGCTGGCTTCCTGACTGGCATAGCCGGCCTTGAGCGCGAGCAAATCCGGGCGCCGCTCCGACAGGCTCAGCAACTGCGCGTCGACTTGTTCCCGCGCCAGCGGCGTTGGCGGTTGCAGGGGCGTCAGGGTAACCTCCGCGCCAGGCGCCAGGCCAAGCAACAGATTCAGGTCGTGCCGGGTCTGGTTGTGCGTCTGTTCGAGCTGGTTGATCTGGCTTAACGTGTCCAGCAGCGCGGTCAGGTCGGTACCGTTGATATCCAGCGTGATGTCGCCGTTGCGCAGCGCCTTGGCGGAACGCCCGTAGCGGACGCTGTACAACGCGTGCATCTTGTGTAACAGGGTCAGCCGTTCGGATTCGAGTTGCTGACGCACCGCCAGCATTCGCGCCTGCTGGATAACCTGCCATTCCTGCCACAGCAGGTCGAGACGCACCTGATCCTGCTGCCTGCCGGCCGCCTCGACGCGTGCGCCGCGGGTCACCACGGGAATGAGGTCGTAGTTCAAACCCAGCGACCAGGCATTGACCAGACCCGGGGTATTACCGGTCGGCTTGTCCAATCCGTAACTCAATTGCGGATCGGGCAACAGCCCGGCATTGAAAACCTGGGCTTCGGACACCCTCGATTGTGCGCGCCGCGTTGTCAGATCCGGGTTGTTGAGCACGGCCAGCACGCCGATCTCGGTCAGATCCAGTCCGTCGACCGGATTGACGATGTAATCCGCGCCGGCCTCGCCTGACGGGGGTGCCGCATGCAAGCGCAGCGCGTCGACTCTGGCGCGAAGCGGTGACGCTGTATCCAGCGGTTGTGGCTTGTAGGTTGCGCAGCCGGACAGCAAGATCAGCAGCGCGGCGAGGACTGCCGGTTTACCCTGGCGGTGGTACGGCGTCCCATCATCGCTCATGGCATCCGGTTCCTTGTTGTCGAGATGATCTTTAACCACGTAGTAACTGAAGTTTATGCAGAATCGCTCGCGGCATGAATGAGAAACGCCGCCAAAAACTCTGGTTGAATATGATTGTGGCGTTGATATAGTCGCTCAATACCACCACTCGGGTATCGATATCACAGGCGAGCAGGCATTCGACTCCTTCTTGCCGCAGGGTATTCCAAAACACGGAATCCCGATGGGTATGCGCCTGTGTGCTTGGTTCATTTCATAACGCTGGAAGATATCGAGTCCACACTCGATTTGTCGCAAATAATGCTTGGGTAGTGAACACCTGCCGTTGCAAGTCAGTGCCAGACATTGCCTGCTACTCCCACTCGATTGTAAATAATACTTTTTGTCTTTTATATTCAATGGTTTATATTCCTGCTAAGCGGTAATACCATTAAAAATACCATGCTCAGAAATTGCTGCCAATACTCACCTGAAATGTGGATAAGAGCCACCCCCATGCTGTGCTGCAGACTTCGGTACATCATGATTCCAGTCGCGCCCAAAAACTTTTTTTCCGCCCATGATCCGACTGTAGCTGCTGCACGAAGGCATCATGAGGTGGCAGTGGTTTGAACACCTTTATTGACGCCGCCAGCACTTCCA
>JASBTJ010000063.1 GCA_030148485.1 Gammaproteobacteria bacterium | reverse complement strand
AGGATTTCGCCACCCGCTGGCTCTGGACCTACAATCACGAACGGCCGAACATGGCCTTGGGAGGCATCACCCCGAAACAGAAGTTGGCCCTGTCGGCCTGATCTCCACTTCTGGCCTCAGCTAAAAATGGGGGGATTACCACGTTTCCGAAGACACGGCCACGGGTTGCGCGACCACCAGACTGGCGTAGCCCACCAGCCAGACGATCACCGCGACGAACGCGATGTTGACGGTGGCCATGTCGATGCCCAGACCGCCGTCGGCCGGTGCCTGGATCAGCAGGTCGCCGAGGGATGCGCCCAGTGGGCGGGTCAGCACATAGGCGATCCAGAAGGCGGTAACCGGATTCAGCCCGAACGCCTTGTGGGCCAGCCAGACCGCGGCGATGGCGCCGCCGAACAGGGCCAGCGCGTTGGCGTAGCCCAGGGCGAAATGCTCCGCGATCAGGTCGCCCACACCGGTGCCCAGGGCGAAGGCCAGCAGGATCACCAGCCAGTAATAGGCTTCGCGTTTGGCGTTGTCTATGGCATGGATGGACAGGGTGCGTTCGTTGCGATACCAGATGAAAAAGCCGGCCGCCATCAGCACCGTGAATACCGCGCTCAGGGAGGTCAATGGCACCCCGGCGTTGTCCACCAGGATGTCGGTGATCAGGGTGCCCTCGACACTCATCAGCACCACCAATCCCCAGTAATTGGCCGGCACATAGCGTTTCAGATGGGCGAATTGCAGGTACAGCAGAGTGCCGATGGCGGTCAGCACGATCAGCGCCACGGCGGGCATTCCCCAGCCCATCCCGCCGGCAAGAAAGTCGGCGCCGGTCTCGCCGACGGTGGTGGACAGGGTCTTGATGACCCAGAAAGCCAGTGCCACTTCCGGCACGCGGGACAGGGCGGTGGCCAGCGGGCCGGGTGTTGCGGTGTGGTTTTGCATGATCGATTCCTTGCGGTGGACCGGCCACCGGACGTGGGGTAGGGCGTGTTTGACGACCAAGCGGGGCAGCGACCCGGGTCGCTGCCCCCGTTGATCAACCACGCTCGTCCTCGTGGTCGTCGCGCTCTTGCCAGAACTTCCAGTCGGCGTGTTCGCTATCGCTGTCGGTGTGTTCGTCGTCACCGGTCTCGGCGGCCAGCAGGGTGCCGTTGCCGGCGTCGATCATCAGCGTGACCTCTTTGCCATCCTTGCCCACCTGGGTGATGTTCCACACCAGAAAGCCGTTTTCGTTTTCCAGTCCGGCTTCGACCACTTTGGCGGGATATGCGGTTTGGGCGATACGCATCGCATCGGCGGCGCTCAGGCGTGCCTGGTCGGTTGCGGACGACTCGCTTTGATCCCCCAGTTGGATGGACCCGGACTTCACCTCGGTGGGCATCTGTTCAATCACGAGGGTCTCGGTTACGGCCACGCCATCCGTGCCGGGTTGGGCTTGGCCGGTGGCGGCGTACACGGCGCCGCCGGTCAGGGCACTGCCCAGTGCCAGGGTGATCAGGGTCTTGTGTAGTGTCTTCATGGTTTCGCTCCAGTTGCTTGGTTGGGCACGTCTGTTACGACGTTGAGCGAAGTATTGGGGCGGCCTGCTTACCGGGCATTTGCCGCAACATTACCGATTGGCAAGGTGGCTGCTTCCGGTGCCGTCAGCAGGCCAGCCGGGCGCACTGTGCCGCAGTCCGGGTTCCGGTAGCGCCACAGACACACAATTGCAGCGACGCTGTAAGAAACCGGCGTTAGCTTCCGTCCCGTTTCACACGCCCCGGGCGATCACACTTGAAACCAGGCACGGAGCAAGGACCCATGGCGAGCGACCCGCAGATCGAAGAAGACGACGACATCCGCAACAACTCGGGCAACCGCCCGTTTGTAGAGGTATTGCAGGCGAACATTTCCCGCCGCAAGGTGCTGGCCGGCGGTCTGGCACTGGGTGCCGCCGGCTTTCTGCCCAGCGGGGTGCTGGCAGACGCGGATGACGAAGACGAACACCAGGACGATGACGAAAAGCACGGGCGTCGCCACAATCGCCTGATCGGATTCGACCCGGTGCCGGTGGCACAGGGCAACGGCCCCTGGCCGAGCATTTCCTCGGACTATGAGTTCGACGTGATCATCCCCTGGGGCGAACCGCTGCAACCGGGCGGCCCGGCCTACCAATGGCCACCCAATGCCGAGGATCAGGCACAGCAGATCGGCATCGGTCATGACGGCATGGCGTTCTTCCCGATGCACGAGGGCGAGCGCCACGATTTCGATCACGGCCGTCGCTCCGGTCGTGGCAACAAACACGGCATGCTCGCCATCAACCACGAGTTCGGTCGCAATACGCATGTGCTGGGCAAGCGCACGCCGGAAAGTTTGGTGGAAGTGCGGGCCTCCCAGCATGCACACGGGGTGTCGGTGATCGAATTGAAGAAGCTGCACGGCAAGTTGCAGACGGTGCGCAGCGACAACGCCCGGCGCATCCACGTCAATACCCCGTTGAGCTTTTCCGGGCCGGCGGCCGGCCACCCGCTGTTGGACACCCCGGCAGGCAACCCGCCGCGGGGCACGGTCAACAACTGCGCCAACGGCCGCACGCCCTGGGGTACCTATCTGACCTGCGAGGAGAACTTCAACGGTTATTTCGGCGCCACCCAGGTCAAGTCCACCTGGACCCCGACCCCGGAACAGGATCGGTATGGGTTCCGCGAAGGCGGCTTCGGCTACGGCTGGGAAAAGTTCGACGCCCGCTTCGACCTGTCCGACCCGGACTATCGGAACGAGGAAAATCGCTTTGGTTGGGTGGTGGAGATCGACCCGTTCGACGGTACCCAGACGCCGGTCAAGCGTACCGCCATGGGTCGGGTAAAGCACGAAGGCGCCGCGGTGACCACCGGCAAGGGCGGCCGTGCGGTGGTCTACATGGGCGACGACCAGCGCTTTGACTACATCTACAAGTTCGTCTCCGCCGACAATTGGAAGCGCATGATCCGCAAGGGCAAGAGCCCGTTGGATGAAGGTACTCTGTATGTCGCTCGCTTCAACGACGACGGCACCGGCGACTGGTTGCCGCTGACCATCGACAACCCGCAACTGGCTGGCCGGTTCAACGATCAGGCGGAGATCCTGGTGTATGCGCGGATCGCCGCAGACATGCTGGGTGCCACGCCGATGGATCGTCCGGAATGGGTGACCGTGGCGCCCAATCAGGATGTCTACTGCAGCCTGACCAACAACAGCCGTCGCACCGTGCCGAATGCGGCCAACCCGCTGGCGCCGAACTATGATGGCCACATCATTCGCTGGCGTGACGCCGACAAGCACACCGGCACCACCTTCGAGTGGGATATCTTCCTGATCGCCCAGGACACCCACGGCACCGAGGACACCTTCAGCGACCCGGACGGCCTGTGGGCAGACCCGGATGGTCGCCTGTTCATCGAAACCGACGGCGGACAAAAGGACGGCCTGAACAACCAGATGCTGGTGGCCGACACCCGCACCGGCGAACTGCGTCGTCTGTTCACCTGGGTGACCAAGGATGAGATCACCGGTATCACCACAACGCCGGATCGCCGCACACTGTTCATCAATATCCAACACCCGGGCAACGGCGATCCGTCGCTGACAAATTTCCCGGCGCCGTTCGACGGCGTGACTGTTCCCCGTGACGCGACGATCGTCATCACCAGAAAGGACGGGGGCATCATCGGCTCCTGACCACCAATCAAGATCGCGTGTTTTGTTGGCCCGGGCGACTTGCCCGGGCTTTTTTGTGGGTGGCCGGGTTCCCTCACCCCCGGCCCCACTCCCGGGGGAGAGGGGGGCGGGAGGGTTGGGCTGCGGTGGGGGCGGCGAGCGTGGGGGAGGTTTCGGATG
>JASBTJ010000045.1 GCA_030148485.1 Gammaproteobacteria bacterium | reverse complement strand
GCTGAATAAGTCCATCCTGGACTTCTCAGCGCACGCTGCGCTGCAAACGCGGTTTGCAACTTGATTCAAAATCAGTCGCTTGCAGCGACCGATTTTGGCGGCACCTCCCTGTGCCGCGGAAGCTCTGAATTTTTCAGAGCTCCCCTAGCGCGCCGGGGCAGCGGCTGCGTTGGGCGCAAAACCGCGGCGGATCCCTTGCCAATCGCCACCGCTATGCGTTTTGCTGTAGCAGCCGGTGCGGCGCTTGCCCACCGATATGCTCCCACACGAGGGATACGTCATGGGCGTCGAAGTGAGCGGAATACTCGGGTTGATCATCCTGGCCCTGGATATCTGGGCCATCATCCGGATTTTCGACAGTGGTGCCGGCACCGGCACCAAGGTGTTGTGGATCCTGATGATCCTGCTGTTGCCGGTGCTGGGTCTGATTCTCTGGCTGCTGCTGGGCCCGCGCCGCTGAAGCTTACAAGCTCAGTTCGACACGGGGACTGGCGTCGGCGGCGGTGCGAATCTCCGGATTGCAGATGAACAGCCTGTCCGGCGCGATGCCTTGGTCGACCAGGCGGCGCTTGATGTCGGCTGAGCGCTGCTGCGCCAGGGTCAGCAAGGCATCGTCGGGTATCTGAGGCGATTGGCCTTGGGCGCGTGCCTGTGTCGCCAGCTCCGCCCGATCGCTTGCAGTGGCGACACCGCAGACCCGCACCGTCAGTTTCGGGCGCTCGTTCAGCAGGCCCACGACTTTTTCCAGATAGACGGCCTGATCCGGCGCCGGCGTGGCGCTCCCGGTGGGGAAGGGCACGTCCTTGAGCGCCAGGCGATTGGCCGCCTTGCCGGCATATTCGGCCAGGGTGATCAGTGAGCCATAGGGCTGCAGGGCATACTTGATGTAGCTTATCGCGGCCTTTTTCAGGGCATTGCCCATGGCGGTGTTGATCACGTCGCTCATGTCGAAACTGGGCTGGGTGATGTCGCCGCTGACCGGCAGGCTCAGACGGATGTTGTCGTCGCTGTCACGCAGCATGTTGAGCGCGGCGTCCAGGGGCATGGACAGTTCCCGGGTCAGGCGCGCGAGGCGTTTGGCGTCGGCCGCCTTGACGGTCAACTTGTTGAGTACCAGTCGCGCCTCACCCGCCAGCACGTCGTTGGTCACCTTGATGCTGATCTCGCTGTTCATCTGGCCGCTTTGCACCGTGTAACCCAGGGTTTTGGTGGTGTAGCTGGATAATGGCGGCAGATTGACCGACTGCAGGGTGCCGTCCAGTTGCAGGTTCAGTTGCGGTGAAAACGGTTGTGCCTGGCCCTTCAGTGCCAGCCGGCTGTACTCGCCCAGCCGTCCCTTCAAGACAACCGGTGTCCAGTCCCCGGGCGAGGCACTGTCCATGACGCCCACCGTCAGCTCGGTCACGTCCAGGTTTTGCTTGAACCGCGGGGTGACCGAGTGATCGGTGAAATCGATACGGCTGGCTTCCCCCAGTGTCAGGCCCGCCAGGCTGATACGTAACGGCGGCGTCTTGGCGGCGCGCTTGGCCGACGCTGCATGTGTCGGCGCGGCGGCGGTCCCGGTCGCCAACCGGTCGATGGGCGCGAAACCGCCGTCGGCCTTGCGCACCAAGATGATTTGGGCGCCATCTGCGTTAACGGGGCCGAGAGCTAGGTGGGTACCGATGGTGAAAGTGGAACGGCCGATGGTCAGCCGCTTGGCGTCGAACAGCGGCTTGGCCTTGTCGGCGAGCCCGCGCAGCGCAGTGGGTGCGTCGATGCTGATCCCGTCCGTGCGGACCACGGTCTGCTGCGCCTGGTTTGGTGCAACCGCCAGGGATGGTATCCGGAGCGCTTTCCAGGTCGCCAACAACATTTGCTGTTCGGGTTGTTCGGCTGTCAGTGAACCTACGCTGACGGACCCTTCGGCGGTAGCGCCCTGGGTCGCGGACCAGCCGGCCTTACCGCTCCAGTCGAGTTTGTCCGAGGTCACCGTGCGCCCGTCAAAGGCCAGGCGGGCGTCGGTAAGGCTCAGCTGACCATCGCTGCTGGCGCCATGCTGGGGTGACCAACCGAATTCGCCCTGCCAGCGGGCTCGGGCCAGAGACTGCGGTGTGTCGGCGAGCATGGCCGCCAGGCCCTCGGCCAGCAGCGTGCCGCTGGCGGTGACGCCGGCGGACCCGGACCCGTTGATCCGGCCTTGCCAGTGCACACTGTCGAATTCCTGCGGGGTGCCGCCCGCGGTGATAACCAGTTTGTCCGCGTCCAGGGTACCGTCCGACGTCAAGCCGCCCGCGGCGGTACGGGTCAGGGTCCCCGCCCAGCGCGCCTGGTCCAGGCTGTGCCGGGCCCCGTCGAAGGTGACGGCGAAGTTGTCGATGCGGATGTCGCCCCGTTGATCCAATACCGGCTGGCCGTTCTCGAGCCGCCCTTGCAAATCGAGGTCGGCGGACACGGTGCCGGTCAGGGCGCTGAGCCGGTCGGGTAACAGCCCTTTCATATCCCGGGTCAGCTCGGCGATCCGGGCACCACTGATCCGTAGCCGGAGCTGACCGGCGGGCGCGGAGGCGAACGGCGACAACTCGCCGTCGATCCGCACATGGGCATCGCCCAGATAGCCGTCGGCGGTCAGCGTAGCCGGGTTGTCCGGGTCCCAGCTACGCAGCCCGGTGAGGACAAGTTTGTCCAGTTTCAGGGGCTGATGCAGCCCGGGAAGATCCAGTACCAGGCGGCTCCCACGCACGCCCATCCGGTCGATGCCAAAGCCCCAGCGGCTGCCTTGTTCGGACTTCTTGTCCGGCGCGGGCAGGGGCAGGCCGTTGAGCACGATCCGGCCGTCCGCGTCCTGCGACAGGGCCAGATCCAGGCCGTCGATGGCCAGGCCCTGCAGGTGTCCCTGGCGGCGCCACAGATCGAGCCAGGCGATGTTCAGATAGCCCTCGCCCAGGGTCAGTGGCGGGGCGTCGTCCCGCTGCGCCCTGAGGCCCTTGACGCGCAACTCACCGGCGAAGGGTTCCAGTTTCAGACTGTCGACGGCGACCTGCTGGTAGCCCTGGGCGCGCAACCAGTGTTCAAGGCCGTAACGGGCGGCCACGGGCAACAACAGATAGATCGCGACCCCGGTGAGCAGCCCTCCCCAAATCAGCCTGCGCGCGAATCCTTTCTTCATGACCTACTGCTCCGCTGTCGTGCTACCAGTTGTACCCCAGGGTGAACAAATACAACAGGTCGGTTTTATCCGTGCCGGTGGTCGGTTGATTGTCGTAGTCGACATCGACTTGCATGGTGGTGGTCAGGCCGTCGGCGACGGGGATTCGCACTCCGGTTTTGGCGATGGCCAAAAACTCGCCACTGTCGGTGAAGGGCAGGGTCAATTCGTGTTCGTGGAACACCGTCAGCAGGTCGCGCCAGATCTTCTGTTCATAGTTAGCCGCCCAGCGCAGCGACGCGCCGTTTTCATCCGGGGCGTTGAAGTAATCGTTGGCGATTTGGCCGACACCGGCCTCCAGCGCAAGTTTCAGGTCCGGCTGGTCGAAAAACTGATGGCCGAGACCGACGCCGATGTCGCGGCGCAGCTTCAGGTCGCGGAACTTGTCGCGATGCAGCTTGATGTTCCCGTAGCCGTACCAGCGCTCACTGATGAAGTGGTCGTACTTGGCCTTGAGGGTCGCGTTGGACACGCTCTGTACCCCGCCATTGGTCGCCTCGTTGTAGATGGCACCCAGGGTGAGGCGGTTGTTCCGTTTGCGCAACACCGCTTCGGCGTCCAGGTGATAGGTCTGAGTATCGGTATTGCCGGCGGTCTGCGACAGTCCGACGTTTACACGGCCGGTGACGGCCAGATCGTCGCCGCCGGCTTCCGGTGGCGGGTTGACGTACCTGACACGGTCGACGGCCACCGCCTGCTCAGCGCCGTTCTGACTGAAGCGGTCCGCTTCCACGATGCGTTTGTCGTCCAGTACCACCGTGACCGGGGCGTCCGTCTGCAGCTCCGCGACCTGGTTCCAATCGATGCTCAGTTCCCCCGCGTAATCGGTCTTGAAGGTCAGTACGTCGCCGGATTTGCGTACGGCGGTGCCGGACAGGCGGTCGCCGTTGACAAGTAGCAACCGGTCGGCATGGGCTGGGAAGAACAGGATGGTCAGCAGGGTCACGGCGGTGACGGACAGCGTGCGATGCATGGATTCCTCTGTGTTTGTCTGCGTGAATTGTGACTGGGCGGATGTTGGCGAGTTCAATCTTCGAGCACGTCAACGGCGACCGGCGGGCGTGGCTTTGGTACATTCAGCGGCCCCTCGATGTACCTGGAGTTCCCGCATGTTGCCGCCCATCGAACACCGCATTGCCGACGAGCTCGGCGCCAGTACCACGCAGGTCTCTGCGGCGGTGCGTTTGCTCGACGAGGGCGCGACTGTGCCCTTCATCGCCCGATATCGCAAGGAGGCCACCGGCGGCCTGGACGATACCCAGCTGCGTCGACTGGAGGAGCGCCTCGGTTATCTGCGGGAACTGGAGGATCGCCGTGTCGCCGTGCTCAAGAGCGTTGATGAGCAGGGCAAACTCTCCGACACGTTGAAGGACGCATTGCTGGCTGCGGACACCAAGACCCGCCTTGAAGACCTGTATCTGCCCTACAAGCCCAAGCGGCGCACCAAGGCGCAGGTTGCCCGCGAAGCGGGGTTGGCACCGCTGGCCCAGGCCTTGCTCGGCGATCCTGAGCTGGACCCCGAGGTGACCGCCCGCGGGTATGTGGTGGCGGATCAGGGCGTGCCGGATGTCACTGCCGCGCTGGATGGCGCGCGTCAGATTCTGATGGAGGATTTTGCCGAGGACCCGGAGCTGACCGCCCAGGTGCGTGACTGGCTTTGGGACCATGCCAAGCTCAAGTCTAGCGTGGCACCGGGCAAAGAGAGCGAAGGCGCCAAATTTTCCGATTATTTCGATCATGTCGAGCTACTCAACGGCATTCCCTCGCATCGGGCGCTGGCGCTGTTCCGGGGGCGTAACGAGGGCGTGCTGTACCTGGACCTGGACGCCGGCGAGGAGCCCGGCCAAGTGGCGCTCCCCGAGGGCATGATCGGGCGGCGTTTCGGCATTGTGGATCAGGGGCGCCCGGCCGATGCCTGGCTGCGCGATACTGTGCGGATGACCTGGCGGGTGAAGCTGTTGACCCGCCTGGACCTGGAGTTGAAGACCCGTATCCGCGAGGTGGCCGAAGAGGATGCCATCGCCGTGTTCGCCCGCAATCTGCACGACCTGCTGCTCGCCGCGCCCGCTGGCGGCAGGCCGACCCTGGCGCTGGATCCGGGCCTGCGTACCGGCGTCAAGGTGGCTGCCATCGACGCCACCGGCAAGGTGTTGGCCACCGACACTATCTATCCCCATGCGCCCAAGCACCAGTGGGATCGCAGTATCGACGCCCTGTCCAGGCTCTGCGCCGCCCACGGCCTGGAACTGATTGCCATCGGCAACGGCACGGCGTCGCGCGAGACCGACAAGCTGGCCGCTGAGCTGATCAAGAAGCACCCGCAACTCAAGCTCACCAAGGTGATGGTGAGTGAGGCGGGGGCGTCGGTGTATTCCGCCTCCGAGCTTGCCAGCCGTGAAATGCCGGCGCTGGACGTGTCGTTGCGCGGCGCGGTATCCATCGGCAGGCGGTTGCAGGACCCGCTGGCGGAGTTGGTCAAGATCGACCCCAAATCCATCGGCGTCGGCCAGTATCAGCACGACGTCAGTCAGGTGCAGCTGGCGCGCAGCCTGGACAATGTGGTGGAGGATTGCGTGAACGCCGTGGGTGTGGACCTGAACACCGCGTCGCCGGCGCTGCTGGCCCGGGTGTCGGGGCTATCCGCCAGTCTGGCGGAAAACATCGTCCTGCATCGTGACCAGCATGGTGCGTTCCGTGACCGCAAGGCGTTGTTGGCGGTGGCGCGTCTGGGTGAAAAGACCTTTGAGCAGGCGGCGGGTTTTTTGCGCATCAGCGACGGAGACAACCCGTTGGACGGTTCTGCCGTCCATCCCGAGGCCTATCCCGTAGTGGAGCGCATTCTGTCCAAGCAGGACAAGACCCTCGACCAGATTGTCGGTGACACGGCTTTTCTGCGCAGCCTGAACCCGGCCGACTACACCGACGACCAGTTCGGCGTGCCCACCGTGCAGGACATTTTGGCGGAATTGGCCAAACCCGGCCGGGACCCGCGCCCGGAATTCAAGACGGCGGCCTTCCAGGACGGCGTCGAAGACCTCAAGGACCTGCAGCCCGGCATGGTCCTGGAGGGGGTGGTTACCAATGTGACTAACTTCGGTGCCTTCGTCGATGTAGGCGTACACCAGGATGGCTTGGTGCATATCTCGGCATTGAGCGACAAATTCGTGAAGGACCCGCATCAGGTGGTCAAGGCGGGTGACGTGGTCAAGGTCAAGGTCATGGAGGTCGATCTGGAGCGCAAGCGGGTTGGACTGACCATGCGGTTGTCCGACGAGCCGGGCCGGCAGCCGGCACGCGGTGCCCGCGGGGCGGACAAGCCGCGTGGACGAGGCGGCAACAAGCCGGGCAAGACGCGCAACAGCGCCGGCGCGCCGGTGACCAACAACGCGTTTGCCGAGGCCTTTGCCAAGGCCAAGGGCTGAATCCCCGCCACGCTACCCGGGACGTCGATCCGTTGAGGCGCTAGACTGAAGGCGTTCCGGCTTGTTTCACGGGGAGGGTGTGGCCATGTCGCCTCGCGGGTTGTTCTGGTCGTCTGCGCTGCTCGCCGTGGGCCTGCCGGCGGTCGCTGCTTCGCCTTACGCGGGACAACAGACCCGTCCCATCAAGGCGCTTTCCGATCAGCAGGTGCAGGGTTATCTGGCCGGTCAGGGTCTGGGTTTTGCCAAGGCCGCTGAGCTGAATCACTACCCGGGCCCCAGGCATGTGCTGGATCTGGCTGACCAACTGGGACTGGACGAAGCCCAACTCAGCGCCACCCGGCTGTTGTTCGATGATATGCGGACCAAGGCCAAGGCTCTCGGGCGCGAGCTCGTCGCCGGCGAGCGGGCGCTCGACCAGCTGTTTGCGCTGGGCAAGGCAACGTCGGACGCGGTGCGACGGCAGGTGACGGCGAACGCCCGCGTCGCGGGGCGGTTGCGCTATACCCATCTGGTCACCCATCTCGCCCAGCGGGACATCCTCACGCCCAGCCAGCGGCAGGCCTATGATCGCTTACGCGGTTACACCGGCAATGCCGGTCACCACCATGACGGGGCGCACGACCATTGATGGCTGATGCCGTGCCGTGGGCTCAGCGCTGACAGTGGCCGCAGTACACCGTGCTGCGCTGGCCCAGTCGGCATTCCTTCAGCGGCTTGCCGCAGCTCGGACAGGGCAGGCCGGCGCGGCCGTAGACCTGTAGCGCCTGGGCGAAGTAGCCGGGCTTGCCGTCCTCGCGCTGAAAGTCGCGCAAGGTGGTGCCGCCTTGTTCTATGGCGGCGGCCAGCACGGTCTTGACGGCGTCGACCAGGGCCGCCAGGCGCGCAAACCCGATACGTCCGGCGGCGCGTTGTGGGTGGATGCCGGCCATGAACAACGCCTCATTGGCGTAGATGTTTCCCACCCCGACCACCACCTTGCCGTCCATGATCAACTGCTTTATGGCGAGCTTGCGGCCCTTGGCGGCATCAGCCAGGTGATGGGCGTCGAAGGCGTCCGACAAGGGCTCTGGTCCCAGGTTGCTGATCAGTGGGTGGTGATCGGTCAGGTCGTCCGTCCACAGTACGGCGCCGAAGCGGCGGGGATCGCGCAGCCGCAGACAGATATCGGCGAACACCACGTCCACATGGTCGTGTTTTTCCGCTGGGCTGTCCGCCGGCAGCACCCGCAGGCTGCCGGACATGCCCAGATGGATCATCAGGGTCCCGACGCGAAAGCGCAGCAACAGGTACTTGGCTCGTCGCTCCACCAGGATCAGCTCCTGGCCGATCAGCCGTGTCGACAGGTCGCGGGGCACCGGCCAGCGCAAGCGGCGCTGGCGCACGCGCACGTCGGTGACGGTTTGGCCTTCGAGGTGCGGCGCGATACCGCGGCGGGTGGTTTCGACTTCGGGCAGTTCGGGCATGGCGCGGCAGCCTACGGGGTGCGTGTTACGGTGACAAGACGCATTCAAGAACGCGCCGCGATCCGGTAGGCTTGCCAGCCTTTCTTGGGAGGCGAGCGATGGCCCTGGTGCTGGGGGTGGACACAGGCGGTACCTTTACCGATTTCGTGCTATGGGACGGCACCGGCCTGCGGGTGCACAAGGTGTTGTCCACGCCCGATGCCCCGGAGCGTGCCATTTTGCAGGGGGTGAGGGCGTTGGGCCTGGACCCGGCCGGTTTGCGCATGGTGCACGGCTCCACCGTGGCGACCAATGCCGCTCTGGAAGGCAAGGGCGTGCGCACCGCCTTCGTTACCAATCGCGGTTTTGCCGATCTGCTGACCATCGGTCGTCAGCACCGCGCCGACCTGTACGACCTGCAACCGCCGCCGGAAGCCCCGCCGGTACCGGCGGCACTGTGTCTCGAAACCGGCGGCAGACTGGCCGCGGACGGCAGCGTGGTCGAGCCGTTGAGTGAGGTGGATCTGACCGAACTGCGCGCACGACTCGCGGCGCTCAAGCCCGATGCCGTCGCGGTGAACCTGTTGTTCTCTTTCCTGGATAACCGCGCCGAGCGAGCCATCGCCGAGGTGGTTCCCGAGGGCGTCTTCACCAGTTTGTCGAGCCAAGTGCTGCCGGAGTTGCGCGAGGTCGAACGGGGTATGGCGACTTGGTTGAATGCCTGGGTGGGACCGCTGGTGCAGGGTTATCTGCGGCGGCTGGCGCAGGGCCTGCCCGGCACCCGGTTGTCGGTGATGCAGAGCGCCGGCGATACGGTGGCGGCCGAGCAGGCCGGCGAGCAGGCCGTGCGCATGCTGCTGTCCGGCCCGGCAGGAGGGCTGGTGGGGGCGCGTTTTGTCGGCCAAACGGCCGGCTGCCCACGGCTGTTGACCTTCGACATGGGCGGCACCTCCACCGACGTGGCGTTGATCGATGGCGAACCGCGTTTGACCACCGAGGGGCGCATCGGCCGCTATCCGGTGGCGGTGCCGATGGTCGATATGCACACCATCGGCGCCGGCGGCGGGTCCGTCGGCTGGCTCGATGCCGGCAGCATGCTGCAGGTCGGTCCCGAATCTGCCGGCGCCGACCCGGGTCCGGCCTGCTATGGTCGTGGCGGACGTCGCCCGACGGTCACCGATGCCAACCTGGTGTTGGGTCGGCTGCGTGGGGACGCCTTTCTGGGTGGGTCCATGGCATTGGACAGCGGGGCCGCCCGCGCCGCCTTGGCGACCTTGGCGGAGCCGCTCGGCTGCTCGGTGGAGGCCGCGGCCGAGGGTGTGCTGCGGGTGGCCAACGAGCACATGGCCCGGGCGTTGCGGACCATCTCGGTACAGCGCGGGATCGACCCCGGTGGTTTCGTGTTGACCTGTTTCGGCGGCGCCGGTGGTTTGCATGTCTGCGATCTGGCCGAGTCCCTGGGCCTGGTCGAGGCCCTGGTGCCGGTGCACGGTGGCGTGTTGTCCGCATTGGGCATGCTGGCGGCCCGTCCGGGGCGACAGCTTTCCCGCACCTGGCAGGGGTTGCTCGACGATCGAAGCGACCAGGCCTTGGAGGAAGCATTCGTCGGGGGGGCCGAGCAGGGACGTAGCGCCTTGGCGGCGGAGGGACTTGCCGAGACGGATATGCAGCTGAGCCCAAGTCTGGACCTGCGCTATCAGGGACAGGCCTATACCCTGAATGTCCCGTGGCAAGGCGTGGCGGCGGCCAAGGCAGACTTCCACCGCAGCCACCGGGCCCGTTACGGGCATGCCTTGCGGGCGCCGGTGGAGCTGGTGAATCTGCGCCTGGCGGTGCGCGGTCCGGGGCTTGCGCCGGGGTTGCAGGCCCCAACGGTCGGCAGGGATGAGACACCGGCACCCGCGCCACGGGATGGCGTCGCTCATCTGCCACGATCCCAGCTGGCGGTCGGGCAGGTGGTCCAGGGGCCGGCGGTCATCACCGAGCCGGTGGCGACCACCTGGTTGGCGGCCGGTTGGCAGGCGAGCAAGGACGACGCGGGCAATCTCAGGCTGAGACGGGTCAGTTGATTCCGGTGCGTATCCGTTCCGCCTGAGTGAGGGCCTCGCAGAACAGCGCGACCAGTTGATCGGCTGGGAGCAGCGCAGTGGCTGGGTGCTGCCACTGGTTCTTCTCCAGTGCCAAGGCGCAGGCCAGTGCGGCGCCGTACGGGCCGCTGTGGGCGATCAGGCCCAGGGTCATTTCGGCACCAAGGCCGAGCGTGCCTGCCAGGCTTGCCATGGGTTGTTCGAGCACACTGTCGAGCACCGATAGCAACCCCACGGTGTAAGCGCTGTCCGGATCGCCATTGTGCAGCCGGTGGCAGAGTCGTTCGCAGATTTCGGCCCGTACCAGGCTGCTGGTGATGAGTTCCGGTGCCTGCTGGTGCAGCCCGGACATCGCCAGCAGCGATGCCCAGCTGCGTAGCCGGGTCAGGCCGATATAGACCACCGCCTCCTGGATGGACGTTACCTGGCGCGGTAACCCCATCGCCGCCGAATTGATGCAGCGCAGCAGCTTGAAGCTGAGATTCGGGTCGAGCGCCACCAGCTGGGCCAGTTCGTCGATCCGGCAGGTGGGGTCGTTGATGCGCGCCAGCAGCTTCATCAGCAGTTGGGCATTGCTGTCCGCGCGCCTGCCGCTGACGATTTGCGGCTTGGCGAAAAAATAGCCTTGAAACAGTTCAAATCCCAGGCTGCGGCAGCGATCGAATTGGTCACGGCTTTCGACTTTTTCCGCAAGCAACGTCAGGCCGCGGGCGTGCAAGGCCTGGATGGCGGCTTTGTGTCGGGCCAGATCCAGTCCCATGATGTCGACCTTGATGATGCTCGCATACGGCAACAGGGGATCCCAGCGGGGCTCGAACCGGTAATCGTCCAGGGCGAGGGTGTAGCCTGCCCGGTGCATGCGCCTTACGCCGGCGATCATCACCGCGTCGATGTCGATGTCCTCCAGCACCTCCAACACCAGGCGTTGGCGATCGAGGGGCAGGGGCTCCATGTCGGTGAAAAAGGCGCGTGTCAGGTTGATGAAGACCTTGCGGTCCCCGGTCAGTTGTTTCAGGCCCAGATCGATGAAGGCGCTGAGCATGGTGCGCGCAGTGGCCTGATTGCCGTCGGCTCGATCCGCCGTTCCCGGCGTATCGGGGCGGTACAGGAGTTCGTAACCGAAGGTGCGCCGCCGCTGGTCCAGGATCGGCTGGCGGCCGACCCGGGCGATGCCGGCGGGTAGCGGATCGGCGGATGCCGCGACGGGGTTGGTCGGACTGGAGGAGGCCATGCCCGGGATATCGGCAAGGGCCGTTCGGGCTTGACATGGGAACAGGCTGCCCCGATGTACAGTTTTTCGTAGAATATCCGCTACACCGGGTGTTCGTTTTGGCGAGTCGCCCGGCCTGGTCTGCCCGTTACCCGGGCGCCCCGGGTGATCGCTCTGGAGTGTACTTATGTATAATGGTCTGTTGGATCTGTCCTGGTGGCAGTTGATCCTGGTGACGCTGGCCCTCACCCACGTGACCATTGTCACCGTGACGGTCTTTCTGCACCGCAGTCAGGCGCATCGCGCGCTGGATCTGCACCCGGTGCTCAATCATTTCTTCCGCTTCTGGACCTGGGCTGCCACCGGCATGGTGGTACGCGAGTGGGTCGGTATCCACCGCAAGCATCACGCGCGCTGTGAGACCGAAGACGATCCGCACAGCCCCCAGGTGCGCGGTCTCTCCAAGGTGTTGTGGGAAGGCGCCGAGCTTTATCAGGCCGCTGCCAAGGACAGTGCCGAGATCCAGCGCTATGCGCATGGCACGCCTGACGACTGGCTGGAACGCCGCGTCTACGGCCGGTTGCGCTGGCAAGGCATCGGCCTGATGTTACTCGTCGACGTGGCATTGTTCGGCGTGCTGGGCGTCGCGGTGTGGGCGGTGCAGATGATCTGGATACCCTTTTTCGCCGCCGGCGTGATCAACGGCATCGGCCATTACTGGGGGTATCGCAATTTCGAATCGCCGGATGCGGCAACCAATATCTCGCCCTGGGGAGTCCTGATCGGCGGTGAGGAGCTGCACAACAATCACCATGCCTTCCCCAGTTCGGCGAAACTCTCGGCCAAGTGGTTTGAGTTCGACATCGGCTGGCTGTACATTCGCATCTTCGAGATGCTGGGACTGGCCAAGGTGCGCCGGGTGGCTCGCGCACCGGAGATCGCCGTGGGCAAGCAGGTGGTCGACATGGACACCGTCAAGGCGGTGATCAGTCATCGCATGCATGTGTTGGCCGACTATGCCCGTGAGGTGATTCAGCCGGTCAGCCGCAAGGAGCTGTGTCCCGACGAGGGCAGCTGCCGCAAGCTGTATCGCCGCGCAAAGAAACTGTTGGCGCGGGACGAGGACCGACTGGATGCCGCCGGGCGGGCCCACCTGGCGGATATCCTTGCCCGTAGCCAGGCCTTGGCCACGGTGCATCAATACCGTGCCCGGCTGCAACAGGTCTGGGAACGTACCGCCAGCAGTCAGGATGCCTTGTTGCACGCCCTGCAGGACTGGTGTCAGCAGGCCGAAGCGACGGGCATCAAGGCATTGCAGGACTTCGCCCGCAGCCTGCGCGGCTATACACCGGCGGGCCAGCCGGCCTGAGGCGGTATATCTGCGCTGAATGACCGCCCCGGCATCCGGCGATGCCGGGGCGGTTTTTTTGTGCGCGCGGGTGAGTGACCACCGGGCAACAAAAACGGTCTTATATACTTCGCAAACCCAACGTCTGCGAATGATGTAAACTCCTAGCGCGGTATCCGCCGTCCTTTTTATCTGCCCTCAAGCCCAAGCTCTGTAAGCGGGGAGCATGGGGCTCCCGAGGGAGGCAGCCCCTGGCTGTCGTCAGATAGAGAGGTGAAGCAAATGGCTAAGAAACCTTGCGGTGGTTGCAAAACACCACCACGGGGCAACAAGACGGTGCCTGTGCGTCAACACAAGCGCCGCCCGCCCCGTAAATGTAAGTAGTAACTAGTCTGTAGTTTGGCGGCGGGTACCGCTCTTCTCTTTTTTGTCTTCCCGCTTCTTGGCTGGCGGGGTGTTGAGCATCCGCTTAATCACGGCCTCGGGATCGGGCAAGGGTTCCTGGCTCTTCTCCCTGTCTTTGTCAGCCATCGTGCTCAACCTTCGGTCCGGTTACGTCCTTGAATGGCTTCCATGTCCATTGGCATGGAACCTCCCAAATCTTTGGCTTCTCAATCTTCTCGATGTACTGCTGAATTTTCGGCCACCAAAACAACAGCATTGCCGACTTCACAAAGTTGTTCTTCTGGCTCCACGCCCCGGTGAAGTAGAAGGCGGTAAAGCCGCCCTGCTGCAAGGCTAGCCGCTCATGCTGACGGGACCGCATTCTGACGTCGCCAGATATGATTACCTTGCCTCCGGCGCTCGCAAATTTTTTCAGCCAAGGCACGTCGCCCTCTTTTTCTGCGGCAACGTATTCCTTAGCAGAGACAATCTCCGCTTCCAGAATGTCTCCGTCGTTAGCCAGACCCTGAAATATTTTGACTATTACCGACGGGATATGCTCGTCAAAAGCAATCTTCACGCAGCCCTTGCTAGGTCAAATTCAAACTTGACCGCTTCTTTTACTTGTTCGACCGGCACATCGTACCAATGCGCCACGCTTTCGTATGTCTCGTCTTCCGCGTTGAAAGCATCGAATAGCGCCCTGGTTGGAACTCCGCTGTCCTTGAGTACTGGCTGTCCAAACGCCTTCCTCGGGTCGACCAAAACATTCGGAGCAACCCCTCTCCGCGGCGCCCATGCCATCGCATATCCACTCGGGCCATAAAGCACCTCATCCTTAAGGCCCTCTGCAAGAATGTTGTGGAACGCCCAGTTCTTGCCGCCAAGATCGTATAGAGCTTTGTCTTCCGCGCTTTCCGCAACCTCGATAAAGATCTTTCTGCCGTCTGTTTTGAACAGCATGTCGGTAGCAAACGGGTGCGGCACATTAAGAAAACGTTTGGCCTCTTCGGCCATAAGACGCATTGCGCGGACACTGACACCGTGCTTTGCGAACGCAGCGATAAACCTGGCCTCCATAAGATTCACAAACGTCATGGCCTTCTGGCCATCGATCTTATCGAGCTGGCTAGGCGCAATAGGGGCACTGTGGGTGTTCTGATAACCAAACACCCAGCCATTCACTTTCTGATTGCTTACGCCAAGCAGTTTGGACGCATCGCTAACCGTGTAAATACCGGCTTCTAGCAAATCCATTGGTTCAACCTTTCTGTCTGCCCGCTGGCCTATGGCGAGTCCCGGTATAGCAACCGCCTCCCGCCAAGATTTCGCAGAACAACATCACGTCTTTCAACGTCTCCGTAACCAGCAGCCATGCGGTAGTTGTAGCGGAAATCGAACTCACCTACGTACCGCTTAAGGTGTTGGCTGCCCACGTGGTGATAGGTGCCAACCAAGCCACGCTTGAGGATGCTGAAGTAGCCCTCAACCGTGTTGGTGTGTACGTCACCACGCACGTATTCGCCGATGCCGTGCTTCACGAACTCATGGGCCGCGAAGTCCTCGGTCATCTTCTCCGCAGTATGGCAATACTGGCCTGCCTCGTCAGTAACGATCCGCGTATCTGCCGCGATCTGCTCCCGCATGATCGGGCGCAGGGTCTTGGCGTTGACCGCTGCCACATGAAAGGACCGCACCTTACCGCCTCGCTCCACCAGGGAGAAGATTTTCTCCTTGTGGTGGTAGCCACGGCCCTTCTTCTGGCTCTTGGGCTTGTTGTTGCCCCAAAAGGTTTCGTCGGCCTCGACGGTGGCGCCATTGCCGCCCAGCGGGGTATCCGCTTCCTCGTCGCTGGGGCGCATAGCCTCGCGGATTCGGTGGGTCATGAACCACGCGGTCTTGTACGTCACACCCAGCATCCGGTGAAGCTGGTGGCTGGAAATGCCCTTCTTGCTGGCGCACATCAGATGCACCGCCATGAGCCACTTGTTCAGCGGGACGCGGCTGCCATGAAACAGGGTGCCGACCGTTACCGTGAACTGCTTGCGGCAGTCTCCGCACTTGTACAGGCCAGGACGGGCGCTCTTACCCTTGAAGGCGTAAATCTTCTCGACGCCTCCGCAGTGGGGGCACACAGGGCCTTGCGGCCACCGCTGCGCCTCAAGGTACTCGCGCGCCTTCTCTTCGTCTTGGAAATACGGTGCGGTTAGATCGCACATCGGACAATCCCTCGTCTGTCTGTACTAGATATCCTAGTTCATGACGTGGGTTTGTCAAGTATATAAGTCCGAACAAAAAACCCGCCGAGGCGGGTTTTCCGGTCGGATGTGAGGACGCTGGATCACTTGATCTTGGCTTCCTTATACATCACGTGCTGGCGAGCCTTAGGATCGAATTTCTTGATCTCGAACTTGCCGGTCATGGTCTTCTTGTTCTTGTCGGTGGTGTAGAAGTGACCGGTACCGGCAGAAGAGACCAGACGAATCTTTTCGCGTGCAGATTTTGCCATGACTTAGCTCCTATCAGACCTTTTCGCCGCGGGCGCGCAGCTCGGCCAGCACGACGTCGATGCCTTTCTTGTCGATGATGCGCATGCCCTTGGTGGAGATGCGCAGGCGCACGAAGCGGTTCTCGCTCTCGACCCAGAAACGATGATGCTGCAGGTTCGGCAGGAAGCGACGCCGGGTCTTGCGGTTGGAGTGGGACACATTGTTCCCGGTCATGGGTCGCTTGCCAGTGATCTGACAGACTCTGGACATGGTGAAGGCCTCGAAATCCGTATTCCGTCGGGCCCGGCGCAAGTGCCACCGGGCAGAAAGACGGCGAATCATACCGGAACGCAGCGGGCCCCGCAATAGTCGTTGCGGGCGTCAGATCAGCCCGCGTTCCGCCAGCGAGGCCCAGTCGCCGGGCGCCACCACCAGGTGGTCCAGCACCCGCACGTCCACCAGCCCCAGGGCCTCGCGCAGTCGTTTGGTCAGGGCGATGTCGGCCTGACTGGGCTCGGAGACCCCGGACGGATGATTGTGCGCCAGAATGACGGCCGCGGCATTGTGCTGCAGGGCGCGGCGCACCACTTCGCGGGGGTGCACGCTGGCGCCGTTGACGGTGCCGCGGAACAGTTCGTCGCAGGCGATCAGTCGGTGTCGGGTGTCGAGAAAGACACAGGCAAAGACCTCGTAGGGGTAGTCCGCCAGGCGGGCCGTCAGGTAGTCGCGGCTGGCCGCCGGGCTGGTCAGGGCCTGGCCGCGTTTGAGGTCTTCAAAGAGGTGGCGGCGGCCCATCTCCAACACGGCCTGCAGCTGAGCGAATTTCGCGTCGCCCAGCCCCGGGGCGGCGCAAAAGTCCGCTTGGTTGGCGGCCAGCAGCGGCCGCAACCCGTCGAAACGGGTCAGCAGCTCGCGGGCCAGGTCCACCGCGCTCTTCCCGGTGACGCCGGTGCGTAGAAAGATCGCCAGCAGTTCCGCGTCGCTCAGGGCGTGGGCGCCACGGGCGAGCAGTTTTTCCCGTGGTCGTTCGTCGACGGGCCAGTCCGTGATCGCCATGGGTCCTCCTTGACCTTTCGACGGCAGTCGTTGAGTAAGGGCTCGCTTTGCCTGCGGCCCGCCCTCGGTTAATCTTGCAACCATTCTAATGTCGGATGGGTCCCCCAT